>JAXLRD010000027.1:0-98152 GCA_046331285.1 Vicinamibacteria bacterium
ATCTCGCCGCGGCCGGAGAAGCTCACGTGGGCACCGTAGAAGCGGCGGTAGTCCTCCTTCAGCGCCGGGCCGTAGCCGCCGCCCTGGATCTGCTCGATGCCGGCGCCGAAGCCGTAGCCCGGCATCCGCTTGCCGCCGCCGAGCTCGACGTGGTAGCCGCGCGGGAAGTCGAGCGTCCGGTTGTCGAGCCACCACGGGATGTAGACGTGCATGCCGCCCGTGCCGTCGCAGTTGTGCGGCGGGAGGTCCTGGAGGGCGGGCACGAAGCCGGAGACGCTCGTGCCGACCGTGTCCATGAGGTACCGGCCGACCGCGCCGCTCGAGTTCGCGAGGCCGTTCGGGTGGCGGCTCGCCTTCGAGTTGAGGAGGAGCCGGGCCGACTCGCAGGCGCTCGCCGCGAGCACGACGATCCGCGCCCGGGCGTGACGGTCCTCTCCCGTCGCCGTGTCCACGTAGGCGACGCCGGTCGCGAGGCCCTCGGCGTCGGTCGTGACCTCGCGGGCCATCGCGCCGGTGCGGATCGTGAGCTTTCCCGTGGCGAGCGCCGGCGGCAGCAGCACCGAGGGCGTCGAGAAGTTCGAGCCCGTCGAGCACCCGCGGCCGCACTGGCTGCAGTAGTGGCAGGCCGGGCGGTCGCCGAGCGGCTTCGTCAGGATCGACAGGCGCGACGGGATGACCGGGATGCCGAGGCTCTTCCCGGCCTTCTGGATGGCGGTCTCGTAGCAGCGCGGCGCGGGCGGCGGCATGAAGACGCCGTCCGGCTCGTTCTCCATCCCCTCGTTGGACCCGAAGATGCCGACCATGCGGTCGAGGCGGTCGTAGTAGGGCTTGATGTCGTCGTAGCCGATCGGCCAGTCGTCGCCGAGGCCGTCGCGGCTGCGGGCCTTGAAGTCCCACGGGCCGAAGCGCAGCGAGATGCGGCCCCAGTGGTTCGTGCGGCCGCCGAGCATCCGCCCGCGGAACCACAGGAAGCGGCTCCCCGGCGCGACCGTGTACGGCTCGCCGTCGATGTCCCATCCGCCGACGCAGCCGTCGAACTCCCCGAACGGCCGGCCCCGGTGCCCCTTGCCGCGGCGAGGCGAGTCGTAGTTCCAGGCGAACATCGCGCCGTCCTTCGCCGCGTCCCAGGGCTGCCCCGCCTCGAGCAGCAGCACCTCGGCGCCGGCCTCGGCCAGCACCTTCGCCGCCATCCCCCCGCCGGCGCCGGAGCCCACGACGCACACGTCCCACGTCTTCCCGGGCGTCAGGATCTGCATGGCGAAGGCTACCGCAGCTTGCCGCCGAGCGTCAGCCCTTCGGGCGGCGGCGCGTCGGCCGCGCTGAGGTAGTACAGCCGGGCCGCGTGGGGACGGGCCTCGACGACGAGGTCGCGCCTCCGGCCGAGGGGCTCCGCGCGTCCCGGCCCCCACTCCCACGCGAAGGCCTCGGGCCCGCCGACGAGGTCGGCGCAGTCCAGGCGATCGACGACCGGCTCGGCACGCGGATTCAGGGCGCACACGGCGAATCCGCCGGTCGACTCGTACCGGCGCACCGCCACGCGCAGAGCCCGACGCTCGCGCTCCCAGTAGGGAAACGCCGCCACGCCGCCGTCTCCGGGCTCGAGGAAGCGCCAGAGCGCGAGCCTCGGCGACGCCAGCCGGTCCGGCACGTCCGGGAGGGTCACGGGACCGCCGAGGATCCCGGCCCACAGCGCCAGGGCCGTCGCCTCGTCGTCCGAGAGGAACGTCCGCTCCTCCCGCAGGATCACGGCGTCCGGGTCGTTGCGCCACAGAACGCCGTTCGCATACTGGGACGCGACCGTCTCCCGGAGCATCTCGCCCGGCGCGGACTCGCTCCAGGCCGGCGACGCGTCGTTCGCCACGCGCACGGCGTCGACGTAGCCCAGGCACGGGGCGTACGGCGCGTGACCGGCCAGCCAGTAGGCGCTCTCCCCGATCTCCTCGCGGATCGCCTGCAGCACCGCGCGGAACGACTCGACCGACGTCTTCGCCGCGTCGTGCCGCGCGAGGTGCGCGCTGTCCGCGAGCCCCCAGTCGAGCCGGTCGGTCGCGAAGACGGTCGCTCCCCACTGCCGAAGCGTCCGGAAGACGGTGCGCAGCTGCTCGACGACCTCGGGATGGCTCGCGTCGAGGGCGTAGTGCTCGGGATCGGAGAGCCCCTCGTCCGGGCCGTAGCGCCGCGACTGCACGAGCGGGCGCCCGTCGAGGGTCCGGAGGACCCAGTCGGGGTGCTCACGGAAGAGGCGGCTGCGGCTGCCGACCGCGAAAGGCGCGACCTGGATGCCCGCGGCGAGGCCGTGGGCGCGGATGGAATCGAACGCCGCCTGCAGGCCGCCGTCCGACCACCGCGGCCCCGGCATCAGCCAGTCGCCCGGGGACGGGCAGTAGCCGGCGTCGATCCGGATCGCGGCCATGGGGGGCCGCGGCGAGAGGGCCTCGAGCCCGTCGAGCAGCTCGCGCAGGTCCGCGGCCCCGAAGGCGGGCCCCTTGTCGTGCCACGAGCACCAGCAGGCCGGCGGCGGCGCGGCCCCCCGGGACTTCGTCGCGCGGGCCAGGTCCTCGGCAGCTTCGCGGCACGCCTGCCAGGCGGTCGGACGGTAGAACAGGTGGAGGTTCGGCAGGGCGAGCTCGTCGCCGCCGGGCACGCGCTCGGTCGAGAAGCCGGCTTCGATCCAGACGGGGTCGGTCTCGAGGTGCCGGTTCGTCAGCCCGCGCCGCGTCGGGCGGTTCGAGACCGTCGTCCTCTGGAGAAACCGCCCGTGGTCCCGCGCGGCGAGGCCGAGCGACGGCCCGGCCGCCGAGCGGAGCGTCGTCACGAGGTAGCTGTCGTGCGCCCAGAGCCCCGGCCCCTCGTCGAGATCGACGAAGCCGCTCGGGCCCGAGGATCCGAGGCCCTGCCGGAACAGCCGCGCGGCGCCCTCGACGCGCCCGACGAGCGGCTGCACGACCGAGGGCGCGTCCGGCATCCGGCGCAGGACGGCGCCGAGGACGAGGGTGTCGGCCGTCTCGCGGAAGCGCAGCAGGACCGTGGCTCCGTCGGCGAGGCGGTACGTCGCCTCGGTCGTGCCGCGAGGGCCGGGAGCGACCTTCACCGACACCGGACGGATGGGCGCGCCGTCGAACGCGGGGTAGCACTGGCGCAGCTGGATGGCCGGGGTCACGAGGTCGAACGAGCCGTCGGCCCGCACGATCCAGTAGGGCTTCTCGGACGGCGACGGGACCGCGGCCGGCGCGGGCTCCGGCGAGGGCCACGCCCGCGCTCCGGCGAGCGCGAGCGAGGTCGCCCCGATCCGCCGCAGCGCGCCGCGGCGGCTGAGCGCGGCGGGCGAGCGGTCGTCAGGCACGGTCGGCGGCGCCTAGAGCTGAGGCGCCTTGAACGTGTCGCACGCGCCGGGGTCGCCCGTGTCGAGCCCGCGCTTCAGCCAGCGCACGCGCATCTGCGACGAGCCGTGGGTGAACGACTCGGGAGCCACGTAGCCCTGGGCCTGCTTCTGGATGTTGTCGTCGCCGATCGCGGCGGCGGCCCGCAGGCCCTCCTCCACGTCGCCGGGATCGAGGTACTGCTGGTTGAAGTGCCCGTAGACGCCGGCGAAGCAGTCGGCCTGCAGCTCGAGACGGACGGAGTACGCGTTCGCCTGCTCCTGCGAGCGGGCCCGCCGCTGGGCGTTCTCGACCTGGTCGGAGATGCCGAGCAGGTTCTGGACGTGATGGCCGACCTCGTGGGCGACGACGTAGGCCGCGGCGAAGTCGCCCGGCGCCCCGAACCGCTGCGACAGCTCGCGGAAGAAGGCGGTGTCGAGGTACACGTTGCTGTCGCCGGGGCAGTAGAAGGGTCCCACCGCCGACGACGCCATGCCGCAGGCCGAGGAGACCCGCCCGTCGAAGAGGACGAGCTTCGGCTCCTGGTAGGAGCGGCCCATCTTCTGGAACACGGAGGTCCAGGCGTTCTCGGTGTCCTTGAGGACGACGCCCACGAACTGCGCCGTCTTGTCGCCCGCTCTCGGCGCACCGACCGGAGCCTGCTGCGTCTGGGCCGGGGGCGACACCTGCTGGACGAGGCCCAGGATGCCGAGAAGGGCGCGGGGGTCGGCGCCCGTCAGGACGGAGATCACGAGGACGATCAGCAGCCCGACGCACCCGACGCCGCCGGCCGGCCCGCCCGGCACGCGCATGCCGCGGCGGTCCTCGATGTTGGTGCTCGTCTCGCGGCCTTCCCAGCGCATCGCCCCTCCGTTTCGCGCGAATCATACCCCGCGAGTCCTTTGGAAACCCGGGACGCGCCGGCCCATAATGCGGGCACCGCCCAGGCGCGCCGCGGCGGTCCAGCCGAGGAGGTTCACCATGGCCGAGATCCCGCGCCCCTGGAAGAGACGCCTTTCCCTTCCCCTCCTCCTCGCGCTGGCCGTCGTCGCGCTGCCCGCCTGCCGGAAGGCCGAGGCCCCGAAGGGCAGTGCTGCGCGCCCGTTCCGCGTCGCGGTCGTGCCGAAGGGCACGACGCACGAGTTCTGGCGGACGATCCACGCCGGCGCCGTGAAGGCCAGGGAGGACCTCGCCGCGAAGGGCGTCCACGTCGAGCTGACGTGGAAGGGCCCGCTCCGCGAGGACGACCGCGAGCAGCAGGTGCAGGTGGTGGAGAGCTTCGCGAGCCAGGGCATGGACGGCATCGTCCTCGCCCCGCTCGACGCGAAGGCGCTCGTCCGCCCGGTCGAGGAGGCGAAGCGGCTCGGCACCCCGACGGTCGTCATGGACTCGGCCCTCGACTCCGACGCGATCGTGAGCTTCGTGGCGACCGACAACGTGGCGGGCGGCGGGCTCGGCGCCGACGCCCTCGGCCGCGCGATGAAGGGCAAGGGCAAGGTGCTCCTCCTGCGCTACCAGGAGGGCTCGGCCAGCACGACGATGCGCGAGCAGGGCTTCGAAGCCGCGCTCCGGGAGCGCTGGCCCGGGCTCGAGCTCGTGCCGACGGACCAGCGGGCGGGCCCGACGCCGGAGACGGCGAAGCGGGCCGGCGAGAACCTCCTGAACCGGTTCGGCCGCGACATCGGGGGCGTGATGGTGGTGAACGAGACCGCGGTCACGGGCATGCTGCTGGCGCTCCAGGACGCGGGGCTCGCGGGCAAGGTCGCCTTCGTCGGGTTCGACGGCAACCCCGAGTTCCAGGAAGCGATCCGCAGCGGGCAGCTCCACGCGTTCGTCCTCCAGGACCCGTTCCGGATGGCCGGCCTCGCCGTCGAGACGCTCGTCGACCACCTCCAGGGGAAGACGGTCCCGAAGCGCGTCGACACCGCGGTGAAGGTGGTCACGGCGGAGAATCTCGACGCGCCGGACACGCTGGCGCTCCTGCACCCGCCGGTCGACCGCTACCTCAAGCCGGGCGAATGACGGCGCCCGCCCTCCGCCTCTCGGGCGTCGTGAAGCGCTTCGGAGCGACCCACGCCCTCGACGGCGCCTCGCTCGAGGTGCGGCCGGGCGAGGTGATGGCCCTCGTCGGCGAGAACGGCGCGGGCAAGAGCACCCTCCTTTCGATCGTCGGCGGCCTCCTGGCGCCCGACGCGGGCCGCCTCGAGGTCGAGGGCCGGCCGTACGCGCCGCGCAACCCGCGCGACGCCCGGGCCGCGGGGATCGCCCTCATCCACCAGGAGCTGTCGCTCTTCCCGCACCTCAGCGTGGCCGAGAACGTTCTCATGGGCGTCGAGCCGGCCCGGCGCGGGCTGTGGGACCGGAGAGAGGCCCGCCGGGCGACGGCCGCGGTGCTCGCGGACTTCGGCCACCCGGAGATCGATCCCGACGCGATCGTCGGCCAGCTCCCGATCGGCGCGCGCCAGGTGGTCGAGATCTGCCGCGCGATCGCGGCGGGGGCCCGGGTCGTCCTCATGGACGAGCCGACGAGCAGCCTGCCCCGGGGAGACGTCGAGCGCCTGTTCGACCGCGTGAAGCGGCTCGCGTCGGCCGGAGTGGCCGTCGTCTACATCAGCCACTTCCTCGAGGAGACGCGGGCCGTGGCCTCGGCCTACACCGTCCTGCGCGACGGGAAGACGGTCGACGCGGGTTCGCTCGCCGGGACGACGAACGACCGGATCATCGCGATGATGGTCGGGCGCAGCGTCACGGAGCTCTTCCCCCGCCGCGCGGGACGGCCCGCGGACGAGCCGGCGCTCGAGGTCGAGGGCCTGGCCGCCCCCGGGCTCGACGAGGCCTCCTTCACGCTCAGGCGGGGGGAGATCCTCGGGATCTTCGGCCTCATGGGCTCCGGCCGCACGGAGATGGTGCGCGCGCTCTTCGGCCTCGCGCCGGCCCGCGCCGGGCGCGTGACGCGGCCGGGCCGCCCCGCCTCGCGCCGCCGAGCGCGGCCGGCCGAGCGGCTGCGCGAGGGCTTCGGCTACCTGAGCGAGGACCGCAAGGGCGAGGGCCTGGCGCTGACCCTGTCGGTGGCCGACAACGTCACGCTGACGCGCCTCTCGTCCTGCGCCCGCGGCGGCGTTCTCGACCTCGCCCGGCAGCGGCGGCAGGCGGCGGCCCGCGCCGAGGAGGCCGGCGTGCGGATGCGGGGCCCGGACCAGTCCGCCCGCACGCTCTCCGGGGGCAACCAGCAGAAGGTGGCCTTCGCGCGCCTCGTCCACCAGGAGGCCGACGTCCTCCTCCTCGACGAGCCGACGCGCGGCGTCGACGTGGCGAGCAAGGCCGCGCTCTACCGCGGCATCGCCGCCGCGGCCGACGCCGGCCGCGCCGTCCTCATGGTCAGCTCGTACGTGCCGGAGCTCCTCGGCGTGTGCGACCGGGTGGCGGTCATGAGCCGCGGCCGGCTCTCCCCCGCCCGGGCCGCCGCGGAGTGGACGCCGGAGTCGATCCTGGAGGCCGCGATCGGGTCATGACCAGCCCCTGGCGCCGCCGACTGATGCGGCTCGGCCCGCTCCTCGGCCTCCTCCTCGTGGTCGGCTTCTTCGCGGTCGCGAGCGGGGCGCCGGAGCGCTACCTCTCGACGAACAACCTCCGGGTCGTCCTCGCCCAGACCGTCATCGTGGCGATCGGCGCCACCGGCATGACCCTGGTGATCGTCGGCGGGGGCATCGACCTCGCCGTCGGTTCGACGATCGCCCTCTCCGGGGTGCTGTGCGCGCTCGCCCTCCGCGCCGGCTGGCCTCCGCTCGCGGGCGTCCTCGTCGGCGTCCTCGCCGGAGCGCTCGTCGGCGTCGTGAACGGCCTCGCGATCACCCGACTCAGGGTCGTGCCCTTCATCGCGACCCTCGGCACGCTCGGCGTCGCGCGCGGGGTGGCCAAGTGGCTGGCCAGCCAGACGATGGTGAACCCGCCCCCGACCTGGGTGAACGAGCTGGCCGTCACCTTCCCGCCCGCCGCGTGGATGGTGTTCGCGCCCGGCGTGTGGCTCGCGCTCGTGCTCGCGCTGCTGATGGCGTTCGTCCTCCGCCGCACGGTGTTCGGCCGGCACGTCTTCGCCCTCGGCTCGAGCGAGGCGGCGGCGCGGGCGTGCGGCATCGGCGTCGAGCGGCTGAAGGTCGCGGTCTACTCCGTGGCCGGCCTCTTCTTCGGCCTCTCGGGGGTGATGCAGATGTCGCGGCTGCGGCAGGGCGATCCCACGGTGGCCGCCGGCACCGAGCTCGACGTGATCGCCGCGGTCGTCATCGGCGGCGGCAGCCTCAACGGCGGCGAGGGCACCGTCCTCGGCTCGATGGTGGGCGCCCTCGTCATGGCGTTCCTGCGCAACGGCAGCCAGCAGATGGGCTGGCCGACGTACGTCCAGGAGATCCTCATCGGCGTGATCATCGTCGTGGCGGTGGCGGTCGACCGCTGGCGCCACGCGCAGCAGGAAGAGAGCGAATCATGAAGCTGATCCGGTTCGGAGCGGCGGGACAGGAGAAGCCGGGCCTCCTCCTCGCGGACGGCACGCGGCGCGACGCCTCCGCCTTCGGTGAGGACTGGAACGAGGCCTTCCTCGGGTCGAACGGCCTCGCGCGCCTCGCCGCCTGGGCGAAGGCCCACGCCGCCTCGGCGCCGGTCGTGCCTGACACCGTCCGCCGGGGGCCTGTCGTCGCGCGGCCCAGCAAGATCGTCTGCATCGGCCTCAACTACGCGGACCACGCGAAGGAGACGGGCGCCGCCATCCCGACGGAGCCCATCATCTTCTTCAAGTCCTCGACGGCGCTCTGCGGCCCGGACGACGACCTCGTGATGCCGCGCGGCTCGGAGAAGACCGACTGGGAGGTCGAGCTCGCCGTGGTGATCGGCAAGCGCGCCCGCTACGTCTCCGAGGCGGACGCCCCCGCCCACGTGGCGGGCTACGCCCTCCACAACGACTACTCCGAGCGGCAGGACCAGCTCGAGCGCGGCGGCAACTGGTCGAAGGGCAAGAGCCACGACACGTTCGCCCCCCTCGGCCCGTTCCTCGCGACGCCCGACGAGATCGCGAACCCGCACGAGCTCGGCCTGTGGCTGAAGGTGAACGGCACGGTGCGCCAGAACAGCAGCACGCGGCAGATGGTCTTCCAGGTGCCGGCTCTCGTCGCCTACCTGAGCCGCTTCATGACGCTGCTGCCGGGCGACGTCATCAGCACCGGCACGCCGCCCGGGGTCGGCCTCGGCTTCAAGCCGCCCGTCTTCCTGAAGGTCGGCGACGTCGTCGAGCTGGGGATGGACGGGCTCGGGACGCAGCGCCAGAAGGTCGTCGCGTCCGTGTAGCCGTCCGCGCGTCCCGGGGAGGAGCACCATGAAGCGCTTCGGACAGCTGATCGGCCTGCGGCCGGAGGTCCTCGAGGACTACAAGCGGCACCACGCCGCGGTGTGGCCCGAGATCCTCGGCGCCATCCGCGAGGCCGGCATCCGCAACTACTCGATCTACCACCTCGACGGCAGGCTCTTCGCGTACTTCGAGTATCACGGGCCGGACGGCGAGTTCGACGAGCGCATGCGCGCCCTCGCCCGCGCTCCCCGCATGCGCGCGTGGTGGGACCTCATGGACGCGATGCAGCGCCCGGTCGAGGGGCGGGCGCCCGGCGAGTGGTGGGCGAACATGGAAGAGGTCTTCCACACCGACTGACGGCCGTCCACCCGGGAGGGGATCGTGAGCGAGCGGTTTCGCGGGCGGGTCGTGCTCGTGACGGGAGCGGGCTCGGGCATCGGGCGGGCGACCGCGCTCGCGTTCGCCCGCGAGGGCGCGGCGGTCGCGGCGGTCGACGTATCGGCGGAGAAGGCCGAAGCGGTGGCCGGCGAGGCGAACGCGGCCGGCGGGCGGGCGATCTCGCTCGCCTGCGACGTCTCGCGGGCCGCGGACTGCGAGCGCGCCGTGCGCGAGACGGAGGCGGCTCTCGGCCCCCTCGACGTGCTCGTCAACAACGCCGGCATCGGGGCCTCGGGCACCGTCCTGACGACCGACGAGGCGACGTTCGAGAAGCTCCTGGCGGTGAACGTGCGCGGCACGTACCTCATGTCCCGCGCCGCCCTCGCGGTGATGGTGCCCCGCCGGCGGGGAGCGATCGTCAACGCCGGGTCGATCGCCGGCGTGCGGGCCGTGGCCGACCGCGCCGCTTACGTCACCACGAAGTTCGCGGTCGTCGGCCTCACCAAGGCGATGGCCCTCGACCACGTCAGGGACGGCATCCGCGTGAACGCCGTATGCCCCGGCACGACCATGACCCCCTGGATCGGCGAGCGGCTGAAGGAAGCGCCCGACCCCGACGCGGCGATGGCCGTGCTCGTCGCGCGCCAGCCGATGGGCCGCCTCGGCACGGCCGAGGAGATGGCGGCCGCGTACCTCTTCCTGGCCTCGGACGAGTCGGCCTTCACCACGGGCACGACGCTGATCGTCGACGGCGGGTTCATGTGCTGATGCGGCAGAACGGAGGCCGGCGATGACCCTCGAGCCGCTCGTCGTCTCGACCGCCATCGTGGCGGCGGCCGAGATGGGCGACAAGACGCAGCTGCTCTCGTTCGTCCTCGCCGCCAGGCTGAAGCGGCCTCTTCCGATCGTGCTCGGCATCCTCGTCGCCACGCTCGCGAACCACTTCCTCGCCGGCTGGATCGGGGCCTGGCTCGCCACGCTCGTCTCGCCGTCGACCCTCCGCTTCACGATCGCCGCGTCCTTCGTCGTCTTCGGGCTCTGGACCCTGAAGCCGGACGAGCTCGAGGCGGACCGCAAGCTGCCGGGGAGCGGGGTCTTCCTGACGACGCTCTTCGCCTTCTTCGTCGTCGAGATGGGCGACAAGACCCAGCTCGCGACGATCGCCCTCGCCGCGCGGTACCGCGCGCTCGCCCTGGTGGTCGCCGGCACGACGATCGGCATGATGATCGCCAACGTGCCGGCGGTCTATCTCGGCGAGGCCCTCGCCCACCGCGTCAACCTCAAGTGGATGCGCTGGATCGCCGCCGCGCTCTTCGTCGTCCTCGGGATCCTGACCTTCTTCGCGGGCGACGACGCGCTGCGGGTGGCCCGATGACCCTCCGCTCCCGCCGTCAGGTCCTGCGCGCGACCGCGGCCGGCGCCGCGGGCCTCTTCGCCCTGCCCGTCCCCGTCGCCGCGGCCGAGGGCGGGGCCCGGCGCCTCAGGATCGTCCTCTTCGGCGCGCACCCGGACGACCCCGAGTCGATGGCGGGCGGCGTGGCCGCGCTCTTCACCGCCCGGGGCCACGAGGTCGTCTGCCTCTACCTCACGCGCGGCGAGGCCGGCATCGAGGGGAAGACGCACGACGAGGCCGCCGCGATCCGCACCGAGGAGGCGAGGAGGGCCTGCGCGCTCCTCGGCGCCCGGACGCGGTTTCTCTCGCAGGTCGACGGGGCGACGGAGGTGACCCGCGCGCGCTACGACGAGGCACGCCACGCGATCGAAGAGGAACGCCCGGACGCCCTGCTCGCCCACTGGCCCGTCGACACCCACCGCGACCACCGGATCGCGTCCGTCCTCGCCTACGACGCGTGGCTCGCCCTCGGTCGGCGCTTCGACCTGTACTACGGGGAAGTGATGAGCGGCGAGCAGTCCCAGCAGTTCGTCCCGACCCACCGGGTCGACGTGTCGGCGGTCGTGGAGAAGAAGAGGGCCGCGTGCTACGCGCACGCGAGCCAGAACCCGGACGAGTTCTGGTCCGCGCACGATCGGATGCACCGCTTCCGCGGCCTCGAGGCCGGCGTCGCGGCGGCCGAGGCCTTCGCCCTCCACCCGCAGAGCCCGGCCGCCCGCTCGATCGCCTGACGGCTTCGCCGGCCCGCGCGCGGTCGCCCTCCGCAGACGGCTCGCGCCCGGCCGCCGTTCGAGCGGGCGGACCGGGCGCGAGTGGCGCGGCGCCGTCGAGACGCTAGCTGCGGTACGCCTGCCGGCCGTGGCCCTGGACCGGGATCCCCTGGGCCTTCAGGACCTCGTGCTGGAGCGCGTACATGCAGGCCGCGGCCTCGTCGATCTTGCGGGTGAACGCGATCGAGCCGGCGAGGATCGGGGCGAGGCGCGCCTTGTCCTGGATGCGCGCCTTCGGGTACTCGTGCTCGACGACGAGGTGGGTGTTCGCGACGTCGAGCGGGAGCAGCTCGCGGGCCGCGAGCTGGTGGTCGAGCCAGTCGACCGTGCGGTTCTGCAGGTACGCGAGCGGGTCGTGCCTCGCCGTGCCCGGCAGCTCGTGCTCGCACAGCACGACCTGCTTCTTCCACGCGTTCGCCTGGTCGGCCGGGTTCGGGGAAGGCTGGCCGTTCTTCCAGTCGCCGCGCTCGACCGTCTGGCCGCCGTAGCCCCACGCGGCCACGCCCTTCGCGTCCGTGACCTGGCCCTTCACGTGGAAGCCGCCGATCAGGAACCCGTAGCCCTCGTCCTTCAGGTACTGGAAGATCGAGCGCGTGTCCTGGCCCATCAGGATCGCGTGCGAGGGGTCGTAATGGATGCGGAACTGGTCGCCGACGCCGTGCTTCTCGCAGATGCGGTGGAGCGCGATCCACGTGCCCGGCACGTAGGCGATGTTGTTGTGCCAGTTGTCGCCGGTCGTCCATCCCGGCATCGGGCACTGCTCGACCCGGTACGAGAGGCCGCGCGCCTTGGCCTCCTTGAGCAGCGGCACGAAGCTCTCCTCGAAGTCGAGGAGGTTCTGGTCCATCGACAGCTTCTGGTTCCGGCCGACGAAGCCGCACACCGCGCCGGTGCCGAGGAGGCTCGCCGCCTCGAACACCCGCCGCATGAAGTCGTGCTTCTTCTTCCGGTTCGCCTTGTCGTCGACCAGCATGTTGTCGAAGTACGCGACGTCCGAGAGCCCCAGCCGGTTCGCGTCGAGGGCCTTCTGCACCCGCTTCGCGCGGTCCTTGTCGAAGGGCCTGCGCAGGTCGAGGGTGTTCGCGACCGGGTCGAGCATCGCCTCGGCCGGGATGTCCGTCTCGGTCGGGTGCAGGGCCGCCGAGAGCTGCATGTTGTCCGCGCCGACCTCGCGCGCGAACGCCGCCCACTCCTCGACCGCGAGGTCCGGGTCGGGATCGCGCTTCTCGCGCGGGGTCAGCTCCTGCAGGGCGGCCGTGAGCACGCCGATCTTCATGTACTTCGGCTCGAATGCGGCGACGGGCATGGGCTCCTCCGGTGGTCAGCGCGGGCTCCGGGACGATACGCCGCCGCGCGAACCGGCGTCAATGCGCCGGAGGGACCGCTCGCTCCCGGGGAGCCGGCGGAGAGGTCAGGGCCCCCAGCGAGCCGAGGCGCCGGCCAATGTACGACGCCCCCGCGTCCGATCCGGCCCCGGGCCGGGCTTTAGCGCACGAGAAAGGTCCCCCGCAGCCGGACGTCGGCCGAGGAGGTTCCGACCATGACCTCGAACTCGCCGGGCTCGACGACCCGCCTCATGCCCGAGCTCACGAGCGTGAGGTCGCGGGTCGGGAGCGTGAGGGTGACCGAGGTGCTCTCCCCGGAAGCGAGCCTCACCCGCTTCCACCCGCGCAGCCGCTGCACGGGCGTCGTGGCGGACGAGAGGAGGTCGCGGACGTAGAGCTGCACGGTCTCGGTTCCCGCACGGCGGCCCGTGTTGCGCAGGTCGAACGTCACGTCGAGCGACCCGTCGCGCGGCACGGCCGGGGCGGACAGCCGGAGCCCGGACAGCTCGAACGTCGTGTAGGTGAGGCCGTGGCCGAACGGGAAGAGCGGCGTCGCCTCGAGGTCGGCGTATCGGCTGCCCCAGCCGTCCTTCAGCCAGTACGCCTTCGACGGCGGCTGGTCGTAGGTCACCGGCAGCTGGCCCGCGTGCCGCGGGACGCTCACGGGCAGCTTGCCCGACGGGTCGCGGTCGCCGAAGAGGATCTCGGCCACCGCCTGGCCGCCCTTCTCGCCCGGCACCCACGCCTCGACGATGGCCGGCACGTTCGCGGCGATCCAGCGTGTCGCGAGGGGGCGGCCGTTGACGAGGACGACGACCGTCGGCTTCCCCGCCGACGCGACCGCGCGGACGAGCTCCTCCTGCCGCCCGGTCAGCTCGAGCGTCGCCGCGTCGCGCCCCTCGCCGGACGTCCCGACGGGCTTCCCGCCGCTCTCCTTCTGCCACTCGTTCTCGCCCACCACCACGACCGCCACGTCGGCCGCGGTGGCCGCCGCGCGGGCCCTCGCGATCTCGTCGACGGCGTCGCCCACCACGTCGCAGCCCTTCACGTGCGTGACCACCGCCCTCGGCGCGGCGGCCCGGATCCCCGCGAGGACCGTCGTCACCGGCTGGAGCACCTTCTTCGCGGTGTAGTCGCCGAGCTGGTTGAGCGCGTCGTCGGCGTTCGGGCCCACGACCGCGATCCGCCGGACCCGGGCGCGGTCGAGCGGGAGGAGGCCGCCCTCGTTCTTCAGCAGCACGACGCCCTCGCGGGCGGCCTCGAGGGCGAGCTCCTGGTGCTCCGCCGAGTGGACCGTGAGGACCGCGCGCTCGACGTCGGCCTGGTGGCGCTCGAAGAGGCCGAGACGGATCTTCTGGCGCAGCACCCGGCGAACGGAGCGGTCGACGAGCGTCTCCGGCACGGCGCCCTCGCGCACGGAGGCCACGAGGTCCTTCAGGAAGCCGCTCTCGTGCGAGATGCCGACGTCGAGGCCGGCCCGCAGGGCCTGCTGTCCCGCCTCCTTCTGGCTCCTCGCCACGCCCTCGTAGACGAGCGTCTCGAGGCCGCCGCCCTCGGAGAGGACGAGGCCCTCGAAGCGCATCTCGCCGCGCAGGACGTCGCTCAGGAGGAAGCGCGAGCCGTGGGTCGGGAGGCCGTCGATCGCCGGGTAGGTCGCCATCACGCCGAGCGCGCGGGCCCCGCGGACGCCCGCCTCCCACGGCGGCAGGAAGATCGCCCGCAGCTTGCGCTCCGACACCTCCATCGCTCCCCGCTCGAGGCCCGACACCGGCTGCGACTGCCCCGGGTAGTGGCACAGGCCGGCGACGACGCGGTCGGGCGCGCTCACGTCGTCGCCCTGCACGGCCTGCACGATCGTCTCCGCGTAGCGGGCGCACATCCACGGGTCCTCGGAGTAGCCCTCCTGGTTGCGGCCGAGGCGCGGGTCGCGGTTCGGCTCGATGACGAGGGTGAAGAGCTGGTGGACGCCCACCGAGCGGGCCTCGGCCGCGGCCGCGCGGTACACGCGGGCCACGAGGTCGAGGTCCCACGTGCTCCCGAGAGCCGGCCCCTCGGGGAAGATCGTGGCCCCGGAGGCCATGAGGCCGTGTGTCCCCTCCTCGGTGATCAGCAGCGGAATGCCGAGCCGCGTCTTCTCGACCGCGAGGCGCTGGAGCTCGTTCAGGAACTCGGCCTGCTGGCGCGGCCCCTCGTGGAGGATCGTGTTCGGCAGGGTGAAGAACCCGCCGCCGGGCCCGATGCCCTCGAGGTGCGTCCCGAGGGCGAAGGCCCGGACGCCCTCCGCCTTCTCCTCGACCGTCGTCCCGAGCGCGCGCTCGTAGACGCAGGGCATGTTGAGCTGGCCGACCTTCTCCTCGAGGCTCATCCGGGCGAGGAGCTTCTCAACGCGGGCCTCGCGCTCGGACTGCGCATCGGACCGGCCCGGCAGGCGGGAGCACGACGGCAGGGCGAGGCCGGCCGCGGCGACCGCGACCGCGGCCGCGACGGCGCGGCGGGGCGAAGAGGGCATCGCTCCTCCTCCGAACCGAGGAACGAGGCGGCGGGCCGGGGATCCGGGCGCCCGCCGCGCTCGCGCGGACGTTACTTCTGGGCGGCTGCCCCGAAGGACCGCTCGAACAGCTCGCCGACGGCCTTGCGGCCCTCGTCGGTGAGGTTCCGGGTGCCGGTGGCGGCGAAGGGACGTTCCGGGATGACGGGCGTGTCCGGGACCCAGTGCCCGTCCTTCCAGGTGAACCAGCCGTGGCGCGCCTGGTCGAAGACCCAGATCGGGCGGTTGAACCACTTCGCGAGCTCGACGCCCCAGCCGGTGCCGCCCTGGACGGTGTCGTCTCCCTGGATCCAGCCCATCGCGAAGACGCAGTAGGTGCGGGAGACCATGTGGAAGATCAGCTGGCAGACGGTGCGGATCTGCTCGATCGCCGTGTAGGTGCGGCCCATGCGCTTGGAGACGATCTCCATGCTCACGTCGCCCTTCAGCAGCTCGGCCGCCGAGAGCACCTCGACGTCCTTGCTGAACTCCATGACGTGCCCCTCGTAGGACAGCGTCACCTGCCGGACGCCCCACTTCTCGGCGCACCGCCCGAACTCGGCCTCGGCGCCCTTGTGGCCCCCGCTGTAGAGAATGGCCTGGTTGCGGTCGCTCATGTCGTCGCGTTCTCCCTTTGTCTAAGCGCGGCAGGATAGCCGCTCGGCCGGGGCCGAGGCAACCGGGCGCTACCGCACCGCTTCGGGCGCGCCGGAGGCCTCCACCGCCACGAAGCGCAGCTCGCCTTCGCGCTCGACCTGCAGCACGATCGGGCGGGCGGCGTCGCGGGCCCGCAGGCGCTCGCGCAGCGAGGCGACGCTCGTCACGGACTGCCCGTCGAGCGTGTAGATGACGTCGCCCGCCTGGAGGGCGTCGTCGGAGAACGCCGAGGACGCGCTCCCGGCGGCGACCACGACGCCGGCCTGCGCCCGCAGCCTCGGCAGCAGCGGCACGAGCCTCGGATCGAGGTCGAGGGCGAGGACGCCGAGCGGGGCGACGACGGGGTCGCCCGCCGCCACGAGCTGCGCGAGGCTCGCCGGGTCGCCCGGCCGCTCCCGCACCACCGCCACGCACCGCAGCGCCTCCTTCCCGCGCAGGACGTCGAGGATGACGCCCTCCCCGATCGGCTTGCGGTACAGCACGACCTGGAACTGACGGGCGTTGTCGACCGGCTTGTCGTCGACGCGCAGCACGACGTCGCCGATCGCGAGGCCGGCCGCCTCGGCCGGCCCGCCCGGCACGACGTCCCGCACGAGGACGCCGCTCGCGCGGGGGAGCGAGAGGCCCTCGGCGAGGGCCCGCGTGATCGTCTGGGCGCGGGCCCCGACGTCGCCTCGCCGGACCCGGCCCGACGCGCGGATCTGCTCGTACACGGAGCGGACGATGTTCACCGGGGCCGCGAAGCCCACGCCCTCGCTGCCGCCCGACTGCGAGGCGATGAGGGTGTTGATCCCGACGAGCCGTCCCCGCGCGTCGACGAGCGGCCCTCCGCTGTTGCCGGGGTTGATCGGGGCGTCCGTCTGCACGTAGATCATCGGCGCCTCGGGCGAGAGCTGCCGGGCCGGGGCGCTCACGATGCCGAGGGTGACCGACTGCTCGAGGCCGAGCGGGCTGCCGAACGCCAGGACGAGGTCGCCCGCCCGCAGCTCGTCGGAGTCGCCCAGCTCGATCGCGCGCAACCCCGGCCGCTCGATCCTCAAGACCGCGAGATCCGTCTCCTCGTCGACCCCGACGACCGACGCCGGCACGACCTCGCCGGGCGGGGGCAGGATCGAGGTGCCCGCCTCGACCGATCGCAGGAGCGCCTGGACCTGGCGCGCGCCGGTCACGACGTGAGCGTTCGTGACGACGTACCCCTCGGCGCTCACCACGACGCCCGAGCCGACTCCGCGCTGCGGCGCGAGCATCGCGACCCCCCGCGCGCTCGACGGCACGAAGCCGCTCGCGGAGATCTCGACCACCGTCGGCCCGACGCGCGCGGCCACGTCCCGCAGGGCGTCGGAGAGCGCGGGCAGGCCGCTCGCCCGGGCCGGGGCGACCGCGGGCGGCGCCTCCGCCGCCGCGCCAGCGACGCCGGCCAGCGCCAGGACGGCGAACGCGGAGAGGGCCTTCGTCGATCGGGGACTCGCGCGCAAGGATCACCTCCGGGGTGGGTGCCGCGACCCTACACCCCGGGGTCGACCGCCGGCAAGCGCCGGGCTAGCGGCCCTCCGCCCGGGCGATGCCCCGCTCGACCGCGTCGATCAGGTGGGGCCGCAGGCGGGCGGCCGGGATGATCTCGTCGACCGAGCCGACCCGGCACGCCCGCTCGACGGAGTGGACGGCGTCGTACTCGTCCGCGACCTGGCCGAGCTTCTCCGAGAGCACGGCGCGCGACACCTCGCGCAGGCGCGAGCGCAGGCGGCCCTTCTCCGCGCCGGTGGCGGCGGCCAGCGCCGCCTCGACCTCCTTCACTCTCGGGTCGGCCGCCGCGCGCTTGTCGACCTCGCGGGAGAAGACGACGGCCGCCGCCGGCGCACCGCCGATGACCGACGCGTACGTCCCTTCGAGAGCGATCACCTGGAAGTTGTCGTGGAGGGCCTTCGAGAAGACGACGAACGCGCCGCCGTGGTAACGGGAGACGACGCAGAAGACGACCGGCCCGCGGAAGTTGACGATGGCGCGGCCGATCTCCGCCCCGTACTCGAGCTGCCAGCCCCGCAGCGACTCCGGCGAGCCGTCGAAGCCGGTGAGGTTCGCGAGCACCACGAGCGGCCGGTTGCCGCCGGCCGCGTTGATCGCCCGCGCCGCCTTCCGCGACGACTGCGGGAAGAGGGTGCCGCCCGTCCACTGCTCCGGACCGTCGGCGGGGGGAATGTCCTGCCGCGGGAGCGGCTTGCTCTCGATGCCGAGCAGGCACACCGGCCGGCCGCCGAGGTGGGCGTCCCACGCGACGACGGTCTCGGCGTCGCGCCAGGTGGCCCACCGCTCGAGCGGCTCGTGGTCCTGGTCGACCACCGCCGACATGACGTTCCGGATCTCGAACGGCTTCTTGCGCCCGGGGTTGCCGGCGTCGGTGAGGACGTCGCCGACCGTCGCGAAGCCGTGCTCCTCGCTGCGCGCGTACGGGAAGGCCCGCACGTCGCGGTCGGCGGGGTCGCTCGTCGCGGCCCGGCGCGGCCACCGCTCCCCCTTCGCGCGATAGGCGTGGTCGTGGTGGCGGAAGAGGATGCGGCACGCCTCGCCGATGTCGCGCGCGAAGTACTGCGCCTGCCCGTTCGGGCCCATGACGCGCTCGTAGCCGCCGATGCCGAGGTTGTCCTCGGCCGAGACCCCGCCCGAGAAGTCGAGCGCGCGCTTGCCGGTCAGCACCATCGCCGAGTCCGGCATCATGACGAGGATGCCGCGCGTGTGCATGAGCATCGTCGACTCGGCGTTCCAGTACGGCTGGGCCCCGACGTTGATGCCGTTCACGACCACGTTGATCTCGCCGCCCGCCTGGGTGAACTCGATGATCCGCCGCAGGACGAGGGCGATCCAGTCCATGTTCTCGGTGCCGCTCTCGGTCGAGATCTTCGCCCCGGCCGACACGGCCAGCCAGTCGACCGGGCAGTCGTTCTCCCGGGCGAGGTCGAGCGCGGCGGCGATTCGCCGGCACTCCGGCTCGGCCAGCGAGCCGAGCTCGCGGCTCGGATCGCCGAGGAGCAGCACGCGCGTCATGCCCTCGGGGTAGCGGTCGGTGAAGCTGCGGACGAGGCCCACGATCACGTTCGCCTGGTTGCCACCGAACGGGCGGGACACCGGGACGAGGCGCCCCGCGGCGTCGAGGTCGTGCTCGACGAACTCCCCGGCCGGGAACTGCGCGGTGGCCTTCGCCGGCGCCAGCATGCGCACGAGCTCGTACGGGTAGATGAGGCCGCGCTGGGCCAGCCGCTGCACCTTCTGCTCGTACTCGGACAGCGGCGCGATCGGCCGGGTGTCCGGGGGGCCGACGCTCACCTGCACCGGACGGCCGGGCGGCTTCGCGAGGCGGATCGCCACGTCGCGCGTCTCGCCCTCGGCCCCCGGAGTGCGCCCGTGGATCGTCACGCTCTCGAGGCCGAGGCCCTCCGTGGCCGGGGCGTAGCGCTCGATGAACACGCGCAGGTCGGACACCGGGAGCTCGACGACGGGCCACACGTGCAGGACGATCCGGTTCCCCTGCAGCCTCTGACCGGGCGCGCGGCGGGCCTGCACGGCCCGCACCGCCCCGAGGGCCAGCTGGAGCATGCGCTCGAGCTCGGGCAGCTGCACCACGTGCCCGCGCGCGTCGCGCACGGACGTCAGGTCCCGCACCTCGGCCACGGCGAAGAGCCGCTCGTCGCGGGGATTGCCCTTCGCCACGGCCCGGAAGAGGTGCACGTCCTCCTCCGACGGCAGCCGCTCGAGGTCGAACTCCTGGAGGCGGTGCAGCTGCAGCCGCTTCGCCATCATCGGGTGGGCCCCGCGGAAGAACGCCTCCTCCGCGTAGCCGCCGGCCGGCGCGGGCCGGAAGGTGAAGTGCTGCATGCCCCCGGGGCCCGTCACGGCGACCACGATGCGACGGAAGGGCCGCGGGAGCCGGGCGGTCTCGATCGCCGCGCGGATGGCCGTGGCGTTGGCATCGGCCTCGCCCGGTCCGTCCGCGCGCCACACGAACACGTCTCCCACGAGCTCGGTCCCGGCCGGGGCCTCCGACGCGAGGCGGGCCATGCGCTCGAGGCTCGTCTCGAGGAGGGCGTCGCCGGCGTGGGTCAGGAGCGCCACCCGCGTCCCGCCGTCCCGGGTGTACACGGCGCGCACGAACGGCTGACCGTCGACCTCGGCCGGACCCACCTCCTCGAGGGGCCGGATCCGGTAGAAGCGGCGGAGGAGCGCCTCGAGAATCGCCGCCCGGGCCCGCGGCGAGGCCGCGCCCCAGCGGCCCGTCAGCATCGGGGCGAGCGGCTGGGCGCAGTGGACGAGGCTGCGGACGAGACGACCGCGCTCCTCCGGCTCCGGGTCGGCGGCCAGGGCCGCGAGATCCCTCTCGGCCCGGGCCAGCACCTCGGCGCGGGCCCGCTCCACGAGCGGCCGCTCGAACAGGCGGAAGCGGGCCTCGTGCGCGAGGTCGTTGAGCGCGGGGTAGCGGCTCTGCGTGGCCGCGATGAGCCGGTCGAGGAGGGACGGCACCTCGGGAAGGGCGGCGAGCGCGGCCGCCTCCGGATCGAGGAAGCGCTCGAGCAGCTGCGACACCGGCGTCGCGAGCTGCTCCTCGCGCTGGTGGGCCTTGCAGATGCGGTACAGGCTCTCCTCGAGCTCCGGCGAGCGGGCGAGCTCGCCGACGCCGTAGTGGCGCAGCGCGCGGCGGAGCTTGGCGAGGAACGCGTCCGGCAGGCCCTCGCCCCGCTCGTCGATCTTCCGCAGGTACGTGAAGAGGTACTCCTCGGCGCCGGGGCCCTCGTCCCACTCCTCTCCCGCCTCCTCGCCGCGGCGACGGAAGAGCGAGGCCACGTCCGCGAAGATGTCGAGGACCGGCAGCGCCCCCCGCGCGAACGCCGCGGCGCCGCCCTTGTCGAGGGAGCGGGAGAGGGCCTCGCGAAGACCCGTCGCCTCGACGTCGAAGCCCAGCATCAGCCCCCGCAGCTCCTCGAGCGCCTGGCCGACGCCGGCCGGCGGGCCCGCCGCCGGGCCGAGCGCGTCGAGGTGCAGCCGTGCGTGCCGCGGCGCCTCCTCGCCGAGCGGCTCGGGATCGACGAGGACGAGCGGATCGCCGGGACCCACCTGCACGTTCGGGACCACGTGGACCTCGCGCACGCGCCCGGCGACCGGGGCGTCGATCGAGGTCTCCATCTTCATCGCCTCGACCACGAGAAGCGGCTGTCCCGCCGCCACCTCGTCGCCGGGCTTCACCGCGACGGAGACGACGATCGCCGGCGCGGGGGCGGTGACGAGTCCCTGCACGTCGCGGGTGAACGCGTGCGGGACCCCCTCGACCTCGACGAGGTGGGTGCGCCCCTGCACGAGGGACAGGACGCGGTGGGCGGCGCCGCCGCAGCGGATGCGCCACTCGGACGTCGTGAGGCGCCGCTCGCGCAGCGGCGAGCCGATCCGCTCGATGCCGACCTCGACGCGGTGGCCGTTCTCCTCGACGCGGTAGCGGGCGACGCCGGTCCGCCGCACCGCCACGCGGTACGCGTGACCGGACTGGCGGAGCTCGACCGTGCGGGAGGCCTCGGGGCGCACCTCGGGCCGGCCCCGCAGCGCCGTCGAGAGGAACCGGGCCTTGTCGGCGTCGGCCTCGGCCTCGTAGGCCTCGATCGCGGCCCGCACGAGGGCGAGCTCGGCGTGGCGGCGGGAGCGCTGCTCGCCGCGGCCCACGAGGCGGTCGACGAAGCGCACGTCGACCCGCCCGTCGCGCACCTCGTCCCGCTCGAGAAGGTCGAGGAGGAAGGACTTGTTGGTCGTCCCGCCGCGCAGCACCACCGCGGTCTGCCCGAGAGCGCGGGCGAGCCGCCCGAGGGCCTCCTCGCGGTCGCGGCCGTGCGCGATCAGCTTCGCGAGCATCGAGTCGAACTCGGCCGGCACGACGTCGCCCTCGGCGAAGCCGGCGTCGACGCGCAGGCCCGGGCCACCGGGCAGGCGCAGGCGGGCGACGCTGCCCGGGGCCGGCGCGAAGCCGGCCTGCGGGTCCTCCGCGCAGAGGCGGACCTCGATCGCGTGGCCGATGGCCGCGGGGGCGTCGCCGGGCAGCCGGCCGCCGCGCGCCACGTGGATCTGCAGCTTCACGAGGTCGACGCCGGTCGTCACCTCCGACACCGGGTGCTCGACCTCGAGCCGCGCGTTCGCCTCGAGGAACCAGTAGTCCTCGCTCCCCTGGTCGCAGAGGAACTCGACCGCGGCGGCTCCCACGTAGCCGGCGGCCCGGACGAGGCGAACCGCGGCCTGGCGCAGCGCGGCCTCGCGCCCGGGCGAGAGGCCCGGCGCCGGCGACTCCTCCATGCGCTTCTGGTGGCGGCGCTGGACGGACGCCTCCCGCGCCGGCAGCGCCCAGACGCCGCCCCACGCGTCGGCGATCACCTGCACGTCGACCTGGCGCACGCGGTCGAGCCGCCGCTCGACGAGGAGCGCAGGCGCCCCCGGCGTCCGCGCCGCTTCCGCGAGCGCGGACGCGAGCCGCTCGGCCGTCTCCGCCTCGCGCACCCCGCGCCCGCCGTTGCCGGCCACCGGCTTGACGACGACCGGCAGGCCCAGGCCCGCCGCCAGCCGCGCCGCCTCGGCCGGGTCGGCCTGCACCGGCCCCGCCCACGGCACGACGGGGATGCCGAGGCTCGCGGCCAGCCGCTTCGCCGAGGCCTTGTCGGCGAGCGCCCGCATGGCCGCCGGCGACGGCCCGATGAACGTCACGCCCAGCCTCTCGCAAAGCTCGGCGAAGGCCGGGACCTCGGCGACGAAGCCCCACCCCGGCCACGCCGCTTCCGCGCGCGTTTCCCGCAGCGCGCGCTCGAGGCGGGCGAGGTCGAGGTAGGGCGCGACCCGGCGGCCGTCGCGGTCCTCGACCGTCGCCGGGCCCAGGCTGTAGGCCTCGTCCGCCTCGCGGACGAAGAGTCCCTGCGCCTCGGCGTCGGTGTGGAGGGCGATCGTGTGGATCCGCTCTCCCTCCCGGTTGAGCTCCACCGCGGCGTGGAGGAAGCGGAGAGCCGCCTCGCCGCGGTTCACGATCGCGACCCGGCTGAACGAGCGCTTCATCGCCGCCCCCCCTACGCCCGCAGCGTCCGGCGATCGGGCAGGGCCACCGTGCGATAGCCCACCACCTCCGCGAAGACGGCGCCCTTGTCGTCGACGACGCGGCAGTCGAACGCCTCGCCGTCGCCCCGCACCTTGACGATCGCGTACAGCCGCTTCCCGCCCGCCTCGTCCTCCTGGCGGTAGACGGTGGCCCGCTCGATCGACGTGGGCAGGGCCATCGTCTCCTTCCGGGCGAGGAGCCACAGGCCCGCGGCCTGGAAGCACAGCTCCACGAGCCGCGGGCCGAGCAGCGACCCGGCGCCGGCCGGCTTCGTGTTCGGCGGGAGGTCGGCCGACATCAGGGCGACGACGCCGTCGTCCTCGACCGCCGCCCGCTCGATCACCTGGTAGGCCGGGCCGTGGAAGTACACCTCGTAGATCGCCGCGCGCGAGACGTCGAGGGCCTTCGCCGCCGGCTTCTTGAACGCGATCTTCGGCTTCTCCGGCTCGGCCCGCCAGAGGCGGACGCGGGCCCGGAAGTGCTCGCGCTCCTGGGCCGGGAGCTCCGGCTTCGGCTGCACGATCGAGCGCAGGGCCACGCGGACCACGACCTCCCCGACGCCCGCCGGGGCGGCGACCGCCGAGAGGTGCAGCGTCGCCGGGCGGCCGCGGTGGAACTTGAAGGGCGAGAGGAACGTCTCGTCCTCGACCGCCACGACGTTGAGGCCGGGCGCGAGGACGGAGGCGAGCTCGGCGAACGCCTCGGTGCCCATCACGCCGGGCAGCACCGGGACGCCGTCGATCTGGTGGTCGAACAGGAACGGCTGCTCGGCCGGGTCGAGGGTCGTCTCGACCACGAGGCCGCCGTAGAGCCGCGCCGCCTTCACCCGGCCGATCATCGGGAAGGGACGCCCGCGCTTCGCGAGGAGGGCCTCGACCTTCGCGGCGTCGAGGCCGCCCGTCTCGTCGAACTCGGCCCCCATGATCCCGAGCGTCCCGGCCACGACGAGCTCCCCGGACCCGCCGCCGGCGACGAGCTCGCGTCGCACGGTCGGGATGCCGGACTCCGGCGGGAGCATCGAGATGCCGGCCGCGGCCATGATCTGCGGGATCGAGCCGCGGGTCGCCATGCCGATGCCGCCCCACGCGGTCCAGTCGATCGCGATCGCGCGGGTCTCGGGACGCGCGCGGTGGAGGGCGCTCGACATCGCGCACAGGAGGGCGTTGGCGGAGCTGTAGTCGGTCTGCCCGGCGTTGCCGAAGCGGCCGGCCACCGAGCTGAAGACGACCGTCGCCCCGAGCGGCAGGCCCTCGGCCGCGCGCAGCAGGGAGAAGAAGCCGTCCGCCTTGATGTCGAAGACGAGGTCGAACTCCTTCGCCTCCTTCTCCGAGAGCTTCCGGCTGATCTCGATCCCGCCCGCGTGCACGAGCACGTCGATCCGACCGTGGGCCGCGCGGATCTCGTCGACGATCGCGGAGACGGCGGGGCCGTCCATCAGGTTCGCCGAGCGCCAGAGGGCGCGCCCCCCGGCGGCCTCGACGCCCTCCACGGCCCGCAGGGCCGCGTCCTGCCGCTCGACGGCCATGATCTGCCGGTCGATCGCCACCGGGGTCGGCCGCTCGCCCTTCGCCTTCGCCTCGTCGATGAGCGCGAGCTTCAGCTTCTCGCGGTCCTGGCGGATGAGCGCGATCTTCGCGTCGCCGCGGTCCGGGGCGGCCACGAGGTCGAGCAGGTAGAACGTGCCGCCGCTCGCGCCCGCGAGGTCGGCGACGATGGCGCTCGTGATCCCGCCCGCCGCGCCCGTCACCACGAAGACGCTGTCCTTCGTGAGCGCGAGCCCGGGGCGGCCGTCGGCCGCCGGGCGCTCCTCGAGCGTGATCGTCCAGCGCAGGCCGTCGTGGCGTCCGACCTCCACGATGCCCGGGTCGGCGAGGGCCTCGGCGACGAGCGCGTCGGCGACCTCGGCGGCGGGCGTACCGGGAGCGAAGTCGACGACCTTCACGAGCGCCTCGCCGCGCTCCCGCTTGTAGGCCTTCGTGAAGCCGGCGACCGCGCCGCCGAGCGGCGCCGTCGCGCCCTCGGGGGTCTGGCCGTGCAGGCCGCCCATGCGCGTGGCGGTCACGAGGAACGTGCCGGGCGCGGCGACGCTGTCGTAGAGCGCCTTCATCGCCGCGAAGAGGTTCTTCACGCGGCGGCGGTTCGCCTCGCGGAAGGCCTCGAGGTCCATGCCGCCGACGGCCGGTTCGACGTCGAGCGCCGGCAGCCAGAAGACGCCCTGGACCGGGCCCTCGGCGAGCCAGCCGACGATCTTCGCGGTGACGGCGTCGGTCGGAGCGCCGGCCTCGACCGCGAGCACGGCGACACCGTCCTTCGCGAGCTTCCGGCCGAGCGCCTCGGCGACGCCGCCCTCGTCCGCCGCGACGACGACCCGCGCGCCCTTCCCCAGGGCGACGCCGGTCGCCTTGCACAGGTCGAGCGGCGGGCGCAGCGCCGGCGTCGGGACGCGGCGCGGCATCTTGTCCGCGTCTTCGAGACGCGCCTGGGCCCGCGCCGGGACGGCGGGCGCGGGAGCCGGCCGCGACGCGGCCGGCGCGGGCGACGCGAGATGCGGGGCGCCCGCGGCCTCTCCGCCGGCCGGCCGCAGGTCGGGCCGGAACTGGTACACGAACTCCACGACGTGCTTCAGCGTCGGGAAGTCGCGCAGCTTCAGGTTCTCCTGCCGCGCGATGCCGTACGCCTCCCGCACCGCCGCGAACGTCTCCGCCTGCTTCACCGTGTCCACCCCGAGATCGGCCTCGAGGTCGAGGTCCATGTCGAGCATCTCCGGCGGGTAGCCGGTCTTCTCGGCGACGATCGACAGCACCCTCGCGACGACCGCCTGGCCGGCGGCCGCGGCCGGCGCGACCACGGGAGCCGCCACCGGCACCGCGGACACGACCGGAACGCTCGCGACGATGGGAGCGGCCGCCGCGACCGGAGCCGGCGCCGGCGCCGCGACGACCGGCGCGGCGTCAGGGGCCGCCGCGGGCAGGCCGACCGGCATCGAGCCGCTCCGCGGCCGATCGCCGGCCACCGCCACCCGCTGCACGGGCCCGAGGCCGTACCGCCACGCGCTCGCCGCCGGCGCCATCGCCGGCGCGCCGCTCGCGGCCACCCGCAGCACGCGCTTCACGGTCTCGACCCGCGCTCCCGGCTGTCCGCTGATCGCGGCCAGCCACTGCTCGTACCGCGGGCGGTCGTCGACGCGGTCCAGCCCGCCGGGGATGCGGCGGGTCAGGGTCAGCGCGATCTGCGAGCCGAAGCCGGCCGCGAGGTGGATCGCGTAGTCGACGTCGTAGTGCCCGCCCTTCGACAGCGTGATCGACCCGAGGTCCGGGTCGGGCTCCTTGAGGTTCGGCACGGGCGGCACCACCTGGTGCTCGAGGATCTTCACGCCGATCACGTCCTCGACTCCGACGCCCATCGGGTGGCCGGTGAAGCCCTTCGTGTTCGCGACGATGACCCGGTCCGCGCCGGGGCCGAAGACCTTGCGGAGCGCCGCGATCTCGGCCGCCGCGCTGCCGCCGCGGGCCGGCGTGTACGTCTCGTGCGACACGAAGACCGTCTTCGGGGCCATGGCCGCACGGTCGACGCCGAAGCGCCGCTCGGCCGAGCGCACCAGGTTCTCGACGACGTCGGCCACGTGCGCGACGTCGAGCCGCGTGGCGTGGTACGCGCTGTTGCGCGTCTCGGTCGAGAGAAGCTCGACGATCCCCCTCATCCCGCGCTCCCGGACGGCGTCCTGGCTCTCGACGACGAGGGCGCAGGCGCCCATGCCGACGAGGGTGCCGTGCCGGCGGCGGTCGAACGGCAGGGCGGCGTCCTCGACCCGCTCGTCGGTCGCCGCCGCGCCGGTGGCGATGAACCCGGCGCCGATCCACTCGATGAGGTTCGGCGACGTCACGTTGTCCGCGCCGAGCACGATCACGCGGCGGGCGCGGCCGGAGCGGATCCAGTCCTCGGCCATCGCGATGCCGGACGCGGTCGACGCGCACGCCACGTTGACGTGGGTGTTCGGCCCGCGCGCCCCGATGTACTCGGCGAACTGGCTGTGGCCCATCGTGAGGATCCGCAGCAGGAAGCGGCGGTCGAACTCGTACGGCTCCTTCTCGAGCAGGAGGTCGATCTCGGCGACCCGCCGCGAGATCTCGCTGCGCGTGGCCGCGTCGCGGCTGCGGTCGAGGAGGTCCAGCAGCACCTGCCGCTGCGCGCGGCGGCTCTCGAACGTGTAGTACCGGCGGGCCTCGTCCGCGAAGCGGTCGTAGCCGGGGAAGGCGCTCGCGAAGACGACGCCCGTCTCGTCCCTCATCGACTCGGGGAGCATCCACCGCTCGGGCAGGTACTTCCCCGTCGTCGTCTTCTTCCACGTCTGCACGAGCGGGATGCCGGCCTCGCGCAGCGCGTCGAGGCCGGCGGCGATCGCGAGCTGCGACGTGGAGTCGAGCGCCTCGACGAGCTTCTCGGAGACACCGTACTCGGCGGCGAGGTCGAACGGCCCGGGCAGGGCCGCGAGCTTGATGACGTCCTTCGGGTCGTCGATCGTCTGGAAGTGCCCGCTGCCGTCGGCGGTCTTGACGAGCTGCGTCACCCGGCGGCGGGCCATGCCCTCGCGGTGGTGCTGGGGCACGGGGCCCACGAACTGCTCGCCCGAGAGGATGCGGGCGGCGTTCTTCGGGTCCATGACCGGCTTGTCGGCTCCCGGCAGGCCGAGACCCGTGCCGGAGATCACGATCGAGCCCTGCGGCACGGCGTTGCGGTCGTAGGGGCCAAAGACCGCGGTCCCCGCGGCCGTCGCGGTCGGAAGCTGCTCGAGCGTGCGCTGCAGCAGCGACCGCAGCTCGGCCAGCGGGTCGGCCGGCGCGGCGGCGGCCGGCGCGGGAGCCGACTCGCGCCGGGCGACGGGCGCCGTGGACACGGACAGCGTCGTCGGCTCGGGTGCCCCGTAGCCGGCGGCGTAGAGGCCGGCGAGCGCCTGGTTGAAGCTCGAGAGCTCCTTCGGCCGCGGCCGGTTCGTGGAGAGCGAGATCACGTCGGGCCGGTCGCCGAGGACGTCGTCGACGAAGCCCTTGAGGGCGCGCTTCGGGCCCGACTCGACGAACGCGCGCGCCCCGGCGGCGTAGAGCCGCTCGAGGCCCTCGACCCAGCGCACGGGCGACGCGATCTGGCGGCAGAGGAGGTCGCGGATCGCCTCGGGGTCCGACGGGTAGAAGTCGGCCGTCACGTTGCCGACGAGCGGCCGCTTCGGGGGCCGCACGTCGAAGCGCTCGAGCACCTTCCGCAGCGGCTCGGCCGCGGGGGCCACGATCTTCGTGTGGAACGCGTGGCTCACGGGCAGGCGCTGCGCCTGGTAGCCCTTCTGGTTCAGGAGCGCGACCGCGGCCTCGACGGCGTCGGTCGACCCGCCGATCACGACCTGGCCCCTGGCGTTGAGGTTCGCGGGCACGACGTAGCCGTCGACGTGCCGGACGAGCTCGAGCACCTCGTCGACCGGCGCCATGACGGCGGCCATCGCGCCGTTGTCGCCGAAGGCCACCTTGCTCATCTCGCGGCCGCGGGCGGCCGCCGCCTCGAGCGCCTCGGCGAACGTGAGGACGCCGGCCGACACGAGCGCGCCGTACTCGCCGAGCGAGTGGCCCATCACCATGTCGGGCTCGATGCCGTACTCCGCGAGCAGCCGGCACATGGCCGTGTCCATCGTCAGGACGGCCGGCTGCGTGATGGCGGTCTGCTTCAGGTCCTCCTCGGCCTGCTTCACGGCCTCGGGGTCCTGGCGGTCGACGAAGATGTAGCTCGTCAGCTTCCGGCCGAGGATCGGCTGGAGGACGCGGTCCGCCTCCTCGAAGACGTCGGCGACGAAGCGGTCGGCGGCCGCGAGGTCGCGGCCCATGTTCACGTACTGGCTGCCCTGGCCGGTGAAGAGGAAGGCGATCTTCCCCGCCGCCTTTCCGCTGCCGCGGAAGACGCCCTGGGCCTGGAACGCGCGCCAGGTCGCGGGGGCGTCGGTCGCGAGGGCCTTCAGGGCCTTCTGCAGGCGGTCGACGAGCTCGCCGCCGTCCTCGTAGTCGAGGGCGACGCGCTCCCTCGCGGCGAGATCGGCCGGCGACGGGGGCGCGGCCGGCGGCACGACGCCGTCCTTCGCCCGGGCGAGCATGGCCTCGAGCTTCGAGCGCAGCGAGGGGACGGAGTCGGCGCCGACGACGGCGAGGCCGCGGAGGGGCGGCCGCGCGACGGGAGCGGCCGGGGCGGGAACGCGGGCGCCCGTCGCCGCGCCGTACGCCTCCGGCACCGCGACCTGCGCGGGCCGGCTGCCCTTCGTCAGGGCGCCCGGCACGTGCTCCTCGAGCACGGCGTGGAAGTTCGTGCCGCCGAAGCCGTAGGCCGAGACGCCGCAGCGGCGCGGCGCGCCGTTCGCTGGCGTCCACTCGCGCAGCTCGTGGTTGGGCACGAACGGGGTCGCCGCGAAGTCGATGCCGGGGTTCGTCGGGTTCGCGTGGAGGGTCGGGGGCAGGCACTTCTCGTGGATCGCCCAGATCGCCTTCAGGAGGCCCGCGGCGCCGGCGCCGGCCTTGAGGTGGCCGATGTTGCTCTTGGCCGAGCCGAGGGCGATCGAGCCCTTCGCGGCGGTCCTGAAGACGGTCGTGAGGCTCTCGACCTCGACGACGTCGCCGACCTTCGTGCTCGTGCCGTGGGCCTCGACGAGGCCGCAGGTGGCCGGGTCGAGCCCCGCGTTCTCCCACGCCCGCGCGATCGCGAGCTGCTGGCCGATCGGGTTGGGGGCGGTGATGCCCTTGCCCTTGCCGTCGGAGGAGCCCCCGAGGCCGCGCACGACCGCGTACACGCGGTCGCCGTCGCGCTCGGCGTCGGCGAGCCGCTTCAGCAGGAAGACGGCCGAGCCCTCGCCCATCACGAAGCCGTCGGCGCCGTCGCCGAACGGCCGCGTGCCCGTCGCCGAGAGCGCGCCGATCTTCGAGAACTTCACGAACGAGTTCGTGCCCATGTTGCGGTCGACGCCGCCCGTGAGCACCGCGTCGCAGTGGCCGGCCACGAGCATGTCGACGGCCGCGTCGACGGCCGCGAACGTGGACGCGCACGCCGCGTCGGCCGTGAAGTTCGGCCCCCGCAGGTTGAGCACGTTCGCCACGCGGCCGGAGAGGATGTTCGACAGCTCGCCCGGCATCGTGTCTTCGGTGATGTCGGGGAGGCCCTTGCGCACGACCTCGTACCAGCGGCCGAGGATCGCCTCGCGCACCGCCGCCGGCAGGTCCAGGAACTCCTTCGTCTCGTTCAGCAGGCGCCGGTACTCGGGGAACGAGATGCGCAGCGTCGTGAGGTAGTGACGCTCGCCCGCCATCGCGTTGCCGAGGACGACCGCGGTGCGCTCGGTGTCGAGCGGCTTCTGCGGGTAGCCGTAGTCGGCGAGGGCCTCGGCCGCGATCGTGATCGCCCACTGCTGGCCCTCGTCCATCGCCCCCGCGACGCGCGGCGGGATGTGCCACTTCTTCCAGTCGAACTCGAAGCCGCGGACCCAAGCGCCGATCTTGCTGTAGGTCTTCGCCGGCACCGAGGGATCCGGGTCGTAGTAGTCGGCGACGCTCCAGCGCTCGGGCGGCACGTCCGTGATCGAGTACTTCTTCGACCACACGTTGTCGCGGAACGCCCGGGCGGACGGGGCGTCGGGCAGGATCGCGCCGAGGCCCACGATCGCGACGGCTCGCTCGCTACGGTCGGTCATTGGAGTCGCTCCTGATGTCTACTTGGCCGGGTACGCGCGGACGAGGTCGCGGGCGACCGCGTCCATGTCCTCGACGAGCCCCGCCTGCGCGGCGAGGGCCGCCTCGAGGCTGAGGGCGCGGGCGAGGGCCGGGTCGGTCTGGCCGGCGCCGATGCCCCACCGCAGGCCCTCGGTGGCGACCTTCAGGACCGCGTCGCGGGCGTGGAGGCGGGCCATCGCCTGGAGCGTCTGCGGCTCGAGGCCGGAGGCGGAAGACGGCGCCGTCGCCGCGCGCTCGGCGAAGTTCACCGCCGTCTCCACGTAGGCGACGAGCTCGCCGAGGCGGAAGAGGACGTGCTGGTTCCGGGTGAGCCGGTCGAGACGCGCCCGCTCGAGGAGCGCGGCGAGCGACCGCATCGCCGTCGCCGCCCAGCCCGCGCCCACGTTCGGCGACTGGGCGTGGCGGGCCTCGGCCCGCGCCGCCCAGTCGAGGAACCACTGGCCCCGCGTCTTGAGGTGGAGCTGCCAGCGGTCGCGGGCGATCGTCCACTCCATGATCTCCGAGGTGCCCTCGTAGATCGTGGTGATGCGCACGTCGCGCTTGATCTTCTCGACCATGTACTCGCGGGTGTAGCCGTAGCCGCCGAGGGCCTGGATCGCGTCCTCGGCCGCCTTGTTGCCGGCCTCGGTCGCGAGGTACTTGGCGACGGCGCCCTCGGTCGCGAGGTCGTCCTCGCCGGCGTCGAGCCGCTCGGCCACCCACTCGATGTAGGCGCGGGCCGCCTCGAGCCGGACCGCGTTCGGCACGAGGAGCTTGTGGGTGTAGCCCTGCTTCTGGCTGAGCGGCCCGCCGCCCTGCACGCGCTCCTGCGAGTAGCGCACCGCGCGCCGCAGGGCCTCGCAGCCCGCGCCGAGGCCGAAGGCCGCGACCATGAGCCGCGTGTAGCCGAAGACGGCCTGCGCCTGCGCGAGGCCCCTGCCCTCGACGCCGCCGATGAGCCGGTCGGCCGGGACGTAGACGTTCTCGAGGAAGAGCGCGGCCGTGTTCGAGGCGCGGATGCCGTGCTTGTCCTCGGGCTTGCCGTGCGTGAAGCCCTCGGCCCCGCGGTCGACGAGGAACCACGTCGGCCCGCCCGGCGCGTTCGCGAGGATGGTGTAGCGGTCCGCGACTCCCCCGTTGCTGATCCACTGCTTGCGGCCGGAGATCCGGTAGCCTTTGACCTTCCCGTCCTCCTCGACCGGGACGGCGGTCGTGGTCAGCGCCCCGAGGTCGCTGCCGGCCTGCGGCTCGGTGGCCCCGTACGCGTAGAAGTGGCCGTGCTCGGCGAGGGCCGAGAGCCAGTCCTTCTTCTGCTCCGGGGTGGCGCCGACGTTGATCGGGTCGGTGCCGAGGAAGGTCGCGAGGACGCCGGTCGCGATCCCCAGGTCGATCGAGGCCATCGCCTCGGATACCCGGTAGATGTCGTAGGCGCCGCCGCCGAGGCCCCCGAACTCCTCCGGGATCGTCAGCAGGTGCAGGCCGATCTGCCGGGGATCGTAGAGGTCCTTCATGACCTTCTCCGGGAACTCGTGGCCGAGCTCGATCTCCAGGAGCCTCGCCGTGGGCAGGTTGGCCTCGGCGTAGTCGCGCAGCGTGGTGAGGATCTGGTCGAGCATCTCGGCGTCGAGTCGAGCCATGGGGACCCCTTCGGTATTCAGTCGGCGGCTCGTCGCCAGCGTGGGGAGCGGAGGACGCCGCGGACCTGAGAAAAGGCTCCGAACGAAGCGGAGCGTGCGAATCCTACTGGAGAGGGGCCGCCAAGATTAATGCTGCCGGTTTCTCATCCCGATGGATCATTTGCAGCATTGCCCGGACCGGACGTTTCGGGCGTCCCGTGCGCCTTGAAGGTTTCGGGGGCCGGGCGCTCCGGCTCGGAGCGTATGATGCCCGCCGGATCGGAGGTCCTCGATGCCCCGCCACGCCCACGCGGCCATGATGCTGCTTCTCGCCGGAGCGGCTTCGGCGCAGTCTCTGTACGACCTGCCGAAAGGCGTCTCCACCCGCTGGTATTCCTTCGAGAACCCGGACGGGCGGACGGGCGGCGGGGGCACGACCCAGGAGGGCCGCAAGGGAAGCGCCTCGAAGGCCGTGAAGCCGGGCGAGCGTGTCGTCCTCGCCGACGTCGCCGGACCCGGCGTCGTGCGGAGAATCTGGCTGACCGTACCCGGCCGCGTCGACACGCTCCGCGGCTTCGTCGTCCGGTTCTACTGGGACGACCAGGACTGGCCCTCCGTCGAAGCGCCCCTTCAGGACTTCTTCGGCCTGCCCTTCGCGCGGCCGGCGGCCTTCGAGTCGGCCCTCTTCTCGAACCCCGAGGGCCGCTCGTTCAACTCGGTCGTGCCGATGCCGTTCCGCCGACGCGCGCTCCTCACCGTCACCAACGAGTCCGCGGCGGAAGCGAGCCTCTTCTACGACGTGGACGTGACCGTGGGCGACGCCCTCGGCGAGGACGTCGGCTACTTCCACGCGCGGTACCGGCGCGAGAACCCGACCACGCCCCGGCGGGACTTCGAGGTCCTGCCACGCGTCGAGGGACGCGGCCGCTACCTCGGCGCGAACGTCGGCGTGCGCGCGACCGACTACCGTCGGCCGCTGTGGTTCGGCGAGGGCGAGCTCAAGATCTACGTCGACGACGACCGCGAGTGGCCGACGCTCGTCGGCACCGGCACCGAGGACCTGGTGGGCTCGGCCTGGGGCCTCGGCCGCTTCGCCCACCTGTACCAGGGCGCGCCCCTCACCGAGGAGAAGGACGGGGTCTGGGGCTTCTACCGCTACCACGTGCCCGACCCCGTCTGGTTCGCGAAGGCGATCCGCGTCACCCTCCAGCAGATCTCGGGCGGCAGCATCGAGCAGCTGCGCGCGCTGCCGGAGGGCGCGCGCCCCGAGCTCGTGCGCACCCATCGCCGCTTCGAGCCCCCGGCCGCGGCCTCGGCCGACGACGGGAAGACGTGGGAGAACTTCGAGTCGCCGCAGGACGTCTGCGCGACGGCCTACTGGTACCAGACGCTTCCGTCGCCGCGGTGGCCGCCGATCGAGGCCTACGCGGACCGCGTCCGCGACCTGGGGCTGCCGGAGAAGCGCTAGGCCCCGGCGCGAATCGAGACCGACACCTGGCCGCCCGCGGGGACGGACACCACCACCGGAGCGCACTGGAAGCCCGGGACGAGGTTGAAGACGCGGCCCCCGGCCAGCGGCTCGAGCTCGGCCGGAGGCTCGCACCGGACGACGAGCGGGCCCCGCTCGCGGTGCGCCTCGACCGCGCGGGGAGACACTCTCTCGGCGCGCTCCCGACGCGAGCACACGATCGGAAGCACCAGACGCGCGGCGCGATCGCATCCCGCATCGATCCGCACGGCGTCCGCCGCGAGCCGGACGCGCAGGCTGTAGCGTGCCGGCCCGCCCGGCGGATCGGCCCGCGCCGTGGTGAGCAGCCGACCGGACGCGTCGAACGACACCCCGCCGGGCTCCTCCCGCGCGGAGACCCGCGCCTCGAGGTCGCTCAGGCTCGTGGCCCCGTCCGCCTCGACCCGCGGCGTCAGAGCCATCGTCGGCCAGTCGCCGACCGGTTGCTGGTTGTGCGCTTCCCAGAGCTGGTACTCGGTCATGCTCGCCACCATCACCGGCCCGAGTCGCTGGTGGTAGAGGAGCGACAGCGCGCCGCCGGTCGGGTGCCCGCCGCCCGGCGGCCGATAGTCCCAGTCGTACTCCGTGAACGTGGCGCGCCACTCGCCCACCGAGGCCAGCCAGGTCCCGATCTCGGGGAACGCGCGCAGCCCGGACGCCGCGTCGCGGGGCAGCGCGACCCGCGGCCGCGGCGGCTCCGTCGGCCCTCGCCGATCGAGCACCGTGGCGAGGGCCTTGGCGTGGGTGAAGGTGTGATGGACGCACGGCGGCACGCCCTGCAGGCGATAGTGCGGTCCTCCGTGCAGCAGGCCGTCGTGCGTGCAGGCCGCCAGCAGCTCGAGGTTGCGGTGCGCCGCCTCCGCGAAGCGCGGGTCGCGGTCGGCCAGGAGCGCGTAGGCGGGCTGGCAGCCGTCGCTCGTCCGGCTTCCCCACCAGGTCCATTTGAACTGCCGCGTCCCCCAGCCGTTGTCCCACGCGCCGTCGGGGAGCATGAACTCCAGCTGCGCCCGCAGCGACTCGACCACGCGGCCCTCGACCTCCGCGTCGCGCGAGAGCAGCGCGTAGAGCGCGAGGGCCGGCAGGGACTCCTCGACGTCGTACCCGAGGTCGACGGCGCGGCAGCCCTTCGGCGTCGTGCCGTCCTGCGGGTGCCCCTCGCCGAAGAGAAGGCCGCGCGGGGTGAAGTGCCCGAGGAGCGCGCGGGCGAGCTCCCGGCCCCGCGCGCGGAGGCGCGGCTCCTCGAGGACCTCTCCGGCCAGGGTGAAGGCGAGCGCGGCCGTGGCCGGGTAGTTGATGTTGCCCGTCTGCAGGGTGATGAAGCCCTCCAGGAACCGCGTCGCGCGGAGCATCCGGTCCCGCCAGCGCGCGCGCACGGGAGGCTCGAGCAGGTCACCGTGGTGGTGGAGCGCCTCGGCCAGGGCGATCACCGCGAAGACCGTGATGCCCTTCCAGCTCCCGGGCTCGACGTCGTTGCGGAAGGCGCCGTCCGGCTCGCTCACGTTGTCGGACCAGCGCTGCAAGCGCACGGCGGCGTCGACCCAGCGAGCCTCCCCGGTCGCTCGCGCCATGCGCAGCAGCGGGTAGACGGCGTCCGCGCAGCGGCCGTGCACGAAGGAGCAGGCCGGGCAGGCGAGCAAGCCGTCCCGCGAAGGGTCGCCCGGCGCCGACACCTGGAGCGAGAGAAGTCGATCGCACCAGTCCGCGAGCAGCCGGGCGTAGAGGCCGCCCCCGTCGGCGAGAACGCGACGGGGGGCCGCGATCAGCCCGGCGCCCGAGGCGGACGCGGCCAGGCGCAGGACGTCGCGACGGCTGATCGGGCGAGTCATGCCCCCGGGCCCGCCCTCAGGCGACGAGAAGCGTCAGGTCGTCGCCCGGCCCGGCCTCGACGGGATCCTGCCCGCGTCTGAAGATCCGAGCGCCGGCGAGGCCCTTCAGGCTCACCGACTCGCCTTCGACGCGGAGCATCGCGCCCTCGCGCAGGCCCACGACGGGCACGTCGTTCTCCTCGAGGAACTCGCGGATCCGGGTCTCGCGCGTCTCCCCCATGTGCGTCGAGCCGGGAGCGGGATCGAGGTAGTGGGGGTTGATCTGGAACGGGACGAGCGCGAGCGCCGTGAGCGAGCGCGGCTCGACGATCGGCATGTCGTTCGTGGTGCGCACCGTCGGGCAGGCGAGGTTCGAGCCGGCGCTCGCGCCGGTGTACGGCATGCCCGCGAGGGCCCGCCGCCGCAGCGGCTCGAGGAGCTCGAGCTCGCCGAGGGCCTTCAGCAGCCGGAACGTGTTGCCGCCGCCGCAGAAGACCGCCTCGGCCCGCTCGATCGCGGCCCGCGGGTCCGCCGCCTCGTGCAGCGAGTCGAGGCCGAAGCCCATCTCCGCGAACGCCTCGCGCGCCTTCGCCGCGTAGGCGTCATGGTCCTTCAGCGCGAACGGGACGAAGAGGACGCGGCCGACGCCGGAGAGGACGTCGCGGAGCTCGGCCTGGGCGTGCTCGAGGTAACGCGTGCCGAAGACGGTCGAGGTGCTGATCAGGAGCAGGCGGGGCATGGCGGCCTCCGACCCGAGGATACGGGGACTCCGGACTCTGGACAACGGACTCCGGAAACGGACAACGGACAACGACAACGGACAACGGACTGACGGCCCTGTGGGTCAGGGAACGGACAGGAGGAAAGAGAGAGGGGGCCGGCTCGCCGGCCCCCTCTTCGAGAACGGACGTTGCTGCTCGCTTTCGGGGCCCCAACGAAGCCGGGGCCCCGAAAGCTCGGGACTTACCCCCTGAAATACAAGTAAGCGCCCAGGATCGCGAGCAGGACGACGGCCGAGCCCGCCACGTCGCGCCAGTCCCAGCTCGCCCGGGTCTCGGCGTGGTCGGCCTCGGTGGCCGTCGCGTAGGCGAGGCCGCCGATCTTCTTGTAGTCGGGCTCGCCCGTCGCCAGGCTCACCACGACCGCCACGACGGCCGAGATCAGCGTGATCAGCACGCTGAAGTACTGGAAGTAGGTCTTGTTGACGATCCAGAGGAACGAGCCCTCGGCGTAGCCGGTGAAGCCGCCGATGCCGAGCGCGACCGGGGTGTCGACCGCCATGCGGAAGAGGCCGACGGTGAAGCCGACGAGCATCGCCCAGAGGCAGCCCTGCCAGTTCATCCGCTTCCAGAAGACGCCCAGGAAGAAGACCACGAACACGGGCGGCGCGAGGTAGCCCTGCACCGACTGGAGGTAGTCGTAGAGGCCGTGGGCGCCGCGGACCACGGGCAGCCAGGCGAGGGCGATCACCACCATCACGATGGTGGCGGTGCGGCCGACCTTGACGATCTTCTCCTGCGAGGCGCCGGGGTTGATCTTCTCGTAGAGGTCGACGGTGAAGAGGGTCGAGCAGGCGTTGAAGACGCCGGCCAGCGAGCCCATCAGGGCCGAGAGGAGGCCCGCCACGACCAGGCCGCGCAGGCCCGGCGGCAGCAGGTACTCGACCATCAGCGGGAAGGCGCTCTGGGCGGCCTTCGGGTCGTGGGCGATCGCCTCCAGGCCGGGGACCTTGCCGCTCTTCGCGAGCGCGTAGGCCACGATGCCCGGGATGATGAAGAGGTACACCGGGAACAGCTTCAGGAAGGCGGCGAAGATGCTGCCGCGGCGGGCCTGGGTCTGGTCCGGGGCGCCGAGGGCGCGCTGCACGATGTACTGGTCCGTGCACCAGTACCACATGCCGATGATCGGCGCGCAGAAGAGCATCCCGAGCCAGGGGTAGTAGCCGTTGAAGTACCAGGCCATCCGGGTCACCTGGCCGGTGGCGCTCTTCTCCAGCACCGGCGCCCAGGTGGCCTCGACGCCCGGCGGGATCAGCGGCTTCCAGAGGTTGAACATGTCGGAGCCGGCGATCGCCCGCAGCTCGCCCCAGCCGCCGAGCTGGTGGAGGCCGTAGAAGGTGAGCGCCGCCGAGCCCGTGATCAGCACCACCACCTGCACCGCGTCGTTGTAGGCCACCGCGCGCATGCCGCCGAGCGCCGTGTAGAGGCCGGTCATCAGGATGACGAGGATCGAGCCCACCCAGAAGCTGTCGATCTCGGTGCCGCCGATGCTGAAGCGCAGCTCGGGCAGAAGGGTCGAGAGGACGACGCCGCCGGCGAAGATGCCGACCGCGATCTTCGAGATCACGAAGGTGATGAGCGAGACGATCGAGAGCACGTAGCGCGAGGCCGGCGAGAAGCGCCGCTCCAGGAACTCCGGCATGGTGAAGACCTGCGAGCGCATGTAGAAGGGCACGAAGACCCAGCCCAGCAGCAGCAGGCACCACGCGTGCAGCTCGTAGTGCGCCATGGCGACGCCGTCGGCGGCGCCGGAGCCGGCGAGGCCGACCACGTGCTCCGAGCCGATGTTCGAGGCGAAGATCGAGGCGCCGATGATGTACCAGCTGAGGTCGCGGCCGGCGAGGAAGTAGTCCTGGGCGGTGTTCTTGCTCTTCTTCACCACCCAGTAGGCGACCCCGGCGAGGATGCCGAAGTAGAGCAGGATCATCACCCAGTCGAGCCCGGTCAGGGTCGAGTGGGCAGGAGCGGCGAGGAGCACGGGCAGAACGGTCATGGAGGCGGCTTTACCCTGTGCGGGGAGAGACGGCGGCGGGCGGCGCCTCCCCTTGGGCGCCAGCGCGCCGGGCCCGGGCGGGATCCGCCAGGGCCGGGACGGAAGAAGCCGGACGAACGGGGCGGAGCGTAACACTCCCGGCGCCGGCCCCTCAACAGGCCGCCCGGCCCACTCCGGGGTGGGCCCCCGGTCCCGGTCGGCGGCCCGGCTCCGCGTCGATCCTGACCGAACATTGACCCGCGGACGCGGCCGGGGCCGGCCGGGTCTCGCGTATGATTCTCGCCTGCAGCGAGGAGAAGAGATGACACGCCAACGGGCGGTCCGCGCCGTGACGCTCGCCCCCATGCTGGCCGCCGTCGTCCTCGCGGCCCCCGCGTCCGCGCAGGACGCGCACTACTGGACCTACGGCTACGGGCCCGTCGGCCAGCTGACCGAGGGCACGATCGTGGGCGGCGTGCGGGACCTCTCGGCCGTCTTCTACAACCCCGGCGCGACCGCCCTCATCGAGCAGCCGCGCTTCACGATGACGCTCACGTCGGTCGAGCTCGCCCGGCTCGACGCGCCCGGCGCCGCCGGGCCGCGCCTCGACTTCGCGTCCACGATCTTCGACACGGTGCCGGCGGTGATCGCGGGGCGCCTCGCGCGCCGCGACGGGAAGGCCGACCAGTTCTCGTTCGCCTTCTTCTCCCGCCACGACACCGACTGGGACCTCGGGTTCAACGACGCCCGGGTCTCCCCCGCCGCGGCCGAGGGCGGCGCCGCCTTCGGGCGCGTGCGCGAGCGCGTGGTCGAGTACTGGGCCGGCCCGTCGTGGTCGCACCGGATCTCCGACACGCTGGCGGTCGGCGTGTCGCCCTTCGTCGCCTACCGCGCGCAGCGCAACCGAAGGTCGCTGGCCGCGGAGTCGCTCTCCGCCGGCGAGGTGGCGGCGGCGTTCCTGGGCCGCGAGTACGAGTACAACCACGTGGGCGTCCTCGGGAAGCTCGGGATCGCGTGGCGGCCGGGCCCGCTCGAGCTCGGCGCGACCGTGACGACGCCGCGGGCGCGGCTGTGGAGCAACGGCAAGGCGGTCCTGAACGCGACCATCGCCGGCGTCGACGGCCTGCCGTTCGTGGCGGCCACGGCGCAGGAAGGCCTCGTTTCGACGTACCACTCGCCGTGGTCGGCGGCCGGCGGAGCCACGTGGCGGGGGGCCCGCACCGCGGTGCACACGACCGCCGAGTGGTTCTCGGCGGTCGACCCGTACGGCATCCTCGAGCCGGAGCCGGCCACCGTCGCGGGCTCGTCGCGGAGCGTCCCGATGACGTACCTCGGCGCGGCGAAGAGCGTCGTGAACTTCGGGGCCGGGCTCGAGCAGAAGGTGGGCGACACGACGACCCTCTACGCCGGCGCCTCGCGGAACAACTCCGCCTGGCGCGAGGAGTCCGAGACGCTCGCGACCTGGGACCTCACCGAGGCCACCGTCGGGATCGCGTTCGAGCGCTTCGGCTCGCGCATCGCCGTCGGCGTGGGCTACACGTGGGGCACCGGCGACCTCCCGCGCGCGATCGCGCCGCCGAGCGACACGACCTCCCCGGCGCCCGTCACGGCCGACTTCACCCACTGGACGTTCTCGCTCGGGTTCTCGCTGCTCGGCGGCCGGTAGGGCCCGAGACACGACGGCCCGGCCGGCGACGGAGCCGGGCCGGGCCTTCGCTCGCGCGCGGGCGGCTAGAGCTTCTTGTACTGGGCGACGCTCAGCGGGATGTTGCCCACCGGGTCGGCGCTCTCGTCCTCGAGGATGTGCCACTCGACGCCGGCCTTGGCGCTCGCGGCCATGATGCCCTTGATGTCGAGCTGGCCCGTCGCCAGCACCGCCCGGGCCGCCTCGCCGCGCGCGGCCTCGGAGCGCGGATCCACGCCCTTCGCCATGTCCTTGAGGTGCGTGTACCAGATGCGGCCGGCGTACTTCTCGATGAGCTTGACGGGGTCGGCGCCGCCCACCGTGACCCAGTAGACGTCGGCCTCGAAGCCGACGTCCGGCCCGGACTCCTTGGCCAGCACGTCGAAGAGCGTGCCCTCGGGCGCGGGGCCGAACTCCTGGCCGTGGATGTGGTAGCCGAAGCGCTTGCCCGCGGCCTTGCACTGCGAGGCCCACGAGGCGAAGTCCTTCGCGGCGGCGAGGATCTCCTCGCGGCTGGCGAAGGGCCGCTGCTTGTGGTTCAGGTACGGGTTGAGGATCGTCTTGCAGCCCACCACGTCCGCTTCCTTGAGAACGCCGGCGAGGTCCTTCTGCAGCCGGTCGTAGCCGACGTGCATGGAGCGAACCTTGAGCCCCGCGTCCTTCAGCGGGCCCGCGATCGCGCCGGCGAAGTCGCCGAAGCTCTCGACCTCGTCGAAGCCCCAGCCCTTGATCATCTTGAGCGTGCCGGGGACGTCCTTGGCGAGCTCGCGGCGGAGGCTGTAGAGCTGCAGCCCGAGCGAGGGCTTCCCGGCGGCGAAGGCGGTCTTCGCGAGAGGCGACAGGGCCGCGCCCGCGGCCAGGGTGGAGAGGAACGATCGACGGCTCGTCATGGAGGTCCTCCTGATCGGGGCGGGTCGCCCACGCGTGAGAATTCAACCACGAATCGGCCCCGGGCGACGACACCGGCGCGGCGTCAGTGCAGCTGGCCCTCGAGCCGGTTCGTCCTTCGTCCGCCCCAGGGTGACCAGAGGAGGCCGAGCGACGTCTCCACGACCACCGGCCCGGCGGCGTCGTCGTCGACGAAGACGCGAACCGTCTCGCCTTCGAGGCTGGCGAAACGCTTCGGCCGCCGCTCGGACTGCACGCGGATCAGGGGGTCGCGCATCCGGACGTCGACGAGGGGGTGAAGCTCGAGGAAGAGCCCTCCGCGCGCGTTCGTGACGCAGTGCAGGCGCATGGGACGCGGCCTACCGCGAGCGTGGATCTCGGCGCACCGGCGATACCACCGGAGCGGCCGGAGGCACAGCGCCCCGACGCCTCCGAGGATCAGGGCGGGCCCCACGAAGACGTACGCCTCCGCCTCTCCGGCGAGCGCCCGCCTGGCCGCCGCGGCGAGAAGCAGCGCGGCGGGGCCGAGGAGAAGCAGCGTGACCAGGATGACCGTGACGTCTCGGGCGGCGCGCAGGTCCGCGTGCATGGCGAGGCCGGATGCTACCGCACACCGGGCGCCGAAGACGGAGCGGGCCGCTACCGCAGGCCCCTGTAGGCCTTCGTCTTCGTGCGGGCGAGGAGCTTCAGGTTGCGGTCGATGAGGTCCGTCCGCTGCTTGACGCAGGCGGCCGAGCGCAGCGGGTCCTCCGGGGTGTGGAGGACGTAGTCGAGCAGGCGGTCGACGGTGGTCGTCGCGACGTGGGTCCGGGTGTCGGACGACGCGTAGTAGATGAGGACGCTCCCGTCGGCCCGCGCCACCGCGCCGTTGCAGAAAGCCACGTTCGAGACGTCGCCCACCCGCTCGTCGCCCTCGGGGGCGAGGAAGAAGCCGCCCGGCCGGGCGATCACCTTCGACGGGTCGGCGAGGTCGCACAGCAGCGCGTAGAGCACGTAGCGCAGGCCGGCCGCGGTGTTGCGCACGCCGTGCGCGATGTGGAGCCAGCCCTTCGCCGTCCTGATCGGCGGCGCGCCGGCGCCGTTCTTGAGCTCCTTCACCGTGTGGTAGACCTTCGGGTCGACGATCGCTTCCTCGCCGATCTCGGCCGCCTCGAGGGTCTCGCAGAGGGCGAAGCCGATCCCGCCTCCCTTCCCCGCCTCGAGGAAGCTGTCCTGCGGCCGCGTGTAGAGCGCGTACTGCCCCTTCACGTACTCCGGGTGCAGGACGACGTTCCGCTGTTGCGCCGACTGCGACTTGAGGTCGGGCAGCCGCTCCCACTTCACGAGGTCCTTCGTCCGCGCGATGCCCGCCTGCGCCACGGCCGACGAGGTGTCGCCCGCCGGGGCGGACGGGTCCTTGCGCTCGGTGCAGAAGATCCCGTAGATCCAGCCGTCCTCGTGCGCCGTGAGGCGCATGTCGTAGACGTTCGTGTCGGGGTTGTCCGTCTCGGGCATCACGACCGGGTAGTCCCAGAAGCGGAAGTTGTCGACGCCCGTCTCGCTCTCGGCCACCGCGAAGAAGCTCTTGCGGTCGTTCCCCTCGACCCGGCACACGAGCGCGACCTTGCCGTTCCACTCGATCGCGCCGACGTTGAAGACGCAGTTGACCCCGAGCCGCTCCAGGAGGAGCGGGTTCCTCTTCGGGTCGAGGTCGTACCGCCAGAACAGCGGCACGTGGGCGGCGGTGACGACCGGGTTCTCCCAGCGGTCGTAGACGCCGTTGCCGCTCTTCACCCGCCGGTTCCTGCGCTCGACGAGCTTCGTGTGCTCGTCGATCTTGCGTCGCAGCGCCTTGTCGAAGTCGAACCGGGGCATGGCTCCTCCTGGTGGTCCACGGCAGGAGCCGAGACTATGGCCCCTGCCGCGGACCTGTCAACGGAGCCGCTTTGTCACCGCTCGGCCGGCGCCTCCCCGCGGCCTCGGGCCGCGCCCGAGGCGACGAGCTGGGCGAGGAGCACGTTCACGAGGGAGCCCGAGCCGCCGCCCGCGCCGTCGCCGCTCGCGAGGATCTCCGGCACGAGCCGCTGGCCGCTCGCGGCGAGAGCCTTCGCGACCTCGATGCTCGCGTAGTTGCCCGACTCCATCGACGCGATCTTCTGCTTGATGACGTCGGCCTCGGCGGTGCCGACCGCGCGGATCTTGCCGGCCTCGGCCGCGCCGACCGTCGCCGTGACCATCGCGTCGGCGTCGGCGTTCACCTTCTTCACCATCGCGTCCGCCTCGGCGTTCACCCGCTTCGCCTGCGCGCCGCCCTCCGCGGCCTTGACGGTCGCCTGCGCGTTGAAGTCGGCGATCTGCACGCTGCGCTCGGCGTCGACGACGCGCGCCTGGGTGGTGGCGATCGCGCGGGCCTGCTCGAGCTCCTTCCTCGCGACCTCGGCCGTCTTCTGCGTGCCGAAGGTGATCTCCTGCTGCTCGGCGATCTTGCGGTCGGTGAGCGTCTTCATGAGGTCGTCCGGCGGCACGATGTCGCCGATCAGGGTGTCGACGGCGCCGACGTTGTAGTCCTCGAGGGCCGCGGCGATCGCCTGCTTCGCGTGGTCCTGCTTCTGCTGGCGGCTCTTCAGGAAGTCGATCACGTCCGAGCCCTGCGCGGCGTTCCGGAAGTAGTTGCCGATCGTCGGCTCGAGCACCTGGGTCACGAGGTTCGCCACGTTGCCGAAGCGCGCGATGACCTTCGGCGCGTCGGTGCGCGGGATGTGGATGATCTGCGAGACGGTAGTCGAAGGCGAGGGTCACCAGGCCCTCGCGCAGCAGGGACAGGACCAGCGGGACGCTCTGCAGGTGGAACGCCGTTCCGCCAGCACGGGTTCGCAGGTCAGCAGCGGCTCCCAGACGCCGCCCGCGACCCGGACGGCCCACCCGTGGTGACGATCCGCGCGGTTGGCGAACGCGACCAGGAAGCCGGTGTCGGCGATTCCCTTCACGGGCGCGAGAAGCCTTGCGCGTCGAGAGGTCCCGCGGGCCGCGGACGGTGCCGGCGAGCTGCATGAACGACTGCCGCGAGGCGGCCGCCTTCGCCCGCTCGAGCTGGTCGCGGACCAGCTTGCCCTGCGACACCCCGGTCTCGGCGGCGGTCCGCTCGAGCCAGTCGGCGAGTTCCTTGGTAAGACGGATCGTGATCGTCTGACCCATGAGCCACAAATGTATTACAGGCGAGCTGCGAGGACAAGGCCTCCTACGCCGTCGCGGGCGGCCGCTCTAGCGCAGGCCCTTGTAGGCCTTCGTCTTCGTGCGGGCGAGGAGCTTCAGGTTGCGGTCGATGAGGTCCGTCCGCTGCTTGACGCAGGCGGCCGAGCGCAGCGGGTCCTCCGGGGTGTGGAGAACGTAGTCGAGCAGGCGGTCGACGCTGGTCGTCGCGACGTGCTGGTCCGGGTGTCGGGACGACGCGTAGTAGATGAGGACGCTCCCGTCGGCCCGCGCCACCGCGCCGTTGCAGAAGGCCACGTTCGACACGTCGCCCACGCGCTCGTCGTCTCCTCGGGGGCGAGGAAGAAGCCGCCCGGCCGCGCGATCACCTTCGACGGGTCGGCGAGGTCGCGGCCAGCAGCGCGTAAGCACGTAGGGCGCAGGCCGGCCGCGGTGTTGCGCACGCCGTGCGCGATGTGGAGCCAGCCCTTCGCCGTCCTTGATCGGCGGCGCGCCGGCGCCGTTCTTGAGCTCCTTCACCGTGTGGTAGACCTTCGGGTCGACGATCGCTTCCTCGCCGATCTCGGCCGCCTCCAGGGTCTGCACAGGGCGAAGCCGATCCCGCCTCCTTCCCCGCCTCGAAGCTGTCCTGCGGCCGCGTAGAGCGCGTACTGCCCCTTCACGTACTCCGGGTGCAGGACGACGTTCCTCTGCTGGGCCGACTGTGACTTCAGGTCCGGCAGGCGCCCCACTTCACGAGGTCCTTCGTCCGGGCGATGGCCTGAGCGACGGCCGCCGAGGTGTCGCCCGGGGGCGCGGACGGGTCCTTCCGCTCGGTGCAGAAGATCCCGTAGATCCAGCCGTCCTCGTGCGCCGTGAGGCGCATGTCGTAGACGTTCGTGTCGGGGTCCTCCGTCTCCGGCATCACCACCGGGTAGTCCCAGAAGCGGAAGTTGTCGACGCCGTTGTCGCTCTCGGCCACCGCGAAGAAGCTCTTGCGGTCGTTCCCCTCGACCCGGCACACGAGCGCGACCTTGCCGTTCCACTCGATCGCGCCGACGTTGAAGACGCAGTTGACCCCGAGCCGCTCCAGGAGGAGCGGGTTCCTCCTCGGGTCGAGTTCGTACCGCCAGAACAGCGGCACGTGGGCGGCGGTGACGACCGGGTTCTCCCAGCGGTCGTAGACGCCGTTGCCGCCTTCACCCGTCGGTTTCCGCTCGACGAGCTTCGTGTGCTCGTCGATCTTGCGGCGCAGCGCCTTGCCGAAGTCGAACCGGGGCATGGGGCCCTTCCTGGAGGTCCACGGCAGGAGCCGAGACTATGGCCCCTGCCGCGGACCTGTCAACGGAGCCGCGGCATCACCGCTCGGCCGGCGCCTCCTGCGGCCCCGCGCCGCGCCCGAGGCGACGAGCTGGGCGAGGAGCACGTTCACGAGCGAGCCCGAGCCGCCGCCCGCGCCGTCGCCGCTCGCGAGGATCTCCGGCACGAGCCGCTGGCCGCTCGCGGCGAGGGCCTTCATGACCTCGATGCTCGCGTAGTTGCCCGACTCCATCGACGCGATCTTCTGCTTGATGACGTCGGCCTCGGCGGTGCCCACCGCGCGGATCTTGCCGGCCTCGGCCGCGCCGACCGTGGCCGTGACCATCGCGTCGGCGTCGGCGTTCACCTTCTTCACCATCGCGTCCGCCTCGGCGTTCACGCGCTTCGCCTGCGCGCCGCTCTCCGCGGCCTTGACCGTCGCCTGCGCGTTGAAGTCGGCGATCTGCACGCTGCGCTCGGCGTCGACGACGCGCCTGGGTGGTGGCGATCGCGCGGGCCTGCTCGAGCTCCTCCTCGCGACCTTCCGCTGTCTTCTGCGTGCCGAAGGTGATCTCCTGCTGCTCGGCGATCTTGCGGTCGGTGAGCGTCTTCATGAGGTCGTCCGGCGGCACGATGTCGCCGATCAGGGTGTCGACGGCGCCGACGTTGTAGTCCTCGAGGGCCGCGGCGATCGCCTGCTTCGCGTGGTCCTGCTTCTGCTGGCGGCTCTTCAGGAAGTCGATCACGTCCGAGCCCTGCGCGGCGTTCCTGAAGTAGTTGCCGATCGTCGGCTCGAGCACCTGGGTGACGAGGTTCGCCACGTTGCCGAACCGCGCGATGACCTTCGGCGCGTCGGTGCGCGGGATGTGGATGATCTGCGAGACGTCGAGGTTGAACGTGAAGCCGTCGGACGAGCGCACCTTGATCGTCGAGAGCTTCTCGTCGAGGCGGTGGGCCTCCGTCTTGCCGGTGGCCCAGTTCAGGACGACGTTCGCGGTCGGCACGTTCTCGACCTTGTGGGTGTACGGGTTGATCGGGTACTTGCCGGGGTCGAGCGGCTCGACCCACACGCCCTTCTGGCCCTTGCTCACGAGGTTGCCGTGCTTGAAGCTCTCGCCGGTCACGTCCACGCCGGGCTTGCCCACGTAGGCGATCACGACCCCGGCGTGCGCGATCGGCACGTCGGTCATCGGCTTCACCTCGACCGTGACGAACCTCGGGTTCAGGAAGTAGCGGCCGGCGAGGATCACCTGCTCCTGCAGGCCCTTGAAGCCGCCGTGGTCGAGGAACGCCTGGCCGTTCTGGAACGAGTCGTGCCCCGCGACCTCGCACCCGGCGATCTCGCCCGTCTGCAGGGGCTTGCCCTCCTTGGTGGTGACGATGCCGACCATGTTGTCCTCGATCTCGAACGCCGGCTCCATGGCGACCGAGAAGAGGGCCGTGTTGATGCGGTACGTGCCGGGCGGGATCACCGTGATCTGCGGGCCGCGCTCGCCGCCCTTCGACAGGAACGCGCGCGCGTCCTGGAACGAGCCGCAGTCGACGTGCCGCGCGAGGACGCGGCCGCTCGGCAGCGGCCGGCCGTCGCGCGCCTCGACGACGCCGACCTGGCCCTGCGGCACGGTCACGAACTTGCGCAGCATGACCTCGAACTGCCACGGCCAGTAGCCGAAGTGCAGGCCGGGGGCGAGGGTGTCGGCCTGGAAGCCGGCCTCCCCGCGCAGCGCGAGGATCGCGCCGTCGGGCAGCGTGCGGTTGGCGCCCACCAGCACGAACTTCTTGTTCACGATCCCGATGCTGTCCTCGGGGATCACCAGCACGCCGAAGAGGCGCAGCCACAGGCGATAGCCGAGGACCAGCAGGAGGAGCGGGACGATCCAGTAGACGGCGAGGAGCGCCCAGCCCGGCAGGGTTTCCATGTCTTCTCCTTCGCGGGGACGACGGGAGGTCCGGCCGGCGGCCGAAGCGACGACCCGCCCGCCCGCGATCGGAGAACATGGGGCCGCGCGGGCCTGCCGTCAATGGGACGAACTTCCTGTGTCGGCCGGGACCGTCTGGCGCCTTTTCGGACGCGGAACGCCCCGGCTCTTACCCGATCGCCCTCAGTGGGTTGCCGTGCGATCCGGCGCCCGGCGCATGCGATCCAGTACGCGCTAGACGACCTTCGTCCAGTGCCCGTCGCGGGCCGAGGCGTAGGCCGCGTCCATCACCGCGACGCGCGCGGCGGCCTCGGTCGGAGTGACGAGCGGCTGGCCGGCGGCGCCCGAGACGGCGTCGAGCCACTGCAGCATCGGCGCCTTCGGGGCCGGCGGGAGCGCGGTCACGGGCTCCTTGATCTTCGAGCCGGGCACCTTCTTCGACTCGAAGAAGAGCTGGTCGTTCACGATCAGCGCGTGCCCCTCCGTGCCGGCGATCTGCAGCGTGACCGGGTTCGCCACGTCGACCCAGCCCGCGGTCAGCGCGGCGACGAGCCCGTCGCCCATCCGCAGGAGAGCCGTCCCCGTCTCGTCGCAGCCGGGGTAGCGGTTCGTGACGATGCGGATGTCGGCGGTCACGGCCTCGACCGGGCCGAGGACCCACATCAGGATGTCGAGCGAGTGCGTGCCGAGGTCGCCGAAGGCGCCGACGCCCGCGACCTTCGGGTCGGCCATCCAGCGCCACGACTCCGCGACGTTGCCGGGCTTGTCGTCGAACCAGCCGCCGAGCGAGCCCTGGTGGCAGTTCCACGCCGCGGCGTGGGTGATCTTCCCGAAGGCGCCCTTCGCGACCTGCTCGCGGAGGAACAGGTGCTTCGGGTCCGTCCGCATGAAGTAGCCCGTCGTGAAGAGAAGGCCCGCCTTCTCGATGGCCGCCGCCATCTCCCGGCTCTCGGGCCCGTTCGTCCCGAGCGGCTTCTCGGCGAACAGGTGCTTCTTCGCCGCGGTGGCCTGGGCGACGAGCTCGCGGTGCGCGTTCGTCTCCGACAGGATGACGACGGCCTTCACCTCGGGGTCGCCGAAGATCTCCGCGGCCGACGACGCCGTCTTCGCCCCCACGACGCCGCCCCACTTCGCGACCCGCGCCGGGTCCTTGTCCCACGCCCACTTCACGCGGACGTTCTTCTGCTCCGCGAGGAGCTTCGTGAAGCCGGGCGTGTGGATGTGGGCGCAGCCGACGAGGCCGAGGGTGAGCGGGGCGTCGGCGGCGAGCGCCGATGTCGTCGAGCCCGCGGCCACGGCGGCCGAGGCGAGGGCGGTCGTCTTCAGGAACGTGCGGCGGTCGGTGTTGTCCAAGTGATCGTCTCCTCGTGAGGCCGGCCACCGCCGGCGTGCCATCGTCTCTCTCGCGCGCCCCCTTGGCCGTCCTACCAGCCGAGCGCCTCGCGAAGCACCGGCTCGAAGTCGCGCGCCATGGCCGCGTGCTCGGCCGCGCTCGGGTGCGCGTCGCACGCGTCGCCCGGGTAGTGCGTCGAGGGCACGGCCCTGACGAGCGGGTCGCCGACCTTCGCCACGGCGTCCGCCACGTACGACGCGAGCGTCGTCTTCTGCTTCCGGCCGTCGCCGCCGTCGTTCACGATCGCGCCCTCGGTGACGAGCACGAGGGCCTTCGGGTACCGCGCGCGGATCCTCTTCAGGAACGCGACGTAGGCGGCGACGTACTCGTCTCTCTCCGGGAACGGGCCGAGCGCCAGGTTGAAGTCGTTCGTGCCGATCGAGACGAAAACCGCGTCCGGCACGTAGCGCGCGTGGTCCCACGCCTGTCCCTTCGGCTCGTCGGGGACCGCGAGGTCGAAGATCTCGGGCACGGTGTAGACGTCGCGCCGCCCCCGCCAGTCGCGCACGAGGCCCCGGCCGCCGTAGCAGACGAGGTGCGACTGCGCGTCGAGCGCGCGGCCGAGCAGCATCCCGAAGGACGCCGCGCCGTTCGACGAGGCGATCCCGTCCTTCGCGCAGGAGAACGCGCGCTCCGTGCCCGAGCCGCACGTCACGGAGTCGCCGAGGAACAGCAGCCGGCGCTTCGGGAAGGGCGGCGCCGGCAGGAGGCGGCCGCCGGGGGGCAGGCGCACGCCGAGGACGGCCATCGTCCCCTGCCAGGTCTCGGTGCGGTGGACGAGCTCGGCCGTGTGCGGTCCGGGCCCGAGGCCACCGGCGAGGCCGAGGTCGCTCTCCCCTTCCGGGAGCCGCACGACCCGCGAGTCCGCGCCGTCGACGCGCATGAGCACGTGGACGTTCGGGGTGGCAGCCGCGACGCGCAGGCCGATCAACGGGCCCTCGAAGGCCACGCGCAGGGTCACGCCGGGAAAGCCGAAGCGGGGCCGCGCGGGGTCCGTCGTGTCGACGCGGCCCATCCAGCCGATCCGGGAATCGCTCGCCGGGACGAGCGGACCAGGGTCCGCCGGCTGGGCACTTCCGAGCGCCGCCGTCGACGCCACCGCCAGAGTCGCGAGAACGACCGTTCGCATCCCGTCCTCCGCGCGCGAAGCGTAGCGCCTCGCGCGCTCGAGTTCCACGGATCGCCGCTCAGCGGCCGGCGGCGGCCTTCTCCAGGAGCCGGCGCACGGCGGCGCTCGGGCGCCCGATCTCGTCCGCCCCGTCGACCGTGATCGTCGGGACGGCGCCCAGGGACTCGTGCACCCTCATCCGCAGCTCCTCCTTCTCGTCCCGCCCGGACAGCGCCGAGTAGCCGATCGTGCGGCAGAGCCGGCCGAAGAGGAGCTCGCCGAGCGCGCAGCCGCCCGTCCGCTCCAGGCCGTCCGCGTTCGCCTGCCAGCTGCGGAAGAGATGGGCCTGGGCGAAGGACAGGCCGCGGGCCGTCACCTCGTTGCGCCCCTCCCCTCCGACGACGAGGCCGCGGCCGAGGCCGCCGACGTGGTCGACGAGCCGCAGCATGCCCTCGCTCGACGTCATCCCGTCGACGATGGCGTTGTGGAGGTTCTGCGTCACGAGGGTGACGTCGAGGAACGCCGCCTCGAGCCCGAGCGACGCGGCGGCGGCCTGCACGGCGTCCCCCAGGATCGACCTCCACAGGCCGAGCCCCGGGTGGATCTTCACCATGACCTTCTTGTCGCGGTTGGCGGCGCGCGCTGCGCCCGACTCGGGGACGCCGATCGAGCGGTCCTCGTGCCACGCCCAGCCCTGCACGCGCTTCGTCTCGACGTCGCGGTACTCGAAGTCGCGGACCCGCGCGTACACCGGATGCGACGGGTCCATGTCGACGGAGTTGAAGTGCGGGGCGAGGCGGAAGCCCATCGCGCGCGCCTTGGCCGCGAACGTCCTCCCGGCGTCGCTCGGCTCGAACGTCGGGTAGCCCTCGTCGTACGGCAGGGTCCGCCAGTCCGGGTAGTGGAGGAGCACCCGGCGCGGCGGGACCCGCGCGGCGAGGGCGTCGAGGACGGCGGGATCGCCCGGGCACCACGAGACCGCGAGGGCGAGCTCGCTCACCCAGTCGCGGCGCTCCCGCTCGCGCGCGGCGAGGCCGTGCGCGGTCCAGAGCCACTCGCGGTACAGGGCGGCCGGGACGGTCCACTCCCCGTCGAACACGTTCACCCGCCAGGCGAGCCCGCCGGCGGAGCGGTTGTCGTCGATCGGTCCCCACGCCTCGGCGTCGAAGCCGAGCGCGCGCGGGCCGGCGGGCGAGCCGACGTGCAGCGCCTTGTAGCGGTAGCGGTCGTCGCGCGCGTGGACCCAGAAGCCCCCTCCCGGGCCGGCCAGGATCGCGAGGCCAGCCTCCCAGTGCATCGGCCAGGGCCAGTGGCTGTCGCGCACGAGCGGGTCCTCCAGGGGGAGGCGCACCCCCTGAAAGAAGGGGGCCACGAGCTCGAGGCCCGGGCGGATGCCCGCGATGGTGTAGCGGCAGGCGCGCGCGCCGGGCCGGGTCGAGAACGCCGCGGGCTCGAGAACGACGTCCCCGGTCTCGGGATCGGCGGTGACGGCGATCGTGCCCTCGGCGTCCCAGCCGGAGAGGACGACCTCGGCCCGCGTGGCGGACAGGGCGCGCGCCGACACCTGGCCGAAGCGAGCCGGGTCCACGGGCACCCGCTCACCGCCCCGGAAGACGAGCTCGAGCGGGGGCGCCGCGGACCCCTCGCCCCCCAGATGCTCCTCGCCGGTGCGGCGCGACCGCAGCGAGACGAACCGGCCGGCGTCGAGGACGGCGGACAGCGTCGCGGTCTCGACGAAGACCCGCTGCCCCTCGACGCGGACGGCGACCGGTCCTCGCCCGGCCTCCGGGGCCGACGGCGCCACGCCGGCTTCGACGCGGGGCGCGGCCGCGGCCGCCGTCGCCGCGGCCAGGAACCCGCGCCGGCTCAGGCCCGCGCCCCGTCCGTTCTCAGGCATGTGCGCCTCCCGGCCCGTGGCCCGGGCCGTCGGGATGCTACCTCGCGGCGCCCGCGGCGGCGGCCGCGGACGAAAGCCGGCGGGAACCGGGCAGCCGGCGGACTATGATCGGCGCATGAGCCACGCCTCCTCTTCCCCGGGGCCGGAGGCCTGCGCCAGCGGCGACGGCGCGGGCCCGACGCTCGAGGCGATCCCCGCGCGGGAGATGTCGCTCGGCGGCCTCGCGATCCGCCGCCTGCTGCCCGCGCCGCGGCGAAGACTCGTCGGCGCGTGGTGCTTCCTCGACGCCTTCGGCCCGCTCTCGTTCGACGCCGGGCGGCCGATGGACGTCCCGCCGCACCCGCACATCGGTCTCCAGACCGTCTCGTGGCTCCTCGACGGAGAGGTCCTGCACGAGGACTCGCTCGGCTGCGAGGCCACGGCCCGGCCCGGCACGCTCAACCTGATGACCAGCGGCCGCGGCATCGCCCACTCCGAGGAGACGCCGGCGTCCCACTCCGGCCGGCTCGAGGGCGTGCAGCTGTGGGTCGCGCTGCCCGAGGCTTCGCGGCGCGTCGAGCCCTCGTTCGAGCACCACGCCGGGCTGCCGGTCTTCGAAGCGCCGTCGCTTCAGGCAACCGTCATCCTCGGCGCGCTCGGGGGCCTCCGCTCCCCGGGCCGAACGTTCTCGCCGATCGTCGGCGCGGACGTGACGGTCGAGGCCGGGGCGCACGCCGCCCTGCCGCTCGATCCTGCCTTCGAGCACGCGGTGATGCTCCTCCGCGGAGCGGGCTCCGTCGCCCGTGCCCCGCTCCGGCCGGAGGAGCTCGTCTACCTCGGCACGGGTCGTTCGGAGCTCTCGCTCGCGGCCAAACGCGACTCGCCGCTGCGCCTCCTGCTCCTCGGCGGGGCGCCCTTCGGCGAGACGGTCCTCATGTGGTGGAACTTCGTGGCGCGCACGGCCGGCGAGATCCGCGAGGCGCGCGACGACTGGCAGGCCGGCCGCCGCTTCGGCGAGGTGAAGGCGTACCGCGGCGCGCGCCTCGACGCGCCTCCGTTCGTGGCCCGGCCCGTCCCGCCGTCCACGAAGGCCTGATCCGCACGAAGGCCGCCGAGCGATCCGGCCCGGTCCGTCTTCAGTCGACGGGCGTCACCCGCAGCATCACGACGTCGTGGGGCTTCACCTTCCCCTCGACGAACATGCCGAACTCGAGGGGGACCTCGGCGTGCTTCCACAGGTCGCGCAGGACGACCTTCTGGTTCGGCGCGAAGCCGAGGTCCTCGACCCGGCAGCGGACGGCCATCGTGTCCGTGCCGCGGTTGAGCAGGACGACGGCGCGGCTGCCGTCGGCGAGCGGCCGCGCCCACACCTCGTCGTGGCCGCCGTCCAGCACCTTCCGCCCCGCGACGCCGAGCGGGTCCTGAGAGACGGCGATCACCTCGCGGTTCAGGAGGACGTCGCGCGTCGCCGACGTCATCGCCGCGAGGTCGTTGCCCGCCATGAGCGGCGACGCGAGGAGCGCCCACAGGCTGAAGTGGGCGCGGGTCTCGCCGGCCGAGAGGCCGGCGTGGCCGACCTCCAGCATGTCGAGGTCGTTCCAGCGCCCGGGACCGGCGAAGGCGTGGAGCTCGGCCGCCGAGTCGAGGATGTGCGCGATGCCCGTCCCGCCCCACTCGGTGCCGCAGTCCCAGCACGGCTGGATGTCGCGCGTCGCGCGCCAGAGATGGCCCACGCCCGCGGCCCAGGTCCAGGGTTTCGACGTTCCCCACTCGCAGATCGAGAACACGATCGGACGGCCCGTGGCGCGCAGCGCCTGGCTCATGCGCCCGTACGCGTCGCGCGGGTCCATCCCCTCGGTGTGGCACCAGTCGTACTTCACGTAGTCGACGCCCCACTCGGCCCAGGTCCGCGCGTCGACCGCCTCGTGCCCCCGGCTTCCCGGCCGGCTCGCGCAGCTCAGCTCGCCGGCCCCGGAGTAGAGGCCGAAGGAGAGGCCCTTCTCGTGCACGTAGTCCGCGAGCGCCTTCATGCCCAAGGGAAAGCGCCCGCGGTCGGGCTGCAGGCGGCCCGCGGCGTCTCGATCGCCCTGCCAGCAGTCGTCGACGACCACGTAGCGATAGCCGGCGTCGCGCAGGCCCGAGGCCACGAGCGCGTCGGCCGCCGCGCGCACGACCGCCTCGTTCACCTCGCAGTGGAAGGCGTTCCAGCTGTTCCAGCCCATCGGCGGGGTCCGGGCGAGATCGTCCGCGGCGGCGGCGAGGGCCGGCCGTGAGACGGCGACGGCCACTGCGAGGGTCAGCCTCAGCGTCGAGCCCATGAGCCGGCCTCCGTGGATCCCGCGATTCTAGGGCGAAGCCGGGCGCGGGGCCTCAGGCCGCGCGCCGGCGACGCTCGACCGCGGCGAGGACCATCGGCACGAACAGGAGCGTGACCGCGGTCGACACCGAGAGGCCCCCGATGACCGCGATCGCGAGCGGCTTCTGCAGCTCCGCGCCCGGCCCGAGCCCGAGCGCGAGAGGCAGGAGGCCGAAGAGCGTGCAGAGCGTCGTCATCAGGATCGGCCGCAGCCGCACCGCGCCGGCTTCCACCAGCGCCTCCGCCCGCGGCATCCCCCGCGCGGCGAGGATGTCCGCGTAGTCGACGAGGATGATGCCGTTCTTGACGATGAGGCCGACGAGCAGGATCAGGCCCATGAAGGACGATACGTTGAGCGGCGTCCCGGTCACGAGCAGCAGGAGGAACGGCGTGGACGGTGCCGCGCAGGCCATCCGCGCGAGAAGCGGCCGGGGCGACGGCGGCTCCCAGGGCGAAAGCGGCGTCCTCGGCGCCGGGGGCGAGCCGGGCCAGCATCGCCAGCCGGTTCGCCTCGTGACGCAGGCCGAGGGCGGCGAGGTCGCGTCCGACGTCGACGAGGCGCCGCTCCATCGAGACGGGATCGCGCACGTCGCGCGGCGACCACAGCCTCTCCGCGATCGCCGCGGTGCGGGGCCACAGCCGCCCGTCGAGCATCGGCGCCTCGACGCACTCGCTCCACAGGGCGGCCTCCCCGCCGAGGAGGAGCGCCTCCTGGGCGGCCGTCAGGGTCGCCCCGCTCTCGACGACGTTCGCCTCGGTGACGAAGGGCGCGAGCGCGGTCGACGCGAGGGCCGCGCGCTCGCGCTCGGAGAGCCCGTACGCGGCGGGATCGGCCGGGTCGATGGCGTAGTGGTAGGCCGGCGGCATCACCCAGTCGAGGTAGTAGCCGGCGGAGACGAGCGTCCTTCGGCCGGTCGCGGTCGACCGGGCGGCGAGCTTCGAGCTGCGCCAGGTCTGGACGACGGCGTCGGGCGGAAGGCCGTGGTCGAGGACCTCGTCCCACCCGACGGCCGTGCGGCCGTGCCTCGCGAGGACCTCCGCCGCGCGGCGGCTGAAGTAGGCGTGGAGCGCGTGGCGGTCGGCGAGGCCGTTCGCCTTCATGAACGCCTGGATCGCCGGGCTCGTCGCCCACTCGGGGTCGACGACCTCGTCGCCCCCGAAGTGGAGGAAGCGGTCCGGGAAGAGCGAGGCGAGCTCGCCCACGAGCGCGTCGAGGAACGCGTAGGTCTCCTCGCGGGTCGGGTCGATCGTCACGTCGCGCGTCGCGCGGTCGAAGCCCGTGCGGTAGGCCTGGGGCTTCGTCGCGATCTCGGGGTAGCCGACGAGCCAGCTCCGCGTGTGCGACGGCGCGTCGAGCTCCGGCACCACGCGGATGCCGCGGTCGCGCGCCCGCTCCACCAGCTGGCGGACCTGCGCCTGCGTGTAGAAGAGGCCGTCCGAGCCCTTCTCGTGGAGCAGCGGCCGGACGCGGCTCTCGATCCGGTACGCCTCCGAGTCGCTGAGGTGGAGGTGGAGCACGTTCAGCTTCACCGCCTCCATCGCGTCGAGCTGGCGCGCGAGGTCGTCGAACGGGACGAAGTGCCGGACCGGGTCGACCATGAGGCCGCGCCACGGGAAGCGCGGCCGGTCGCGAATCGACGCCGACGCGAAGGCGAGGCCCACGTCGTCCCTTCGTGCGAGCTGGGCGAGGGTCGCCAGCCCGCGCAGGACGCCTGTCTCGCCCGCGGCCCGGAGCTCGGCGCCCTTCGGGGTGACGTCGAGCGCGTACGACTCGTCGGCCTCCAGCGTGAGGAAGCGCGGGTCGCGCGCGGCGCAGACGACGCGGAGAGTGGCCGGCGCGCCGGGCTCGGCGTGGGCGAGGCGCACGAACGCGCCGCCCTTCCCCGACAGCCGCCGCGTGAAGCGGGCGAGCGCGCGGTCGAGGAGCGGGCTGCCGCCCTCGACCGAGACGGTGAGCGTCGGACCGATCGGCAGCGCGCCGGCGCCGGGGCGCGCCTCGGCCGGCCAGGGCACGAGCGGCAGCGACGAGGACGCCACGGCGGCGGCCGGGCGTGCCGCGACGGCGACCGCCACCAGCACGAGACGGAGGAGGCGCCTCTGCATCATGTCGGGCAGCGTCTCCTCGAAAGGGCGATTTGTCCAGAGGGCGCCGACACCCGCGTCAGGCCGCGGCCGCGGGCGGTCGACGGCGGCCGCGGACCCCCTGCCACGCGGCGAGAGCCACGAGGAGTCCGAGCGGCCCGACGAAGACGACGAGCGTCCGCTGCGGCGCCGCCAGCGCCGCCGGGTCCGGGGCGAGCGCGAGGTAGGACACATAGGCCGCGTACGCGGCGACGAGCGCGACGCCGGCCATGCGCCCGACCCGGAGGTGGAAGAAGACCGGAAGACACGCGAGAGCGACCGCGTTCATGACCGGGAGGTCGAGGGCGAGCGCCGCACCCGCGACGGGCACGCCCTCCCGCGTCGCCGCCGCCGTCAGCCCGAGGACCGTCGTCAGGTTGAAGATGTTGCTCCCGATCGCGTTCCCCACCGCGAGCTCGCGCTCGCCGCGCAGCGCGGCCGTGACGGACGCGGCCATCTCCGGCAGCGACGTCCCGACGGCCACGACGGTCAGCCCGATCACGAGCCCGCTCGCGCCGAGGGACCGGGCGAAGAGCGTGGCGCTCCAGACGAGCCAGTCCGAGCCGAGAGTCAGAGAACGAGGCCTGGTGAAGAGCGCCTCGCGGCCGCCAGGCCGAGGGCGGCCGGCCGGCCGCCGCCTTCGGCCTCCTCCCCGCGGCTCACGCGCACGCTGAAGACCGTGTAGAGAACGGCGGCGGCGACGAGGGCCGCGCCTTCGGCCCGGCCGATCCGACCGTCGAGGGCGAACCCCCACACCGCGGCGGACAACACCGCGAGGATCGGGACGTCGAGCCGCACGAGCCGGCCCGACACGACGAGCGGAGCGGCGATTGCGGACACCCCGAGCACCACGAGGACGTTCACGATGTTGCTGCCCACCACGTTGCCGAGGGCGAGGTCCCCCTGGCCACGGAACGCCGCGGAGAGGCTCACCGCCAGCTCGGGCGCGCTCGTGCCCCAGGCGACGACCGTCAGCCCGACGACGAGCGGCGAGAGACCGAGGCGTGCCGCGAGCGCCGAGGCGCCGCGCACGAGGGCCTCGCCGCCCAGGACCAGGAGCGCGAGCCCGCCGAGAAACGCCAGGGTCTGAAGGAACATCGGGCGAGGCTACACCGAACGCTCAGCGTCCGCCCGATCCCCGGACGAGGCGCCCCCCGTGCCAGGTCGCGAGGGCAGGCCGTCTCTCGTTGCGCCCGCGCGGGTTCCACGAGACGCGGCCGCTCGCTCCCGACCACGGCGAGAGGGCCCGCACGGCGTCGCGGATGCGCGCGCGGTTGAGGCCGGCGGCGCGGACCGCCGCGGCCACGACGCGCACGGCGTCCGCGCCGAGCGCCGCCGCCGCGTCCGGCGGCTCGCCCCACCTCGCCTCGTAGGCGCCGGCGAAGGCGGCGTCGAGCGTCGGCTCGACGAGCGCGGGCGCGGCGACTCCCTCCGCGGCCGCCCCCGCCGCGCGGGCGAACGCCGCCCGCGCCAGGCCGGCGCCGCCCAGCAACCGGCCGCCGAAGCCGGCCGCGCGGACGGCCCGCACGATCGCCGCCGCCTGGACCGGCGACGCGAGGACGACGACGCGGGTCGGCGACGACGCCAGGGCGGCCCGCGCCAGGGAAGCGAGGTCCGCGTCCTCGGCCGGGACCTCGACGAGGGCCGCGGGGACGGCCCTCCGCGTGCCGAGGGCGCGGCGGAGCGCCACGAGCGCCGCGTGCGCGTCGTGGTCGGCGCCGGCGACCACGGCAAGGCGGCCCGCGGGCGGGGAGGCCTCTTCGGCCAGCATCTCCGCGATCGTCGCGTCGGAGGGCGGCAGCGAGAAGAGCCACGGCACGTTCGCGTCGTCGGCCGTGTCGTCGGTGCTCCCCGGGCTGAGGAGCGTGAAGTGCGACTTCAGCGCGAGCTGGACGGCGAGGTGCGTCGTCGTGCCGGAGACGCCGCCGATCACGGCCCACGCGCCCCGGTCGTAGACGAGGCGGGTGACGCCGAGAATGCCCGCCGTCCACGGGCTCTCCGACCACGCGGCCTCGAGCCGGAACGGACGGCCCCGGTAGCCGCCCGCCGCGTTCTCCTGCTCGAGGGCGAGCGTCGCCCCGCGCCAGTAGTCGCCGAAGTCGGGGTGCGCCGGGTCGCCCGGCCCGAACCAGCCGATCACGACCTCGGCGACCTCGGGCTCCGGCGCGTCGCGGCCCGGGCCCCGGAAGTCGAGCGGCTCGGCCGGGGCCGCGCGGTACGGGGCCGCGGCTGGCGCCTGGACGGCGCCCGCCGGCCCGCTCTCGCCCGCGCCCGCGAGCAGGACAGCCGCGAGCGCGGATAGGATCACGCTACTTCTTGCCGGCGGGGGCCGTCGGCTTCAACCCGGCGACGGCGGTCTCCGCATCCCGGTTGAGCCGGTCCCGGGGCGCGACGTAGCCCTTCGCGATGCCGAGGTCGCTCCGCGACGCGTAGCTCCAGCGGCCGTCCTCGTACGTCGCGAGGTAGGTGTCGGCCACGTCGTCGAGGCACGCGGAGAAGACGATGTCCCCGGTCACGCCGGGCCAAGCGTGCGGCATGAACGCCACCACGTCGCGGATCTTGGCCCGGTTGAGGCCGGCGACGTTGATCGCCCACAGCAGCATGTTCATGCCGTCGTACGCGTGGGCCGCGTAGGTCTCGGCCTCCACGCCGAAGCGCTCGCGGTAGGCCTTGCGGAAGCGGTCGAGCTTGGGGTCCCTGCGCACCGGGTTCCACGGGAAGGCCGCGACGACGCCCTCGGCGTTCTTCCCCGCGATCTTCACGAACTCCTCGCTCACGGTGCGGTCGCAGCCGTAGAACGGCTGCTTCATGCCCATCTCGCGCATCGTGTTGAGGACCATCGCGCCCTCGGCCGCGTCGCCCCAGTGGACGACGGCGTCGGGGTTCGTGTTCTTCACCCGCTCCACCTCGAGCTTGAAGTCCTTCTGGCCGACCTTGTACGCCATCTCGATCGGGACCGGCCGCTTCAGGCGCCGGGCCGCGTCGCGGATCTCGCGCACGCCGAAGCGGCCGTAGCGGTTGCTCGATCGGATGATGGCCACGCGCTTCAGGCCAAGCTTGCGGTACCAGAAGTCGGTGAGGAGGTAGGCCTGCTGCCGGTCGTCGCCGATCACGCGCGCGACCCAGGGGATGTTCGTCTCGATGAAGGTCGGGTCGGTGTCGCCCGAGTTGATCATCAGGACCTCGGCCTTCAGCGCGACGCGGATCGCGATGTGGCTGTTGGCGCCGTCGATCGTGCCGAGCATGCCCCAGACGCCGTCGTTGTAGGCCTGCTTGATGATCTCGTTGCCCGACGAGCCCCAGAGCCCGTTGTCGTTGCTCACCACGAGCTCGAAGGGGAGCTTCCGCTTCAGGTAGCCGCCGCGCGCGTTCCACTCCTCGATCGCGAGCTTGCAGCCGTTCAGCATCGGGACGCCGAGCGCCTCCTCGTGGCTCCTGCCGCCGGTGGCGATCGAGACCGTCTGGTAGATCGGGCCGATGAAGCCGATCTTCACGCTCTGGAGGTCCGCCGGCTCCGGCTTCTCGCGCCCCGCCCCGCCGTACTCCATCTGGAGGAGGAAGTTCTCCTTGTACGGCTTCGTCCCGGAGAAGGGCTCGAGGTCCTCGGAGGTCCCCGCGTAGTTCTCGTCCTTCTTCAGGTTCATCGGCGGCGTCGCGTAGGCGCCCGCCGCGTCGATCTTCTTCATCAGCTCGACGACCTTCGGGTCGTCGAACGGGATGTAGTCCGGCCGCGCGTCGACCGGCGCGGCCGGGACCTTCGCCTTGCCCTTGTCCCTGGCGCTCGCGCCGGCCGCTCCGAGCGCGGCGAGGCGCGGCCACCGTGACCGGGACGAGGAACCTGCGGCGCATGCTCACCTCCCGCCCTTCGAGGGCGCCGCGCCGCGCGCCGGCCGCGGCGTCGCCTTCTCCGCGGCGGCGGGCGCCCCCACGGCCCCGGCGCCGGCCGCCCGTACGCGTACAGCCGCGCTCCTTCGTGCCCGCGTAGTAGCCATCGCCGATGCCCCAGCCGAGGCCCTTCGCGGTGCCCACCCAGATGTCGTTCCCGTCGATGTCGGCCGAGATCATGAAGGTGTGCGGCACGCCCACCGGCATGTCGACGTTCTCGACCACCCTGCCGCCGACCGTCACCTTCGCGCGGCCGCGGCCCGTCGCGGCGTCGCGCGTGTAGGCGACCCAGGTCGCGGGGTCGGCCGGGCCGTCCACGACGATGCCGAGGCCCTTGTCCGAGCAGTAGAGGGCCTCCTCGGCGCTGCGGGCCTTGATGTTGTTGTTGAAGTCGGAGGGCAGCCCGCCCTCCTGCTGCGCGTAGCCGCGCCAGTGCCGGCCGTCGTAGCGCGAGCCGCCGAAGTAGGTCGAGATCCACACGACGTCGCCGACCGGGCTCGCGCCCGTCACGATCACGTGGTTGATGCCGTCGTCGCGGTAGAGGTCGATCTCCATCTCGCCGTCGGGATCGAGGTACTCCTTCCAGCGGCCGGTGCGGATGTTGTACTCGAGGAGGCCGCTGCCCCAGACGGCGAGGTAGACCTTGTCCTTGCCGTCGTAGTTGGCCGCGTAGTTCCAGATCTCCTCCATCGGCGCGTTCTTCTCGGTGAAGACCGTCCACTCCCCCGTCACGGTGTTGAGCCGCGAGGCGCCGGCGGTGGTCGCGGCCCAGACGTTGTCGTTCTCGACGGCGACGCCGTACACGACGTCGTTGACGAGCCCGCTGTTCATCTGGTGCCAGTGGTCGAAGCGGCCGCCCGAGAGCCGCGCGAGGCCGCCGCCGAACAGGCCGAGCCAGACGTCGCCCGTCTTCCGGTCGACGTCGATCGCGGTCACGACCTTGAACGGGAGGCCGTCCTTCTCCTGCCAGACCTTCACGACCTTGCCCGTCGTCTTGTCGATCTGGGCGAGGCCGTCCTCGGTGCCGACCCACACGCGCGGGCCGTCGACCTTCACCGCGAAGATGTGGTCGTTCGGCAGGCCGTCGGCCACCGTGAAGGTCTTCCAGTTCGTGTAGACGTACGGCAGCTTCGGCGTCCCCGGGGCCGCGGGCGCGGGCGCCTCGGCGGCGCGGGCCCCCGCGGCGAGGCCGGCCGCGAGGAGGAGAGCGAGGGTGGTGCGCGTCTTCATCGTCTCTGCCTTCTTTCGCATCACAGCGTCTTCAGGTACTCGATGAGGTCGTTCAGCTGGTCCTTCGTCATGTCGTTCGTGTAGCCGTGGGTGTCGTTCGGGTTGTGGACCGTCCAGATCTCCTCGAGGGTGTCCGCCATGCCGTTGTGCAGGTACGGCGCGGAGTCGTAGATGTTGTTGAGGTGGGGGACGTCGATGCGCTGCATCGCCTGGGTGTCGAGCGGGTGCTTCGTGCCGACGTCGCGCAGGGTGCGGTCCGTGAAGTACGGCGGGAAGTGGCAGGTGACGCAGCGGCCCTCGGGCGGGATCTCCCGGCCGTCGTTCGTGCGCTGGCGCTCGAAGATGAGCTTGCCGCGGCGCTGCGCCTCGCTGAGCGGGGCGCCGAGCGGCCGGTGGCGGTTCGGCGGGCGGGGAATCGTGACCGTGTAGTCGTTCACCGCCTGGAGCTGCTCCGGGGTGAACGGCTGGATGCGCGTGAAGAAGACGGCGAGCCGCGCCCCGCACTGGCGGGCGAGCGTCGGGTTCGTGCCCGCCCACTTGAAGGGGTCGGTGTCGTAGATCCCGCGCAGCGTGCGGTTGTCGACCGGGTTCACGCCGATGCCGTCGGCCTCGATGTCGTAGGTCAGGCCGTCGACGTGGCCGTCCGGGTGGCAGGTGGCGCAGGCGAACTGCCGCTGGAACGTGATGTTCGCGCTGTGGAAGAGCTTCTCGCCCCAGCGGACGTGCGACTGCTTCTTCGATCCGCCGAGGTCCACGCGGGCGGCGGGCGACAGCGTCGCGAGGTCGATCACCGACAGCGAGTCGTCGAGGGTGTTCGCGACCCACGCCGTCTTCCCGTCCGGCGCGACGGTGATCCCGCGCGGGTTGTCCTTCACCGGCACCCGGGCCACCACGAACTGCGAGGACGCGCCGAGCCAGTTCGGCAGCTTGTCGCGGCGCTCCGCATCCGAGGCGCCCTTCACGAGGGCCACGAGCTTCTCGACGTCGATCACCGCGACCCGGTCGGTGCCGGCGCTCGTCGCGAGCGCCTTCTTCCCGTCGGGGGTGAACGCGACGTCGGTGACGTCGGCGAAGTACCGCTGCGGCTCGTCGAGGAGGACCTGGTCGACGCGGCCGTCCTTCCAGAGCACCGCGAGGCCGTTCGTGATCGTCCAGCCCTGGAGGAGGCGCGTCATGGGCACGAGGTTCTTCGTGCGGTTGAGCGTCGCGAGGGCGAACTCCCCGCTCGGGTGCCACGCGACGCCGAGGAGGAGGTTCGACTCCGGCACCACCCAGCGATCCAGGACGCGCTGCGAGGCGACGTCGAAGACGGTCACCTCCGACATCGGCGGGGTGCGGAACTTCCCGAACCGCGCGAGCGCGTTCGTCACGAGGAGCCGCTTCCCGTCGGGCGACGGCGCGGCGGACCACGGGTTGCGGCTCGCCGGGAGGCGCTTCGTCTCCTTCCCCGTCGCGAGATCCAGCACGGACACCGCGTCGAACGCCGTGCCCATGACGAACGCCGTCTTCCCCGCGGGGTCGAGGGCGATGCCGTGGGGCTCGTCGGCGACCGGCAGCTTGCGCTCCACCTTCCGCGTAACGACGTCGATCACCACGACCGCGTCTTCGAGGCGGCTCGTGACGTAGGCCTTGGCGCCGTCGGGGCTGAAGACGAGGTCCGTCGCCTGGCCCCCGACGGTGATCTCGGCGGTCTTCACCCGCCTCGCCGCGTCGACGACGACGACGGTGCCGGAGGCCTCGCAGGCGGCCCAGACCTCGCGGCCGTCGGGCCGGAACGAGAGGTTGACGGGGTTCTTGTACTCGGGGGCGAGCCGTCCCAGAGCCACTTCGCCCCCTTCGACTCGGCCATGCCGTACTGCGCGTCGAGCGAGGTGCCGGCCGCGGCGTTGTGGACGAGGGCGCTGCGCTTGCCGAGCGCGACGCCCGCCGCCTCCGGCGTCGTCGGGTGGGCGATCCGCGCCTTCGCCGCCCGAAGTCGAACTTCTCCCGTGGGCGTTCGCGTGGCAGGCGTTGCAGGTCGCCGCCGTCACGGCCGCAGCCCGGCCTCGCGGCCGCGGCCCGGTCCTTCATGACCGCGAGCCGAGTACTCGCTGCCCGCGCCGTGGCAGGACTCGCAGCCCACGCCCTCCATGAGGTCGTAGGTCTTCGTCACCGCCGCGCCCGGCCCGCCGCCCGTCGCGGCACTTCAGGCAGGCGCGCCAGCTGCGGGTCGCCTCCGTGACGCCCATCTTCCGCGCGATCTCCGCGGCCTTCGGCGTCGCGAGCGCGGAGTAGGCCTGCGCGTGGGGGCTCATCCGCCACAGGCTCAGCTGGTGCCCGCTCGCCGCGCCCCGGTGACACGCGCCGCACGCCGCGGCGCCCGTGTACTTCGCCGGCCTCCTCGAGGGCGCCAGTTCCGCGGCGGGGTTCGGCCCGGGGCCCGGCTCGTCCTTCGGGACGCGGTGCGCGAGCGCGATCCACGCCTGGTCGACGTCGAGCTGCGGCTTCCTGTGGACGGAGACGTGCGAGCCCTTCACGTAGTGGCACACCGCGCAGTCGCGCTTGGTGAAGCGGCGCAGGCCGGCGCGGCGCGCGGCCTCGGGGTCGCGCATGACCTTCTCGCTCATGTACTCGCTGCCGGGCCCGTGGCACTTCTCGCACTGGACGCCGTCCTCGATCCGGAAGCCGGGATCGCGCTCCCACTTCTCGGAGTCGGCGGCGGTCGCGTGGCAGCCGAGGCAGATCGGCGCCTTCTCGGGCTCGTCGGTGATGCCCGACAGGCGCGCCATGACCTTCGCTTCCGGCGTCGCGAGCGAGGCCCACGCCTTCGAGTGCGCGGTCTCGAGCCACTTGCTGTACTGGTTGCCCGCGGCGTGCCCCTCGTGGCACTGCGCGCAGGCGCGCGCGCCCACGTAGACGGGCTGCTTGACGGCCTGGGCGTCGAGGGCCGCCGGCGCCGCGGCGAGGGCGAGGAGGACGGCGGGAAGGGAGAGGACGAGCGGGGGGCGCCGCACGGCTACTTCTTCCCCTGCTCGACCCGGAAGACCTGGCCGGCCGGGACGTCCGTCCACGCGTCCGTCGTGCCGTCGGGCCACCGCACCTCGACGCGGTCGGCCTTCTCGGCCGCCCCGAGCCCGAAGTGGACCCGCGCGTCGCCCTGCGAGAGGTAGCCGTTCACGCCGACGAGCTCACGCAGCTGCGTGCGGCCCCCGGCCGTGACCGTCACGCGCGCGCCGATGGCCGTTCGCCGCCCCCCGCGCGTCTTCGCGTCCACCTTGATCCACCGGTTCCCGGTCCCGCCCGTGTTGCGCAGCAGGTGCGGCGGCCCGGACGTGTCGACCACGAGCACGTCGACGTTGCCGTCGTCGTCGAAGTCGGCCCAGGTCGCGCCGCGGCTCGACCACTTCGTCTTGAAGAACTCGCCGGAGTCGTCGGCGACGTCCACGAAGCGGCCCTTGCCGTCGTTGCGCGCGAGGACCGCCTCCTCCGGGTACTCGTGGTGGGAGTCGCCGTTCGAGATGAAGACGTCGGCGAAGCCGTCGTTGTCGAAGTCCTGGACCACGGCGCCCCAGCCGGTGTACTGGCCGCAGATCACCGCGAGGCCCGAGCGGTCCTGCATGTCGGTCCAGAACTCGCCCTGCTTGGAGTGGAGGCTCCCGTAGTCCATGTCCGGCACCAGGATGTCGAGGTGGCCCGGGCTCGTGAGCTCGGCGACCGCGGGGCCCATCGACGAGACCCCCTGCCCGTTCTGCCCGAGGGCGAGGCCGAGCTCCATCGCGCGCTCGACGAACGTGCCGTCCTTCCGGTTCTCGTAGTAGTAGCTCTCCATGGAGTCGTTCGCGACGAACAGGTCGGGCCAGCCGTCGTTGTTGAGGTCGGCCGCCACCGCGCTCATCGCGCGGCCGTTCGTGTTGTGGACGCCGGCCGCCTTCGTCACGTCGGAGAACGTGCCGTCGCCGTTGTTCCGGTAGAGCGCGCACGAGACGCCGTTGTAGCTGAGCGGCCCCGGGTAGCCCTGCGCGGCGTAGAAGGAGCGGAAGCGGCCGGCGTCGTACTCGAGGTAGTTGGCGACGAAGAGGTCGAGGTCCCCGTCGCGGTCGTAGTCGATCCACACGCCGTCGAGCGACCAGCGCGGGTCCACGAGCCCGGCCTTCTCGGTCACGTCCTCGAACTTCCCGCGGCCGTCGTTTCGGTAGAGCTCCGGACCGTTGTAGGTGAGCACGAGCAGGTCGACGTCGCCGTCCTCGTCGTAGTCGGCGGCGGAGCAGCCGAAGGCGAAGCCCTTCCCGGTCACGCCGGCCTTCTCGGTGACGTCCTCGAAGCGGAAGCCGCCCTTGTTCCGGTACAGGGCGTTCGACAGCTGGCCGATCAGGTCGCGGCCGCGGTTGTCGCTGACCGTGGTCTCCCACCGGCCCTGGGGAAAGTAGACGTCGAGAAGGCCGTCGCCGTCGTAGTCGAACACGCACGCTCCGGAGCCGGTGCCCTCGACGATGTTGCTCATCTCGTGGTCGCCGAAGCTGCGCGTCCAGGTGATGCCCGACTGCGGGAGCACGTCGACGAACACCGGCAGCCGGCCGGGGGCCACCGCGGGCGGTGCGGCCGGCCGCGCCGCGGCCGGCGGCTGCGCGCCCGCGGCCCCGGAGAGGGCGAGCGTCGCGGCAGTGGCGAGGGCGAGACGGCGGCTCATCGCTGTCCTCCGATCGAGCTCACGTAGGCCCGCACCGCGTCCGCGGACGGGCGGACGGCGTCGCCGCCGTCCGCCAGCGGCTTGCGCTCCTCGACCGGGGGAGCGAGAACGGGCGCCGGCGCCTGCAGCGCCTTCACGAAGCGGTTCGACGGCGTCAGCTCCGGGTCCTCGTGGCACCCGACGCAGCCCTGCGCGCCGTGGTTGCGCACCCAGACCCACGTCGAGCGGCGCAGCACCCGCCCGCTCGCGTCGAGGAGCTGCAGCTCCACGGGCGTGTTCGCCGGCACCTGCACCTGGTAGGAGCCGTCGTCGAAGATCGGCGCGTCGCCGAGCAGCCGCCGGCCGGCCGGGCGATCGGCGGTGGCGGGAACGCCCTCGACGACCCGCAGCGTCTTCGCCGCGCCCTTCGGCAGCTCCTCGCCGGGGGCCTGGAGAGCGACGTCGAGCGTGAAGATCTTCCCTTCCTTGTCGTCGTCGCGGACGACGCTCGACCGCGAGTCGGGCGTCGGCCGGGGCGCGACGAGCTTCGCCGCCACCGAGTGCCACGCGCGGTCCTCGAACGCCTTCTCGCGCGCGCCGGTCGCGGGGTCGAAGCGGTAGATGGCGAAGCGGCCCTCGCGCGAGGCGCGCCAGGCCACGATCACGCGTCCGTCGGGCAGCGGCGCGGGCGCGCGGTAGAGGCCGTCCTTCTCCGTCGTCAGCGAGCGGTAGGTGTGCAGCGGGCGCGTCTGCTCGACGGCGGCCAGGCGCCCCGCGCCGTCGCCCGCGATCGCGTCGGCCTCCACGAAGACGACGAGGCCCTTCGCGGTCGGTGTCGGCGCCTGCTTCACCCGCAGCCCCTCGTCGCCCGCGTACACCTGGTAGTCGATGCCGTCCTCGTTCACGCCGAGGAGCGGCACGCGGCCGTTCGGGCCGCCCTTCGCGGAGCCGGGCAGCCAGCCCGCGTACACCATGCGCCCGTCGGGGAGCACCACGGGGTCGACGTCGTTCGACAGGTTGAAGGTGATGCGGCGCAGCGCGGTGCCATCCGTCTTGACGGTCCAGAGGCTGGTGTTCGGAGCGACGCGCGCCTCGTTCCGCTCGCCCTTGTTCTCGCCGACGAACGCGACCTGGACCCACGGCTCCACGCTCTTCGTGGTGATCGTGTAGATCGTCGACTGGTAGACCGGCTGGCGGGCGCCGGCCTCGCCGCAGGTGACCTGGCGGGCGCCGGTGCCGTCGGCCTTCATCTCCCACACGCACCACGGGTCGCCCTTCGCCTTCTGCCCGGCGAAGAGGATCGACTTCCCGTCGAACGACACCTCGGGGTCGGCCGCGCTCGCGAACGCGCCGGTCAGCACGCGGGCCGCGCCGGCCGGCGTGACGAGGACGAGCCGCCCGCCCTCGCCGAACGGCGCGCGGAGCGACCCGCCTCCGAGCGCTTCGGCCGGCAGGCCGCTCGCCTGGACCTGGGCGACGACGAGAGGCGCCGCGGACGCCGCCGCCCGGGCCGGGGCCTTCGGGGACGCCGGGGCCGTCTGCGGGCGCGCGGCCGGCGAGGAGAGGAGCGCGGCGGCGAGGGCGAGGGCGGTCGGCCCGCGCCGCCTCACTGCCGCGCCCCGCGCGCGGGCAGCACGACGGTCGCGTCGAGCTCGAACAGCAGGTCGTCGCGGCAGACGTCGGCCACGGTCGTCAGCAGCGGGACCGACGCGAGCGGCGAGCGCTCGACGATCCGCTCGAACGACTTCGTGTCGCAGGGGTTCTTCACGAACGCCGTGGCCTGCCGGATGTCGGCGAGCCGCGCGCCGGCGCCCTCGAGGAGGGCGCCGACCGCCTCGAGGGTGAACCGGGTCTGGGTGTCGAAGTCGCCCACGTGCACGGTGCGCCCGTGGTCGTCGATCGAGGCGGTGCCGGACACGAAGACGACGCGCGAGTCGCCGAGCACGACCTCCATCGCCCGCGCGAAGGCCGAGCCGTACTCGGTGGCCTCGTTCTGCTTGCGGTTGTGGAGACGGTGCATCTCGAAGCGGCCGCCCGGGCGCGGCTGCATCGCCACGAGGTCGAGCGCGCTCCAGCCGCCGCGCGCGTTGCGGCCCTCGATGCCCGTGCTCGCCGGGATCATCCCGTCGCCGTTCGGCCCCATGAGGCCCATCCGGCGGAAGGCCGCGTTCCGCACGGCGTTGAACGGGCCGTACCAGTCGAGGATGTCCCGCAGGTAGAACCACGTCCGCGCGACGTCGCGGAAGGAGAAGCCCTCGCGGGCGAGGAGCTCCTCCGCGGCGCCGAGGCACGCGCCGGCGTCCTCGGCCGGCGCCGACGCGAGGCGGGCATCCGCGCGGCGTCCCACGTCCGACAGGCCGAGCACCCGCGCGTTCGCGGTCTCGACGAGCGTCCCGTAGACGGCCTCGCCCTCGACGAGCGGCCGGGCCTCGCCCCGCGCCCCGACGACGTGGATTCCCGCGATGCCCTCGCGGCCCACCGGGGCGCCCTCGACGATCGTCGGCGGAACGGCCCACGCGGCGGCCCGCGCGCCGAGGCCGGCCGCGCGCCCGCGCGCGATCTCCGGCACCAGCCGCAGGTCGGCGAACACCCGCTCCTGCACCGGGACGCAGCCGCGGGCCGCGAGCGCGTCGCCGATCGCCGCGTAGGCCTCGGCTACCGACCGCGCGGCCTCCGGCCCACGGACGCCGGAGGCGCCCGGCCAGGTGAGGAGCACGAGGTCGGAGTCGACTTCACTCGCCAGCAGGTTCAAGGTCGGCTCCGTTTCGATCGACGTCGTCATCGGGGCAAGCTCCTTCGGCGCGCGGGACGCCGCTTCCGCGGCTCCCGGCGTGCGGCGCGACGAGCGCCAGAGTGCCCGTACGAATGGACCGGGTCAATGAGGTGAATGCACCAACGCAAGTCGCTTTCGCCCAATATCGACGCGGGTTTCGTACGATCTCGCCCTTACGATTTCCTATGCGCCTCGCGTAAAACGTATTCGTTGATTTCGCGGCGAGCCGCCGCGTAGCATCCGTGCGGCGAGCGTCCTCGCCGTCGTTCCTCGACACCGTGGAGTCCTCATGAGCGACAGCGTTCGGGCCGTGCAGATCCGGGACTGCGCCATCGGCGGCCCCGAGATCGTCGTGATGGCGGGCCCCTGCTCGGTCGAGTCGCGGGAGCAGATCTTCCACGCGGCCGAGGTCGTCGCCGCGAGCGGCGCGCGCTTCCTCCGCGGCGGCGCGTTCAAGGTCCGCACCGCGCCGACGGCGTTCCAGGGGCTCGGCTGGGACGGCTGGAAGCTGCTGCGCGAGGCCGCCGACGCCCACGGACTGCTCACCGTCAGCGAGATCCTCGACGAGGGCCAGATCGAAGGGGCGAAGCGCTACGTCGACTTCGCCCAGATCGGCAGCCGCAACATGCAGAACGTGCCGCTGCTGAAGGCGCTCGGCCGCTCGCGGATGCCGGTCATGCTCAAGCGCGGCTTCGGCTGCACGATCGACGAGTGGATCCACGCGGCGGAGTACGTCCTGCGCGAGGGCAACGACGCGGTCGTGATGTGCGAGCGCGGGATCCGGACCTTCGAGACGGCGACGCGCTTCACCCTCGACGTGGCGGCGGTGCCGATCGCGAGGAAGCGGCTCGGCCTGCCGGTCGTCGTCGACCCCTCCCACGCGGCCGGCAGCCGCGAGTGGGTCGAGTGCCTCACCCTGTCGGGCGTCGCCTGCGGCGCGGACGGGCTCCTCATCGAGACGCACCCCGAGCCGGCGAAGGCGATGTCCGACGGGCCTCAGGCCGTCGTGCTCGCCGAGTTCCCGTCCCTCGTGGAAAAGACGCGCCGCCTGGCCGAGGCGATGGGCCGAACGATCCCCGTCCGCACCCGCGCCGCGGCCTGATCCGGGCCGGCCGCTCACGGCCGCAGCCTCTTCCTCGCGCCCCCGCCCGCTTCCGCGGTCGGCGCGTCGCAGATCGCCGCCACCGCCGGGTTCTTGATGCGCCGCTCCGCGGAGACGCCGTAGACGCGCGCGCGCACCGCCTCGGTGCGCCCGACGACGCGAAGGCCGCGCTCGCGCAGGAGCGCCTTCTCGACCATCGTGGGCATCACGAAGACGCCGAAGCCCGCGAGGCCGAACTCGCGCAGCAGCGCCCCGTCCTCGAACTCGCCGACGACGAGCGGCCGGACCGCCCGCTCCTCGAACCACTGGTCGAGGCCCCGCCGCAGCGCCATGTTCTCCGTCGGCAGCAGCACGGGGCGGCCGTCGAGCGAGCGGGGGAAGCCGCGCCGGCACGCGGCGGCGAGGGCCGGCGCCGCCACGAAGCTCACCCCGCTCTCGCCCAGCAGGTGGTTGTAGACGCGGACGCCCGACGCGGAGCCGACGGGGTCGTCGGTCACGAGGAGGTCGAGCTCGTGGCGGCCGAGCGCCGCCAGGAGCTGCGCCGGGCTCGCCTCCCGGCAGACGACCCGCACCGGCTCGGGCAGCCGCAGGGCCTTCGCGATGACCCGCTGCGCGAGGAGCTTCTCCACCACGTCGGCCACCCCCACCACCACGCGGGCGGGCCGCCCGGTCGGCCGGCCGCGCACCGCCTCCAGCAGCTCGCGCCCGCTCGCGAAGATCTCGTCGGCGTAGTCGTAGACGAGGCGTCCCATCTCCGTCAGCGCCAGGCGGCGGCCCGACCGCTGCAGGAGCCGCTCCGAGAGGCTCTCCTCGAGACTTCGCACCTGCGCGCTCACCGTGGACGGCGCGAGGCGCAGCTCCGCCGCCGCCGCGGTCAGCCCGCCGGCCCGGACCACCGTCCAGAAGTAGAGCAGGTGGTGGTAGTTCAGCCATTCCACGCCGGCCCTCCCTTCGATCAGACCGAACGGTTCTGCGGATACTTTCTCATTGTTCGATGCTCGCCGCTCCGCTACGGTCGATTCGAGGGCCCCCCGGGCCCCGGGGGCCGGCGGGAGAGAGACATGGGAGTCCGCGATCTGCGTCCGATCGTCGTCACGCGCACCGACCACGAGCGGCTCACGCGGCTGCTGGAGACGACGCGCGCCCGCCGCCGGTGGGAGGAGGTCCACCTGCTCGCGCTCGCCGAGGAGCTCGAGAGCGCCGAGGTCGTCGAGCCGGGCGAGGTGCCGGAGGACGTCGTCACGATGCGCTCGCGCGTGCAGGTGCTCGACATGGTGAACGGCCAGCCGTCCACCTACACGATCTGCTACCCCGTCGAGGCGAACATCGCGAACGGCCGGCTCTCGGTGCTCGCGCCGATCGGCACGGCTCTCCTCGGCTACCGCGAGGGCGACGTCGTCGAGTGGCCCGTGCCGGGAGGGGTCCGCGTGCTCAAGATCGAGCGCATCCTCCACCAGCCGGAGTCGGCGGCCCGGCCCCGGCGCGTGATCCACTCGTGAAGCCCGCCTCGCGGATGGTCGTGAGCGGCCTCGACGGGGGCCTGCTCGACCCGGTCACGCGGGACTACGACGGCGCGCGCGCCGCCGTGGCCGCGCTCGCCCGCGCCGGGGTGCCGCTCGTGCTGTGCAGCTCCCGCACCCGCCGGGAGGTGACGCTCGTCTGGCGCGTCTTCGGCCTGGGCGCTCCGATCGTCGTCGAGAACGGGGCCGCGCTGCTCGTGCCGGACGGCCACCTCGACGGCGGAGTCCCCGGCGCCGAGGCGAGCGACGGGTGGCAGGTGCTGCGGCTCGCGCCCCCGCGCGAGGCGCTGCGCGCCGCGCTCGCGGAGATCGCGGCGGCGGCCCGCGTGAGGCCGCGCCTGTGCTCGGAGCTCACCTCGGCCGAGCGGCGGGAGCGCGACGCGCTGCCGGCCTTCTTCGGCATCCCGCCGGCGCCCCGGGAGCACACGGAGCCGTTCGTCCTCGACGACGCGGAGGACGCGGCCGCCCTCTCGCGGGCGGCGGAGGCCCGCGGCCTGCGGCTCGCGCGCGGCCAGGGCTGCTTTCACCTCTGCGGCGGCGCGGACAAGGGCCTCGCCCTGCGCACGCTCTTCGCCCTCTACCAGCGCGAGGGCCGGCTCCCGCGCACGATCGGCCTCGGCACGTGGCCGATCGACCTGCCCCTGCTCCGCACGGTCCACCACCCGATCGTCCTCCCCCTGCGCGACGGCTCGATCCATCCCGAGCTCGCGGCGAGCCTGCCGCGCGCCGAGCGCGCGTGGCGCGGCGGCGCGAGCGGCTGGAGCGACGCCGTCGTCGCCGCGATCACGGGCCGTCCGCTCCCCCGCCTGGAGGCGTCGCGGCCGGCGGGGCCGCGGCCGGGAGCCGAGCGGCTCGCCGCGTCCTGACGCGGGCGGTCACACCCCGTCGACGACGAACGTCGCGCGGTACTCCGACGGAGGAATCGCCATCACGCTCGTCGGATACGGCTCGACCCTCACGAGTCTCAGCCGGTGGCCCCGGGCGTTTACCGACCCCTCCGGCTCGAGCGTCGAGGGCTCCGCCGCGGTGCCGGCCGTCACGCTCACGACCACGCGGCCGGCGCGGACGCACGTGACGTCCTTCGGGCACCGGGAGTCCTCGACCACCGCCACGAACCGCACCGGGAAGCCGTCTTCTCCGACGGCGACGGACTGTCCCGGCGCGAGCGCGAACTCGACGCCGAGGGCCACGTCGCCCGCGGTCGCGCTCGCGCCGCAGCCGGCCCCCGCGAACGCGGCCACCGCCAGACAGAAGAGAGCGCACGTCGACGGACTTCGCACCGGACGCCTCCTCTTCCGATCGTAACCGGGCCCCGGCCGCGGCGACACCTCTCCTCCCGCGCGTAGGCCGTTTGGCCCTTGGCGGGCGACCGACGGGCGGAGCGAGAATCGTGCGGGGAGCAGGCCATGAAGCACCCGTGCACCCGCCGCCGTTTCCTCGGGCTCGCGGCCACCGCGCCGCTCGGGCTCGCCGCGTCGTGCGGGAGCGACTCGCCGTCGAGCCCGGGCCCGGTCACGACCGCGAGCGCCGCCGTCGCGATCGCCCGGGCCCGGGCGTACGGCTCGGAGGCCGCCACGGCGCTCCGCCAGTCCCTGGACCTCCTCGGAGGAATCGGCTCGCTCGTGAGCGGCAGGACGGTCACGGTGAAGGTGAACTTCACCGGGTGGCCGTTCTACGCGATCGGGGGCCGCGCCCCGGGCGAGAGCTACGTCACGCACGGCGACACGGCCCTCGCGCTCGTCCAGCAGCTCGTGGCGGGTGGCGCCCGGCGCGTCCGCTTCGTCGAGTCGCAGGGTGTCGCGCTTCCGCTCGAGGACGTCGCCGCGGCCGCGGGGTGGAACGTCCCCGCGCTGCTCGCGCTCGGCGCCGAGTTCGAGAACACAAGGAACCTCGGCCGCGGCTCCGGCTACTCGCGCCTCGCGGTGAGCGACGGCGGGCGGGTCTTCTCGTACCTCGACGTCAACCACTCCTACGCGGAGACGGACGTCTTCGTCTCGCTCGCGAAGATGAAGGAGCACGCGACCGCGGCGGGAATCACCCTCTCGATGAAGAACCTCTTCGGCATCACGCCGAACGCGCTCTACGGCGCGGACGGCGCGGGCGAGGACAAGCTCGGCTACCGCGGGCCCATCCACGGGCGGGCGGAGGGCTGGACGCAGCTGCTCCCCGGCGAGAAGCCCGGCCTCGACGGCGCGGCGGTGGGCGTGCGCGTGCCGCGGACGATCGTCGACGAGAACGTCGCCCGGCCGGTGCACCTCGCGATCGTCGACGGCATCCGGACGATCCGCGGGGGCGAGGGCTGGTGGAACGCGGGCGTCGCGCCGATCGACCCCGGCGTGATCGTGGCCGGCTTCAATGCGCTCGCGACCGACGCGGTGTGCGCCTCGGTCATGGGCTTCGACCCGCGCGCGGCGCACTTCACCGCGCCGTTCGAGACGCGCGAGAACCACCTCCTGCTCGCCGAGCAGGCCGGCCTCGGCACCGCCGATCTCTCGCGCATCGAGGTGCGCGGCAGCTCGATCGCCTCGGTGCGGACGCCGTTCCGGGCCGCCGGCTACCGCTGGGAGCCGCCGCTCGCCGGCGCGAAGGGCGGGCCGCTCGGATAGGCGGGACCGCGCGAACGGGAAGGAGGCCGGCATGGCATCGTGGCGGGTCGGGACGCTCCTGGTCGCGACGACGCTCCTGCTGGGGGCCACGCGGCCCCTGGCCGCCGCGCAGGCGAACAAGCACGCGCTCACCGCGGACGAGGTCGCCGACCTCACGCTTCGCGCCGACAGCGGGGACGTGGCGGCCCAGAACCGGCTCGGGGCGTACTACGCCGAGGGCCCCGAGGCCACGCGCGACATGGCGAAGGCGTGGGACCTCGCGCGTCGCGCGGCCGAGGCGGGCGACGCGGAGGGCCAGAGACGCCTCGGACGCCTGTACGACTTCATCGACCCGGAGCACGGCGACTCGAAGCAGGCCGCTCACTGGTACGCGCTGGCCGTCGCGCAGGGCGACGCCGTCGCGCAGAACAACCTCGGCATGCTGTACCTGCGCGGCGACGGCGTCGAGCGGGACCGCGAGCGCGGCCTCGCGCTGCTGAAGCAGGCCACGGCGCAGGGGTACGGCCTCGCTCACCGGAACCTCGCGGAGATATACGAGGACGGCGAGTACGGCGTCGCGGCGAACGTCGCGACGGCGATCGCCTGGCTCGAGAAGGGAGCCGCCGCCGGCGACGCGGACTGCTGCACGATCCTGGGGATCCGCTACCACAACGGCGACGGCGTCCCGCGGGACCCGGCGCGCGCGGTGCCGTTCTTCCAGAAGGGCGCGCGCCTCGGCGATCGTGACGCGTTCGTCTGGCTCGGCCAGGTGTATCGCGACGGCGACAGCGTCGCCCGGGACTGCGCCAGGGCACGCTACTGGTATCGAAAGGCAGCCGACGCAGGAGACACCGGCGCGATGGTCAACCTCGGCCGAGTCAGCCCGCAGGGCTGCCCGGCCGCCGATCCCGCGGAATCGCTGCGATGGACCCGGGCCGCGGCCGACGCCGGCGAGCTGACGGCGGCGGCGAACCTCGCCCTCTACTACAGCCAGGGCGAGATCCTCCCGCAGGACCTCAAGGAGGCGGCCCGCTGGCATCGATTCGCCGCCGAGCGCGGACACGCTCCATCCCAGTCCGCGCTCGGCCTGGCCTACCTCGACGGCCACGGCGTGGAGATCGACCACGCCGAGGCCGTGAAGTGGTTCCGCCTCGCGGCGGCTCAGGACTACGCTCCGGGCCTGGGCAACCTCGGGTTCGCGTACGCCCGCGGCTACGGGGTGCCGCGCGACGGACGCGAGGCGCTGCGGTGCTTTCGTCTCGCGGCCGAGCAGGGGGACAACGTCGGCATGTACAACGTCGGGCTCTTCTACCGGGAAGAGGTCACGCCCCCGGACCCGATCGAGTCCTTCTACTGGCTGTCCCTCGCGGATCGGTACGGCTTCGCCGGGGCGGGAGCCAAGGCGGACGAGACGCGGAGACAGCTCACGCCCGCGCAGATCGCGGACGTGGAGCGGCGGCTCGCCGCCTGGCAACCCAGGAAGGCGCGCGCCCGGTAGCCCTCCGCCGCTCGCCCGCCGGCGCCGTTCACGTCCGAAAACGGCTAGTCGGCCGTCCGCCGGCTCCGTATGCTGTGGTCATGGACGCCCCCGCCGCCGCGCTGCCACCCCGCGCAGTCCTCGACCGGGCCCGCCGCTCGCGGGACGCGCGGTTCGACGGCCGCTTTTTCGTCGCGGTGACGTCGACCCGAATCTACTGCCGACCCGTGTGCCCCGCGCCGAGCCCTCAGGACGCGAACGTGCGCTACTACCCGACCGCCGCCGCGGCGGCCGACGCCGGCTTCCGGCCCTGCCTGCGCTGCCGCCCCGAGGCGGCCCCGGGCACGCCGGCTTGGCTCGGCGCCTCGGCGGTCGTGCGGCGGGCGCTCGCCCTCATCCACGAGGGCGCGCTCGACGACGCGCCGGTCGAGGCGCTCGCCGAGCAGGTCGGCATCGGCCCGCGCCACCTGCACCGGCTGTTCGTCGAGCACGTGGGCGCGCCGCCGGTCGCGGTCGCCCAAGACGCGGCGCCTGCACTTCGCGAAGCGCCTCGTCGACGAGACGGATCTCACGATGACGCAGGTGGCGATCGCGTCCGGCTACGGGTCGCTGCGGCGCTTCAACGCGGCGTTCCTCGCGACCTACGACCGCCCGCCGAGCGCGCTGCGCCGCCAGCGGGCGGCCGCGCCTCGCCCGCGGCCGAGGGCCTCTCGCTCCGTCTCGCGCTGCGCCCCCCGTACGACCTCGACGGCGTCCTCGGCTTCCTCGGCGCGCGGGCGATCCCCGGCGTCGAGAGGGTGGACGAGCGAGGCTACGCGAGGACGGTCGCGATCGACCGCGTCACGGCCGTGGTCGAGGTGGGCCGCGCGTCGAGCCGGCGGGGGCGCTCGCGGGGGCGCGGGCCGCGTCCACGCGCTCGAGATGCGCGCGACCGGCGCGCCGCCGGCCGCGCTGCTGCGGCTCGCGGCCGCGGCGCCCGGCGCGTCTTCGACCTCGCGGCCGATCCGGCCGAGGTGGGAGCCGCGTTCCGTCGCGACCGCCTCCTCTCTCCGCTCGTGCGGAAGCGGCCCGGCCTCCGGATCGCCGGCGCCTGGGATCGTTCGAGTGCGCCGTGCAGGCGGTGCTCGGCCAGCAGGTGAGCGTCGAGGCGGCCCGCCACGCTCCGCGGTGCGCCTCGTCGATCGCTGCGGCGCGCGGCTCGACGCGCCCCTGCGCGGCCTCACGCGTCTTCCCCGCCCCGGCCGCGCTCGCGGCGGCCGATCTCCGGCCTCGGCCTGACCACGGCCCGCGCCGCGTCGATCGCCGCCCTCGCGCGCGCGGTGGCCGAGGGTCGTCTCGACTTCGGCCGGCCGGCGGGACGTCGTCGCCTTGTTGCGCGCCCTGCCGGGCTTCGGCGACTGGACCGCGCAGTACGTGGCGCTGCGCGCGCTCGGGGAGCCCGACGCGTTCCCCGCGGCCGACCTCGTGCTGCGCCGGGCGGCCGCCGAAGGGACCGCGCCGCTCTCGGCCGGCTCGCGTCCCGGGCCGAGGCGTGGCGGCCTGGCGCGGCTACGCCGTCTTCCACCTGGGCCGCGGCGTCCGCGGCCGCGCGTCCGGCCGCCGCGCGCGGCCGCCCACGGAGGCTAGCGATGGTCTACGACGAGATCGACTCCCCGGTCGGCCCCCTGCTCGTGGTCGCCGACGACTCCGGGCTCCGCCGGATCTTCTTTCCCGGAAAAGGGCGCGCACGGAAGCCGGACGCCGGCTGGACCCGCGACGCACGGCCGTTCGCGAGGCTCCGCGCGCAGCTCGCCGAGTACTTCGCCGGGAAGCGGCGCGCGTTCTCGCTCGACCTCGCTCCCGCGGGCACGGAGTTCCAGAGGGCGACCTGGCGCGCCCTCACCGAGATCCCCTACGGCGAGACGATCTCCTACGGCGAGCGAGGCGCGTCGGGCGCCAAGCGCGTCGCGCGCCGTGGGCGCGGCCAACGGCGCGAACCCGCTGCCGATCGTCGTGCCGTGTCACCGCGTGATCGGCGCGGACGGCTCGCTCACCGGCTTCGGCGGCGGGCTGCCGGTCAAGCGGACGCTGCTCGGCTTCGAGGAGCGGAGTGCGTCGCGTCGAAGGCCCCGCGCGGCCAGCTCCGTCTCGTCTGAGGGGCGGCCGGCCGCCCCGAAAGAGTCCTACTCCGCCGCGCCCGGCACTGCGCTCCCGGCCGGCGCCACGGGCACCTCCTCCGTCGCCGCGGCCACCTGGGCCATCGCCGCGGCCGGCGGGAGATCGTCGTCCGAGGCGACGCGTAGCTCTCGATGATCGCCGTCAGCAGGACCGCGGTCAGCGGGCCGAGCACGATGCCGATGAAGCCGAAGGCGCTCACCCCTCCCATGAGGCTGATGATCAGGACGAGCGTGTTGATCTTCGACTTGCCGAGAGCAGGAGCGGCCGCACCACGTTGTCGACGTTGCCGAGGACGAGAAGGCCGATGAGGGCGAGCACGACGCCCTTCACGAGGTGCCCGCTGATCGCGAAGGCCAGATCGACACGGGGGCCCAGATGAAGCGGCCCCGAGGAGCGGCAGGAACGCGAGGAAGAACGTCATGAGCGCCCAGAGCACCGCTCCCGGGACCCCCATCGCGAGAAGGGCCGCCCCGTGAGGATCGCCTGCAGGGCGGCGATGACGAGGGTCGAGGTGACGCTCGCGGAGACGAGGTCGGAGGTGAGGGTCATGAACCGCTCGTTGGCTCCGGCTCGAACGGCATGACGCGCCGCAGCGCCCGCGCGAACGACGGCGCGTCGCGCAGGAGGAAGAAGAGGATCGACAGCATGATGGCGAGCGAGAAGACGAAGCCGACGACCCCGGCGATGATCGAGCCCGCCCGGTTGGCGACGAACTCGAGGATCCGGCCGACGCTCGCCGAGACGTTCGCGAGGACGACCTGCTCCTCGGGCAGCACCGGCACCTTCAGCCGGGCCCAGTCCCACACCCGGTGGAAGAAGGGCGGCCGGCCCCTGGTCGTCGAGCTTGTGCTGGACGTAGTCGACGCTCGTGGCGCCCTCGGTGTAGAGCGTGTGCACGACGAACACGGTCGGCAGGATGACGAGGAAGAGCACGCCCAGGGTGATGACGATGGAGGCCTTCGTCGCGCCGAGCCGCGGGGTGAGCCGGTTGCGGATCGGGTCGAGGCAGATCGCGAGGACGACGGCCCAGCCGATCTCCAGGGCGAAGGGCTGGACGACCTTCCACATCATCCAGGCGATGAGGAGGACGGCGTGAAGACGACCCGCATCAGGCGGTCCGTCTCGCGGCGCTCCTCTCCCCGCTTCTCCTTCGCGACCTGGCGCAGCTCCTCGAGACGTTCGGCGACCTGGACAGGACTCGCCGGGTCGGGTGTCGTCGTCATGACGCTCCTCTTCCGCGGGCCTACCGGTGAAGGCGGGAGGTAACCCGGCCCCGGCCCGCCCGGGGCGGTCAGGGAGCCGTCAAGTTGCCGTCCGCGGCGGCTAGGCCTCGCACGTGACGGAGACGGTCGCTCCCGCCGGCGCGTACGGCACGAGGGTGCCCTCGATCGGCCGGCCGTCGACCGTCAGGCGCACGGGCTTCGAGCCCGCCCCCGCGTTCCGGACGGAGATCCGGTACTCGGCTCCCCGGCACCGCCGCACGAGGGTGAACGACGCCACCTCGCGGCCGATGCAGGGGCTCACCCGCAGGCCGTCGAGCTCGGGCTTCACGCCGAGGATGTGCTGCGAGATCGCGACGAAGTTCCAGGCCGCGGTCCCGGTGAGCCACGAGTTCTTCGCCTCGCCGTGCCGCACCGCGTCGCGCCCGGCGATCATCTGCGCGTAGACGTACGGCTCGAGCCGGTGGAGGTCGGAGATGTCCTCGCGGTAGGCGGGGGCGATCTTCTTCCACAGCGCGAAGGCGCGGTCGCCGCGGCCGATCACGGTCTCCGCGATCATCACCCACGGGTTGTTGTGGCAGAAGATCCCGGCGTTCTCCTTGTAGCCGGGCGGGTACGAGCTGATCTCGCCGAGCTCGAGGTGGTACTCCTTGTACGCCGGCTGGTTGAGGACGATCCCGTGGTCGGTCTCCAGCCGCTCGCGCACCGAGTCGAGCGCCTTCTTCGCGTGGCCGCTCGCGACGCCGATCCCGGCCATCACGCAGTAGCCCTGCGGCTCGATGAGGATCTGGCCGTCCTCGCACTCCGAAGACCCGACCTTCTTCCCGAAGAAGTCGTAGGCCCGCAGGAACCACTCCCCGTCCCAGCCGTGCTCGAGGACGGTCGCCTCCATCCGCTTCGCGTGCTCCCGGGCGGCCTTCGCCTCCTCCGGGAAGCCGGCCGCCTCGGCGAGCGCCGCGTAGTCGGGGGCGACGTGGACGAAGAGGCCGGCGATGAAGACCGACTCGGCGGTGCGGCCGGTGCGGTTGCCGGTCGTCTGGAAGGACTCGCCGGGCGTGTCGGAGAAGCAGTTGAGGTTCAGGCAGTCGTTCCAGTCGGCGCGGCCGATGAGCGGCAGCCCGTGCGGGCCGAGGTTCGCGAGCACGTGGTGGAACGAGCGCCTGAGGTGCTCGAAGAGGGGCGCGGCGCTCTTCGGGTCGTTGTCGAAGGGCACCGCCTCCTTCAGGATCCCGAAGTCCCCCGTCTCCTTCACGTACGCCGCGGTCCCGGAGATGAGCCAGAGCGGGTCGTCGTTGAAGCCCGAGCCGACGTCGTTGTTCCCGCGCTTCGTGAGCGGCTGGTACTGGTGGTAGGCGCTGCCGTCCGGCTTCTGGGTGGCCGCGATGTCGAGGAGGCGCTCCTTCGCCCGCGACGGGACGAGGTGGACGAACCCGAGCAGGTCCTGGTTCGAGTCGCGGAAGCCCATGCCGCGGCCGATGCCGGTCTCGAAGTACGAGGCCGAGCGCGACATGTTGAACGTGACCATGCACTGGTACGGGTTCCAGACGTTGACCATGCGGTCGAGCCGCTCGTCGCCCGACCTCACGGTGTACGTCGAGAGCATGCCGGTCCAGTAGTCGCGCAGGGCGGCGAGCGCGTCGTCGACCTGCTCGCTCGTCCGGAAGCGCTCGAGCAGCCGCCGCGCCGGCGCCTTGTTCACGACGCCCGGCTTCTCCCACTTGGCGTCCTTCGGGTTCTCGACGTACCCGAGGACGAACACGAGCGTCCGCGCCTCGCCGGGAGCGAGCTCGGCCACGATCTGGTGCGAGCCGATCGGCGACCAGCCGCTCGCCACCGAGTTGCGCGAGCGGCCCTCGACGACGGCCTGCGGCTCGCCGAACCCGTTCCACAGGCCCACGAAGCTCTCGCGGTCGGTGTCGAACCCGTCGACCGGCGCGTTCACCGAGAAGACCGCGTAGTGGTCGCGCCGCTCGCGGTACTCGGTCTTGTGGTAGATCGTCGAACCGTCGACCTCGACCTCGCCGATCGAGAGGTTCCGCTGGTAGTTCGTCTGGTCGTCGGAGGCGTCCCACAGGCAGAACTCGACGAACGAGAAGAGCTTCACGATCTTCTTCGCCGGCGAGAGGTTCGTGAGCGTGACCCGGTGAACCTCGGCCGTCGTCCCGAGGGGGACGAAGTAGAGGACCTCGGCCCGCAGCCCCTTCCGCTCGCCGGTGATCTTCGTGTACGAGAGGCCCACGCGGCACTCGTACCGGTCGAGCTCGCGCTTGACGGGCGCCCAGCCCGGGGTCCAGTAGTCGCCGCCGTCGTTCAGGTAGTAGTACCGGCCCCCCACGTCCGTCGGGACGTTGTTGTAGCGGTAGCGCGTGAGCCGGCGCAGCCGCGCGTCGCGGTAGAAGCAGTACCCGCCGCCGGTGTGGGAGACGAGGCCGAAGAACTCCTCGGTGCCGAGGTAGTTGATCCACGGGTACGGTGTGCGGGGCGTCTCGATGACGTACTCGCGGGCGGCGTCGTCGAAGTGGCCGAAGCGCATGAGGACCTCGTTGGGCCGGGCGCGGGCGTGCGCCGGCGAGCGGGCATCTTGCCGGAAGGCGGCTCTTCCCGGCAACCCGGGCAGATGACTCAGCCGCCGATCCGCCGGAACCAGGGCAGCCGCTCGAGCGGGGCGGCGACCTCGACCGTGGCCGGCCCGGCGAGGACCGCGCCGTCGTCGGCCCGCCATCGCCCGGGCGGGACGACGACCGTCCGCTTTCGCGCGCCCTTCTCCAGGACGGGGCGACGAGGATGTCCGGACCGAGCAGGAACTGGTCGGTGACCGCGGCGTAGCCCCGTCCCGGCCACGCGTACTCGAGCGGGCGGACGATCGGCTCGCCGGAACGCGCCGCCTCCCGAGCGAGGGCCAGGATCTCGGGGCCGCGCTCCGCGTGCAGCGCCGCCATCCGGCGGCAGATCGCGAGGTTGTCCGCGCTCAGCACGCGCCACGGCGCCACCGAGAACTGCATCATGGGCATGAGCGCGTGAACCTGCGCCGCCCGCACGATCAGCTCCTGGTCGATCGTCGCCGCGCTCCGGAACGACATGTACTCGCCTCCGCCGATGAGGTCGGGGCACGCGAACGGATAGCCCATCAGCCCGAGGTCCACCATCCCGGGCACGAGCTTCCGCAGGTCCTCCCAGGTGTGCTCCTTGTCGCGCAGCCGCTGCACGAGCGGCTGTCCGCCCATCTTCCAGCAGGCCCGGTACTCGTTGAGCGGGAACGACAGGCCGACGCGCGCGTACGCCTCGGAGTGCGCGTTCGGCGAGGCGGACGCGTCGTGGGCGACCGCGCCGGTCAGGAGCGCGCCCTCGGCGTAGTGCTCGGCGTCTCCCCCGTCGAGCTTGAAGCCGTCGACGCCGTACTTCGCGACGAGCGCCTGCAGCTGGCCCTCGAACCACGCGCGGCCCTGGGGGCTCGTGAGGTCGGCGACCGCGCTGTAGCCGTCCCACCAGCGCATGAGCGCGGGCTCCTCGGGGTTCTTCGCGCTGCGCAGCCAGACCGTGCGGCTGCGGTCGTGCAGCAGCTCGGTGAACTCCTTCCCGTCGGGCCGGATGTACGGGCAGACCCAGAGCATGAGGCGGAAGCCCATCGCGTGCAGCTCCTCGATCATCGCCTTCGGGTCGGGGAAGCGGCCGCGGTGGAAGTCCCACACGCCGTAGGCCTCGAACCACCCCTCGTCGATCATCAGCACCGCGGGGGGGAAGCCGTTCGCGACGATCGCCCGCGCGTAGGCGAGCACGTCCTTCTGGTTCTGGTCGTACGTCAGCTCGATCCACGTGTTGAACTGCGGCTGCGTGAAGAGGAGCGGGTCGGGCGTCTTCCCCGAGGGCGGGAAGAAGCGGCTCGCCGCGTGGAGCGCGGCCTCGCGGAGGCTCGTGCCCTGCCGGCCGCTCAGCAGCTCGCCGCGGTCGGACGCGAGCCGGATCGTCCCGTCGCGGAAGGACAGCCGGAACGGCTCCTCCGACCAGATCCACCGTCCCTTCGACGAGACGAGCAGCGGCTGGGCCTGGTTGCCGGCCGTGTTGCCGCGGAGGTCGATCTCGAACGGCGGGCTCGGGCGGCCGAGCGGCAGGCGGTGGGCCTCGCTGACGACGCCCGCCCACCACGTCTCGTCCGGCTCGACCGCGAGCTCGAGCGCGCGCGCGTCCTGCGCGGGCCCCCGCTCCGCGAGGGCGAGAAGCATGACCGCGGCGGCCCCCGCCGCGGCCAGAGTCCCGATCCACCGCCGGTGCCCGAGTCCCATGGCGTCGACCTCCGGCGGGATCGTACGCCAGGACGCCCGGGCCGGCCGCTATCGCGGCGCGACGGCCTCCGGCCGCGCCCACTCGTCGATCGGCGACTGGCGCAGGCAGTCGGCGCACCGCGTGGTCGCGTACCGCGCCCCGCAGCCGGGGCAGGTCGCGTGCGTCTCGAAGGTGTCGAACGTCGCGCCGCACGCGCCGCAGCCCCAGTAGGCGCCGATGGGCGGCGCGGTCCGGCACGACGGGCAGGCGAACCCCGCGCGCCGCGGCAGCTTCGCCACGGCCGAGAGGGCCCGAGCGTGCTGGAAGCCCTTCCAGCAGCTCACGCCGAGGAAGGCCACCATCAGGCCGAGCCACACCGACGGCGGCGGCAACAGGGCCCAGACGCCGAGGGCGGCCACGCCGCCGAGGCCGACGACCGTCGCCGCGGTGAGGCTGCGGGCCTTGCCGAGGACGAACCACAGAAGCGATCTCAGGATCTGGCCGCCGTCCAGCGGGTAGACGGGCAGCACGTTGAAGACGAGCACGACGGCGTTCGTCACCGCGACGGCCCGCACGAGCTTCAGCAGGTCGGGGGCGCTCTCGGCCCACCCGGCCGAGCGGCCGAAGTAGACGAGGCCGATCAGCACGGGCAGGAGCGCGACGTTCACGAGCGGGCCGGCGACGATGCTCCACAGCGTGGCCCCCGGCCGCTGCGGCGGGTCGACGTACGCGACGCCTCCGAGCGGCCAGAGCACGATGCGCTCGGCGCGGCCGCCCACCGACCGGCACGCCAGCGAGTGGCCGAACTCGTGCATCGTCACGATGCCGAAGAGCGCGAGGTACTCGGCCGCGTTCCAGGCGACGGAGCCGTACTCCCCGCGGCGGGACTCGATCTCGTAGAGCGCCACGAGGAACCACGACCAGTGGAGGAACACGTCGATCCCGGCGAGACGGAAGAGCCGGATCGAGCCCTGCTGCGTCGGCATCACGTTGGCCACGCCGCGAGCATCGACGCGCCGCTCGGAGCCGTCAAGTGATGGCGGATACAGTTTATATACACTTGCTATATCATCTCCTCACCGAGCCCACGGGGAGGAAGCCATGCCGAAGAAGGTTCTGGTCGTTCTCATCGGCGACGCGGACGGGAGGCCGGTCGACCTGTACCAGGAGGCCCAGGGCCGGCACGCCGCGCAGGAAGGCCGGACCGCGGGCGTCGACGTCGAGGTGACCTGGGCCACGAGCTTCGACCAGTACGGCGCCGTGCGGCGGCGCCTCGCCGCTTCGCCCGTCGACGCCGTGGTCGCCGAGCCGGCGAGCCTCGCGACGGCCGGGCTCGTCCTCAAGAACCTGCAGGGCCGGACGGGCGTCGTGCTGCTGAACGCGTGGGACGAGATGTTCGAGCCGTACCTCGCGAACTGGGGCGAGGGGCTGCCGATCGGCGCGATCAGCCAGCCCCAGGAGGAGATCGGCCGGATCCAGGGACGCCAGCTCTCGGCCGCCGTGCCGCCGGGCGGCGGGGTCCTGCTCGTCACGGGCCCGACGCGCGCCTCCGCCGCCCGCGAGCGGCTGGCCGGGCTGCGCGCGACCCTGAGGAGCGACGTCTCGCTCCACACCACCGAGGCCGGAGAGTGGACGGAGTCGTTCGGGATCCTCGCCTTCAACAGCTGGTACAGCGTCTTCCGCACGCGGCGCGAGGAGATCCACGCGATCGCGGGCCACAGCGACGACCTCGCGGTCGGCGCGTCGAAGGGCGGCGCGGCCGCCGCCAACGCCGACCACGCGCGCATGTTCGCGAAGGCGATGATCTTCGGCGTGGGCGCGGTCGCCGGCTACGGGAAGGAGATGGTGGACGGCGGCCGCATCCGGGCGAGCGTCGCCGTGCGGCCGAACGCCGGCCTCGCGGTCTCGCTCCTCGCGCGCTTCTGGACGACCCGCGAGCCGCTGCCCGGGCACTCGACGAGCGAGGCCGTCGCGTACCCCGTCAGCAGCGCGAGCGCCGCCGCCTGACGGCCGGCCGTCAGCCCTTGACCGTCATCACGGCCCGCAGCGTGTGGACGACGTCGACGAGGTCCCGCTGCGCGGCCATGACGAGGTCGAGGTCCTTGTAGGCGCCCGGGATCTCGTCGAGGACCCCGGCGTCCTTCCGGCACTCGACGCCCTCGGTCTGCTTCGCGAGGTCCTCGAGCGTGAAGCGCCGCACCGCCTCGCCGCGCGACATCGCGCGGCCCGCCCCGTGGGAGCACGACGTGAAGCTCTCGCGGTCGCCCTTGCCCCTGACGATGTAGGAGCGCTTCCCCATCGACCCCGGGATGATGCCGAGGCGCCCCTCGCTCGCGTTCACCGCGCCCTTGCGCGTCACGAGCACGTTCGCGCCGAAGTGGTGCTCGCGGGCGACGTAGTTGTGGTGGCAGGAGATCGCCTCCTCGGTCAGCCCGAGCGGCCGGCCGAGGGCCCGCTCGATCGCGCCGGTCGTCGCCCCGAGCAGGGCCCGCCGGTTCGCCGACGCGTAGTCCTGCGCCCAGCCGACCGCCGACACGTAGTCGTGGAAGAGCTCCGACGACTCCGGCAGGTACGCGAGGTCCGCGTCCGGCAGCGCGACGAACCACCGCTCCATCTCGGCCTTCGCCCGCTCGATGAAGTAGCTGCCGATCCGGTTGCCGATGCCGCGGCTCCCGCTGTGCAGCATCACCCAGACCCGGTCCTCCTCGTCGAGGCAGAGCTCGATGAAGTGGTTGCCGGTCCCGAGCGTGCCGAGGTGCTGCACCGGGTTCGCGTTGCGGTCGACCTTGGGATGGCGCTCCACGAGCTCCTGGTAACGCCGGTCCCGCCCCAGCCGGCTCCAGGCCTCCACGACGACGGCCGGCGGCTCGCCCCAGGCGCCGCGATCGCCCGGTCCCCCGTGGTTCGTGCGCCCGTGGGGAACGGCCGCCTCGACCGCCGCGCGGACGGCGCCGAGCGAGTCCGGCAGGTCCGGCGCGCGCAGCCCGGTCCGGACCGCTTCCATGCCGCAGCCGATGTCGACGCCGACGGCGGCCGGCACGATCGCCCCCCGCGTCGCGACGACGGACCCGACGGTCGCCCCCATGCCGAGGTGCACGTCGGGCATCGCCGCGACGTGATGGAACACGAACGGCAGGCTCGCGATGTTGCGCAGCTGCGCGAGAGCCTTCTCCTCGACCGGCACGTCGCCCTGCGGAGACGTCGTCCAGAGCTTGATCGGAGTGCGACCCGCCGTCTCGACCCTCATGCGCGGCCTCCTCGAGGCCGATCGTATCGCGGCGCCTCGCCGCGGCGGCGCGGGTGTAGCATCGGCCCGGCCTGCATCGAAGGAGGACCCCATGAAGCGCCTCGCCGCCCTCTCCGCTCTTCTCCTCGCCGCCCCCGCCCTCGCCCAGACCGACAAGGCCGGCTGCACCGACCACCCGCTCTTCCCCACCCGGATGCCGGGCTACACGATCGCCGACTGCAAGGTCGAGGAGTTCGGCTTCTACGAGTTCTTCACGCGCAAGCCGCCGAAGCGCCGCGTCGAGGGCCGGCACACGTTCCTGACCTACACGATGCCCGTCGGCGGCCCGCAGGCCTCGGCGCTCGCCGTCGTCCGCAACTACGAGGCCGCGCTGCAGAAGATCGGCGCGACGGAGCTCACCACCGACCCGAACGCGACGTGGTGGGTCAACGCGAAGGTGACGAAGGGCGGCCAGGAGGCGTGGGCCGAGGCGCAGAAGGGCAACGGCAAGATCTGGATCCACGTGGTCGAGGTCAAGGCGATGCAGCAGTACGTCGTCGCCGACGCCCAGGCGCTCGGCAGCGACATCCGCTCGACGGGCCACGTCGCCGTCTACGGCATCAACTTCGACACCAACAAGGCGGTGGTGAGGCCGGACTCGAAGCCCGCGCTCGACGAGATCGCGAAGCTGCTGAAGCAGGACCCGGCGCTGAAGCTGAAGGTCGTCGGCCACACCGACATGGTCGGCGCGCTCGAGGCGAACATGACGCTGTCCCAGGCGCGCGCCGAAGCCGTCGTGCAGGCCCTCGTCGGCCAGTACGCCGTCGCCGCGACGCGGCTCAAGGGGTACGGCGTCGGCCCGCTCGCGCCGGTCGCGTCGAACGACACCGACGAGGGGCGGGCGAAGAACCGGCGGGTCGAGCTCGTGAAGGAGTAGCCGGGACGAGGGCTACGCCGCGCCGGTGGCCCGGGCCGCCTGCAGCGTGTCGGTGTACTGCTGGAAGGAGACGACCTTCCCGCCGCGCAGCTTCCACACGTGGGCGAACTGCAGGCGGATGCCCTTCCCGGTCGCCTTGAACGACCCGGTGTAGCGGCCCGTCGCCAGGACGACGTCGCCGGCGCCGTGCACCTCCTCGAGGTTCACCGCGAAGCCGTCCCACTCGGTCGCGAGACGCATGAAGACGCCCTGCAGGACCGCGTCCGGCCCGACGTACGGGTTGCGGTCGGCGAGCGGGAAGTTCTCGGCCTCGTTCCACACGATCCCGGCGTCCATGGCCCCGAGCACGGTCGGAACGTCGCCCCGGCCGAAGGCCTCGTACAGCGAGCGGATGAGCCCGGCGTTGTCGTTCGACATCGTTCCCCCTTCGATTCCCGGCGCCGAGGCCTCGGGGCGCACGCCCGTCGGCGCGCGACCGGGTCCCGCAGTGAGTTGGCTGGAGCGGTGCGTAGCGTAGCACCGATCGCGCGGCTACAATCCGCGCGTCGCAGCCACTCCAGATCCAGAACGGGCCGACGCATCGCACCGGTCACGCGAAGGGAGACCGACCTGATCGGCGAGACGCTGTCGCACTACCGCATCACCGCCGCGATCGGCCGCGGCGGCATGGGCGAGGTCTTCCGCGCGACGGACCTGCGGCTCGGCCGCGAGGTGGCCCTGAAGCTCCTCCCGCCCGCCTTCGCCGCGGACGCGACCCGCCTCGCCCGTTTCGACCGCGAGGCGAAGCTGCTGGCCCAGCTCAGCCACTCGAGCATCGCCCACCTCTACGAGTGCGAGACGGCGGTCCGTCCGGACGGCTCGACCGTGCACCTCATCGCGATGGAGCTCGTCGACGGGGAGGACCTCGCCGAGCGGCTGCGGCGCGGCCGGCTGCCGGTGGACGAGGCGATCGCGATCGCGCGGCGGATCGCCGAGGCGCTCGAGGCGGCCCACGAGAAGGGCATCGTCCACCGCGACCTCAAGCCGGCGAACGTCAAGCTCTCGCCCGACGGTGAGGTGAAGGTGCTCGACTTCGGCCTCGCGAAGGCCTGGTCGCCCGACTCGTCCGGCATCGGCTCGAGCGCCGACTTCTCCCAGTCGCCGACGCTCGCGATGAGCGGCACCGCGGACGGCATCCTCCTCGGCACCGCGTCCTACATGTCGCCCGAGCAGGCGCGCGGGCGCGCGGTCGACAAGCGCACCGACGTCTGGGCCTTCGGCGCGGTGCTCTACGAGATGCTGACGGGCGCGCGGCTCTTCGAGGGCGAGACGGTGAGCGACGTGCTCGCGTCGGTGCTCCGGACCGAGCCCGACTGGAAGGCGCTCCCGCGGTCGACGCCGTCGGGCGTGCGCACGCTGCTGCGCCGCTGCCTCGAGCGCGACGCGAAGATGCGCCTGCGCGACATCGGCGAGGCGCGGATCGCCCTCTCGGACGCCCGCCCGGAGGAGCCGGAGGCGGCGCCGGCCGACGCACGGACGGCCCCGGCGCGCGGCCGCTGCTTCCCTGGACGGTGGCGGTGCTCGCCGTCGCGCTGGCGCTCGCCGTCGCCGCCTGGACGTCGGCCCGCGGGCCGGTCGCGGGAGCGCACCCGCGCGGGAGGTCGTCCACCTCGACCTCGCCTTCCCCGCCGACGTCGAGCCCGTCGCCGGCCGGCAGGGCGGGATCGCGCTCGCGCCGGACGGCTCCGCCGTCGCGATGGTCGGCTTCCGCCAGAGCCAGCGGCGGCTCTTCGTGCGGCGGCTCGACGCGGCCGACGCGAGCGACGTGGGCGCGACCTCGGGAGGCGCGACGTTCTCACCGATGGAGGAGCGTGGCGTTCGTCACGGCCACGACCGCCTGTCGCGGCTCTCGCTCGCCGACGGCCAGATGACCCGGCTCGCGACGGGCGGCGACTTCGTGAGCGGCGTGAGCCTCGCCTGGGGCGCGGGCGACATCTTCTTCACGAAGCAGGGGCGCTGTGGGCGGTGCCGGTGGACGGCGGCGAGGCGCGCGCGCTGACGACGCTCGATACTTCGGCGGGCGAGATGTTGCACGCCGACCCGCTCGTCCTTCCCGGAGGGAAGACCCTCCTCTTCTCCCGCCTGACCACCTCACCGGGCAGCGAGCGCATCGAGGCGGTGCCCGTCGGCGGCGGCCGCCGCACCGTGGTGCTCGAGGGGGCGACGACGCCGGTCTGGTCGACGAGCGGCCACCTCCTCTTCGCGCGCGCGGGCGCCGTGTGGTCGGTGCCGTTCGATCCGGACAAGGCGGCCGTCGTGGGCGCGGCGGTGCCCGTCATCGCGCGCGGGGTGGTCGGCAACGTGCGCACCGGGAGCCTCGGCTTCCAGCTCGCGGCGAACGGCACGCTCGCCTTCATCCCCGCGGAGTTCGACAGCCAGCGCTTCGTCTCCGTGGACCGCGCCGGCGCCGAGCGGCCGCTGCGGCTCGCGACCGCCGGCTACGGGACGCCCCGCATCTCGCCGGACGGCCGCACCGTGGCCGTCGTCCGCGACGGCACCGTCGTCGAGTCCGTCGACCTGGCGCGGGGCACGACCGCGGTCGCGGTGCCGGCGGCGGTCGGCACGGTGTTCCCGGTGTGGACGAGCGACGGGTCTCGCCTCGTCGTCCGGCGCTTCACCGTGCCCTTCTGGGCGGCGGCCGACGGCAGCGGCCGCACCGGCATGGTGCCGTACGGGGACACGAACACGTCGCCCGCGGCGCCCGGCCCCGACCCCGGCTCGTTCCTCGCGATCCGCCAGACGCCGGAGACGGGCGGCGACCTCTACCTGATGTCGGTCGACGGCGCTTTCCCGCCGAAGCCGCTCGTCGCGACGCCCGCGTACGAGGGCGGCCCCAGCTCTCGCCGGACCGTCGCTGGCTCGTCTACCAGTCGAACGCCTCGGGCCAGCCGGAGATCCACGTCCGGCGCTACCCGGAGCTCGACCGGGCGTGGCCCGTCTCCGAGGAGGCGGCGTGCAGTGCCGCTGGAGCGCGAAGGGCACCGAGATCTACTACCGCGGAGGCGGGAGCTTCTACTCCGTCGCCTTCGACGGCACCGGCGCCGAGCCGCGCCTCGGCCGACCGGTCCCGCTCTTCGAGGACGTCTACGACTTCGGCCAGGGGCTCTCGATCCCGAACTACGACGTCACCGCCGACGGCCGCTTCCTGATGCTGCGGCACAGCGGCCACGCCGGCACGCTGCGCGTCGTGCTGAACTGGACCGAGGAGATGAAGCGGACGATCGCGGCGGGCGGCCCGCGCTGAGCGAGCGGCGCACCGGCCGCCGAGCCCCTACGGCCCGACGGTCAGGCGGAAGCGGTTGTCCTGGCCCGTCTTCTTCGAGAGCGTGACGGTGAAGGCGCGCACCGCGCCGTCGGCCTCGCGCAACGTCACGGCGTAGCGCCCGTAGTAGCCGCGGAACGCGATCCGGCCGGAGTCGTCCGTCTTCGCCTCGAGCGTGGTGCGCCACTCCTCGTTCACGAGCTTCTCCAGCCGGCGGAAGACCGGCTTCGGCTCGTACTCCGCGTCGACGAGGCCGCCGCCGGGGATCCACGAGTCCCGGTCGGAGAAGCCCCACCAGTTGACGAGCTCGACCGCGGGGTGGCCGAACGCGATGCGGTAGACCTGCTCGGCGTAGTCGGCCTGCGCCTCCTCGGTCCACGTCCCCTCGCGCCAGCCGCCCTTCATCGGCTTGCCGGACGACTGCGGGATGAACTCGGTCAGGTGGAGCGGAAGGCCGAGAGGCGCGTAGAGGTCGAGGGTCCTCCGGATCTCCTCGGGCGGGAACCACGCGTCGAGGGGCTCGTGGACCTGGAGGCCGAGCGCGTCGACCGGCGCGTGGCGCTCCTGGAGCGTCTTCACCAGCTCGAGGAAGCGCTGCCGCACCTCGGGCTTCATCACCTGGTAGAAGTCGTTGAGGACGAGCGTCGCCCGTGGGTTCGCCGCGCGGGCCGCGCGGTAGAGCGGCTCGATCCAGTCGGCCGCCTCCGGGATCGGCACGAAGCGGTAGCGCGAGTCGTCGCCCTGGTCCTGAACCGCGTGGGCCATGCGCCAGGTGACGGTGTTCACCGGCTCGTTCACCACGTCCCACAGGTCGATCGACCCGGCGAGCCCCTTCACCGTGGAGGTGACGCGCGCCTGCAGGAGCGTCTGCGTCGTCTCGACCGGGAGGCCGCGCAGCCAGGCCGGCGTGCCCGCGGTGTGCGTCCACGCGAGCGGGTGCCCCTTCAGGGTGATCCCGTTCGCCCGCGCCCACTCGATCGTTTCCGACATCCGCGGCCACTGCGGCCGCCCGGGAACGGGCTCGTAGCCGCTCCAGTAGAACGGCAGCAGGCCGAGGTTGAAGACGCTCCGGAAGCGGCTCCGGAACGCGTCGGCCCGGTACGCCTCCTCGCCGCCGTGGCCCACCAGGCCGAAGAGAAGAGCGCCGATGAGGAACTCGTGGCTCTCCTGCCGGACGGACACCGACGCCCCGACGACGGGCCGGCCGTCGCTCCGCGCGAAGACGATCGTCGCGTCGCCCTTGCGGTGCCGCTCCGCGCCCTGCTTCGCCTCCGCCATCAGGCGGCGCTCGACCTCGGCGACGCGGGAGGGCTCGGCCGCGGGGGCGCGGCCGGCGAGCACGGTGGAGACGAGCATCAGGGCGACTGCGTGTCGGTGCATCGGCGCCTCCTCCGGCCGCGGGCGAGGGCGGTCGGCGCCGGATGGTAACTCCGGCGTGCGGACGGGAGACGGATTCTTCGCCTACCATTCCCTTTTCGAGGAGCCGACACGAAGGCTCCGAGCTTCAGGGAGCGGTCATGATGAAGACGTCGCGCCGCAAGTTCCTCCTCACCGCCGCCGCCGGGACCTCCGCGCTGGCCCTTCCCGTGCGGCGGGTCCTGGGTGCCAACGACACGATCAACCTGGGGTTCATCGGCGTCGGCGACCGCGGCGCGTTCTCCGCCAAGTGGTTCAGCGGGATCCCCGGCGTGCGGGTGGCCGCCGTCTGTGACGCCGACGAGCAGCGCATGGCCGCCTGCCAGGCGCAGTTCCCCCAGGCCCGGGCGGTCCGCGACCTCCGGAAGGTGATCGAGGACAAGGCGATCGACGCGGTGGTGATCTCGACCTGCAACCACTGGCACGCGCTGGCGGCGATCTGGGCCTGCCAGGCCGGCAAGGACGTCTACGTCGAGAAGCCCGTGTCCCAGACCGTATGGGAGGGACGCAAGATCGTGGAGGCCGCTCGCAAGTACGGCCGCATCGTCCAGGGCGGGACCCAGCAGCGCTCCGACCCCGTTCAGCCGAGGCTCCGGGAGCTCGTCCGGTCCGGGAAGCTCGGGAAGATGCTGTGGATCCGCGGGAACCGCTACGGCCTGCGCGAGAGCATCGGCAAGCAGGCGGAGCCGCTGAAGCCGCCCGCGTCGGTGGACTACGACCTCTGGCTCGGGCCGGCCCAGGACCTGCCGATGCACCGCCCGAAGTTCCACTACGACTGGCACTGGGTCTGGAACACCGGCGCCGGCGAGCTCGGCAACTGGGGCGTCCACGTCCTCGACGACATCCGCAACATGCTCTTCGACGAGTGCACGCTGCCGAAGCGCGTGCTCGCCGGCGGCGCGCGCGTCGCCTGGAACGACGCGGGCGAGACGCCGAACGTGCACTTCGTCTACTACGACACCGGCATCGTCCCGGTGGTCTTCGCGCTGTCGAACCTCCCGTCGAAGACGGGGGTCAAGGCCGAGCCCCACTTCCGGGGCATCCGCAGCGGCTTCGTCATCCAGTTCGAGAACGGGTACTACGCCGGCGGACGCGGCGGCGGCTGGACCTACACCCCGGAAGGGAAGCGGCTCGAGCAGTTCGACGGGGACGGCGGCGAGGCGCACGCGAAGAACTTCGTCGACGCCCTGCGCAAGCGCGATGCGAAGATGCTCAACGCCCCGGTCGAGCAGACGCACTACTCGAGCTCGTGGTGCCATCTCGCCAACATCGCCTACCGCCTCGGCGGGTCGTTCGAGCGGGGCCGCGCGGCGGAGATCGCCCGGGACTTCAAGCCGTGGACCGAGCTGCTCGACGGCTTCCGCGCCCACCTGGAGGCCAACGGCCTCGACCCGGCGATGTCCGACTTCAAGCTGAGCTCGATCCTCGAGATCGACCCCGCGAAGGAGACCTTCACCGGCCCGAGCGCGACGGAGCCGGCTCTGTCCCTGCTCAGCCGGGAGTTCCGCAAGCCGTACGTCGTTCCCTCCGCCGTCTGAGGAGCGCGGCCGGCAGGGGCCGTTCGCCGGCGGCTCGCACGGCTGATAGCATCTGCGGCTCGTGCGCACGAGCTACGCCATCGCGATCCTGACGGCCGTCCTCGCCCAGCCGTCGCGCCTGTCCGCCGGCGCGCCGGTCGCGCCGGCCGTTCCGCCCACCGCGACGGCCGTGCCGACCGAGGTGCCGCCGGCCGTCGACGGCGACGTGATCGGCGACCCGGCGTGGGCCGCGGCCCCGGTCCTCGTCGATTTCTGGCAGACGGCCCCCGCCGAGGGCGCGCCGGCGTCGGAGAAGACCGAGGTCCGGATCCTCTACACGCGGGACACGCTCTACTTCGGCGTCGTCTGCCGCGACGACGACCCGTCCGGCATCGTCGTCAACGGCAGCCGCCGCGACGATCCGCTCGACGAGACCGACGCCTTCCGGATCGCCCTCGACACGTACCGCGACCGCCAGAACGGCTTCGTCTTCGGAACGAACCCGGCCGGGCTCGAGTTCGACGGCCAGTTCACGAACGAGGGCCAGGGCGGCGGCTCGAGCGGCGGGCCGGGCGCGGCCGGCGGCTCGCTCACCGGGTTCAACAAGAACTGGGACGGCGCGTGGACGGTGAGGACGCGCACCGGCGACTTCGGCTGGAGCGCGGAGTTCGCGATCCCCTTCCGGACGCTGCGCTACCGCGCCGGCGACGGAGGCTGGGGCCTCAACCTGCAGCGGAACGTGCGGCGGCGGAACGAGAGCGCCTACTGGGCGCCGCTCCCCCGCCAGTACGATCTCTTCCGCGTGTCGCGGGCCGGGACGCTCGAGGGGCTCAAGCCGCCGCCGCCGCGGAACCTCAAGCTGCTGCCCTACGCGCTCGGCGAGGCGACGCACGACGCCGCGGCAGGCACGGGGAGCGACGCCAGCGCCGACGCCGGCGGCGATCTCAAGTGGAGCGTCACCCCGAGCCTCGCCCTCGACGCGACCGTGAACACCGACTTCGCCCAGGTCGAGGTGGACGAGCAGCAGGTGAACCTCGACCGCTTCAGCCTCTTCTACCCGGAGAAGCGCCCGTTCTTCCTCGAGAACGCCGGCCTCTTCACCGCGGGCTCGCCGGGCGAGGTGGACCTCTTCTTCTCGCGCCGCATCGGGATCGGCCCCGACGGGCAGGTGGTTCCGATCGCCGGCGGCGCGCGGCTGTCCGGGAAGATGGGCGGCTTCAACGTCGGCCTCCTCGACATGCAGACGCGGACGGGAGACACGGGGGTCGCGGCGAGCAACTACGCGGTGCTGCGCCTCTCGCGGGAGCTGCCGAACCGCTCGCGGGCGGGAGCGATCCTCGTGAACCGCGAGGGAACGGGCGGCCTCTCGCCGGGCGGCGACCACAACCGCACGTACGGCGTCGACGGCAAGTGGGGCGTCGGCCGCTACGGCGCCGTCGAGGGCTACGCGGCGAAGACGGACACGCCGGGGCTCGAGGGCCGCGACCTCGCCTACAACCTCGGCGCGAGCCTCAGCTCGCCGGCCTGGGAGCTGAACGCCGAGTACACCGAGGTCCAGGGGAACTTCAATCCCGAGGTCGGCTTCCTCGCGCGCACCGACTTCAGGAAGCCCGAGGGCGTCGTGCTCTACCGGCACCGGCCCAAGAACTTCCTCGGGCTCCTCGAGGTGCGGCCTCACGTTTCCTACCGCGGCTACTGGAAGCCGGGCGGATTCCAGGAATCGGGCTTCCTCCACGTCGACAACCACCTCGAGTGGAAGTCGGGCTACGAGGTCCACACCGGCGTCGACTTCACGCGCGAGGGCGTCCTCACGCCGTTCGAGATCTACCCGGGGATCGTGGTGCCCCCCGGCACGTACGACCACGCCGAGACGATGCTCGTCCTGATCACGAACCAGGGGGCGAAGGCGAGCTTCGAGGCCCGCGTGACGCTCGGCGGGTTCTTCGGGGGCAGCCGGGCGAGCTCGGTGACGACTCTGCGGGCCCGCATGGGCGAGGCCTTCGCCTCGAGCGTCGACTACTCGCGCAACGACGTGAGCCTGCCGCAGGGCCGCTTCGTCACGAACCTGGTGCGGATGCGGGTCTCGTACTCCTTCACGCCGCGCATCTACCTCCAGGCCCTCCTCCAGTACAACGACGTGATCGACAACTGGTCGACGAACCTGCGCTTCGGCTGGCTGCACGCGGCGAACACGGGCCTGTTCGTCGTCTACAACGAGAACCGCGACACCGCCCGCGACCCCCTCGGCCTCGGCGTCCGCGACCGCAGCTTCACGGTCAAGTACAGCCACACCTTCGACCTGCTCGACTGAGCCCCGGCGTTTGAATCGCCCCGGCGGGTCGGGTAGTCTCCCGCCACTCGATCGAGGCCAGAGTCCATGGTGCTCTACCGCATGCTGCGCGGTCTCCTCCGACTGTCGGTGCGCGCGTTCTTCCGCCGCATCGAGGTGGTCGGCCTCGAGCACGTGCCGGAGACGGGCGCCGTCGTCTTCTTCGGCAACCACCCGAACTCCCTCCTCGACCCGGCGCTCATCTCCTGCTGCTGCCGGCGCGTCGTCCGCTTCGTGGCGAAGGACGTGCTCTTCCGCAGCCCGCTGCTGCGGCCCGTGCTGCGCGCGATGGGAGCGGTGCCGGTCCAGCGCCGCGCGGACCACGGCGAGGGCCCGCTCGCGAACGAGCTGGCGTTCGAGAGGCTCTTCGCCGCGCTCGGCGCGGGCGAGGCGATCGGCATCTTCCCCGAGGGGCTCAGCCACGACGCGAGCCAGCTCGCCCGGTTCAAGACGGGCGCCTCGCGGATCGCGCTCGGCGCGCGGGCGCGCCACCGGGGCCTCCCGGTGCGCCTCGTGCCGTGCGGCCTCACCTACATCACGCCTCAGCGCTTCCGCAGCAGCGTCCTCGTCCAGTTCGGCCCCCCGCTCGAGGTCGACGCGGCGGCCGACGCGGTCTTCCAGACGGACCCGCGCGCGGCGGCCCAGGAGCTCACCGGGCGCATGGAAGCGAGCCTGCGCGCGCTCACGGTCAACGCCGAGGACTGGGAGACGCTCCGGGTGCTCGACGGCGTGCGCCGCCTCTACCAGCCGCCGCGGATCCGTTTCGAAGAGCGGGTCGAGCTGGCGCGGCGTTTCTCGACGCACTACCCGACCCTGCGAAACGAGCCCGAGGTCCGGCGGCTCTACGGGCGCGTCGCCGCCTATCTCGACCGGCTGGCGAGCCTGGGCCTGAGCGACCGCGACCTCGCGCGAGAGCTGCGACCGGGCGAGCGCCTGCTCCGGCTGCTGCGCCACCTGGTGCTCGTGCTCGTGTGGTTCCCGGCGGCCCTGGCCGGCGCGCCCGTGCACCTGCCGGTCGGGCTGCTGCTCGGCATCACCGGCGAGCGCCTCTCGCCGCGCAAGGACGTGATCGGCACGACGAAGTTCGTGGCCGGCTTCCTGCTGCTGGGCCTGTCGTACCTGGGCCTGCCCGCTCTCGTCGGCCTGCGCTTCGGCGGGCGCGCCGCGGCGGCGGTCCTCGTCCTCCTGCCGCTGTCCGGCTACGCCACGCTGCGCGTCCTCGAGCGCGTCGTCGCCCTGCGGCGCCTGTCGACGACGGCGTTGCGGCTCCTCTTCCTGCGGCAGGAGATCGAGGCGCTGCGGCGGGAGCGCGACGCGCTCGTCGACGACGTGGTGGCCACGGTCCAGCGCTTCAAGCCCGAGGGGCTCGAGCTGCTCTTCCCGCGGCCGACTCCGCTCGCCGGCGCCGAGTGAAGCCCACCGTCGTCTTCCTCCACGGGCTCGCCCGATCGCACCGGTCGCTCGCGGCGCTGCAGCGGAAGGTCGAGCGGGCGGGCCACCCCACCTGGGCCCGCAGCTACCCGTCCCGGCGGCTCGAGATCGCGGGGCTCGCCGACTGGCTGGCGGAACGGATCCGCGAGGACCTCGGCGACCGGCCGCTGTTCGCGGTCACCCACTCGCTCGGCGGCATCGTGGTGCGCCACCTGGCCGACCGGCTGGCGTGGCGCGGCGCGGTGATGCTCGCCCCTCCGAATCAGGGCAGCCGGGTGGCCGACGCTCTGCGGGACAACCCGGTCTTCCGCTGGTATCTGGGCCCCGCCGGCCAGCAGGTCGGACGCCCGGAGGGATGGCCCGCTCCGCCGGCGCCGTTCGGCGTCATCGCCGGCACGACGAGCCTCTCGCCCGCGGCGCCGCCCGGCTGGCTCACGCGGGCGCTGCGGCTGCTGCCGCCGGACGAGCCGAGCGACGGGACGGTCGCCGTCGCGGAGACGCGGCTCGACGGGATGGCCGACTTCGCCTGCGTCGCGGCCAGCCACGCGTGGATCATGGACCACCCCCGGGTCGCGGAGCTGGTGCTCGGGTTCCTCGAAGAGGGCCGCTTCCCGCGCGGCTGAGACGCTCGCTCGGAGAGGAGCCGGCGGGAGGGCGCCCGGCCCCCCCCGCCGGACCGCGTATCGCTAGAAGGCGTACTCGATGCCGACGAGCGGCGTCACCCTGTCGCGCAGCCCCGCATCGTTCAGCTTGAAGAGCACGTTGGCGTCGAGGAGCAGCCGGCCGCCGAGGTTGACCTTCACGCCGGCCGCGCCGTTGATGATCGAGTAGGTCTCGCTCACGAAGTCGATCTGCGGGAACGTGGCCCCGTTCGCGGCGGTGAAGGTCTGGGTGACGAGGCGGGGGGACGAGGTCACGTGGTTGCCGACCACGTCGACGGCGAACGTGACGCGGCTCGTCACGCCCCAGTCGACGCCGGCGGCCCACGTGAGCTGATCGGGCATGTCCGCCTTCCTGCCGCTCACGACGTCGCCCGCGAGCACGCTGTCGCCGTTCCACAGGTAGCCCGCG
>JAXLRD010000028.1:0-98449 GCA_046331285.1 Vicinamibacteria bacterium
GCTTCCCGTGGCGGGAGCGCGCGAACTGCTGGGCGAGCTCGGTGTGGCACGAGCCGCAGTCCACCTTCTGCGTGATCGTCTCGCAGGCCCGCGCCCGCGACGCGTTGACCCCGGAGTGGCACTGCGAGCAGGCGACCTTGGCGTGGCGCGAGCCCTGCACCTCGGCCGCGTTCACGTAGAGGGAGCGGCCGTCCTTCGCCTTCACGCCCTTCTCGCCGTGGCACTTCAGGCAGTCGGCGTCCGCCATCCCCTGGGTGTAGAAGACCTTCCGCACCTTGTGGGGCTGGTGGCAGTCGACGCACGCGGGCAGCACGTGCGCCTCCTTCTCCCACAGCTCGCCCTTGATCACCTTGCGGTGCACCGACTCGATCTGCGCGTGGCACTTCGTGCAGGTCTTCGCGATGTTCGCGCGGGCGATCGACGACGCGGGGTCGGTGTGGGGCAGGATGTTGTGGGCGGTGTGGCACGAGGCGCAGTTCGCGGCGACCACCAGGCCCTTCTTCAGGAGGCCCTCGCCGTGGATCGACTCCGAGTAGTTCTCCAGGATGTGGTCCTGGTGGATCGCCCGCTGCTGGGCGACCGGCGCGCCCTCCTGGTGGCACTTGCCGCACGTGAACGGGATCCGGAGCGGCGACACCGGCGAGAGCGCGTCCTTCACCGCGCGGATGTCGTGGATACCGTGGCAGGCGGTGCAGCCCGGGGCGAGGGCGTCGCCGCGCTTCATGGCCTTCCCGTGCAGGGACGCCGCGTGCTGCTTCGCCTCCGAGTCGTGGCAGGCGCTGCAGTCGACCTTCTTGAGGGGCGCGTCGTGCGGCAGCTCCTTGCCCTGCAGGTCGGCGTGGCAGTTGACGCACTCGAGGCCGGCGTGGATCGACGCGCCGAAGGCCTTCTCGTTGACGTAGAGCGAGACGGGCTTTCCCTTCCGCTCGGTGGTGAAGTCCTTCTGCCCGTGGCACCCCAGGCAGTCCTCGTTCGACTGGGCGCGTCCCGTGGCCGGGACGAGAAGGAGCGGGAGAAGAGCGAGGGCGAGGAGCGGCGGGAGCGCGCGTTTGGTCAGCATCGGCCTCTTCGTCGAAGAAGTGCGGTCACGTGACGGCCGCGCGCGGACGGATCCGTCCCCGGCGGTCGCGCAAAGGTAGACCCGCGGGCCACCGCCGATCAATAGTTCATTTGACTGGTTTGGCGCGATCGGCGGCTAAGTCGCCCGCGGCGACTTTCGTCCCGCGCGGGGCGGACGAGCCTTCGGCCTCGCCGGCCGCGGACGCTCGATCCTCACCAGGCGGAACGCCGGCCGCGCCTCGTCGAAGGACAGGATCTCGCCGATGCGCGCCCGGATCGCGGGCGACAGCGCGACGAACCGCCCGCCCACCTCCTGGCGCCGCTCTCCCTCGGACTCGCGCGCGGGCCCGATCCACATCGCCTCGAGGACCAGGCGGGCGGGGCGTCTCGTGCCGGGCCGCGAGCCCGCGAGCGTCAGGACCACCCGGTCCCCCGCCACGACCGCGGGCAGCCTCGCCCCGAAGAGCTCGATGCGGGCTCCCGCGCGGCTCGCGTCGCTCAGGGTCGCGGACAGCCCCCGCAGGATCGCGCCGGCCTCGGTCTCCAGGGCGAGAGGCACGCGCAGCTCGCGTCGCGGCTTGCGCGTCATGCGGCGCAGCTCGTCGAGCGCCTCGCGCAGGTGCGGGCGGTGCGGCTCGGGGTCGAAGTCGTAACGGAGCGCCATCTCGACGACGGCCCCCTTCGGCCGGCAGGCCGTGACCGTGCCCTGAACCTCGATCGGCCGCGACAGGCTCGCGGTCGTCAGCACGAGGACGAGCCGGCTCCCGACGGGAAGACCCGTCTGGGCCGCCACCACGGTCCCGCCCCGGCTCCGCGCCCGCGAGAGCTCGCGCAGCAGGGCGCCGGCCGATCCGTAGACGTGGCGCAGTCGGATCGGCTCCGCGGCCAGGGCCGGCGGGAGGCGAGTCGTCATCGCGGCGGCTGGTCCTTCGGCGCCCCGAACAGCGCCGCGAGGTCGGGCGCGCCGGCGTCGTCCACGAGGGCGAGGACGTCGTCGCCCGACTCCAGGCGGACGTTGCCGCGGGGGATCACGACCTCGCCCCGGCGCAGGATTGCGCAGATGACGGCGCTGCGCGGAAGCGTCAGCTCCTGGATCGTGAGCCCCACCGCCCGCGCCCCGGCCGGGAGCGTCTCGCTGACGAGCGAGTAGTTGCCGCGCCGCAGCTTGAGCAGCGTCATCATGTCGCCGAGCGACATCTCCTGCTCGATGAGGCTCGCGAGGATGTCGGCCTGGTTGAGGGCCACGTCGACGTGGAACTTGCGGTCGAACAGCCAGGCGTTGCGGGGGTCGTTGATGGTCGCGATCGTCCGCGCCACCCCGAAGCGCTCGCGCGCGATGAAGCACAGCGACAGGTTCTCGGCGTCGTTCGACATCGAGGCCACGAGGACCTGGGCGTCGGCGATGCCGGCGAGCTCGAGGGTGCGCGGGTCGGTCGCGTTGCCCTCGTAGATGAGCTCGGTCGGCAGGTCGCGGTGCAGGTGGGCGATGACCTGCGGGCGGTGCTCGAGGATCCTCACCTCGTGCTTCTGCGAGTGGAGGGTCAGGGCCAGCGTCGAACCCGTGCGTCCGCCTCCGGCGATCAGGACGTACATGGCCTCAGGCCTCCGTCCCGTAGAGTCGGCTGCGCAGCTCCCCCGCCCCGTCGAGGCTCGCTCCGACGTGGATCAGGTCGCCGGCGTTCAGGGTGGCGCCGCGCGCGGGCAGCGCCGCCCGACCGGCGTGGGTCAGGCTCACCACCTGGCAGGCGACGCCGTCGACGAGCTGGGACAGCGGACGCCCGGCCCAGGACTCCGGCACGTCGAGCTCGTAGACCTCGACCTCGCCGTTGCCGGCCGAGAACACCGGCCGGACACGGCGGCTCTCGAGCAGCTCCTCGAGCCGCTGCGCCCCCCACGCGGTCGAGCTCACCGTGCGCAGGCCCATCGCCTCGTGGAGCGGCCGCCACCGGGGGTCGTAGTTGCGCGAGACGACGCTCGGCACCTCGTAGACCGTGCGCGCGACGTGGGCCACCACGGCGTTCACGGCGTCGGAGTTCGTGACCGACGCCAGGGCGTCCGCGCGCTCGATGCCCGCGCGCTCGAGGATGCCCTCGGCCATCGCCTCCGCCTCGATCGTCCGGCCCCGCCACGCGGGGTCGAGGTGCGAGAACGACGAGCCGACGTGGTCGATGATCGTGACCTCGTGGCCGCGCTCGCTCAGGAGCATGGCGAGCTCCGAGCCGACGCGGCCGCAGCCGACGATGATCGCGTACATGGGTGCCTAGTCTCCTTCCCGGCCGACCTGGTACGGCACGCTCGTGATGACGATGCCCGGCCGGAACATGAGGGCCAGCCGCAGCATCACCGCCGTCTGCGCGTGGAGCACGTTGTGCCACCGCTTCTTCGGCACGAACTGGGGCACCACGATCGTGAGGACCTCGTTCGGCTGGCGGCGGGCCGAGACCTGCCGGACGTAGTCGAGGAGCGGCTCGATGAGCAGCCGGTAGGGGGAGTTCAGCACCACGAGCCGCACGCCCGCCCCCCACTCGCCCCACTTCTTCTCGATCGCCGCGGTCTGCTCGGGCTCGGTGGAGACGTAGACGGCCGTGACGTCCTCCGAGAGGGCGCGCGCGTAGTGCAGGCCGGCCAGCGTGCCGCGGTGCACTCCCGAGAGGGCGAGGATGACGCGGTGTCGGTCGACCCGCGTCGGCGGGCCGTACTTCTCGAGCGAGAGCTCGCGGGCGAGGGTCTGGTAGTGCCGGTGGATCGCGTAGAAGACGGCGACGAGGACCGGGATGATGATGAGGACCACCCACGCCCCGTCGTGGAACTTCGTCACCGCGAAGATGAGCGTGACGACGGCCGTGATGCACGCGCCCACGCCGTTCACCACCATCTTCAGCGTCCATCGGCGGTCGGGCCGCAGCACCGATCCGGCCTCGCGGAGCTCCTGTCCCGGCGCGAGCCGGCCCGCCTTCCACCATCGCCTCGCCATCCCCAGCTGCGACAGGGTGAAGGAGAGGAAGACGCCGATCGCGTAGAGGGGGATGAGGGCGGTGACGCTCGCGTCGAACACCCAGATCAGGAACGACGCGACGAGGGCGAGGACGAGGATGCCGCGCGAGTACACGAGGCGGCTGCCGCGGTAGGTGAGCTGCCGGGGCAGGTAGCCGTCGGCCGCCTGCAGCGCGGCGAGGCGCGGGAAGCCGGCGTAGGCGGTGTTGGCGGCCATGATGAGGATGAGGGTGGTGGCGCCGATCACCGCGAGGTAGAGCGCGCCCCGCCCGCCGTACGCCGTGCGGGCGAGCTGCGAGATGACCGTCTCCGTCTCGGACGGGATCGCGTGGATGTGCACCGAGAGGTACGAGATGCCGAGGAACAGCGTGGCGAGGATCGCCGACATCCACAGGAGCGTGATCCCCGCGTTGCGGCTGCGCGGCTCCCGGAACGCGGGGATGCCGTTCGAGATCGCCTCGACGCCGGTGAGGGCGGTGGTGCCGCTCGAGAAGGCGTGCAGCAGCAGGAAGAGCGTGATCGGGCCGGCGGACTCGGCGTGCAGGGCCGGCGGGGACTGGACCGTGCCGAGCGCCCCGAGGACCTGCTGCAGCATGGCCCACCCGACCGTCGCGTACATGGCGGCGATGAAGAAGAACGTGGGCACCGCGACGACCGTGCCCGACTCGCGGACGCCGCGCAGGTTGATCACCATGACGGCCATGACGAGCACGATCGCGATCCAGGCCCGGTAGGCGAACAGCGACGGGAAGGCCGACACCACCTGGGCGACGCCCGACGACATCGACACCGCGACGGTGAGGATGTAGTCCATCAGGAGGGCCGCGCCCGCGACCTGGGCCGGGAACTCGCCGAGGTTGTCGCGCGAGACGATGTAGGCCCCGCCGCCGCCGGGGTAGGCGTGGATCGTCTGCTCGTAGGACAGCGTCACGATGACGAGCAGGGCGACGATCGCGATCGAGATCGGGAACGCGAGGGCGAAGGCCGCGGTCCCCGCCGCGACGAGGATCGCCATGATCTCCTGCGTCGCGTAGGCGGTCGACGACAGCGCGTCCGACGAGAAGACGGCGAGGCCGACCGTCTTGCCGATCGCCTCGTGCGGCGCGTCGGCGGTCGGCAGCGGCCGGCCGATGAGCCAGGACCGCCAGGACGAGGACCGGCGGGCGGTGGACTCCCGCTGCTCCTGGAGGGCAGTCCCTCCCGGGCGTACGAAGGAAGAGTCCTTCATTGACCGCCTGCGGCGTCGGGCGCCGACGCGGGAGCTTTCTCGACCGTCACGGGGGCGTCTTCCACGTTGAGCTTTCCGGGACTCTAGCACTCCCCCGGCCGGCCGCAACTCCGGCCCCGACGGCGCCTCATCGGCGCGATTCGCGGCGGAGATGGCCCCCGGGCGGCGCTAGCGCGACTCCGCGTCCGGGATCGCCTGCACGTCGTACGGCGTCTGCTGGTACACGTAGTAGTTCAGCCAGTTCGAGAAGAGGAGGTTCGCGTGGCCGCGCCAGCGCACCTCCGGCGTCTTCGTGGGGTCGTCGCCCGGGAAGTAGTTCCGCGGCACGCGGATCGGCAGGCCCTTCGCGACGTCGCGCACGTACTCGCTCTGCAGGGTCAGCGGGTCGTACTCGGAGTGGCCGGTGACGAACACGTTCCTCCGGTCGGCCGACAGCACGACGTAGACCCCGGCCTCGGGCGACTCCGAGAGCAGCACGAGGTCCGGCGCGGCGAGGACGTCCTCGCGGCGCACCTCGGTGTGCCGCGAGTGCGGCGCGTAGAAGACGTCGTCGAACCCGCGGGCGAGCCGCTCGTGGCGAACGCTCACGCCGTGCGGGAAGACGCCGAACATCTTCTCCGGCAGCGGGTACTTGGGGACCCCGTGGTAGTGGTAGAGGGCCGCCTGGGCTCCCCAGCAGATGAAGAGGCTCGAGTACACGTGGGTGCGCGCCCAGTCCATCAGGGCGACGAGCTCGGGCCAGTAGTCGACCTCCTCGAACGGCAGCTGCTCGACCGGCGCGCCCGTCACGACGAGGCCGTCGAACTTCTGGTCGCGAACCTCCGAGAACGTCGAGTAGTGACGGACGAGGTGCTCGGGCGGCGTGTTGCGGGAGTCGTGCGACTCCATGTGGAGGAGCTCGACCTCGACCTGCAGCGGCGAGTTGCCGAGGAGCCGGAGGAGCTGCGTCTCGGTCACGATCTTCGTCGGCATGAGGTTGAGGATCGCGACCCGAAGGGCGCGGATGTCCTGGTGGAGGGCGCGGCTCTCCCCCATGACGAAGATGTTCTCGCTCTCGAGGATGCCCATTGCGGGCAGCGTGTCCGGGATCTTGACGGGCATGCGGGACCTCTCTGACGGCGGGGCCGGGCCGCGAAGACGGCCGCCTGGCGGGACGGCGCTCCGACACAATGGCCGTACCCTAGAGTGAATACTGTGTTCACAGAGCGTGCCCCGCCGGACGGAGCGACCGCCTCGCCGACGAAGCCTCTCTCGACACGGGCCAAGTGTATGTCATTCGGCCGGCCGCGGTGGTACGATGGCCCAAGGTCTTCGTACGTCACTGACCGTCAGGAGTTGCTCTTTGGCCACACAGCCGAGGTCGATCAGTCGCGAGATCGGTTCCATCCGTCGTTCCCTGTCCAACGCCGGCGCCGCGCTCGGCCGCCTGGCTCCGCTGCTCGAGCGCCTCGCCCGGCAGCGCGCCACGGAGGGCCCGGGCGCCGCCACGCGCGCCCCGCTCCGCCTGTCGGCCGAGCGGCGCAGCGCGCTCAAGCTCCAGGGCCAGTACATCGGCCACCTGCGCAACCTGAAGCCGCGGCAGAAGGCCCAGGTGAAGGCCCTGCGCGTCTCGAAGGGCATGGCCGCGGCGATCGCTCTGGCGCGCAAGCTCGGCGCCGCCTGATGACGTGACTGAGCCCGCCCCTCGGGGCGGGCTCAGCCGTCCATTCGCACCGCGGCGAACGACGTGCTCCTCGCGGGACCGCACCCGCGAGCCCGGGGGTGTAGTCGCCTCCGCCGGCGCCGGGGCCGGCACATTGGTCCGACCTCCGGCCGCCTTGACTGGGCCGCCCTCCGCGGGCGATAAGTTCGGCACAGACTCCCCTCGGCGACTTTCTTGGACGAGCGGTCCGACCATCCGTCGATTCGGGCTCTCCCCGGACGACTAGGGGAAGAAGCGCGGCAATGAAGCCGCCTTCTGAGAGAGCGGAGGCCGTTCGATGCGCTACCTGTGCCTGATCTACGACGACGAGAAGAAGATGGCCGAGATGTCGAAGGCCGAGGGCGACGCCTTCATGGGCGAGTACTTCGCGTTCACCGAGGAGGTCCGGAACAGCGGCCACATGGTGGCCGGTGAGGCGCTGCACCCCGTCCACACCGCGACGACCCTGCGCATCCGCAACGGCCAGCTGTCCACGACCGACGGCCCCTTCGCCGAGACGAAGGAGCAGCTCGGCGGCTTCTACCTGATCGAGGCCAAGGACCTGAACGAGGCCATCCAGGTCGCCTCGCGCATCCCCTCGGCGCGCACCGGCAGCGTCGAGGTGCGGCCGGTCGTCGACTTCGGCCAGGCCTAGCGCCCCGCCGGCGCATGAGCTCCCCGCCCTCCCGCCCCGCGCGGGACGCCATCGACGCCGTCTACCGCTCGGAGTCGCGGCGGGTGCTCGCGACGCTCGTCCGCCTCCTCGGCGACTTCGACCTCGCCGAGGAGGCGCTCCACGACGCCTTCGCGGCCGCCGTCGAGCGGTGGCCGGTCGAGGGCCTGCCGGCGAACCCCAGGGCGTGGCTCGTCTCGGCCGGCCGGTTCCGGGCCATCGACGCGCTGCGCCGGCGGGCGCGCTTCTCGGCCGCCTCCGCGGAGCTCGCCGCCCGCTTCGGCGACCATCGCGCCCGACCCATCCGCCGCGATGGACGAGGAGCTGGCCGACGACCGGCTCCGCCTCGTGTTCACCTGCTGCCACCCGGCGCTCAAGCCCGAGGCCCAGGTGGCGCTCACCCTGCGCGAGGTCTGCGGCCTCACGACCGAGGAGATCGCGCGCGCGTTCCTCGTCTCGGCGCCGACGATCGCGCAGCGGATCGTCCGGGCCAAGGCCAAGATCCGCGACGCCCGCATCCCCTACCAGGTGCCCGAGCGCTCCGAGCGGCCGGCGCGGCTCGACGCGGTCCTGCGCGTCGTCTACCTCGTCTTCAACGAGGGCTACGCCGCGACGGCCGGCGAGTCCGTGACGCGCCGCGAGCTCTCGGCCGAGGCGATCCGCCTGGGCCGGCTCGTCGTCGACCTGCTCCCCGAGGCCGAGGCGATCGCCCTCCTGGGGCTCATGCTCCTGCACGAGTCGAGGCGCGAGGCACGGACGACGGCGGAGGGAGAGATCGTGCTCCTCGCCGACCAGGACCGGGGGCGCTGGGACCGCGCGGCCATCGACGAGGGCGTGTCGCTCGTCCGCCGCGCGCTGCGCTCGCGCCCGGTCGGCCCGTACGCGCTCCAGGCGGCGATCGCGGCCGTCCACGCGGAAGCGCCCTCGGCCGAGGCCACGGACTGGGCGGAGATCGTCGCCCTCTACGACCTCCTCCTCCGCGCCGCCCCGTCGCCGGTCGTCGAGCTCAACCGCGCGGCCGCGGTGGCGATGCGGGACGGCCCTGCCGCCGGGCTCGCCCTCGTCGAGGCCCTCCTCGCGCGCGAAGAGCTCGCGGAGTACCACCTCGCGCACTCCGCGCGCGCGGACCTCTGTCGCCGTCTCGGGCGCACGGCGGACGCGCGCGCCTCCTACGAGCGCGCGCGCGCGCTCGCGCGGCAGGGGCCGGAGCGACGCTTCCTCGAGCGGCGCCTGCGCGAGCTGGCCGGCTGAGCGCGAGGCCCCGCCGAGGCGCGCCCTCTTCGTCGGGCCCCGGGCGAGCGCGGCCGCCGCGGCGTCCGCCTCCGCCTGCGCCGCGGCGAGGGCGCGCCGGAGTCCTCGGCTTCGGCGCGCGCCTTCGCGAGGTCCTGCTCGAGCGCGGCGCACCGGCGGTCGCACTCCTCGGCGCGAGCCCGCGCGGCGTCGAGCGCCTGCCTGGCGATCGCTTCGCGCTCCCGCGCGGCGGCGCGAGCCTCCGCGAGGCGCGCCGCCTCCTCCAGGCGACGCGGCGCGGCGGCCGCGGCCACGGAAATGGCCCGGGCGCCGACTCCATGACGGGCGCCATGGTAGCCCCAGCCTCGGCCACGGCATCGAAGCCGACGGGCGAGAGATCCTCCACCAGCTCGGCCCGGGGTCGCCCCGCCCGGGCGCCGTAGCACAGAGCCTGGAGGGTGGCGGCGGCCTTCTGCAACACGGCCGGCGTCGCCGCGTGCCCGTGCTCGACGAGGAAGGCCGCGGCCCGCGCCTCGCAGGCCGCGAGCGCCTCGCCCGCGCCCGGCTCGCCTGCCGGATCTCGTCCGGGAGGTTCCCCGCCTCGTGGCTCCGGAGCGCCTCCGCCGCGGCCCGCAGCCGCTCCCACGCGTCCGGCGCCCGCCACACCACCTGGTTCGCGGCCTGCGACGCCCGGCCGCCGCATCGCCTTCACCGCGGCCGCGCCCCCTTGTCGCCCGCGGCCTTCAGGCGCGCGGCGAGGGCGTCGCGGTCGCGGACGAAGTCGGCGCAGAGCGGAACCCGATACAGGGCGTCGGTGTCGGCCATGGAGTCGTCGACCGAGCTCCACCTGCCCGCGGCCCCGATCGCCCCTCCCGCCCTTCGGCCCGGCCGTCCCGCGTGATAGCGTCCGCTCGGCGGCCCGGGCGGGCGCTCCCTTCGGGCGCCGGGACCGCCCATCGAGGACGGAGGCAGCGCCATGAGCGAGCACGAGAAGAACCAGCCGGCGGGCGGCGACGGCGTCGCCCCGGCGCTCCAGTCCACGCGCCGCGAGTTCCTCGCGGCCGCCGCCCTCGCGAGCGGCCCCCTGCTCGTCTCGCCGAAGACCGCCTTCGGCACGGAGGCGAACTCGAAGGTCACGATCGGGGCGATCGGCTGCGGCGGGCGCGGCACGTGGATCGCGGAGCTCTTCCAGAAGCACGGCGGGTACGAGATCGCCGCCGCCGCCGACTACTTCCAGGACAAGGTCGACGCCTACGGCGAGAAGATCGGCGTCGCGGCGGAGCGGCGCTTCACCGGCCTCTCGGGCTACCGGAAGCTCCTCGAGTCGAAGGTCGACGCGGTGGTGATCGAGAGCCCGCCCTACTTCCATCCCGGCCAGGCGCGGGACGCGGTCGACGCGGGCAAGCACGTCTACCTCGCGAAGCCGGTGGCCGTCGACGTGCCCGGCTGCCGGACCGTCGACGAGAGCGCCCGCCTCGCGACCGGGAAGAAGCGCGCCTTCCTCGTCGACTTCCAGACGCGGACCGACCCCTTCTACCGCGAGGCCGAAGCGGGTGCAGTACGGCGACATCGGCCGGGTCGTCTCCGCGGAGGCGACGTACTTCTGCGGGCCCACCTGGGGCGAGCAGGCGAAGTGGCTCAAGGACCACCGCGACCCCGAGATGCGCCTGCGGGCCTGGGGCCTCGACCGCGCGCTCTCCGGCGACGTGATCACCGAGCAGAACATCCACGCCCTCGACGTCGCGTCCTGGGTCCTCGACGCGGTGCCGCTGGCGGCCGTCGGCACGGGCGGCCAGCGGGCGCGCACGGCCGGCACCTGCTGGGACACCTTCGCGGTCATCTTCTCGTTCCCGCAGGACGTCGTCGTCTCGTTCGCGTCGAAGCAGCTCGGCGACGGGTGGGACGACATCTGCTGCCGCGTCTACGGCACCGAGGGCACGCTCGACACCCACTACTTCGCGGACGTCTCCATCCGCGGGAAGCTCCCCTACAGGGGCGGGAAGATCCCGAACCTCTACACGGACGGTCGCGGTCGCGAACATCGCGACCTTCCACGAGTCGATGACGCGGGGCGACCACTCCAACCCGACCGTGCCGGCCAGCGTGCGCAGCAACCTGACCACCATCCTCGGCCGGTCCGCCGCGTGGAAGGGCGGCCGCGTCACGTGGGACGAGATGATGTCGGCCGCGGAGCCGCTCGAGGCCGACCTGCGGGGCCTGCGGAGCTGACGCCGTGCGCCGGGTCCTCACCGTAGCCGCGCTCTGCCTCGCGGCGGCGCGGGCGGCGCCGGCGCGCCGGCCGCCCCCGACGTCACCGTGAACTCCGCCGGCATGCGCATGGTGCTCGTGCCGGCCGGGTCGTTCGTCATGGGCAGCGCGCCGGCGCACCCATGCGGCAGGACGAAGAGACCGAGCGGCGGGTCACCCTCACCCGGCCCTTCCGCATCGGCGAGACCGAGATCACGCAGCGGCAGTGGCGCGCCGTCATGCCGCTCGACCGGAGCCCGCGGACGGGCGACGACCTCCCGGTCACCTCGGTGACGTGGGCCGAGGCGAACGAGCTCGCGGAGCGACTGTCGGCGAAGGAGAAGGCCGTCTATCGGCTTCCGACCGAGGCCGAGTGGGAGTACGCGTGCAGCGGGCCGGCGGGGACGGCACGCCCGCGCCGGCCGCCCGCGACGCCGTCGCGTGGTCCGCCGCGAACGCCGACGAGGGGACGCAGCCGGTGGCGCGGGAAGCAGCCGAACGCCTGGGGCCTCTTCGACCTGCTGGGCAACGTCGCGGAGTGGACGGCCGACGCCTACGCGCCGTACCCGCGCGCCGACGAGACCGATCCCCGAGGACCCGCCTCCGGCGCACAGCGCGTCGTCCGCGGCGGGTCGTGGCGGAGCTTCCCGCCGGCTCTCCGCTGCGCCGCCCGAACGGGCATCCCCGGGTCGTACCAGCTCTCCCACGTCGGGGTGCGGCTCGTCCAGGAGGTCGCGCCGGCCGCGACACGGTAGGAGACGAAGCATGCGAACGATCGTGCACGCGGCCGTCCTCGGCCTCGCGCTGCCCTCCGCCCTCGCGGCGGCCCCGCCGGCCCCCGTGGAGCGCGCGCGCTACGCGGCCCGGTACGTCGAGGCCGTCCCCCCGTCGGTCGAGGTCGCGGTCGAGGGCCGGCGCCTCTTCCGCCTCCCCCTCGTGGCCGGGCTCTCGAGCGCGGGCCGGGAGGAGACGCTCTCGAACGTCCGCCTCGCCTCGGTCGAGGAGCGCGGCGGGGCGACCGTGTGGGAGCTGATCGCCGACAGCTCGCTGTGGTCCGGCCGCCGGTTCCGCTGGACCTTCGGGCCCGACCGGCTCGAGTTCCAGCACTTCGCCGCGGGCGCACGGACCGTCGAGCGCTGCTACTTCTTCTCGAACGGCATCTCGGAGCGGTGGGACGCCGGGACGAGCCCGGGCGTCGCGTCGAACACGACCGTCTTCGCGACCCGCTACTTCTCCCCGCGCCCGAACCACGCCGACCAGGCCTACTTCTCGAGCGCGACGCCGCAGTCGGTCGGGATCGCCGGCGAGAGCCCCGACCCGCCGGGCTTCCACCCGGCCCTCATGGGCGGCCTCTTCGCGCCGCCGCCCCTCTTCCTCGCGTTCGAGCGCGAGGGCGCGTGGGCCGGCGTCGGCCTCGGCACCGAGCCCGGCGGCTACCTCTGGAACGGCCTCGAGTACTCCGGCTCGAAGTACGCGGGCGCGTCGTTCTGGGTGAACTACGGGAACTACCGGGCGGCCGGCACGGCGTTCGCCTCGCCGCGCGCCTCGGTGAGCTTCGCCTTCGACGAGTGGGAGGCGCTCGCGCGGTACGTCGAGTGGCTCGACGCGAACGGCTTCTCGACCCGCCGCCGCTTCCCGAACGCCGCGTGGCACCGGCTCCCGATCTTCTGCGGCTGGGCCGAGCAGACCGTGCTCGCGGCCGAGCGGGGCATCGCCGCGCGCGACCTCGCGACGCAGGCCTACTACGAGGACTGGCTCGAGAAGATCGACGCGCGCGGGCTCCCCGTCGGCACGATCGTGATCGACGACAAGTGGCAGAAGCACTACGGCGGCTTCGACGTCGACGAGACGAAGTGGCCCGACCTCGCGGGCTTCGTCGCGCGCCAGCACGCCCGCGGCCGCCGGGTGCTGCTGTGGGTGCCGGCGTACCACAAGGAGGGCCTGCCGAAGGAGCTGTGCTTGCGCCTGAACGGCGAGGCGGTGGCGGCGGACGTCAGCCACCCGCAGTACGAGGCGTTCCTGCGCGAGCGGGTGCGGCACCTCGTCGCGGACCTCGGGATCGACGGCTTCAAGGAGGACTGGCTCGGCGGCCTGCCCCCGACGCCGGGGCTCGAGTCGCACGCGCCCCTCTTCGGCATCGAGTACGTGCGCCGCTTCCAGTTCATCCTGCACGACGAGGCGCACCGCTGGAAGCCCGACGCGCTCGTCGAGACGCAGACGCCCTTCCCGCTCTTCCGCGAGTCGTCCGACGTGCTGCGCCTGAACGACGTCTGGTACGGGGCGCGAAACGTGACGGAGATGATGCGGCGCCGGGCCCGGATCGCGCGGATCGCCGGCTGGCCGCTCGTCGACTGCGACAACGCTTCCTCGACGACGCTCGAGGAGTGGTGGGCCTACATGCGGGCGCAGCCGTCGATCGGCGTCCCGGCGCTCTACTTCGTGCGGCGGACCGAGAGCACGAAGGAGGAGGTGCCGGAGGACCTGTGGCGCCAGCTCCAGCTCGTGTGGACGGCCTACGTGAGGGGGCTGGGGGAGGGGCCGCCGGAGGCTCGCTGAGCCGCGCGGCGGCCCCCGGGGCCTACTGGCCGGTGTCGTCGGCGGACGGGCCGTAGATCGCCGGCACCTTCCCGCCCATCGGCCGCAGGTACGTGCTGAGCTGGCCGCGGTGGTGGATGGCGTCGAACAGGAAGCCCCACACGAACTCGGCGATCGAGTCCTCCCACGCGACCTGGCCGCCCATCAGGAACTGGCCCTTCTTCGCCCACCCCGCCTCGTCGATCGACGAGAGCTTCGCGTTCACCGCGGAGGCGTGCCGCTCGTAGGCGGCCACGATCTCGTCGACGGACGCGGGCGGCGGCGTCTGCTTCCACTCGCACTGGCCCGTCTCGAGCAGGCTCGCGAGCGCCGCCTCCTCCTCGGCCAGCGTCCAGGCGAGCTCGGCCGCGGTGCGGGCCTTCGGGTCCGGCCGGTAGTCGAGCCGATCCTGCGGCATGGCCTTCAGCACCTTCACGAACTTCGGCAGCTCGAGCGTCCGCTGCTTTCTGCAGTACTCCAGGTTGCTCGTCATGCTCCCCTCCTCACTGGAAGTCGATCGCGGCAGTATGGGCGAAACAAAGGCGAAAGTCGAGGGGAAAGAAGAAGGGCGCCCGCGATGTCCCGCGAGCGCCCCTTCGGTTCCGCTCAGACGAGCGGCGTCTTGCCGGGGACGGGAACCTCGAGCGGCGGCAGCGAGGTGAACTCCATCTTCGGCGGGGCGAGGTCGAGCTTCGACGCGTTCATCACCCAGTCCCAGCTCAGCTGGCGGCCGGTGTAGGCGCTCATGCGGCCCATGATCGCGGTGAGCGTGCTCTCCGCCACCTGCACGCCCTCGTTGAGGGGCTTGCCGGCGCGGATGCTCGCGATCAGGTCCTTGTGCTCCTCGACGTAGGGGTTGGGCGACGCCTGGCCGCTGTCCCACGCCTTCGCGCCCTTGATCGACGCGTCGGTGCTGTCGCTGTACGAGGCGCCGTTCGCGCCGACGACACGCTCCGAGACGTTCTCGGCCGCGCCGGCGGTCTGCCGGCACATGCTGAGGACGCGGACGCCGCCGGGGTACTCGTACTCGACCGCGAAGTGGTCGTAGATGTTGCCGTACTGCGGCTCGACGCGGGCGGCCCGGCCGCCCATGCCGGTCGCCTTCACCGGGTGCGCGCCCATCGCCCAGTTCATCACGTCGAGGTTGTGGACGTGCTGCTCGACGATGTGGTCGCCGGAGGCCCAGCCGGTGAAGAGCCAGTTGCGGACCTGCCACTCCATGTCCGACCAGTTCTTCGCGGTCTTGTTCTTCCAGTTCTCCGCCGCGCGCTCGACCCACAGCGCGCCCATGTTCCAGTAGCACTGGCCGGAGACGATCTGGCCGAGGTCGCCGCCGTGGATGCGCTTCATGAGCTCGACGTAGTGGGCCTGGTGGCGGCGCTGGGTGCCGGCCACGATGGCGAGGTTCTTCTCCTTCGCCTTCTGCGCGGTCGCGATCACGGAGCGCACGCCGAGCGGGTCGGTCGCCACCGGCTTCTCGGTGAAGACGTGCTTGCCGGCCTCGATCGCCGCCGCGAGGTGGATCGGCCGGAAGAAGGGCGGCGAGGCGAGGATGACGAGGTCGACCCCGGCCGTGGCGAGGAGCTTCTTGTAGGCGTCGAAGCCGGTGAAGCAGGTGTCGGGCGTCGCCTTCACGCGCCCCGGCAGCTTCTTGTTGAGCTCGGCGAGCGAGCTCTGGAGCATGTCCGGGAAGAGGTCGGCGAGGGCGACGATCTCGACGTCCGGCGAGGCCGTCGCGCAGTCGACCGCGGCGCCCGTGCCGCGGCCGCCGCAGCCGATGAGGCCGACGCGGATGCGCTCCGAGGCGTAGGCCGCGTAGACGCCGCCGGTCGCCGAGAAGGCCGCGGCGATCGAGGCGAGGGAGGCCGTCTTCAGCGCCTCGCGGCGGGTGAGACCGATCGTGTCGTTCTTGTTCTCGTCACTCATCAGCGTTCCCTCTCCTTCGCTTCAGGCGGTCGCGAGGCGGGTGCGGCGGCCGCGGAACAGCAGGTGGATGAACCGGTCGATCCCGGCGACGACGCCGGTGTTCGTGAGCGCGACGACCAGGAGCCCGGCCGCCTCGACCAGATTCTTGTTCACGACGAGGTAGCTGCCTTCCGTCGGGATCGAGTAGAAGTAGCCGACGAACGGCGGGTTGCAGAGGTAGATCAGCAGGATGATGAGGATCCCGGAGACGGCGGCCGTGCGGGTGAAGCAGCCGACGATGAGCCCGAGGCCGATGGCCACGAGGCCCCACATCGTCATGAAGTTCGCGCTCGCGAGCATCGACGGGTTCGCCGCCATCGCGTGGAAGAAGCCGGAGAACGGGCCGCGCGACTGCGTCAGGAAGCCCGACGCGGACCACGCCGGGAGGCTGAGCTTCGCGATCCCCTCGTAGAGGAAGTGCCAGCCGATCAGGACCCGGAGGAGGACGATCCCCCAGAGCTGGCCGCGGGTGAGGTTGGTCTCGCCGTTCATGCCTTGAACTCCTCGGGAGCGAAGGTCAGGCGCCGGCCGGCCTCGATCGCCTCGTTGACCTTCAGCACGGTCGCCGCCGACTCGAAGCCGACCTCGGCCGGGCAGTTGAGCTTGGCCTTTCCGCGCACCGCGTCGAAGAAGTTCTGCAGGTGCGGCTGGTGGTACGGGTCCTTGAGCACGACCGGGACCTTGTGCAGGTCGGGGGCCACGGACTCGCGCACGTCGAGCACGGCGCCCTCGTTCTTCGGCTTGAGCTCCTGCACCTGGGGCGCGGAGATCCAGCCCTTCTGCACCCACTCGTCCCACGCGGGGGCGTTCGGGTCGCGGTAGAGCGAGCCCGGGAAGTTGGCCTCGGACTCCGAGAGGACGAGGGTGCCCTGGTCGCCCATGAAGTTCTCGAAGTAGCCCTGGCTGCCGTTCGTCGTCTGCGTCTGGTAGTACGCGCGCACCTTGCCGGCCGGCGTGTCGTACTCGTAGATCGCCATGACCGTGTCGTACCACTCGTGGTTCGACGGGTCGTGGTAGTCGAGCCCGCCGCTCGCGATGACCGCCGAGGGCGGCACGCCGAGGAACCAGTTGTAGATGTCGATCTGGTGGGAGCCGAGGTCGACGATCGGGCCGCCGCCCTTGCCCTTGTACCAGCGCCAGTTGCGGAACTGGTGCATGTCCTTGAAGCCGTACTGCTTCAGGCGGGCGTCGGGGATGGCGTAGCGCTCCGGCCAGCCGTAGTCCGGCCCCGCCGCGCGGTTCCACTGCCCGTTCACGGTGACGACGCGGCCGAGGATCTTCGCCTGGCCGAGCAGGTTGTCGTAGCAGTGGATGTAGCGCGGGTTGCTGCGGCGCTGGTGGCCGATCTGGAGCAGCTTCCCCGTCTCGCGGGCCGCGTTCACCATCGCGCGCGCGCCCTCGATGGTGTTCGACATCTCCTTCTCGCAGTACACGTTCTTGCCCGCCTTGAGGCAGTCGACCGTGTGCTGCGAGTGCCAGAAGTCCGGAGTCGCGATCACGACCGCGTCGAGATCCTTCTCCTTGTCGAGCATCTCCCGGTAGTCCTCGTAGCCGTTCACCGGGTGCTTGAACTTCTTCAGCGTGTTGACCGCGCGCTTCTGGTTGTACTCGGTCCACACGTCGCACACCGCGCGGAAGCGCAGGCCGGGGATGCGCAGCATCGCGTCGAGCAGCACCTGCCCCTGGGCGCCGGCCCCGAGGAGGGCGACGTTCACCTCCTGGAGGTCCTTGGGCGGCTCGGGCCGCGCGTCGGCGGCCGCTCTCTGCGCGCGCTGGTAGCCGACCTGCCGGCTCCACGCGTAGCCGAAGAGCCCCAGCGCGGGGACCGTCGAGAGGCCGAGCAGCACGTCGCGACGGTCCATCGTGCGCGACGGCTTCGCGGCCGGCGGGTTCTGCGGGCTCGAGGCGCCCGCGTCGGGCGCGCCTTCGCCCTTCTTCTCGTCTGCCATCTGTCGTCTCCTGCCGCCGGCGCGGCCTTACTTGGCCGGACGCCCCCAGACCTCGACCTCGACGTAGTGGTTGAGCTCGTTCGCGTTGTTGCCCTTGCTGTAGAGCCGCACGAAGCGGGCCTTCGCGCCCTTCGCGTCGACGAGCTTGCCTTCGGAGGTCTCGATGTAGTTCATGTCCTGGCCGGCGCCGAGGCCCGCCGTGTTGTCGTTGTCGTTGTTGAAGACGGTGCGCACGTTCTTCTTGAACGCGGCGTCGTCGGCGACCTGGACGACCACGTCGAAGTAGACCCGCGGCGTCTTGTGGAAGTGCCAGAAGAGGATCGCGTAGACCTCGTACGTCGCCCCGAGGTCGATCTGCGTCCACTGCACGCCCGGGCCGAGCTCGACGAAGCTGCCCTCGGCGCCCTTCTTGTCCCCGTCCGTCACCTGCTCGAGCTCGCCGATCACGGGCTCGCTGTCGCTGCTCGTGACGGCCTTGCCCTTCGAGACGAGGACCGTGCCGGCCGGAGCGAGGAACGGCTCGCGGGGCTTGCCGAGCGGCTTCTGGAGGTTGGGCACGGAGAGGTTCTGCGGCGTGCCCTCGAACATCGGCTTCGGCAGCTGCAGCGGCAGCGGAACGAGGCCTCCCGCGGCGGGAGCCTTGGCGGCCGGCGCCTGGGCGAAGGCGGAGGAGGCGAGGACGAGGCCCGCGGCCGCGACGAGCGCGGCGCGGAGGACGGGGCGAAGTGCAGTCGGTCGATTCATGGGGGTGATTATCTCCTTTCGGCGGAAGGTTGCGAGAGTCACTTGATTCAGGCGGATGGCGGTCCGGCCGGGCCGCGCGGCGCGGACGGTCCGGCGCCGAAACGGCGCAGCGCAGCCCCCTCGGCGGCGAGCCACGCGACGACGCCCGGCGCGCGGAGACAGAGCGCCTCCACCTCGGACGGCTCGAGGATGAGGAACGCGGTCGACAGGCCCTCGGCCACCGCCGACGGCGAGCGCTCGAGGTCCGGCCAGCCCTCGGCCGAGCGCGCGGCGCCCCGGTCGGGCCGGGAGGGGACGACCGCCCACGCCGCCCGGTCGCGCACCGGGAGGCCGTTCCGCGGGTCGACCACGTGGTCGCCCTTCCGCGTGCCCGAGGCGCTGAGCGCCGTGTGGGCGACGCGGAGCCGCTCGGGCGCTTCCCCGCCCGGGGCGCGAAGCGTGAGCGTCCAGCCTTCCTCGCCGGGAGGCGGCTCGAGCGCGAGAACGGAGCTGAAGCCTCCGTGCACCAGGGCGCGGGCGACATCCCACTCGTCGAGCACCTCGGCCATGCGGTCGACCGCGTAGCCCTTGCCGATCCCGCCGAGGTCGAGCCGCAGGCCGTCCCGGGCCACGACGACCGTGAGCGAGTCGGGTTCGAGCGAGACGGCGTCGAGCCCTGACCCGATCGACACGTCGAAGGCGCCGCCCGTCAGGGTGAAGAGGACCTGGGCGAGAGCGAGGCACTCCATCGCCTCGGGGCTCACCCGCGTCGCGCCGCCCGCGGGCAGGGACGCGACGCGCGACACGTCGCTGTTGGGCCGGAACCGGCTCAGCTCCTGCTCGAGGCGGTGCACCTCGGCGAACGCGGCGTGCGCGGCCTGCGCCGCGTACCGCGCGTCGGGGTGGACGCAGAGGACCTCGAACACCGTGGCCATCGCTTCGGCGCCGAAGCGGTGCAGCTCCCGGGGAGGAAGGCCGCTCGCGGCGAGCTCGACCGTCCCGCCCGGAGGGCTCGTCACGAGGCCTCGCGCTGACGATGCCTCTCCCAGAGGCTGTTCGTCGCGTAGCCGCGGATCTCGACCCGCGGGCGCAGCTCGATCGTCCGGTCGAACACGGGAACGTAGAGCTCGCGCTCGCCCGGGGGCGGGACCTCGTACATCCGACGCACGAGCGCGGGCTCCATGTCGGGGGTGGCGAGGATCAGCGGAGCGTTGCCGGCCGCGTCGGAGACGCCCGTCCACCACGCGACGTTCGGGAAGCGCCGCAGGTACCACGGCAGCGGCCAGACGTTGACCGAGGCGACGACCTGGATGGGCATCGCGCGGCCTCTGGGATGCGCCGCGGCGAGCGACTCGACCGTCGACACGATCGTGAAGACGTCGGTCCCGGTGTGGGCGTACACCCAGGGGTTCCGCGGGTCGGCCGCGTGGCGGAAGCTCGCGGCCCACGCCTGCCCGCCGAGGTGGGCCGTCGCCGCGACGAGGGCGGCGGCGGCGACCGCCGCGAGCCGGCCCCGGGCGGCCCGCCACACGGCGACCATCCCGACGCCGGCGAGCAGGATCGCCCCGTCGAGGAACCCGAGCACGCACCACGGCGTCTTGTAGGGGATCGCCGAATAGCCGACCGCCATCAGCAGCGTGTACACGACGAAGAAGCGGACCGCGCGCGCGTCGGCTCCGGCGCGGCCCCGCAGGCCCGCGACCGCTCCGACGAGAGCGAGCAGGAGGATCGCCGCCTCGGACCAGAACGGCGTCCCGCTCGAGGGGAAGCGGACGAGGAGGCCGAGGTAGAAGTGCCACGGGTGCACGTGCCAGGACCACGTGCTGCCCCGGTGGAGGTAGAGCCCGTAGGCGCGCATCGCGTCGACGAGGCCCTGGGGGTGAGTGAAGAAAGAGGAGAAGAGCGGCGCGGCCACCGCGGCGGCGACGACGAGCGCGAGGACGAGGTCGCGCGCCTTCGGCCCGCCTCCGCCCGCGCGGCGGCGGAGCCCGCCCGCCGCGAGATACGCGGCGGCCATCGACGCGAGCGCGAGGACGGCGGTCTCCTTCGTCGCGACCATGAGGCCGGCGCACGCGCCGAAGAGGGCGGCCGGGCCGGGGCCGGGCCGCTCGATGCCCCGCGCGAGAGCGAGCAGCGCGCCCAGGCTCCACAGGACGAGCGGGATCTCGTGGATGTAGTAGCGGCTGTAGTAGACCATCGCCGGCGAGACGGCGGCGAGGAGCGCGGCCGCGAGCGCCGCGGCCGCTCCGACGAAGGGCGCCGCGCCGAGGTGGGCGGCCACGAGCGCGACGCCGAGGGCCGCCGGCACCGCGCGGAGGGTCGACTCCTCGAGCTCCGCGTAGGTCCGCTCGCCGCGGAGCGCCGCGGGCGCGAGGGTGAGGTAGACGAGCGTCGGGCCGTGGTACTCCGACGGGTCGTAGGCGTAGCCGCGGCCCTCCAGGAGCGACCCGGCGCGGTCGGCGTGGATGGCCTCGTCGGCGTGCATGGGCCGGGCGCCGAGGGCCGGGAAGCGCAGCGCCGCCCCGAGCACGACCACGGACGCGATCGCGGCCGCCGCAGCCCCGCGCATCGAGGGCGTACCGTCAGGCCGAGGGGGCGCGGCGCCGGCCGAGAGCGCCGGCCGCGAGACCGAACAGCATGCCGATCGCGACCGTGAACCAGAGCCACACCGTGAGCTGGGGGAGCAGACCGATGGCGAGCCAGCGGGCCCCCACCGACATCGCGGGCAGGCCGGGCGGGGCGACGTCGTAGTGCGTGCCCCAGCTCCCGAGCATGGCGGCCAGCATGACGAGCGCGACCGGAACGCGCGCGGCGAGGCCGTAGACGAGGAGGACGCGGCCGAGGAGCGGCCACGCGCGCGCGGCGAGGGCCGTGCCGGCCACGGCGACGACGGCGTAGACGTAGAGCATGCGGAGCTCCTCGGCCCCCAGCCCGGCGCGCACGGCGAGGAGGCCCGACGCGGGGAGGGCCGCGATCGCGGCGACGACGAGACCGAACGCGCGGCCGAGGCGGGCCGGCTCCTGCCCGCGCCGTCCGAGCGACCAGCCGAACCACGCGCCGAACACAGGCACGAGCCACGCGATCCCGACGATCGAGCCGCCGCCCCCGGGCGCGCGGCTGAAGAAGGTCGAGGACCACCCCTGCAGCTCGCCGACGAGCCGCAGGAGGGTCACCGCGAGCGTGGCGACGGCCGGCGCGACGACGAGCCGCGCCACGCCCGTCGGCGCGGCCGCGCTACGGTGCGGTGTCTCGGCGCTGTCCATGCGGGACCTCCCGAGCCGCGGCGGGTCATCCCTCCCCCGCGGCCGATCAGGGCGAGCATACCAAGCCTCGGCCCCGGGTCCCCGGCCGTGCCCTACAATCGCGCTTTCGGGCCGGAGGCGACATGGAGCGGAGGCGGTTCCTGACGACGGGCGCGGGAGCTCTCGCGTTCGCCGGGGCGCAGCGGCACTGGCCGGCCTTCGCCGACGACCGGCCGCTCCGCGTCGGCCTCGTGGGGTCGGGCTGGTACGGCAAGTCGGCGCTCTTCCGCCTGCTGCAGGTCGCGCCGGTCGAGGTCGTCTCGCTGTGCGACGTGGACGCGCGCATGCTCGACGACGCCGCCGCGCAGGTCGCCGCGCGCCAGGCGTCGCGGAAGCGCCCGCGCACCTACGCCGACTACCGGCGCATGCTCGCCGAGCGCGACCTCCAGGTCGTCCTCGTCTCGACGCCCGACCACTGGCACGCGCTGCCCGCGATCGAGGCGATGCGCGCGGGCGCCGACGTGTACGTCGAGAAGCCGATCAGCGTCGACGTCGTCGAGGGACAGGCGATGGTCGCCGCGGCCCGCAAGCTCGGGCGCGTCGTCCAGGTCAACACGCAGCGGCGCAGCACGCCGCACCTCGTGGAGGCGCGCGACGCGATCGTCCGCGCGGGCCGCCTCGGCCGGGTCGGTCTCGTCGAGATCTACTCGTACTACCCCTCCCGGGCGAGCCGGAACCCGCGCGACGTCCCGCCGCCGGCCGGGCTCGACTGGGACGCGTGGTCGGGCCCCGCGCCGCTCCTCCCGTTCAACGAGATCGTCCACCCCCGCGGCTGGCGCTCGTTCATGGCCTACGGCAACGGCCTCGTCGGCGACATGGGCATCCACATGCTCGACATGGTCCGGTGGATGCTCGGCCTCGGCTTCCCGAAGCGGGTCAGCAGCTCCGGGGTGCGGCTCGAACCGACGGCCAAGGTCGACATCGCCGACGCCCAGACCGCCGTCTTCGACTACGGGGAGCTCCAGGTCGTGTGGACGCACCGCAACTTCGGCCCCCCGCCCGACCCGGACTACCCGTGGGGCGCGACGCTCTACGGCGAGCGGGGCACGCTGAAGGCGAGCGTCATGCGCTACGACTTCACGCCGTCCGACGGCTCGGCGAAGGCGCACCGGGACGTCGCCTACGAGCTCGAGCGCTACCCCGAGGACCGCACGGAGAAGGACCTCGAGCGCCACGTCGCGCCGGCCCTCCGCGCGCACCTCGCGAACTTCCTCGAGTGCGTCCGCACGCGGCAGCGGCCCGTGGCCGACGTCGAGGAGGGCCACGCCTCGACGACCGCGTGCATCCTCGCGAACCTGTCGATGAAGACGGGGCGCACCCTCGAGTGGGACGCGGAGAAGGGCGCGGTGCGGGCCGACGAGGAGGCGAACGCCCTCCTGCGCCGGCCCTACCGCGCCCCCTGGGTCCACCCGGACCCGAAGGAGTTCACTTCCTGACGACGACCGCCTTGCCGACGAGGGTCGGCCGCGTCGTCGGGCCGAAGCCGACGTTGGCGCCGCGCTCGAACGTGACCTCGTCGCCCGCGAAGCGCAGCTTCGCCCACAGGACGAACGGCGTCTCGCGCAGGCTGATCCGCGCCTCGTAGGTGTCGGGCGCCGTCCAGGCGCCGCTCGCCGCGGCGCGCTCGTCGCGGCCGCCGCTCGGGACGAGCGCCTCGGCGCCCCACTTGCCGAAGCCCATCGGGACGCGCACGTCGCGGCCGTCGACGCGCGTCGCGAGCGTCACCGCGCCGTCCTTCGCGACCTCGAGGGCGAGCGACTCGGCCTTCTCGTCGTTCGCCGGGAAGACGTACCGGCGGCCGGCCAGATTCTTCGCGAGCGGCGACGTCGCGCTTCCCGGCTGCGGCTCGAGCGCGAGCGCCCCCATCTTCTTCGCCAGCGCCTCCTGGGCGGCCGCGTCCGCCGGCAGCGCCTGCGCCTGGAGCGCCGGCAGGAGGTGCTCCCACACCTGATCGAGGACGCCCTGGAGGTCGCTCGTCCCGCTCGTGATCGCGACGACCGTGTCCTCGGCGGGCATGACGATGCAGAACTGGCCGAACGCCCCGTCGCCGCGGTAGACGCCGTGGCGGCACCGCCAGAACTGGTAGCCGTAGCCCTGCTCCCAGTCGCTCTTCGGATCGCTGCCGTTCGACACCTGCCGGGCGGTGGCCTGCGCGACCCACGCCGCGGGCAGGAGCTCGCGGCCCTTCCACTGCCCCTTCTGCAGGTAGAGCTGGCCGAAGCGGGCGATGTCCTCCGTCCGCACGCGCAGGCCGAACCCGCCCAGCGTCACGCCGCGCTTGTCCGCGTCCCACTCCGGCTTCGCGATGCCGAGCGGCTCGAAAAGGCGCGGCTTCAGGAACTCGAGCACCGACTGCCCGGTGGCCTTCTGCACCATCGCCGAGGCCATGTACGTGGCGGCGGTGTTGTACCAGAAGTGCGTTCCCGGCTTGTGCGCGACGGGCTTCGCGAGGAAGAGCCTCGGCAGGCTCTCGTCCGCGGCGTACGGGAACGGGTCGACGTCCTCGCCGTGCTGGCCCGTCGACATCGACAGGAGGTCGCGCAGGCGCATCGCCTTCAGCTTGTCGCTCGGAGCGGCGGGCGCGTCCTCGGGAAACGCGGCGAGGACGCCGTCGTCGAGGGTCAGCTTGCCCTCGGCGATCGCGAGGCCGACCGCGGTCGACGTGAAGCTCTTGCTGAGCGAGTAGAGGACGTGGTTGTCGTTCCTCTGGTACGGCGCCCACCAGCCCTCGGCCACGACGTGGCCGTGGCGCACGACCATCAGGCTGTGGACCGCGTGGATCTTCTGCTCGAGCCCGTTCACGAGCGCCAGGATCGAGCCGGACGGAACGCCCTGGGCCTCGGGCGCGCTGCGCGGGAGGGCGAGGGGATCGGGAGCGGCGACAGGCGCGGGAGGCGCGGCGGGCCGGGGCTTCGCGTCGGCCGCGGCGAGCGCGGCCGGCGCGACGAGGAAGAGGACGAGCCGGGACAGCTTCTTCATGGCGACGGATTCTCGCACCGAATGGCGCATTCGGACCGGACGGGGCTCGACGGCGAACCCGGCTCGTGCCACGCTCGTCCTCTCTCTTCGAGCGCCGCCTCGCCGCCTGGCGACCGGCGGCCCTCCCGCGAAAGGACACCATGAAGAGACTCGCCGGCCTCGCCCTCCTGCTGCTCGCCTCCCCCCTCGCCTTTCCCGTCGGCGGCGACGAGGCGCCGCCTCCTCCCGATCGGGCGCGCATCCTCGCCGCGGCCCGCGAGATCATCGCGGCGCAGGCGTATTGCGCGCTCGTGACGATCGACGAGACCGGGAGGCCTTCCGTCCGCACGATGAACCCCTTCCCGCCGGAAGAGGACATGACGGTCTGGATGGCGACGAACACGCGGAGCCGCAAGCTGGAGCACATCCGGCGCGACCCGCGCGTCACGCTGTACTACTCGAACCACGGGACCGCGATCGGCGAGGTGTCGATTGTCGGCCACGCCGTGCTCACGACCGACCCGGCCGAGATCCGCCGGAGGAAGCGCGCCTACTGGGACCAGGCATTCCCCGGCCTCGAGAACCTGACGCTCATCAAGGTGGTCCCCGAGCGGCTCGAGGTCGTCAACTACAAGGCCGGCCTCCACAACGACCCGGCCACCTTCCGGGCGCCGTCGATCGACCTCGCGCCCGCGCCGTAGCCGGGGCGAGGACGCGCGCGGCCCGCGCGACGGGCCGCGCGCGCGCAGCCGGCTGCTTGCTCACGGGCATCTGCATCTCGACCTGCGGCGCTCCCGCGGTCATGTCGCCCTTGAACACCTGCGTCGGCGGACCGGCCGGCTGGTAGCCGTTCGTCAGGATCCACTGGACGAAGGCGGGCCAGGCGGAGGCGAGTTCCTCCATCGGCCCCTCGAAGGTATGGACGGCGACCTGCGACTCCGGGATGTCCTTCGCCTCGAAGGCGCCTCGGCGGTCGCGCCGGCCGCCACCCGGAACGGCGACCTCCCACCGCGAGGTCGGCCTCGGGCGTCGACGGGTCGCTGAAGTAGCGGGCGAAGATCGGCCCCTTCGGCGCGGCCCCCTTGGACGTGACGGCGCTCATGAGCCGTCCGAACGCCTCGGGGTGCTGCATGTACGAGCCCTTCATCGGAAGAGCGATCACGTGCATCGCCGGACGGGTCACCACCTTCGCCTCGAAGGCGGGCGCGGCCGGAGCGGCGGGCGCCGGGGAGGCGCCTGGGCCGACGCGACGACGGCCGCCGACACGAGGACGAGCGCGGCGCCGATCAGGGAACGGATCTTCATGAAGCCTCCTCGCGGCCTCTCCGCGGACGGCCGCCCACGAAAGAACGCCACGGGCCGCCGTCGGGAACGTTCCCCGGGCGCCGCGGCTCGCCGGCGGGCAGCGTGCGGCTCGCCGAAAAAGCCGTGGAGACGCGCGTCTCCCGGAAGCCGCTCTCCGGGAGCCGCCAGGATTCTGACCAAGAGCTGACGACGGTCGTGTAAGATCCTTGCCACTCTCGTCGCTCCTCAGCGGAGGGCCATGCCCCGACGCCTCGTCTCGCCGAGCGCACTGGTCCTGGCCCTGGTCGCGGGCGTCCCCTCGATCTCAGGATCAGGATCGTCGGACGCGCTCGACGCTCGACGAGGCGTCGTCGTCTACGTCGACACCGACTGGAACCGGGCCTACGCGAGCGGCGACGGAGCCACCTTCGCGGTCCCCTCCGGCGCGGTCGCCGGGCTCTTCGGTCACCGCGTCGAGCTTCGGGGCGGGGACACGCGGGACCTCGGTGCCGCGCCCATGCCCCCGCCCGCGACGTCCGCTCCCGCGGGCGCCCTGCTCTGGACGAGCGTCGACGCCACGGTCCGGGCCGTCTCGCGGGCCGAGGACGATCGCACCTTCCTGCGCGTGCGGGCGGGCCGCGCGGACGTCGACGTTCACCTGCCGCGGCGTCCCGCTCGCCCGGAAGACACGCTCCTGCCGGGCTCGCGCGTGCGGCTGCGCGGCGTGCTGGAGCCCGCCGCGGACGCGTGGTCCCGCCCGCGGCTGTGGGTGCCGGGCTGGGACGCGGTTGCGGTCCTCCGGCTCCCGCCCGACTGGGACGCGCTGCGGCAGGTGACGGTCGCGGAGGCTCGAGCGCTCGCGGCGGGCGATCCGGACGAGGAGGTGCGCCTCCTCGCCCGCGTGGCGACGCCCCGCCCGGCCGGCTCGTTCACGGTGGCGGCGGGCGGGGAGGCCGTCGTCGTCGATCTCGACCGCGCCGAGGCCGTGCGGCAGGACGCCCCGATCGAGATCCGCGGCTTCCCCGCCACCCGGCACGGCCTGCCGCTGGTCGCCGACGCGCGGTGGCGTCTGGCCGGCACGCCGCCGAGCCTCGCCTCGCGACGGGAGGCCGGGCTCGCTCCCCTGCGGCGGCTGGCGGACGTCCGCGCGCTGCCGCGAGCGGAGGCCGAGCGCGGGTACCCCGTCCGGCTCGAGGCGATCGTCACCTACGTCGAGCCGGGCCGCGCGTCGCTGTTCGTGCAGGACGACACCGGCGGCGTCTTCGTCCGCGCCGGCGGGCTCGACGCCCTCGCCGCCGCGGACCGCGTCCTCGTGGAGGGCGTCACCGCGCCGGGACGCCTCGCTCCTCTCGTCGTGGCGACGTCCGTCGCGCGGCTCGGACGGGGCGTCCTCCCCGCCGCGCGGCCGGTCGCGGCGCCCCGCCTCGCCGCCGGGTTCGAGGACTGCCGCCGCGTGGAGACCTCCGGCGTGGTGCGCCGGGTCACGCGCGGCGGCGGGTGGACGGAGATCCTCGTCGACGTCGAGGGCCTGAGGGTTCCCGTTCAGCTGCCGATCGAGATCGAGGACACCGCGCGGCCGCCGGTGGACGCCCGCGTGCGCGTCGTCGGGGTGTGCGGCTCGACCTTCGGATGGCGCGGGACGTTCGATCACGTCGAGCTGCTCACGGCGAGCCTGTCCTACGTGGTCGTGGAGGAGCGCCCGCCGTCGCCGCTCGGCCTCCCCTTCGTCGGCGCCCGCGACCTCCTCCGCTCCGGACCCGGCGACCGATGGGACCGCCTCGTGCGCGCGCGCGGGGTGGTGCTCCACCACCGCTCCGGCCAGCCGCTCTTCCTCCGCACCGAGTCCGGGCCGGTGATCGTCGAGACGCTGCGCGAGGAGCCGCTCGCGCCCGGCGACAGGGTGGAGGTGGCCGGCTTCCCGGCCCGCGACGCCGCCGCGCCGCGGCTCGAGGACGCCACCTATCGCCGGGTGGGCGGCGGCAACGCGCCGACGCCCACCGCCGTCGCCGGCGGCTCGCTCCTCGGGCGGTCGCTCGACGCGGAGCTCGCCCTGCTCACCGCCACCGTCCTCGACGCCGTGAAGGGCGAGACCGGGACGACTCTCGTCCTCCGCGCCGCGGACGACGTGATCGAGGCCAGAGGCGACGGCGACCTCGACCCGATGCCCGAGAGGGGCACCGTCATCGACGTCACGGGAATCCTCCTGCCCCAGGACGCCGCGGCCGCCGGGGCCGCGTCGTCGCCCCACCTTCTCCTGCGCGGCCCGGCCGACGTGCGCGTCGTGGCCCGGCCCCTGTGGCTCACGACCCGGCGCGCGGCCTGGAGCCTCGCGGGGCTCGGGACCGCCGCGCTCTTCGCGCTCGCGTGGGTCGCGACCCTGCGGCGGCGGGTCGCCTCGCGGACGGCCGAGCTCGCCGCGGCCGAGGAGCGCTACCGCCTCCTCGCCGACAACGCGACGGACGTCATCGTGACGACCGACGCGCGGCTCAACCTCACGTACGTGAGCCCCTCGGTCACCCGCGACGCGGGCTACACGATCGAGGAAGCGCTCTCGATGCCGCTCGAGCGCCTCGTCACCCCCGAGTCCTGGGCCCTGCTGCGCCAGGCCCTCGGCCGGGCCGGCGAGCGCGCCGGCGACGACCCGGCCGAGCTCGGGATCGAGATGGTGCACAAGCACGGCACGCGCCGGTTCATGCACGTGCGCGCGACGCCGATCCGCGACGCCGCGGGCCGCCTCGCCGGCTTCCGGGCCGCGGCGCGGGACATCACGGCCCGGCGGCAGGCCCAGCAGGAGATCGCGCGCCTCGCCGCCGCGATCGAGCAGTCGGCCGACGCGGTCGTGCTCACCGACCCGTCCGGGAAGATCCTCTACGTGAACCCGGCGTTCCAGCGGGTCACGGGCTACTCCGCGGACGAGGTGCTCGGCGGCAACCCCTCGATCCTGAAGAGCGGGGCCCACGACCGCGCGTTCTACGAGTCGATGTGGGAGGCGCTGCGGGCCGGGCGCACGTGGGAAGGGCGATTCACGAACCGCCGCAAGGACGGCCGCCTCTTCCTCGAGGACGCGTCCATCTCGCCGGTGCGCGAGGGCGCCGAGGGCCGCCTCATCGGCTACGTCGCCGTGAAGCGCGACGTCACCCGGCAGGTGCAGCTCGAGGGCCGCCTCGCGCAGGCTCAGAAGCTCGAGGCGATCGGGCGCCTCGCCGCCGGCATCGCCCACGACTTCAACAACGTCCTCGCGATCATCATGAACATGTCCGACCTCGCGCTGCGGCTCACGCGCGAGGAGAGGACGGCCCGGTGCGTGGGCGAGATCCGCGCCGCGGCGGAGCGGGCGGGCGGCCTCACCCGGCAGATCCTCACCTTCAGCCGGCAGTCGCCGTCGAACCTCGCGCCGCTCGACCCGCGCGGGGTCGTGGAGGAGACCGCCGCGATGCTGCGCCACCTCGCACCGCACGGGGTCGAGGTGCGGACGCGGCTCGAGTCGCGCGGCCGCGTGGCCGCCGACGCGACCCAGCTCCAGCAGGTGGTCCTGAACCTCGGCTCGAACGCCGGTCGCGCGATGAGCGAGACGGGCGGCACGATCGAGGTCGAGCTCGCCGACGCGACGGTCGACCCGGCGTTCGCCGAGAGCCACCCGCCGCTCCGCGCCGGCCGGTGCGTTCGCCTCTCGGTGCGGGACACGGGCCACGGGATGGGCGCCGAGACGCTCGCCCGCATCTTCGAGCCGTTCTACACCACGCGGGCGGCCAAGGACGGCACGGGCATGGGCCTCGCGGTCGTCCACGGCATCGTCCACAACCACGGCGGGGCGATCACGGTCGAGAGCGAGCCCGGCCGCGGCTCGACGTTCAGCGTCTACCTGCCGGCCCTGCGGGACTGACCCGGCTCCCGACCCGTCCGCCGGAATAGCCCGTATCCTTCGCGCGTATCCGCAGTGGGCCGGCGGCGCCGGCCCGAGGGAGGTGCTCGTGAGACGCTCGCTCGCGCCGTCTTTCGCACGGCCGCTCCTCGCCCTCGCGACGGCTCTCGCCGCGGCCGCGGCCCCCGCGCAGCCCGTCTCGCGCGACGATCTCCCGCCGGCCCTGCGGCCGTGGGTGCCCTGGGTGCTCGACGACGCGCCGGCGTACGGCTGCCCGACGGTGCAGGGACAGGCCGTCTGCGTGTGGCCCGGGCTGCTGCGCCTCGACCTCGGCGCGAGCGGCGGCACCTTCGCGCTCGAGGCCCAGGTGGACCGCGCGGCCGACCTCCGCCTCCCGGGCACGGCGCAGCAGTGGCCGCAGGACGTGAGGCTCGACGGCGCGCCGGCGCCGGTCTTCGACCGCGACGGCACGCCGCGGCTGCGGCTCGGCGCCGGCCGCCACCGGGTCGCCGGCCGGTTCGAGTGGTCGCGGCTGCCCGAGTCGCTCCCGGTCCCGGCCGAGGTCGGCCTCGTCGCCCTGAGCCTCGACGGCGCGCCCGTCGCGCGCCCGCGACGCGACGAGGCGGGCCTGCTCTGGCTGCGGGCGAGCGGCGACTCGGCCGGCGAGGGCGAGAGCCTGCGCCTGCAGGTCTTCCGGAAGGTGAAGGACGGCCTCCCCCTGTTCGTGGAGACGCGCGTCGAGCTCGAGGTCGCCGGCCGCGCGCGGGAGATCGGGCTCCCCGGGGCGCTCCTGCCGGGAACCGTCCCCGTCGCGGTGGCGGGCGACCTGCCGGCGCGCGTCGAGGGCGACGCGCTCCGCGTCCAGGTCCGCGGCGGGCGCTACGCGGTGACGGTCGACGCCCGGGTGACGGGCCGGCCGGCCGCGCTGACGCGGCCGAAGGAGTCGCGCGCCGACGCGTGGCCTCCGCGCGAGGTCTGGGTCTTCGCCGCCGACGAGTCGCTGCGCCAGGTCGAGCTGTCCGGGCCCGCCGCCGTCGACCCGTCGCGCACGGAGCTGCCGGCCGAGTGGCGGACGCTGCCGGCCTTCCTCGTCGAGCCGGGCGGCTCGCTCGCGCTCAAGGAGGTGCGCCGGGGAGAGGCGGAGCCGCCGCCCGACGCGCTCACCCTGCAGCGCGAGATCTGGCTGGACCCGGACGGCCGGGGGGCGAGCGTGCGGGACCGCTTCGCCGGCGCCCTGCGCGCGACCACTCGCCTCGACCTTCTCGCGCCGGGCGTCCTCGGCCGCATCGCCGTCGACGGCCAGGACCAGCTCGTCACCGCCCGCCCCGGCACGAAGGACGCGGGCGTCGAGCTGCGCCGCTCCGTGCTGCAGATGGAGGCCGACTCGCGCCTGGCCCTCGGCGGGGCGCTGCCCGCGGTCGGCTGGAGCGCGGGCGTGGAGCAGCTGGGGGCGACGCTGCACGTGCCGCCGGGCTTCACGCTCCTGTGGGCGAGCGGCGTCGACCGCGTGCCGGGCACGTGGACCTCGCGCTGGAACCTGCTCGCCTTCTTCTTCGTGCTGATCGTCACGCTCGCGGTACAGCGGCTGTTCGGGACGAGAGCCGGCCTCGTCGCGCTCGCCGCGCTCGTGCTCCTCCACGGCGAGACGGGCGCGCCGTCCCTCGTGTGGCTGGGCCTCGTCGCGGGCGCGGCCCTCGAGCGGGTGGCCCCGGCGGGCCGCCTGCGGCAGATCGCCCGCCTCCTCTTCCTGGGCAGCGCCGCACTCCTCGTGATGGAGACGGTGCCTTTCGCCCGCGACCAGGTGAGGGAAGCCATCTACCCGCAGATCGGCGCGGGCGACGGCGTCCGGTTCGATTCCCTCCAGGTCGCGCCGGCAGTCACGGTCGCGCTGCCGGCGCGCGTCGGCGCGGTCGGCGGTGCGACGATGAACGCGCCGGCCGCGCCCGAGTTCGCCGAGGCGAACGTCCTGGCCGACCGGCTCGAGGCGAAGGAAGAGGCCGATACCCGCTCCTCGATCGTGCAGTCCCGGGCGCCGCACCAGGAGCTGCGCAAGGGCTACGCCTACAACCAGGCGCTCGAGCAGGACCCGAAGGCGGTGCTCCAGACGGGCCCCGGCGTCCCGACGTGGACCTGGCGGAGCTACTCGCTGGCGTGGAGCGGGCCGGTGGGCCGCGATCACCGGATGCGGCTCGTGCTGGCCTCGCCCTGGGCGAACCGCCTCCTCACGCTGCTGCGCCTCGGGCTTCTCGGAATCCTGGGCGCGATCCTCCTTCTGCGGCGCTGGCCCTCGTGGCCGGGGCGCTCTCCCGCCGCGACGGAGGCTCCGGCCGTGACGGCGGCCGCGCTGCTCGCGGCGCTCCTCCTCGCCCCGGCGCCGGCCCGCGCACAGGAGGAACCGGCCGCCCCCGGCCCCGAGCTGCTGAAAGAGCTGCGCCAGCGCCTCACCCGGCCCGCGCCCTGCGAGCCGCGCTGCGTGTCGACGCCCGACCTCGCGCTGCGCCTCGACCCGAGCCGGCTGGCGTTCGTGGCCGAGGTGCACGCCGCGGCCGACGGCACGTGGCCGGTGCCGGGTCCCGTCGGCAGCTGGACCCCGTCCGAGCTGCGGGTCGACGGCGCGCCGGCCGTCGCCCTCGCCCGTCTGTCCGGCGGGTTCCTGCACCTCCGGCTCACCCGCGGCGTCCACCGCGTGGAGGCGGCCGGCCCCGTCCCGCCGGGCGACAGCTTCACCCTCCAGTTCGCCGAGCCTCCGCGGCGCGCCCGCGCGGAAGCGCCGGGCTGGGACGTCAGCGGCCTTCGGCGCGACGGCCCGACCGAGCCGTCGATCCTGCTCACGCGGCGCCTCGCCGCCCGCGGCGACGGCCGGCCCGGCGAGGGCCGCTACGCGCCGTGGCTCGAGGTCGAGCGCACGCTCTCCTTCGGCGTCACGTGGACGGTGGAGACGACCGTGCGGCGGGTGACGCCCGCCGGCGCGCCGGTGGCGTTGCGCGTGCCGCTCCTCGCGGGCGAGGCGCCGACCCGCGCCGACCTCGTGGTCGAGCACGGCGAGGTCGCGGTGAGCCTCGGCGGCGACGAGACCGAGGCCTCGTGGGAGTCGACGCTCGAGCCGCGCGACGCGGTCGTGCTGAAGGCGCCCGAGGGGAGGCCGTGGTCGGAGGTCTGGCGCCTGTCGTGCAGCCCGGTGTGGTCGTGCGCGGCCACCGGCCTGCCGCCGCTCGCGCGCGTGGCCGACGGCGTGTTCGCCCCGGCGTACCGGCCCTGGCCGGGCGAGTCGATCACGGTCGCGCTCACCCACCCTCAGGGCGTCGAGGGCGAGACCCTCACCGTCGACGCGCTCACGGTCGAGGACTCGCCCGGCCGGCGCCTCGAGCGCGTGAAGCTCCAGGCGAGGGCGCGCAGCAGCCGGGAGCAGCCGCTCGTCGTCGGGCTGCCGCCGGGAGCCGAGGTGCAGCAGGTGAGCGTCGACGGCGCCGAGCGCCCGTCGCGGCCGGACGCGGGAGGCGAGCTGCGCGTGACCGTGCCCGCGGGCGCGCACACGGTCGAGGTGCGCTGGCAGCAGCCGCGCGGGATGGGCCTCGTGTACCGCGCCCCGCGCGTCGCGCTGTCGGGCGCGGCGGTGAACGTGACGCAGCAGGTGACGCTGCCGCCGGACCGGTGGCTCCTGTTCACGAGCGGACCGTCGTGGGGGCCCGCCGTCCTCTTCTGGCCGTACCTCGCGTTCGTGGTCGCGGTGGCGGTCGTGCTCGGCCGCGCCGTGCCGGGCAGCCCGCTCTCCGTGCGCCAGTGGGTGCTCCTCGGGCTCGGCCTCGTCGTCCTGCCCGCGCCCGCGGCCCTCGTCGTGGTGGCGTTCGTCTTCGCGCTCGCCTGGCGCGCCCGCCGCCCGCTGGCGGGCGTCTGGCGCTTCGACGCCCTGCAGCTCCTCCTCGCGGGCTGGGCCCTCGTCAGCCTGGGGATCCTGTACATCGCGGTCTACCAGGGTCTGCTCGTGCGCCCGGAGATGCAGGTCGCGGGCGGCGGCTCGAGCGAGACGCTCCTCCGCTGGTACTCCGACCGGGTCCGCGGGCCCCTGCCGGGGGCGGCGGTCGTCAGCCTGCCGCTGTGGGTCTATCGCATCGGGATGCTGCTGTGGGCGCTCTGGCTCGCGTCGGCGCTCGTCCGCGCCGCCGGCCCCGCGTGGCGCGGATTCACGGAGGGCGGCCTGTGGCGGCCGCTGCCGAGGCCCGGCCGCCGCGCGCCGAAAGCGCCCGCGGCGGACGCCGATCCCGCCCCGCCGCGCTGAGCGGCCGGCTCGTCGGACCGGGGCCGGCGTGGCCCCGGCCCGAAGCCCGTCCTACTTCACGCGCTTCGCGACGAACTCCTCGGTCCCGAAGTCGCCGACCTTGCGGCTGAACTTGATCTCGTCTCCGGCGATCGTGCCGGTGTACTCGATGCGGATCGAGTTGCCCTGGAAGTCGAGCATCTCGACGAAGGTCACCTTGTCGCCCTGGACCTTCCCCTCCTTCAGCTCGACCGTCCCCTTCTCGCCCATCCGCTCGAAGGCGGCGGTGCCGGTGAGCGTCTCGCCGTTCGCCTTCAGGTCGTAGGTGTACTTCTGGACGCCGACCGGGCTGTCGAACTCGGTCGTCCACCGGCCCGTGACGTCGGCGGCCAGCACTCCCGCGGAAGCGGCGATCACGAGAACGGCAGCGGCGGCGGCGATCCTGAGCGTCTTCATCTGCGTGTGCTCCTCCTGTGGCGACGAGCCCCGGCCCGTGGCGGCCGGATGATACGCCCGCCGAGCCGGCGAGGAGGAGCCGGCCGGCCCGAAAACGGCGTCAGCGCGGCAGGAGGTGCCAGGTGCCGGCCCGGCCGTTCGAGTAGGCCGGGCTGCACGAGTACCAGGCGCGGGCGAGCGGCAGCGAGCCGCGCCGCGACCACGTCGACACGAAGTCGGCTTGCAGATCGGGGAGCGGCCGGCCCGTCTCGCACCCGAACCCGGCGATCTCGCGCGGGTACCACCAGTCGCGGTCCGCGACCCCGTACTCGTCCCACTCCATGTCGCCGAAGGGAGCCGGCGGCTTGCCGTCGAATGCCTTCGTGGGGTGGGCCACCTGCACCTCGATCTTGTCGGGGTCGAGGGTGATCTCCGAGACGAGGGCGCCGCGCGGGAGCGAACGCGCGATGACCGCGAACGCGGCGTCCGGCTGCGCGGTCCAGTCGAACCGGGGCACGACCTCCAGCGCGCCGAGCGGCGGTCGCGCGGCGGGGGTGAAGCGGGGGTCCGCCGACAGGAGAGGAAAGCCTGGCGCGCCCGGCGGGTCCGTGGACGCGACCGCCCCCTCGGCGCCCTTCCGCCACCGCCGGGCGAACGCCTCGCCGGTGATCGGGTGGCGGACCACCTCGTACGCCAGGTCGTCCGGCCCCAGCCTCTCGGGCACGCGCGCCATCGCGAGGCCCCAGGCCTCGTCGCCGTCGCGCGACGCGGCCTCCGGCGGCGACTCGGCCGGCAGGAACGCGTGGAGCGGGTGCGCGACGCGCGGCCCGAGCTCGACGCCGTTCGCGTCGCACCTCGCCTGCCGCAGCGTGTGGTCGTCGCGGCCCGCGGTGAAGTAGCCGTCGACGCGCCCCGGGCTCCAGGCCACGGCCGCGGGCTCCTGGTAGAAGGAGAGCTGCTCGCGCCAGCCCTCGCGGCAGAACCGCAGCGCCTCGGCGAGCGTGAGGCGCTCGAGCGCCTGGCGTCGCTCGGCCACCCGCGACGCCTCGTACCGCGCCTCCTGCTCGGCGGCGAGCCGGTCGAGGTGGCGGATGCGAAGGAACCCGGCCACGGCCGCGGCCGCCACGACGACCACGAGCAACGCCGACGGGAGCTGCCGCCGCAGCCACCCCGCTCCGGTCGGCGGCTTCGGGGCTCTCGGCACGCGGCCGATCCTAGCGCGAACGGGCCAGCTCCTCCTCGACGAGGACCCGGCGGAGGTACTTCCCCACCATCGACTTCGGCAGCTCGGGGCGGAACTCGACCTGGCGCGGGATCTTGAACGCCGCGAGATGGAGCCGGCAGAAGCTCGCGATCTCCTCCGCCGTCGCCGTGGCGCCCGGCCGCAGGACGAGATAGGCCTTCACCGTCTCGCCGCGATACGGGTCGGGCACGCCGGCGACCACCGCCTCCTGCACGGCCGGGTGGAGCAGGAGCGCCTCCTCGACCTCGCGCGGGAACACCTTGAACCCGGACGCGTCGATCATGTCCTTGCGGCGGTCGACGACGTAGAAGAAGCCGTCCTCGTCCATCCGGCAGATGTCGCCCGTGCGCAGCCACCCGTCGCGCAGGACCTCGTCGGTCTCGGCCGGGCGGCCGCGGTAGCCGAGCATGACCTGAGGCCCCGCACCTCGAGCTCGCCGACGCCGCCCGGCGGGAGCGGCGCGCCGCTCGCGAGGTCGACGACGCGCGCGTCGGTGCCGGGCACGGGCACGCCGATGCTGCCGACGCGCCTCTCGCCGTGGATCGTGTTCCCGTGGGTGAGGGGCGAGGTCTCGGTGAGGCCGAAGCCCTCGACGAGGCGGCCGCCGGTGAGCGCCTCGAAGCGCTCGACCAGGCTCGGCGCGAGCGCGGCCGCGCCCGACAGGCACTGGGTGCCGGTGCGCAGGTCGTACTCGGCGAGGCGCGGGTGGTCGACGATGCCGGCGTAGAGGGTCGGCACCCCCGGGAAGAGCGTCGGCCGGAAGCGGTGCAGGGCCTCGATCACCGCGTCGGGCCGCGGACGCGGGATGAGCACCATCTCGCCCGCCGACATCACGCCCAGCAGGAGGATGCTGAGGAGGCCGTAGGCGTGGAAGAGCGGCACCGCCCCCAGGATGACCTCGTGCTCCTCGCGCAGCCGCGGGAACCACGCGCGCGCCTGCGTCGCGTTCGCCACGAGGTTGCGGTGCGTGAGCATGGCGGCCTTGGGCGTGCCGGTCGTGCCGCCGGTGTACTGCAGGAGGGCCACGTCGGAGGCCGAGAGGCTCGCGCCGGGAGGCGTCGGCGGGTACTGGCGCAGGAGGTCGTGGAAGAACGAGACGTCCGTCTCGGCCGGGACGCCCGGCCTCTCGCCGCGCCGGCGCTGGGCGAAGCGGGCGAGCGTCCGCGCCGGCCACGGCAGGTTCTCCGTCACGTCGACCACGATCGCCCGCCGCACGCGGGTCGCCGCGTGCACCTCGCGCAGCCGCGGGAAGAACTGGTCGAGCAGCACCAGCGTCTCGCTGCCCGAGTCCTCGAGCTGCGCGTGCAGCTCGCGCGCGACGTACATCGGGTTCGTGTTGACCGGGATCGCGCCGAGGCGCAGCGCGCCGAAGAACGCGACCGGGAACTCCGGCCCGTTCGGCAGCATGATCGCGACGCGGTCGCCCTTCCTCACGCCGAGCTGGAAGAGCGCCGTGGCGAAGCGCAGGCTGCGCTCCCGCAGCTCGCCCCAGGTGAGCGCGGGCACCGGCAGGCGCGGGTCGAGGAAGAAGCGGATCGCCACCTTCGACGGCACCCGCGCGGCGGTGCGGTCGAGGAGCTCCGGCAGCGTCGCCTCGGGGACCGCGATCTCGTGCGGGACGCCGGCCTCGTAGTGGCGCAGCCAGGGCCGCTCGACGGACAGCGTCACGGGGTCGGGACCCGGGGCGCCTGCTCCTCGGCCACGAGGACCCGGCGGAGGTACTTCCCGACCATCGACTTCGGCAGCTCGGACCGGAACTCGACCCGGCGCGGCACCTTGAACGGGGCGAGGTGCAGCCGGCAGAAGTCGACGATCTCCTCCTCGCCCGCGCTCTCCCCGGGTCGCAGGACGAGATAGGCCTTCACGGTCTCGCCGCGGTACGTGTCGGGCACGCCGGCCACGACCGCCTCCGCGACCTTCGGGTGCATCAGCAGCACTTCCTCGACCTCGCGCGGCAGCACCTTGAAGCCCGACGCGTCGATCATGTCCTTGCGGCGGTCGACGACGTGGAAGAACCCGTCGGGGTCCATGCGGGCGACGTCGCCGGTGCGCAGCCAGCCGTCGTGGAACGCGTCCTCGGTCTCCTCGGGCCGGTTCCAGTACCCGATCATCACCTGCGGGCCCCGCACCTCGAGCTCCCCCTCTTCGCCGGGCTCGAGCGGCTCGCCGGTCGCGAGGTCGACGACGCGGGCGTCGGTGTCGGGGAACGGCACCCCGATGCTCGCCAACCGCCGCGCGCCGAAGAGCGGCGTGCAGTGCGTGAGCGGCGAGGCCTCGGTGAGGCCGTAGCCCTCCACGAGCCTCCCGCCGGTGATGGCCTCGAAGCGCTCGGCGATCTCCCGCGGCAGCGGCGCCGCGCCGCTGATGCACAGGGCCCCGCTGCGCAGGTCGTAGTCCCCCACCCGCGGGTGGTCCGCCACGGCGGCGTAGAGGGTCGGGACCCCCGGGAAGAGCGTCACGCGGAACCGCTGCATCGCCTCGAGGACGACGTCGACCGGCCGCGGGCGCGGAACGAGGACGATCTCGGCCGCGACCTCCACGCCGAACAGGAGGATGGAGGTCAGGCCGTAGACGTGGAAGAGGGGGATCGCCCCGAGAAACACCTCGCGGCCCGCGCTCGCCCGGGGGAACCAGGCCCTGGCCTGCCGGCTGTTCGCCACGAGGTTCCCGTGGGTCAGCATCGCCGCCTTCGGCGTGCCGCTCGTGCCGCCCGTGTACTGGAGGAGGGCGAGGTCCGACGGCCGCAGGTCCGCGCCCGGCGGGGTCGGGGGGTAGCCGCCGACGAGGTCGCGGAAGCGGTAGGTGTCCGTCTCGGCCGGCACCCGCACGCGCTCGCCCCGGCGCCAGCGGTCGAGCCGCATCGCGAGGCGCGCCGGCCACGGCAGCGCGTCGGCGAGGTCGGCCACGATCACGCGGCGCACGTGCGTCGCGGCGTGGACCTCGCGCAGCCGCGGGTAGAACTGATCGAGGAGGACGACCGTCTCGCAGCCGGCGTCCTCGAACTGCTCCTTCATCTCGCGGGAGACGTACATCGGGTTCGTGTTCACGGGGACGGCGCCGATCCGCAGGGCGCCGTAGAACGCGATCACGAGCTGCGGGCAGTTCGGGAGCATGAGCGCGACGCGGTCGCCCTTGCGCACGCCGAGCTGGAAGAGAGCGGTCGCGAAGCGCAGCGTGGCGTCCCGCAGCTCGCGGTAGGTCAGCACCGGAGCGGGCAGCCGCGCGTCGAGGAAGAAGCGGAGGGCGACCTTCTCCGGATGCCGCTCGGCGGTGCGGTCGAGCGCATCGGGAAGGCTGATCTCCGGGTACTCGATGGAGCGCGGGACGCCGTCCTCGTAGTGGCGGAACCACGGTGCGTCGTCCATGAGGCCTCCGCGCCGGATGCTACGCCCCGCCGGCGGGGTTGTCGATTTCCGCCGGAATCGGGAGATCCCGACCGGCTCCCGCTCGTCGAGGACTAGTCGCGGGAGCCGAACACGAGGGACGCCGCCGTCGCCGAGGGGCCCAGCCGCAGCTCGCCGCCCGCGACCGCGTACGCCGTCGCGGCCTGGAGCGCGGCGAGGTAGCGGGACTCCTGCGGCATCACGCCGTCGGCCTGGCAGGCCATCAGCGTCGACGCGAGCTCGCCCACCGTGAGGCGCCCGCTCGCGGCCTTCGCGCTTCCGCCGTACGAGTTGCAGCCGGAGCGGCCCGCGACGCGCCCGTCGGCCGTGAACTCGGCCGTGATCGTCGTGTTCGTGCCCGCGGCGCGACCGCCTGTCGAGGGCTGAGGCGCAAAAGGATGTCCCGTTGAAACGCGGGGCACCGCGGGGTGATGATCCGCGCGGGCCGGGCGCGAGGCCCTCTACCCGGGAGGATCGGGCCATGCCTCACTCGATCTCGCGACGTGCGTCTTGCGGCGAGGGCCGCGTGAGCAGCGCGCGGCCGATCGTCGCGGCCATCCTTCTTTCGGTCGCGGGCGCCCTGCCCCTCGCCGCCGCGGGCTTCGAAGCCGGGGTGGCGCGCGTCTCCATCACCCCGCCCACTCCCTTCTGGATGTCGGGCTACGCCGCGCGGACACGTCCCTCCGAGGGCGTCGAGATGGAGCTCTGGGCGAAGGCGCTCGCCGTGCGCGACGGGCGCGGCGGCGCGGCCGTCGTCGTGACGACCGACCTCATCGGCCTGCCCCGCGCGATCTCCGAGGAGGTCGCGGCCCGTGTCGAGTCGCGCTTCGGCGTGAAGCGGGCCGCGCTCGTGCTCTCCTCGTCCCACACGCACTGCGGCCCCGCCGTCCGGAAGAACCTCGCGGTCCTCTACGACTTCGACGAGGAGAGCCGGAAGGCCGTGGACGCCTACGGCTCGACGCTCGTCGACCGTCTCGTCGAGGTCGTCGGCGCCGCCCTCGCCGACCTCGCGCCGGCGCGTCTGTCGGTGGGCCACGGCACGGCCGCCTTCGCCGTGAACCGCCGCGAGCCCACGCCGAACGGCGTCGTCATCGGCGTGAACCCGAAGGGCCCGGTCGACCACGACGTGCCCGTGCTGAAGGTCGAGGGCCGCGACGGCTCCCTGCGGGCCGTGCTCTTCGCCTACGCCTGCCACAACACGACCCTGGGCGGCGACTTCTACCGCATCGGCGGCGACTACGCGGGCTACGCGCAGGCCGAGATCGAGGCCGCCCACCCGAAGGCGGTGGCCCTCTTCGTGATGCTCTGCGGCGGCGACCAGAACCCGAGCCCGCGCGGCACGCTCGACCTCGCCCGGGCGCACGGCCACGCGCTCGCGGCCGAGGTCGACCGGGTGCTCGGCGCGCGGACGCGGCGCCTGAAGCCTCCCGTCCGCGTGGCGTTCGAGACCGCGACGCTCGACTTCGCCCCCCGGTCGCGGACCGACTACGAGGCCGACCTCGCCGGACGGGACGTCTTCCGGCAGCGGCGCGCCCGCCTGATGCTGGCGGCGTGGGACGAGGGCCGGCCGGTCGCGCAGACGCCCTACCCGGTGCAGGCGGTGCGCTTCGGCCGCGGCCTCACGCTCGTGGCCCTCGGCGGCGAGCCGGTCGTCGACTACGCGCTGCGGGCGAAGCGCGAGCTGCGCGGCGAGGACCTCGTGGTCGCCGGCTACTGCAACGACGTGATGGGCTACATCCCGAGCCGGCGCGTGCTGCTCGAGGGCGGCTACGAGGCCGTCGACAACACCATCTACTACGGGCTGCCCGGGCCGTTCGCGGACACGGTCGAGGAGCGCGTCTTCGACGCCGTGCGCCGCGTGGTCACGGCCGTGGGGCGGTGACCCGGGCCGCCCGCCGCGGCTCGACCGCCTTCAGGCAGCGGAGCCAGAAGTCGGCGTAGCCGTCCCAGTAGACGAAGTTCAAGCCCCAGTGCGGAGCGGGGTCGGACATGAAGGCGAGGACGCGGCCCCGGCCGAGCGGCCGGACCGCGAGCAGGGGGTCGCGCGTCTGCGCGACCTCGAGGAGCACCGTCCCTCCCGCGCGACGCTTCGTCCGGTTGTAGCCGAGGAACGGCGGCATCGACCCCAGGTCCGCCCCGGCGAAGAAGCGGCGGCCCGCGGCCGTGGCGCGCGCGGCGAACCCCTCGGTGCTCTCGACGAGATCCTCGACGTCGAGGCAGCGCACCGGCAGCGCCTCGGCGAGTCGCGTGCGGCCCCAGCCGCCCTTCCCCATCTCGCCCGTGAAGGAGTACCAGCCGCCGAGGAGCATCAGGCCCTTGCCGGCCTCGCGCACGGCCTCGACGGTGAGGCGCAGGCGGTCGGGATAGACGAGCGGCTTCCGGCCGAACTGCGCCCGGTCGAAGAAGCTCGGCGCGAGCTGGAAGAGCTTCGCGTCGACGTCGCTGAAGACGAGCACGTCGTGGTCGGCCAGGACCTTCTCGTAGTCGCCCGGTCCGAGCTTGTTGTAGAAGTCCCAGCTCGGGACGGACAGGACCTCGTGCTCGCCCGTCGACTCGAGCGCGGTCTTCAGCCAGTGGCCGTAGTTGAAGATGTCGAGACCCTTGTGGGAGTAGTAGAACGGCGTCTCCGCGAACACGGGCCCGGTCAGCACCGCCCAGTCGCCGACGTAGTAGATGCGCGCCATGGGCGCACGATAGCGGAAGGGCGGCCGATCCCGGAAGCCCCGCTTCGCGATCTGCCCCGGCCGTTCGCCGCCGTGATGACGCCAGCCTGGGGCCAGGGCAGGCCCTCGAGCCAGAAGGAGACTGGCGTCTTCCTCTCGTCAGAAACCCAGGATCAGCGCGAGCCCGGCGCCGCCAGGCGGCGCGTGGGGCGAGAGCGACAGCCGCAGCCGGTCGTGCTCGACCAGCTCCCACTTCTCCGTCGACGAGCCAAGGGCGGCGCCGAACAAGGCGCCCGGCAGCGGGAGAAGGACCCCGAACAGCGATCCGAAATCGCTCCCGCGGGCGACGACGGCGTATCCAGCGGCCGCCCCCACCAGGAAGCCGAGAGCGGCGCCGGTGCGCGTGTGCGCCTTGTGGGTCCGCACCTCCATCCGCGCGATGGCCGCGCGCGGGATTTGCACGATGTCTTCGCGCCCCTTCGGCCGCAGGAAGATGCCGTCCGCGTTCGCGCCCTGGTAGTCACCCAAGATCGTGACCTTCGCCTTTGGCACGGCCAGCGTGACGGTCTCGTCGGCGGCGACCCAGAGCTCGTCCGAGCGCTCGAAGTGACGGGTGGAAAGGACTGTGCCTCCTCGCACTTCGATGAGCCCGGGCACGTGCACGCGGTCGGGCGCGGTGATCTTCACGCGCGCGCCCGGCGCCAGACTGGCCGCATCGTCGGCGCCGCACCTCGGGACCGCCCCGCCCGCGAGCAGGAGCAGGGCGGCCGACAGCGCTCTCCGGATCATGGCGGACCTCCTCGCCGGGTCACTCCTGCCGAGGAAGGAAGCAGCGGTCTCCGGACGTTTCACTCCAAGGGGCCTCGTTCGTGTCGAGCCGCTCGTCTCCTTCGATCCGACCGACGCTGGGCCTTGCCGCGGCGCCTCGCTCCGTGGACGATGGGCGATGCCATCCGCCCCCTCCGTGAACGCGGTCGAGCCGACGCGCCCCGACTCCCCCGCCGGCGCGGGGCGGATCGCGCCGGTCGACGCCCTCCGCGGCCTCGTCATGATCCTGATGGCGCTCGACCACACGCGCGAGTTCCTCCACTCGGCGGCCGTCCAGTTCGACGCCGAGGACCTCGCGCGAACCTCCGCCGCGCTCTTCCTGACGCGCTGGGTCACGCACTTCTGCGCGCCCGTCTTCGTGCTGACGGCCGGCCTCGGCGCGTGGTTCTGGCGCGCCTCCGGGCGCACGACGCGGGAGCTGTCCCGCTTCCTCCTGACGCGGGGCCTCTGGCTCATCCTGCTGGAGCTGACCGCGCTGCGCCTCGCCTACAGCTTCTCGCCGGGCGGCCCGGTGCTGCTCACGATCCTGTGGGCGATCGGCGCGTCGATGCTCGTGCTGGCGGCGCTCGTCCACCTGCCGCCGCGCGCTCTGGCGGTCGTGGCGCTGGCGGTCGTCGCCCTGCACAACGCCGCCGACGCGTTCCAGCCCGACTCGTGGCCGTGGAAGCTGCTCCACGAGCGCGGCGTGATCGCGGCCGGCCCCGTCGTGGTGGTCGTCGGCTATCCCCTGGTCCCGTGGTTCGCGGTGATGGCGCTCGGCTTCGCCCTCGGACCCGTGATGGCGCTCGACCCCGGACGGCGGCGACGCCGGCTGCTGACCCTCGGCCTCCTGGCCACCGCGGCGTTCGTCGCCCTGCGGCTTGTGAACGCCTACGGCGACCCGCAGCCGTGGGCGCCGCCCGGGCTGCTGTCGTTCCTGCGCTGCACGAAGTACCCGCCGTCGCTGCAGTTCCTGCTGATGACGCTCGGCCCCGCGCTCGTCGCCCTCGCCTGGCTCGACCGCCTTCGCATTCCGCGGACGAGCCCGCTCCTCGTCTTCGGCCGCGTGCCGCTCTTCTATTTCCTCCTGCACCTCTACCTGGTCCACGCGGCGGCCGTCGTCTTCGCCCTCGCGCGCTACGGCCAGGCGGGGTTCCTCCTCGGCGCCCCGCCGAACGCCGACACTTACCCGGCCGGCTACGGCTACCCGCTGTGGGCCGTGTACCTGGCCTGGCTCGGAGTGGTGGCGGCCGCCTACCTGCCGTGCCGCTGGTTCGCCGGCGTCAAGGCGCGCCGTCGCCACTGGTGGCTCGCGTACCTGTAGCGGCGCCTCGGGACGGCGCCTACCGCGCGGCCCGCAGCGCCGCGAGCTCGGCGACGACGCGGGCGAGCTCGTCGTGGAGGGGGCTCGGCTCGTCGCGTCGGAGCGCGTCGACGAGCGACGCGTAGTACCACAGCTGGTCGTCTCCCCCCGCGCTGAAGCGCGTCCAGACGGCCTCGCCCACGACGCGGTAGTCCGCGAGGATCGCCCGCGCGTTGTGGACCTTGTCGGCGAGCGAGACGCGCCGCACGGCGTCGGCCGCGGCGCGCGCGTGGGCGAGGTAGGCCTCCTTGCGCGGCCGCCACGGCGGCTTCGGCTTCACGTCGGTGTCGCTGCACGCGACGACGATCTCCGCGACCCGGTCGCCGAACCGCGCGCGCACCTCGGCCGCCCGCGTCGCGCCGCCCTGGTCCTCGACGACGTCGTGCAGCAGGGCGGCGATCGCCTCGTCCTCGTCGCCGCCGTCCTCGAGCACGAGCGCGCACACGGCGAGCAGGTGCGCGACGTAGGGGACGTCGGTCTCCTTGCGCCGCTGGCCCCGGTGGGCCTGCGTCGCGTAGACGAGGGCCTGCTCGAAGCGCGGGGTGAGAGGCCAGCCCGAGTTCGGGGCGTCTGCCATTCGCCGTCCTCCATGTCGATGCGCGCGCCGGCGGACGAGGCCGCCGCGCCCGATTCTAGCGGGAGAGGCCCGCTCTCTTCAGCGCACCGTCTCCCGCAGCACCTCCTCGAGGCTCGTCACTCCCTGGCGCACCTTCTCGAGCCCGCTCGCGCGCAGGGTGAGCATCCCTTCCGCGAGGGCGAGGCGCTTGACGTCGATGGCGGTGGCCCCGGCCATCACACGCTCCCGGATCGCGTCGGTCACCTCCATGACCTCGTAGAGGCCGACCCGCCCCTTGTAGCCCGTGCCGCCGCAGGCCGGGCACCCGAGGCCGCGGCGCGGCGCCAGCGAGTCGAGCTCGTCGGGGGCGAAGCCCGCCTGCAGGAGGGTCTCCTTCGGGTACTCGCCCGCGACATCGGCCGCGCACCCGGCGCAGACGCGGCGCACGAGCCGCTGCGCCTGCACGAGGTTGACCGCGGTGCCCACCAGGAACGGCTCGATGCCCATGTTGACGAGGCGCGAGACGGTCGACGGCGCGTCGTTCGTGTGCAGGGTCGAGAGCACGAGGTGCCCCGTGAGCGCGGCCTTGAAGGCGATCTCCGCCGTCTCGTAGTCCCGGATCTCGCCCACGAGGATCACGTTCGGGTCCTGCCGCAGGAACTCGCGCAGGACCGCGGCGAAGGTGAGGCCGACGCTCTCCCGGATCTGCACCTGGTTGAGGCCGTGCAGGTTGAACTCCACCGGGTCCTCGGCGGTCATGATGTTCACGTCGCGCCGGTTCAGGCTCGAGAGGGCCGAGTAGAGCGTGCTCGTCTTGCCCGAGCCCGTCGGCCCGGTGACGAGCACGATCCCGTACGGCCGGGCGATCGCCGCGCGGAAGCGGCGGAGCGACTCCTCCTCGAAGCCGAGCCGCGTCATGTCGAGGACGAGCGTCGCCTTGTCGAGCACGCGCAGGACCGTCTTCTCGCCGTAGATCGTGGGCATCACCGACACGCGGAAGTCGAGCTCGCGCACGCGCTCGTCCTGCCGGATGCGGATCCGCATCCGCCCGCTCTGCGGCACGCGCCGCTCGGCGATGTCGAGGCTCGCCATGATCTTGAGCCGCGTGGCGAGCGTCTCCCGCACGCGGAGCGGCAGCTGGCCGAACTCGGAGAGGACGCCGTCGACCCGGAAGCGCACGCCGACGCCGGTCTCGTGGGGCTCGACGTGCACGTCGGAGGCCCCGCGCCGGTAGGCCTCGACGAGGATGCGGTTGACGAGCCCCACGACGGGCCGGTCGGCGGAGCCGCGCGTCAGCGAGGCGAGGTCGATCTCCTCGGCGCCGACGCGCAGGGACTGCACGTCGGCCGCGTCGGGCCCGAACGCGTCGTCGATCTCGGCGCCCTCCACGCTGATGTCGGCCGGCCGCAGCTCGAGCGGCTCGCTCTTCGGCGGGGTCGTCTTCGGCGACGGCCGTTCGTCCGGCGTGCGCGCGAGGGCCGCGTCCTCGCCGTAGAGGCGCCAGATCGCGCGGGCGATGGCGCTCTCGGCCGCCACCACCGGCCGCACCTTGAGCCCGGTGCGGAACTGCACCGGGTCGACGGCGAACGCGTCGGTGGGGTCGGCCATCGCCAGCCGCAGCTCCGTCGCGTGCCGCGAGATGGGCAGCACGCGGTGGGCCACGCAGTGGGACCGCGGCACGAGGGCCAGCACGTCGCGCGGGACGTCGACCGCGTCGAGGTCCTCGACCACCGGCAGCCCGTACTGCTTCGCCACCAGCTCGGCCACCTGGCGCTCGCTCATCAGCCGCAGGGCGACGAGCGAGTTGCCGAGCTTCCCTCCGTTCTCCTTCTGGTGCGCGCTCGCCCGCCCGAGCTGGTCCTCGGTGACCGCCCCGGCGGCGAGCGCCAGCTCGCCGATGCGCACGCTCATGGTTCTCTCCTCTCCTTCCGGCGCACCTCCGTTCGCGGGCGCCGGCGACGTCGCGAAGCCGGACCGGGCGCGGCGCGCCTTCGGGAGAGGAAGCGGGCGCGGCGCGGCAATCGTGAAGAGCATCCCGGATGAGGGGCCGCGGGCGGGAGAGGGAGGGCGACCCCGACGACGGGCGAGTCTAGCGCAGAGTGCGGACGCCCACGGTCCTCTTTTTCACGCGTCAACCGGCGTTGCCGCGACGTCAACCGGCATTGACGCTATCCTCGATCCACTTTTCTCCGCCGGAGGACGCCCTGAAGCACCCGCGAGCTCGACGCGAGGCGCGCCGCCTCGCCCTTCTCCCGGCCCTCGCGACCGCGGCCCTCCTCGGCGCCCGCGCGGCGCCTTCCGACGCCAGGCGGGAGGCTCCGCCCGGCGAAGGGCGCGCGGCCGAGGTGCGCGCGGTATGCAGCCAGTGCCACGCGTTCCCCGCGCCGGAGATCCTTCCCCGCGACTCGTGGAAGCGGGTCGTCGCGCTCATGAAGGGCTTCGCCCTCGAGGGCGTCGGGGCGCCCGCGGCCGGCCCTCCCGTCGAGGACTTCGACTTCGCGCCGTTCGTCGAGTACTACGAGTCGCGGGCTCCCGCCGCGCTGGCGGCGCCCGAGCCGTGGCCGCCCACGGGAGAGGACGCCGGGCGGTTCGCCCGCCGCTCGATCCGCGGGGCGCCCGTCTCGGATCCGCTCGTCGCCAACGTCGCGTTGGCGGACCTCGAGTCGGACGGGCGGCCCCGCGTCGTCGCGAGCGAGATGGCGGCCGGTCTCGTCCTCGTGGCGGACCCGCGGTCGGCGGAGCCTCGCTTCATCTCCGTGGGCCGTGTCTCGCACCCCTGCCACGCGGAGGCCGTGGACCTCGACCGCGACGGCCGCACCGACCTCCTCGTGGCGGACCTCGGCACGACGGCGGCGTCCGACGACCAGACCGGGAGCGTGGCCTGGCTCCGGCGCGAGGCGGGCGACGGCTTCCGCGCGGTGACGCTCGCGAGCCGTCTGCCCCGCGTGGCGGACGTCCAGGCCGCCGACTTCGACGGCGACGGCGACCTCGACCTCGTCGTCGCGGCGTTCGGCTGGCGCTGGTTCGGCGCCGTGCTTCTCCTCGAGAACCGGACGACCGACTGGTCGCGCCCGGTGTTCGTGCGACGGGAGCTCGACCCGCGCAAGGGAGCCGTCCACGTTCCGGTCGCGGACCTGAACCGCGACGGCCATCCCGACTTCGTCGCCCTCTTCTCCCAGCAGCACGAGACGGTGGTGGCCTTCCTCGGCGACGGCCGGGGCGGCTTCCGGAAGGAGACGATCGACGCCGCCCCGCACCCGGCCTGGGGCTCATCCGGCCTGTCGCTCGCCGACCTCGACGGCGACGGCGACCAGGACGCCCTCGTGACGAACGGCGACATGCTCGACGACTTCCTCGTGAAGCCCTACCACGGCCTCCGCTGGCTCGAGAACCGGGGAAGCTTCCCCTGGACCGCGCACGAGATCGCGGCCCTCGCCGGGGCCGAGCGCGCGCGGGCGGCCGACGTCGACGGCGACGGCGACCTCGACGTCGTGGCCTGCGCGTTCGTCGCGCCGCCGCCGCAGGGGACGGCCGAGGGGCCGGTCGATCGCGCCTCGCTGCCGTCGCTCGTCTGGCTCGAGCAGACGGCGCCCGGCCGCTTCGCCCGTCACACGCTCGAGCGGGGCTCTCGCCACGTGAGCCTCGACGTGGCCGACGTCGACGGGGACGGCGACGTCGACATCGTGGTCGGCAACTTCCAGGGCGGGGGCGACGCCGCGGTCGAGGTGTGGGAGAACCGGGGACGGACGAGCCGCCGCTGAGGCGCGGTTGCCCGTGAGCGCGCCGGGCGACAGAATGCCCCGCGCGGCCGGCGCCCGCCGATGCCGCGACGGAGGATCCGAAATGGCGAGACCCGCCCCGAAGCCCATCACCACGACTCCAGCCCGCCGGAGGCTCGCCGCTCTCGCTCTCGGCCTCGCCGCGCTGGCCGCCGCGGCGGCCCTCCCCGCGGCGGAAGGCCGAGCCTCGGCCGACGAGAAGCCCGTCTACCTCGACGCGTCGAAGCCGGTCGACGCGCGAATCGACGACCTCCTCGGACGGCTGACGCTCGAGGAGAAGGTCTCGCTCGTCCACGCGAACGGCAAGTTCCGCGCGGGCGGGATCGAGCGGCTCGGCGTGCCGCCGCTGTGGACCGCCGACGGCCCGCACGGCGTGCGCGAGGAGGTGCAGGTCGACTCGTGGGCTCCCGCCGGGTGGACGACCGACTACGCGACCGCGATGCCGACCGGCATCGCCCTCGCCGCGACGTGGAGCCCGCAGCTCGCGGAGCTCTACGGCCGCACGGTCGGCGAGGAGGCGCGGGCCCGCGGCAAGCACGTGATCCTCGGCCCCGGCCTCAACATCCAGCGGACCCCGCTCTGCGGCCGCAACTACGACTACTTCGGCGAGGACCCCTGGCTCGCGAGCCGCCTCACGGTCGGCTACGTGAAGGGCATGCAGGCCGAGCAGACGATCGCGTGCATCAAGCACTACGCCCTCAACAACCAGGAGCAGGACCGCGGCACGATCGACGTGCAGGTCGACGAGCGGACGCTGCGCGAGATCTACCTGCCGGGGTTCGAGGCGGGCATCCGCGAGGCCGGCGCCCTCGCCATCATGGGCGCCTACAACAAGGTGCGCGGCCAGCACGCGGGCCACCACGAGTACCTGCTGAACCAGGTGCTGAAGGGCGAGTGGGGCTTCAAGGGCGCGGTCATCTCGGACTGGGGCAGCACGCACGACACGCGCGAGGCGGCGCTCTACGGCCTCGACCTCGAGATGGGCACGTTCGGCCCCTACGACAAGTACTTCCTCTCCGGGCCGTACCTCGCGGGGCTGAAGGACGGCACGTACCCCCTCTCGACGATCGACGACAAGGTGCGCCGCGTCCTCCGCCTGCTGATCGTCTCCGGCGGCCTCGACGGCCGCCGCCCGGCCGCGACGAACACGAAGGAGCACTTCGACGCCGCCCGCCTCGTGGCCCAGGATTCGATCGTCCTCCTGAAGAACGACGAGGCGCTCCTCCCGCTCGACCTCGGCAAGACGAAGACGATCGCCGTGATCGGCGACAACGCGGTGGGCCGCTTCGCCGCGGGGGGCAACTCGGCGGGCGTGAAGACGTTCCGCGAGGTCACCTCGCTCGAGGGCATCGTCGCCCGCGTCGCCGGGAAGGCCGACGTCGTCTTCTCGCAGGGCTACCGCCAGCCGCTGCGCCGCTGGGGACGCCAGCAGGACACCGCCGGCGTGCGCACGAGCGAGCTGACCGCGGCCTCACCGGAGGAGGCGAAGGCCCTGGGCGACCGCGCGGTCGAGGCCGCGCGGCGCGCCGACGCGGTCGTCTTCGTCGCGGGCCTCAGCCACCAGTCGTACGCCGACGACGAGGGCGCCGACCGCCGCGACCTCCTCCTGCCCGCGCACCAGGACGAGCTCATCGCCCGCGTCCTGGAGGCCAACCCGCGCACGGTCGTGGTGCTCCTCGCCGGCTCCCCCGTCGAGATGCCCTGGCTCGCGAAGGCGCCGGCCGTCCTGCAGTCCTGGTACGGCGGCTCGGAGGCCGGCACCGCGCTCGCCTCGATCCTGTTCGGCGACGCGAGCCCGTCCGGCCGGCTGCCGTTCACCTACCCGAAGGCGCTCGCCGACTCGCCCGCCCACGCGGCGGGCTCGAAGCGCCAGTTCCCCGGCGAGGCCGGCAAGGTCTACTACGACGAGGGCCTCTCCGTCGGCTACCGCTGGAACGACGCGAAGAACGTCGAGCCGCTCTTCCCGTTCGGCTACGGCCTCGGCTACACGACCTTCGCCTACGCGAACCTGAAGACGTCCGTCGCGGCCGGCCCGGAGGGCCCGACGGCCGCGGTGTCGCTCGAGGTCACGAACTCCGGAAAGCGCGACGGCGCCGAGGTCGTCCAGGTCTACGTGAAGCCCGTCGCCCCGCCGGTCGAGCGGCCGGTGAAGGAGCTGAAGGCGTTCGCCAAGGTCGCGCTCCCGGCCGGCGAAACGCGAGTCGTGAAGCTCGACCTCGGCCCGCGCTCGTTCGCCTACTACGACGTCGCGGCGAAGGGCTGGCGCGTGGCGAAGGGCCGCTACGAGATCCTCGTCGGCGCGTCGTCCCGCGACGTCCGCCTGACCGGGGCGGTCGACGTGGCGCAACCCCTTCTCCTCCCCGCCGCGCCGACCAGGGTCTCGGACCAGGTGAAGACGGCGAACGGGATCGTCGAGTCGACCGTGCCGGCGCGCGACGGCGTCCGCAGCTTCAAGGGGATCCCGTTCGCGCAGCCGCCCACGGGCGCGCTGCGGTGGCGCGAGCCGCAGCCGCCCGCCGACTGGACGGGCGTGCGCAACGCCGACGCGTTCGGCCCGCGCTGCGTGCAGCGCACGGGGCCGGGCGCCGACTACTGGTTCCGCTCGAACGGGATGAGCGAGGACTGCCTTTACCTGAACGTCTGGACGAGTGCGAAGACCGGGAAGGAGAAGCTGCCGGTCCTCGTCTACGTCTTCGGCGGCGGCTTCCAGAACGGCGACGGCTCCGAGCCGCGGTACGACGGCGAGGCGATGGCCCGCAAGGGCCTCGTCACCGTCTCGCTGAACTACCGCACGAACGTGCTGGGCTTCTTCTCTCACCCCGAGCTCACGAAGGAGTCGGAGAACCACGCCTCCGGCAACCAGGGCCTCCTCGACCAGGTCGCGGCCCTGCGCTGGGTGCAGAAGAACATCGCGGCCTTCGGGGGCGACCCGGCGCGCGTGACGATCGCCGGCGAGTCCGCGGGCTCGCTCTCGGTGAGCGCCCTCATGGCCTCGCCCCTGTCGCGCGGGCTCGTGGCGGGCGCCATCGGCGAGAGCGGCGCCCTCATCTCGACGCTGCCCCCGCGGTCGCTCGCCGACACGGAGCAGGACGGCGCCAGGTTCGGCGAGGCGGCCGGCGCGCCGACGCTCGCCGCGTTGCGGGCGCTCCCCGCCGAGAAGCTCCTCGACGTCCTCGCCGCCGCGTCGGCCCCGCCGGGCGGCCCGGGCGCGGCCGCCGCGCCTCGGCTGCGGTTCAGCGCGAACCTCGACGGCTGGTTCCTGCCGAAGACGCTCGCCGCGATCTACGAGGCGGGCGAGCAGGCGAAGGTCCCGCTCCTCGCCGGGAGCAACTCGCAGGAGATGCCGGCGGCCGTGATCCTCGGCCAGTCGGCGCCGACGCCCGAGGCCTTCGCCGCGGCCGTCCGCAAGCTGTACCCGGCCGGCGCCGACGAGGTGCTGAAGGTCTACGCGCCGAAGACGCCGGACGAGGTGCTGCAGGCCGCCACCGACCTCGCGAGCGCGCGCTTCATCGCCCACGGCACGTGGAAGTGGACGGAGCTCCACGCGAAGACCGGCGGGAAGCCCGTGTACCGCTACTTCTACACGCGCGTCCGCCCCGGCTACTCCGGGATCCCCGGCCAGCTGCCGCCGCCCGAGCCGCCCGCCGGCGCGCCAGCGCCGAAGACGCTCGGCGCCGCGCACTCGGCCGAGATCCAGTACGCGATGGGCAACCTCGACCTCGACACGCGCTACGCCTGGGGGCCGGACGACTACAAGGTGTCGGCGGCGATGCAGGAGTACTTCGCGAACTTCGCGAAGACCGGGAACCCGAACGGCCCGGGCCTGCCGAAGTGGCCGACGTACGACGGCAGGACCGGCTACCGGCGGATGCGGCTCGACGTCGCGCCGGCCGCCGAGCCGGAGCCCGACCGCGCCCGGTACCAGGCGCTCGACGCCGTCGCCGCGAAGCCGTAGGCCGGAAGCGCGCCCTCCCGCGGGCGCACCACTTGCATGAGCGGCGAGCGAGCGGCTCGCCGCTCGGTGCCGTGTCACCCGCGGGAGGCAACGATGTCGCCACGAACGGTCGCTCTCGCACGGACGCTCCTCTTCCTCGGGGCCGCGCTCGGGCGGCCGGCGGCCACCGAGGCCCAGCCCCCGGCGCTCCAGGTCCCCCCGCTGCCGCTGGTCGAGCCCACGCGGCTCGAGCTGTTCATGGCCCGCCAGGGCACGCTCCTCGTCACCGGCTCGTCCCGGGCCGGCGCCGTGCGGGCCGCGGCCGGGGCGCTCGTCACCGTCGCCAGCCGCGAGGTCCGGGACATGGCGACGGGCGAGCGCGCGACCGGCCTGTCCGTCGAGGTGCGGACCTCCGAGGGGCGCGACCCGGACCGCGTCTCCTACGTCGACCTCGAGGAGATCCCGCCCCTCCTCGCCGCCCTCGACGCCATGGCCACGGTCCAGCGGACGGAGACGGCGCTCGACCGGTTCGAGGCCCGCTTCCTCACGAAGGGCGGGCTCCTCTTCGCCGTGTTCGACCGCGGCGACGGCATGAAGGCGGCCGTGGCGAGCGGGTACGCGGGCCTGTCGTGGACGGAGCTCGAGTTCGGCGAGTTCCAGCGCCTGCGGCTGGTGCTGCAGCGGGCCCACGAGACGCTCGGCGCGCTGAAGGAGCGGTAGGCGGGGCGCCCGCCGCGGGAGCCGTCCGACGATCAGGCGACGGGTTCGCCGACCTTGCGCACCAGGACGTGCGGGATCCGGTCGAAGTCGCCGTTACGAGTGACGACCGTCAGCCCGTGCTGGGCGGCCGAGGCGGCGATCCAGAGGTCGTTCGGCGAAACGGGCGTCCCCTGGCGCCGCAGGTAGCCGTGGATGGCCGCATAGCGCTCCGCCGTGTCCTCGTCGATCGGCGGGACCGTGCACCGCGGCGACGCGAGGAACTCCGCGAGCTCGCGCTCGTTCCGCGCGCGCCTCGAGCCCTTCAGGAATCCAGAACGCAGCTCCCCGAGCACGATCGGGCTGAGCGCGAGCTCGGAAGCTTCCCGCACCGCGGCGACGGCGGTCGGGTGACCGCGGAAGAAGGCCGCGTAGGCCGAAGTGTCCAGCAGCAGGCGGCTCACTTCCACATCTCGGGGTCGATGCGGCGGTGCTCCTTCTGGCCTTCCAGCAGCCGCCGCTCGTCTTCCTCCGACCACGAGCCGGCCAGGTGGTCGAGGTCGTGGTGAAGCGTGCGGCGGCTCGCCTCGCCGGTCGCTTCCTCGAGCAGCCGGACGATCGCCTTGTTCAGGGAGAGCTTGTCCCGGCGGGCCTTCTCCTCGACGGCCTTCGCGACGGCCGGCGGCAGGTTCCTCACGGTGATGGCGTTCATGCAGGCACCTCCCAGGCGCGCGAGGGGCGGGCTCGCCTCTGCATCATCTTGTGATCTATAGTGCATCACCATTCGACTCACATCAACTCACGCCGCCCGGCGGCGAGCCACGACGAGCGTCAGATCGTCGTGCTGCTCGTGCGGGCTGAAGGCGCGCACCTCGTCGACGAGCGCGCCGAGAAGGGCGTCGGTCGGCCGCTCGCGGTGCCGCTGCAGCGCGCCGACGAGCCGCTCCTCGCCGAACTCGCGGCCCTCGGCGTCGAACGCCTCGGTCACCCCGTCGGTGTAGAGGGCGAGCACGTCGTCCGGCTCGAGGCGGCACTCGCCGATGCCGCAGTCCCACTCGCGGAAGAGGCCGAGCACGGTCGACGTGGGCTCGAGCCGGCCGACCGTCCCGTCGCGGCGCAGGTGCAGGCCGCTCAGGTGGCCGCAGTTGACGTAGCGCAGGGCGCCGGTCGCGTCGTCGTACTCCGCGAAGAGGAGGCTCGCGAAGGCGCTCTCCGGCGAGTTCTCGCGGAAGAGCTCGTTCACCGACCGCAGCAGGCGCTGCGGCTCGTCGAGGGCGAGGGCGACCTGGCTGCGGAGGTTCGCCTGCAGGTTCGCCATCAGCAGCGCCGCGGCGATGCCCTTCCCCATCACGTCGCCGATGACGAGGCCGAGCCGGTCGGGGCCGAGGCTCAGGAAGTCGTAGTAGTCGCCGCCCACCGCGCGCGCGGGCAGGCAGGCCCCGGCGTAGTCGAGCGTCCGCGCCTCTGGCATCGACTGCGGGAAGAGGCGCGCCTGCACCTGGCGGGCGATCGCGAGCTCGTGGGCCACCCGGCGCTCGGCCTCGCGCTTCTCCGCCTCCGCCTGCCGCCGCGCCTCGACCGCCCGCGTCACCTCGTCGAAGCTCACGAGGTGGAAGGCGTTCCCGTCGAGGTCGCGGAAGCGCGCCGACACGGTGCCCCAGACGGGCGAGCCGTCGCCGAGGAGCCGCGTCGTCTCGGTCGCCGGCGCGTAGGACGGGTCGTACTTGATCCGCCGCAGCCGCGGCGCGCTCGAGAAGCGGACGCCCCGGCGCGTCCACTCCTGGAAGCGACCGGTCACGTCGGACGTCACGAGCACGACCTGCGTGGCGCGCCCGATCAGCTTGTGCTCCGGTGAGCCCGCCGCCGGCGCCACGAGGGTGAGGATCGCCGTGCCGTCCGGCGGCGACACCGCGACCCACCGCTCTCCCGACTGCAGCCGCGCGTCGATCGCGAGGCGGAACCCGAGCGTGTCGACGTAGAAGGCGAGGCTGCGGTCGAGGTCGCGCACGAACACGCGCACCGCGTGCAGGCTGAGGAACGGAGGGGTGGAGGCGCTCACGGCCGGCATTCTCCCCGGGAACGGGGACGGGGCAGGTCCGGCCGGCCCACCGCGCCGTTCCGGCCGCCGGTCCGCCCTGCTATCATCCGCCCCCATCGCATCTCCACAGGCTGCCGTCGGGTATTCCAGGGGGGCAATGGCCACAGTCGAAGAGACGACGATGAGGGTGCAGAGGATCCTGACCGGGCCCATGGGCCTCGAGATCGGGATGAAGGGCGACCTCTTCACGGTGCGCTTCACCGACGCGAGCACCGCGGTCCACATCCGCGTGCGGGACTGGGCGAAGGACAACGAGGGCCAGCCGCGCTCGCTCGTGCTCGTCTCCGCCCCGATCCTCCGCGAGGTCCCGCCCTCGCCCGCCCTCTTCGAGTGGGTCGCGCGGAACGGCGGCACCCGCTGGTTCGGCCACGTCGAGGTCTACGACGACCGCGAGCCGGGCAAGGTCTCCCTCTTCTTCTCCCACACGCTCCTCGGCGACTACCTCGACGAGAAGGAGCTCGCGGCCGCGCTCTGGGGCGTGCTGCAGGGCGCCGACGAGTGGGACGACCAGCTGAAGGCGCAGTTCGGCGGCAAGCGCTGGATCGACGCCTGAGGCGTCGCGGATGCTCCGCACGGACCTCCAGGACGCCGCCCTCGCCGCCGCGAAGGGTCACAGCCACGCCCAGGTCGAGCCGCGGCACGTGCTGTTCGCCGCGGCCCGGCACTTCCGCGCGCGGCCCGAGATCGAGCCGCTCGTCGCCGCCGCGCGGGCCGCGCTCGACCCGCGCGGCTCGGCGGTCTCGCTGCCGGTCGTGACGCCCGAGGCGGGGGCCCTCCTCGACTCCTTCACCTCGGAGAAGGCGACGATCGACGTCCTCCTCGCGAGGCTGGGGCCCGCCGCCGGCTCGGGCGCGGTCACGCCTCCGCCCGCGCCGACGCAGGCCCAGGCGCCACCGCCGGCCACGGCCGCCCCCGCGGCGGCGGCCGCTGCTCCGGGCCGCTCTGCCGAGGCGACGGCGGCGGTCCTCGCCGAGCTCGACGCGCTCGTGGGCCTCGACTCGGTGAAGCAGCAGGTGAAGCGCGTCATCGCGGTCGTCCAGGCGAACGAGGAGCGCACGCGGGCCGGCCTCGCTCCCGTCTCCGCCGGCCTGCACCTCGTGTTCACCGGCCCGCCCGGCACGGGAAAGACGACGGTCGCGCGGCTCATCGCGCGGCTGTACGCCTCCGTCGGCGCCCTGCCCGGCTCGAACTTCGTCGAGGCGACGCGCGCCGACCTCGTGGCCGGCTACGTCGGGCAGACCGCCATCAAGACCGCCGAGCTCATCCAGCGCACCCGGCCCGGCGTCCTCTTCGTCGACGAGGCCTACTCGCTCACCCCGACGCACCACTCCGACTTCGGGGCCGAGGCGATCGCCGCGCTCGTGAAGGCCATGGAGGACTACCGCCGCGACCTCGCGGTGATCATGGCCGGCTACGGCGACGAGATGGCGGACCTCGTCGGGTCGAACCCGGGCCTCCGCAGCCGGTTCAAGACGTACATCGCCTTCCCCGACTACTCGCCGCCGGAGCTCACGCGCATCTTCGCGACCTTCGCGAAGGACGCTGCGATCGGCCTCGCCCCCGGTGTCCTCGAGAAGGCCGAGGCGATCTTCCGCGGCGCGCTCGACACGAAGGACTTCGGCAACGCCCGCTTCGCGCGGTCGCTGTTCGAGGAGGCCTACGCCCGGATGTCGGCCCGCGCCGCCGCCGACGGTGTCGTCAGCGTCGACGAGCTGAGGGAGCTGGCGGTCGAGGACGTCGAGTCTCCGGCCGACACCCCGCACCGCGCGACGCACGTGATCGGCTTCACGCCCCCGGACGAGCCGGAGCGCGACCGCTAGTCAGCCGCGCAGGGTCCGGATCGCGTCGCGGTAGCGGCGCGACACGGGAACCTCCATCCCGTCGCGCAGCCGTGCGCGGAAGTCGCCGGAGCGGGACGGCGTCACCGCGTCGACGTGCCCGAGCGCGACGAGCCAGGAGCGGTGGACGCGCGCGAGGCCGGCGGCGGCCAGACGCTCCTCGACCTCCGCCATCGTCGCCCGCAGCATCAGCGGCCGCTCGCCCGGACGGTAGAGCTCGACGTAGTTGCCGGCGGCCCGTACCGCGCTGATCGTCGCCGGGTCGATCTCGACCTCGCGCGCGCCGTCGCGGACGGCGATGCGCGCGGCGGGCGCGGACGGGCCGGGGCCTTCCACCGCCGGCGTCGAGAGCGCCGGGGCCGGCGCGGCGGCCAGCACGGGCGCGGCGAGCCGGCGCTCGACCTCCCGCAGCAGGTTCAGGATGGTCACGATCAGCACGAACGACACGAGGTCCTTCCGCAGCTCGTACAGGAACTCGCCCGGCAGGGGGCCGAAGCGGTACGGGCCGAGGGCCGCCGCGTAGACGAGCGTCCGCAGGCCGACCATCCCGGCCACGTGCAGCGCGCTGAACGCGACGCCCACGGCCGCGTAGAGCGCGGCCGTCGCCGCCCGCGGCCGGGACGACCACGGCCGGCGCTCGACGAACGCGACGAGCGCGGGGACGAGGGCGAGGGTCGCCGCGGCGCTCGTCAGCTCCCAGGCGAACGGCTCCCAGCTCTGGAAGCTCGCGCCCCGCCGCTCCAGGTCGCGCGCCGTCGACAGCGCGTTCATGACGGCGGTGAAGCCGCCGAAGGCGATCCAGGCCGCCCAGAAGCCGCCCCGCCGCGGGCTGAAGCTCAGCCCCGCCGGTCCCGGCTCGGCCACCGCTCGTCCCTCCGTCACAAACCTCCGCCGCCCGTCCCTCGGTTCTTGCCCGCGCCCGCCGGCCGCATCAGATTCCGGGGCGGCATGAAGAGCGACACCCGCCTGCACCACCTCGACTGGCTGCGCGTCCTCGCGTTCGGCCTGCTGATCTTCTACCACACGGGCATGCTGTACGTGACCTGGCCCTTCCACGTGAAGAGCCCCCGCCTCGTCCCCGGCGTCGAGTGGGCGATGGTCCTCGCGAACCCCTGGCGGCTCGCTCTCCTCTTCTTCGTCTCGGGAGTCGCGAGCCGCTTCCTCATCGGCAAGCTCGGCCCCGTCCGCTTCGCCCGCGACCGGTTCGGCCGGCTCTTCCCCGCCCTGCTCTTCGGGATGCTCGTCGTCGTTCCGCCCCAGGCCTGGTTCGAGCTGGCCACGCGCGGCCGTTTCGCCGGCGGCTACCTCGAGTTCTGGACCCGCCACTACCTCGTCGCCGACCGGTCGGTCGGGACGATCGTGCCCACCTGGAACCACCTCTGGTTCCTCGTGTACCTCCTCTTCTATTGCTTCGTCCTCGCCGCTCTCGCCGCGGGGTGGCGCGGGCGGCGGGCGCTCGAGTGCCCCACGCCCGCGCTCCTCGTCGCGCCCGGCCTCTGGCTCGCCGCGGCGAACGTCCTCGCGAGCGAGTGGCGGCCCGACACGCACGCGTTCGTCGGCGACTGGGCCGGCCACCTGCGCTGGATCGGACTCTTCGTCGCCGGGCTGCTCGCCGCTCGCTCGGACCGCTTCTGGGAGGCCGTGCGCACCCGTCGTCGCGCCCTCGCCGGAGCCGCGCTGGCGCTCGCCCTCGCATTCGTCGGCGTGCGGGCTGCGCTCCACGCCGGCTGGGTCGGCGACCGGTGGGACGGCCCGGTCTACGCCCTCTCGTCAGCCGCCTTCGGCTGGACCACGATCCTCGCGCTCCTCGGCCTCGCGAGCGAGCACCTGAACCGCCCGTCCCCGGCACTCTCCTACCTCAACGTCGCGATCCTTCCCGTCTACATGCTCCACCAGACGGTCCTGATCGCCCTCGGCGTGCTCCTCTTCCCGCTGCGCCTGCCCCTGGCACTCGAAGGAGGCCTCGTCGTCGCGGGAACGTTCGCCGCCTGCCTGCTCCTCTACGAGCTCGCGATCCGCCGCGTCGCCGTGCTGCGCTTCTGCTTCGGCCTGAAGCGGCGGGACGCCCCGACCGCGGCCCCGTCGCGGGCCGCGGTCATTTCCGCCGGCGGTTCGCCTCGTGCCGCGCGATGAAGGCGTCGACGCTCGTGCCGGCCACCAGCTTGCCGATCGCAGCGAGCGGCAGGTCCTGCGGCGCGCGGAAGCGGATGCAGGACTTGCCCATGTCGGCCTTGAGGCCTTCCGCCTCGAACGCCGCGGCGAGGGCCGCGGCCTGGGCCGGCACCTGGTAGACGCCCATGAGGTACAGGGCGCAGTAGCTCTTCTGCGAGGCGAGGGCCACGTAGCACAGAGGCTGGCCGTTGTAGGTGTCGGGGTGGCGGTCGAGCGGCACCTGCCAGACGATCATCCCGTACCCCATCGCCTCCCGGTAGCCCTTCGGCAGGTTTTTCCGGACGACCCTCCGCACGGCCTCGAGCGCCGCGCGCCGGTCCTTCGGCAGGCTCTCGAGGTACTGCGCGACCGTCTTCGCGCTCGAAGTCGCCATCTCACCCTCCGCTGGTCCTCAGGCTCTGCGGATGGAAACGAAGGAGCGATCTTAGCCGGTGACTCGTGACGTACGACCCGCGCCCAAGGCGCCCGCGGCCAGGTGAAGCCGGACCTCGCCGCGACGGGTTAAGCTGGAATCCGAGCCGGCGTCCGGCCGCGCCGGGGGCGAAAGAGCAGGAGCCGATGAAGCCGATCGTGCTGTGCCTGGCGGCCGCCGTGGGCCCTCGCGGGCTGCGGCGAGGAGCGCGAGCCGATCGCCTGCGCGGCCTACGCCGCCGCGGGGCTCTCCGTCACCGTGACGAACGCCGACACCGGCCAGCCCATCTGCGACGCCACGGTCACGGCCACCGGCAGGGCCTACGGCGAGAAGCTCTTCGCCGTCGGCTGCACCTACACGGGCGCCTACGAGCGGGCCGGCCTCTACGTCGTGCGGGCCAGCCGCGAGGGCTACACGCCGAAGGAGGTCGCCCCGGTCAAGGTCGTCATGGGCGGCGGCGACTGCCCCACGTGCAGGAAGCGAAGGTTGCGGTGTCCCTCTCGCCGGCCGTCGGCCTCGTTCCGGCGTCCCCCGCCGCGGACCGGCGCTGGAATCGCCGCGTGCAGGGCAGCGAGTTCGACGAGTCGGAGTTCTTCCGGTCGATCGCGGCGAGCGGCGCCCGCGCTGCTCATCGGACGCCGGGACATGCGGCTGATCGAGGCGCTGCGCAGGGAGGAACCGTGACGCCACGCTGGCGCCCCCCGAGCCGGGCTGCCCTCGCGCGGGTTCGCGCCCTCGCCGAGCGACGGCTCGACGTCGAGGACTTCCGCGCGGCCCTCGCGACGCCCCTGACGGACGCCGAGCTCGACGGGAGCCGCTCCCTCATCCGGTGGTTCCGGCGGCGGTACGCCACGCCGGCCGAGCGACTGGCCTACGTCCGTCGGGCCTATCGCCGCTGGGCGGCCGCGCAGCCCAGGCCCCGACCCGCCTCGGCCGCGCGAGGCGAGGCCGGTGCTGGCATCCGCCCGACAAGGCGGAGGGCTGCGGCATGACGAACCCCGAGGACAAGGCGAGCGGGCTGAAGCGGCGGACGTTTCTGGCAACCTCGGCCGCGGCGGTGGGCGCGGTGGGCGCGGGCGGGGTCGTCGAGGGCGCGGCATCGGACCGGCCCGCGAAGGCCGGCGGCGCGCCGGCACCGCCCAAGCGCGCCTACAACGGCCCGTACGAGGGCGCTCACACCAGCCGGATCGCCTTTCCCCTCGGCGGCATCGGCGCGGGGATGATCGGCGCTCGAGGGCACCGGCGCGCTGTCGCACCTGTCCCTTCGCCACAAGCCCGACGTCTTCAACGAGAAGTGCGTCTTCGCCGCCCTGCACGTGAAGGGACAGCCCTCCGTCGCGCGCGTGCTCGAGGGCCCCGTGCCCGGCTGGAAGCTCTTCGGCGTGCCCGACGCCGGCAACGGCCGCGGCGGCACGTCGTACGGCCTGCCGCGCTTCCGCGCGGCGTCCTTCCTCGCCCGCTTCCCCTTCGGCACCGTCGCGCTCTCCGACCCGAAGGTGCCGCTCAAGGTCGAGCTCACCGGCTGGAGCCCGTTCGAGCCCGGCGATCCCGACAACGCGTCGCTGCCCGTCGCCGCGCTCGAGTACACCTTCACGAACGCGAGCGACCGCGCGCAGGACGCCGTCTTCTCCTGGAACTCGCGCAACATCGTCGAGCAGCCGAAGGCGAAGCAGGCGATTCGCGCCGTGCCCGGCGGCTTCGTCCTCTGGTCGGCCGGCCCCGAGAACGCGCGCTGGGACGAGACGAGCTTCTGCGCGCGGGTCGCCGATCCCGCCGCGAAGACGAACGCCGCGTGGTTCCGCGGCGACTGGTGGGACCCGCTCACCCTCGCGTGGAAGGACGTGGCCGACGGAGCCTGCTACGAGCGGGCGGCGGTGACGGACGGCGCGCCCGCGCCCGGCGCCACGATCTTCGTCCCCTTCACCCTCGGCGCCGGCGCGAAGAAGACGATCGCGGTGCAGCTCTCGTGGTACGTCGGCCTCACCGACCTCACCGCGGGCGACGCGATCCCGCTGCCCTCGACCGCCGAGGCGGGCACGTACCGGCCGTGGTACTCGGGCCGCTTCGCGTCGATCGACGACGTGGCCGGCTACTGGGACCGCGAGTATGCCGCCCTGCGCGAGAAGACGGCCCGCTTCTCGAAGTGCTTCCACGACACGACGCTCCCGGCCGAGGCGATCGAGGCGGTGGCGGCGAACCTGTCGATCCTCAAGTCGCCGACCGTGCTGCGGCAGGCCGACGGCCGGCTCTGGGCGTGGGAAGGCTGCGGCGACAGCTGGGGCTGCTGCCACGGCTCGTGCACGCACGTCTGGAACTACGCGCAGGCGATCCCCCACCTCTTCCCGAGCCTCGAGCGGACGCTGCGCGAGACCGAGTTCCGCGTGTCGCAGGACGCGCGCGGGCACCAGACCTTCCGCACCGCGCTGCCGATCCGGCCGACCACCCACGACTTCCACGCCGCGGCCGACGGCCAGCTCGGCGGGATCCTCAAGGTCTACCGCGAGTGGCGGATCAGCGGCGACACGGCGTGGCTCGCGTCCCTCTGGCCCGGAGTGCGCACGAGCCTCGACTACTGCATCGAGACGTGGGACCCGCGCCACCGCGGCGCCGTCGAGGAGCCGCACCACAACACCTACGACATCGAGTTCTGGGGCGCCGACGGCATGTGCACGAGCTTCTACCTCGCCGCCCTGCGGGCCGCCTCCCGCATGGCCCAGGCGGTCGGGGCGAGCGTCCCGCTCTACGACGAGCTCGCGGAGAAGGCGGCGAAGGTCCTCGAGCAGGAGCTGTGGGACGGCGAGTACTTCGTCCAGCGCATCGAGTGGAAGAACCTCCGCGCGAAGAGCCCGCTCGAGATGAAGAGCTTCGTCGGCAACTACTCGGCCGAGGCGGTGGCCCTCTTCGAGAAGGAGGGGCCCAAGTACCAGTACGGCACCGGCTGCCTCGCCGACGGCGTTCTCGGCGCGTGGCTCGCCGCGGTGTGCGGCGTGGGCGACGTCCTCGACCGCGCCAAGGTCGCGGGCCACCTGACCGCGGTCCACCGCCACAACCTCCGCCGCGACCTCAGCGAGCACGCGAACCCGCAGCGGCCGACCTACGCCTGCGGCGACGAGGGCGGGCTCCTCATCTGCACCTGGCCGAAGGGCGGCGCCCTCAGCCTGCCGTTCGTCTACTCGAACGAGGTGTGGACCGGCATCGAGTACCAGGTCGCGTCGCACCTCATGCTGATGGGCCACGTCGACGAGGGCCTCGAGATCGTCCGCGTCTGCCGCGACCGCTACGACGGCCGCGTCCGCAACCCGTTCGACGAGTACGAGTGCGGCCACTGGTACGCGCGGGCGATGTCGTCGTACGCGCTCCTGCAGGGGCTCTCCGGCGCCCGCTACGACGCCGTGACGAAGACGCTCACCCTCGAGCCGCGCGTCCGCGGCGACTTCCGCGCGTTCCTGTCGACGGCCACCGGCTACGGCACGGTCGGCGTCCGCGCCGGCAAGCCGTTCGTCGAGGTCGTCTCCGGCGCCATCGACGTCCGGAAGACGGAGTACCGGCCGCTCGCCTGAGGCTCCGCCGCTTTCCCCTTGATTACCGAGAGGAGAGGCGCTACTCTCCTCGGTAACCGAGGTGAAGCCATGAGCCGACCGCAGGACCTCCTGCAGGGGACGCTGGACCTCCTCCTCCTCAAGATCCTCGCCCTCGAGCCGCTCCACGGCTGGGCGATCGGCCAGCGCCTGAAGCAGGTGTCGCGCGACGTGCTCCAGGTGAGCGACGGCTCGCTCTACCCCGCCCTCCACAAGCTCGAGCAGCAGGGCTGGATCCAGGCCGAGTGGCGGCCGAGCGAGAACAACCGCCGGGCGAAGTTCTACTCGCTCACGCGGCCCGGCCGCCGCCGCCTCGATCAGGAGACGGCCGACTGGGAGCGGCTCTCCGCCGCGATCTCCGCCGTCGTGCGGCTCCGCGAGGCCTGAGCCCTTGGACCCGGAGCGCTTCGTCCAGTCGGTCCGCTTCAGGCTCCGCGCCCTCTTCCGCCGCGCTCGGGTCGAGGAGGAGCTCGACGAGGAGCTGCGCGACCACCTCGAGCGGGAGGCGCAGGCGCTCGTCGAGCGCGGCGTGGCTCCGGAGGAGGCGCGGCGGGCCGCGCGGCTCGCGCTCGGCGGCGTCGAGTCGCAGAAGGAAGCCTGCCGCGAGGCCCGCGGCGTCCGCCTCGTCGAGGAGACGGCCTCCGACGTGCGCTACGCCCTGCGCGGCATCGCGCGCCACCCCTCGCTGGCCGCGGTCGTCGTCGTGTCTCTCGCTCTCGGCATCGGGGCCAACACGGCGATCTTCTCCGTCCTCGACGCGGTGCTCCTCGCGCGGCTTCCCGTGCGCGACCCCGACCGGCTCGTCCTCCTTGACCTGGACTGCCAAGCGGACTGGCTGCCGGCGTACGTCGACGACCCTGGAGGGGAGCGCGCGGCTCGGGCGAGGGCGCGGGCATGGTGAGCGACAGCCCCGAGCGCGGCGTTCCGCGAGCTCGCGCCTCGTCGGCGACGCTGTCCTCGACACGCGGTCGCGTTCGCCGCGAACGACCAGCACGTCAACGTCGGCCTCCACGGCCGGGCGCGGGACGCGCTCGCGCAGGGCGTGTCCGGCGGCTATCGAAGGGCTCGGAGGACTGCGGCCCGGGGGCGGCTGCTCCTCGGGAGCGACGACGCCCCGTCGGCGCTGCCGGCGGTCGTCGTCTCGCACGCCTTCTGGCAGGGCCGCATGGGCGCAGACCCGGCGGCGGTGGGCGCGCCTCGATCGTGGTGAACGGCGCCCCCGCGACCGTCGTCGGCGTGGCCCCGGCCGGCTTCTTCGGCATCGAGGCCGGGCGCCGCGCCGACCTCTGGGTGCCCCCTGAGCTTCTACGCGGCAGTGGAGCCAGGGCGTCGACGCGTCCCTCGACGACCCGCGCACCTGGTGGCTGAGCGTCGGCGCGCGCCTGCGGCCGGGCGCGACGCTGGAGCAGGCCGAGGCCGGCTCGGCCGTCGCGTACTGCCAGACCCTCGCGGCGCAGCCTGGAGCGGCTCCCGACTTCCCGCCTGCGCCCTGGGCCCGCGCGGTGGCGGCGGGCGCGGCCTGGACACGCTGCGCCGCCGCTTCTCGTCCTCGCTGTGGATCCTCATGGCGATGGTGGCCTCCTCCTCGCGATCGCCTGCGCGAACGTAGCGGGCTCTCCTTCCCGCGCGGGCCGCCGCCCGCCGCCAGGAGATCGCGACCCGCGTCAGCCTCGGCGCGCCGCGGGCGCGGCTCGTGCGCCAGCTCCTCGTCGGTGAGCGCCGTGCTCGCCCTGCTCGGCGCGGCCGGGCTCCTCGTCGCGCGCTGGGCGTCGTCCGTGCTCGTCGGCTTCTTCGCCGACAGCCGCGACCGCGTCCTCCTCGACGTGCGACTCGACGCGCGTGTCCTCGCCTTCACCGCCGTCGTGTCCCCTCGCCTGCGGCCTACTCTTCGGCCTGGCCCCGGCGCTCCGCCTCACCCGCTCGAGCGCCCTCGCGCCGGGCGCCGGCAGCCGACGAACGCACGGTCGTGCGCCGCGCACCGCGCTGGCGGCCTCCTCGTCGCGCTGCAGGTCGGCCTGAGCCTGGTGCTCCTCGTCGGCGCGGGCCTCATGCTCGGCACGCTGCGCCGCCTGCAGACGACCGACGTCGGCTTCCCGCGCGAGCGCCTCTTTGCCGTCTTCGACGTCAAGCCGGGACTCAACGGCTACGCCGGCCCGCGCGCTCGCCGGCTACTACGAGGAGTTGCCCGGCGCCTGGGCGCGATCCCCGGCGTGATCGGTCGCGTTCTCCCTGCTCGGGCCGATCGGCTCGGGCTCCCTCGACGAGCCGGCTCGAGATCCTGGGCCACGGCGCTCCCGGCGAAAGGGTCGACTTCCACCGAAACCTCGTGAGCGCCGGCTACTTCGACACGCTCGGCGTTCCGGTCGTCGCCGGGCGGGCGATCTCGGCCACGGACACGGCGGCCGCAGTTCCGCGTCGCCGTCGAACCGCGCGTTCGTCCGCCGGTACCTCGCGGGCGCGGACCTCCTCGGCCGCGTCGTGCGGCGCGGTTTCGGCGGCGGAGCCCTTCGACGCCGAGATCGTCGGCGTCGTCGGCGACGTCCGCTACAACCAGGTCCGCGACGTGCGCCGCCCCCGACCGTGTACTTCTCCTACCTCCAGGCCGCTCCGCAGAAGGACTACGTGCCCTTCTTCATGAACTACCTGGTGCGGACCGAGGGCGACCCGCGCGCATCGAGCGTGGCCTCCACCCGGCGGCCCTCGCAATCGACAAGGACGTCCCCCGTGAACGTGCGCGCCGAGGAGACCGTGATCGACCAGGTGCTCTTCCTCGAGCGGGCGTTCGCGTGGCTCACCGCCGCGTTCGGCGGCCGCCCTCGCGCTCGCCGGCGTGGGCCTCTACGGCACCACGCTACACCGTGGCGCAGCGCACGGCCGAGATCGGCGTCCGCGTGGCCCTCGGCGCCACCCGCGGGCGGATCCTCGCTCTGGGTGCTGCGGCACACGGCGCAGGGTCGTGCTCGCCGGGGTCGCCTTCGGCCTGCCGCTGGCGTGGGCCGCGGCGCGACTGCTGAGGAGCCGCCTCTACGAGCTGCTCGCCGGGCGACCCCCTGGACGCTCGGCGGCGCCGTGGCCGCCGTCCTCGCCGCGAGCGCGGTCGCCCTGTGGCTCCCGGCGCGCCGAGCCACGCGGGTCGACCCGGTCGTCGCCCTGCGGTACAAGCCGAGGACTTCCGCTCAGGACTTCGTTCCTTGAGCTGGGCGTCGTTCTCCTTCAGGAACGCGCGGATCTCGTCGGCGATCCCGAGCAGCTTCTCCCACTGCTCCTTGTAGAGCGTCACCGGGAAGCGGCCGAGGCCGTACACCGAGAGGGCTCCCTTCTCGCTGACCTTGAGGCTGATCCCCCTCGCCGTCCGGTTCTTCAGCCTCTCGTTCTCTTCCTTCAGCCTGGGCTTCTCGGCTTCGGCCTTCAGGTCCTCTTCGCTCACCCGGGTCTCCTCCCCTCGGCCGACGGTGCGGCGCGGCGCGGCATTATCGCCGGAGGGACGGTGGCCGGCCCGCTCGGCCTGGAGCGCTGACCAGGCGGCGTCGGCCCACCGCAGTACGCGCAGCGCCCGCAGCGTGATCCACCGGCTCGGCCGGCCGCCGACGGGCCATCGAGCACGTCCACGCAGGGCGACGCTAGCGCGCGTACAAGGCCAGCAGCTTCTCGAGAGCGGCGCTTCTTCGGTTCTCCCTTCGCGGGCCGCCCGGTCCCGCGCGCAGAACTGCAGCGGCCCGGCGATGTAGCGGATGTCCCGTTCGTCGTTGTAGAAGAGCGGACAGGCTTTCGGGCCCGCGTCGTGCGCCTCGAGGCCGGAGAAGATCCACACGACCGCGTTGGCGATCAGCAAGTCGAGGGAGAGCTCCGGCGGCCTCAGCCGGTCCAGCAGGTCGGCCGGAGAAGATCGAGATCCGCTCGTCCGGGTCTTCGTCCCACGCGAAGATCCCCAGGACGCGTCGGCTCCGCAGCGGGACGTTCGTGATGCAGAGGAGGTGATCCACTCCCCAGCTCGTCCGGCTTGTCCTTCAGCGGCTCCGCGACCCTCTCCGCCCAGAGATAGGCTGTCTCGCCGTACTTCGGTGAGCGACGCCTCCGCCCTTTTCGCGCCGCCACGTCCCGAGAGGGGCCGAGAACGAGACCGCCTCCACGACGAACTGATCCTGCGCTTCCGTCAGCTCCCGAGCGATCCGCTCGAGGTCCGGGAAGAGGCGCCGCATCGTCCCAGACGGCCAGGTGCCGGGCGGTCGGGCGCGGGCCGGTCACGCGTCGCCGCGGCCCGCACCGGCGACAGCGACGCCACGTTCTCGGCCCGACGCGCCACGAGGCGGTCGGACGGGTCCTGGGCGAACAGGACGGGCACGGCCCAGTCGAGCGCCTCTCCGGAGATCGAGGCGTTCATCGAAACGCGCGCCTCGCGCGCGGCGTCGCCGAGGTATGGCCGATCACCGCGAGCGACCAGTAGAAGTGACGCGCGAACGAGGTGGCGGCCGTGTCGAGGACGTTGAACTGGTTCGCGACCACCGTGGGCACTCCGGCCGCGACCAGGTCGGGGGCCACCCGTGGTTGAAGTCGGTGATGCCCCCGCGCCCGCTCTCGCATGCGTTCAGGAACACGAGCCGGATCCCGCGTTGCGCGACGATCTGGCGGAAGGTGGGAGCGTCGAGGCGCTCGATCCGCCGGTTCTCGTCCTCGAACAGCAGGTAGCCCACTCCGGGGTCCTGCGCCGTGCCCTTCCTCTCCTCGAACGCGCCGTGGCCGATGAAGTGCAGGACGTCGATCGGGCGCACCTCGGCTTCGAGCGCGCGGTGCAGGGCGTCGGGCGTCGCCTCGAGGAGCACGTCCACCTCGGCGAGGCGCGCCTCGAGGAGGCGCCGGAAGCCGCTCCGGATGACCTCGGTCTCGGCGTCGGCCGACAGGTGCGACGTGCCGAGCGGCTGCGCGACCACCACCAGGATCCGCAGCGGGCCCGCGCGGGGCGCGATCCGGTCGGCCGGCACCGCGGTCTCGACATTGCGGACGAAGTTCACCTCCTCGGCGGCGACGAAGGCCTTGCGCGACGAGTCGTAGGCGAACTCCCACGGCAGGTCGGCGATCTCGTCGACCGTCGAGGTGAGGATCACGTTCAGCCGTCGCGGGTGCTGGAAGGCCCGCGCGACGTCGTAGAGCCGGCGGATCTCGCCGGGGAACAGCGCGTCGAACAGCCTTGTTCCGAGGTCCACCAGGGCCCGCCCGCGGGGGAGATCCGGCGCGCCCTTCTCCCCGTCGACGAAGGCGCGGATCTCCTTCTGCGTCTTTCGGATCTTCGCGAGCGGATCGCCCGGGCCGCCGCGGACGACACGCTCGAGCCGCGTGGCGTTGCGGAACTTGGCGAGCAGTCGGAGGTCGCGGCGGCCCGGCTCCCCGTCGAGCACGGTCAGCTCGAACGTCTCGCCGAACGAGCCGCGCCGATCCGGATCGGGGCTCGCGACCACGGGGATGGCGACGTCCGCCGGCGGCGCGGAACGCTCGCCACGGTCGGGCCGCGGGGTTGCGGTGAAAGACCCGCCCTGGGCCCCGCGACGTCCCTCCCGGAATGGAAGCCGGCGCTCAGGCTCGACGGGAGCGAGGCCCTGAGGAGCGCCGCCGAGTCCGCGGGAAACGAAATCCACCGCCGCCGGCTGCGCGAAGAAGTTCACGTGGTGGACCTTCCCCGGCCCGCCCGCGATGTTCCCTCCGGGGCCGAAGCACCCGATCTGTCCCGGAGGAACGGAGAGGCCGCGGGCGAGGCGCCAGCCGCCCTCCGACGGGACCACGAGGTCGTTGGCGGATGCGAAGAACGCGTCGACCGCCGCGTCCGCCATCCGCGCGGCGAGTCCGTCGTCCGGCTCGTAGTTCGCCACGAGCGCCGAGAGCGACTCAGGCGCGGGGTGTGGCGCGGCCTGAATGGCGGCGATCTCCGCGCTGGACGGAGCGAGCGCGGCGATTCCCGGCAACCGGCCGGGGACGTTCGACGCGAGCCACGATAGCCCCTCGGCCACGAGGGCGAGGCCCGTGGTGAACGGGTTGTCGGGGAGGTAGTCGATCACGTTGGCGAGCCATCCGAGCAGGTCCCCGAGGCGCTCGGGCGCGGCGAGCGGCGAGCCCTCGTTCGGCGCCGCCACGAGCACCGCGCGGCCCGGCCGGAAACGCCGGGCGAGATCTCCGTGGAGGTCGGGCCGCTCGATCACGCTCCGGAACACGACACCCCCGCGCGAGTGCGTGACCACGTCGAAGAGCGTCGGCCCCGGCGGCAGGGACGAGAGGAGCGCGCGTGCGTTCTCCGCCGGGTCGCGGCTGACCGTCAGGTGATTGAAGGCGAACACGCGCCCTTCGTAGAGCGCGGCCGTCTGCTCGAAGAAGGTCCGCCCGTTGCTCCCGCGGGTCGTGGCGAGCCCGGCGAACGCCGCCTCGGCATTCGAGAAGATGCCGTGGACGAGCAGGAGGTTCTTCTTCGGCGGCGCGGCGAACGAGCCTCCGCCCTTCGGCAGCGCGACGAAGGGCCCGCGCCAGGTCCCGTCGACCGGTACCCGGACCCATCCGTCCACGAGCCCGCGGCTCTTCCACAGGCGCGTTTCCACGGCCCGCGCGAGCGCCGGAAGCGCCGCGCCCGCGACCGCGTCCGCGACCTTGAGGAGGACGAACTTGACCCCGGCCGCGACGACACCGCGGCGCTCGGGCGCGGCGGCGGGGACCTGGAACCGGTGGCGGGCCGTCCCGCGCGCGCCTCGCCGGGGCGACTCCGAGGGCAGGTGGAACGTGATCGCCCCGGAGGGATGCCGCGCCATGAAGACGACGCGCTCACCGCGTCCGGCTTCGACGTCGATCTCCAGAGCGCGGCGCGGCTCCCGATCGCGCCGGACCGACGGGATCGCGACGCCGGCCGCCGCCACCTCGACGCGGCCCGACGCCGCGAGGCGCGCGGCGAAGGGGTCGATTTCCTCCGACGCACTCCGGCGTCCCGCTCCCGATGTGGCTCCCCGCAGCGGCAGCCCCCGGAGCGTCCAGTCCGTCGTCGCCACCGACAGCCTCACCCGTGCCATCGCGTGCCTCCTGCTCGCCGCCCCGAGCGGCGGGACGGAGATGGACCGTCCGGATTCAGAGCGGATACAGCGTGCTCTCGCCCAGACCGAAAAAGCAAGACCGGATTGCGGCGGTCGCGCGAGGGTGCAGACCGCTCCGAGCGGGCCGTTTTTACCCGGCAACTATTGACGCCACTATTTCACCCGGGTATATTCATCGCCGGAGGACGACATGGAACCCCGCGAGACGACCTACACCGCGTTCGTCGGCGAGAAGAGGATCGCCTCGGGCCGCCTCGCGGCCGTCCTCGAGACGGCGCGCGAGCACCGCGGCGCGAAGAAGACGCTCCTCCTCTTCGACGACCTCACGGGCCGCCAGGTCGACTTCGACCTCCGCGGCTCGCTCGAGGAGGTCCTCGCGCGGGCCGAGGGCCGCGAGCGCACCGGGCCGGGGCGGCCGAAGCTCGGCGTCGTCTCGCGCGAGGTCTCGCTCCTCCCCCGCCACTGGGACTGGCTCGAGGCCCAGCCGAACGGCATCTCCGCCGCGCTGCGGCGGCTCGTCGACGAGGCCCGCAAGCGCGCCCCCGAGGCCGAGCGGGCGCGCGCGGCGCGCGACGCGGCCAGCCGCTTCATGTGGGCGATGGGCGGCAACCTCCCGGACTTCGAGGAGGCCTCGCGCGCCCTCTTCGCGGACGACCGCGTCCGCTTCACGGAGCTCACCCGCCGATGGCCGAAGGACGTCCGCGCCCACGTCGTGCGGATGGCCTGGGGCGACTGAGCCTTTGCCCGGAATGCCCCTGCTCGCGAGTCGACCGCCATCCGAAGCGGCTCCGCCGCCGAATCCCGCGGCCGCCCGCTGGCTGGCCGGGTACTACGCGCTCCTGATCGTGGCGTGGGTCGGCGCCTGGTCCCTCCACGACCGGACGCCGATCCACGGCCTCTCCGACGGCGCCCGGGTCGCCTACTGGACCGTCGCCAAGGCGCTCGTCTGGATCGCGCCGGTCGTGCTCATCGTCAGGTTCGGCCTGAAGCAGCCGGTGAGCGCGTACCTCGGCCTCGTGCGGTTCACCGCGGGCGCGCGCGTCGGGCTCGTGGTCGGCATGGCGTTCGTCGCGCTGTCGGCGCTCGTCGACGCCGCCGCCCGGTCCCACGCGATCCCGCGACCGAGCTGGGGAATGCTCAGCGCGCTGACGGTGGCGCCCCTGTTCGAGGAGCTGATGTTCAGGGGCTTCGCGCTCACGGCGCTCGAGCAGTCCGGCCGCCGCTTCTGGCCGGCGAACGCGATCGCCGCGCTGCTCTTCCTCGGCCTGCACCTGCCCGGATGGCTCTTCATGGGCTCGCTCGGCCCTTCACAGATCGTCGTCGGGCTGAGCGTCGTCGTGATCGGCCTGGTCGCAGGCTACGCCCGGCGGCGAGCGGACTCGACCTGGGCCAGCGTGATCGTTCACTTCCTGAACAACGCGTACGCGGCCTTCGTGCGGTAGACGGGGGCCTTCGCCGCGAGCCGTTACCGGCCGTTCAGCCTCGTCTGCTATGCCTGTAGGCGGGGGCCGAGGTCGGCACATGAACAGACGGACCTTCCTGCGCTGGACGGCCGGGGCGACGGGGCTCGCGGGGCTGGGTGGCTACACGTACGGCTTCGAGCCGCACTGGGTGGACGTCACGCATCGGGAGCTGCCGGTGGCCCGGCTTCCCGAAGCCCTGAGGGGCGCCCGGCTCGTCCAGATCAGCGACCTCCACGTGGGGGCGCGGGTGGACGACGCCTACATCGTCGACTGCCTCCGGAAGGTGCGGGACCTTCAGCCTGACCTTCTGGCCGTCACCGGAGACGTCCTCGACCTTCGCGGTCAACGGGGCGATCGCCCGTTCGGCCAGCTCCGCGAGGTGCTCGGCCACCTCCCGCGCGGCCGCTTCGGGACGGTGGCCGTGCTCGGGAACCACGACTACGGCGCGGGCTGGTCTCAGCCGGCGGTCGCGCGCCGGGTGGCCGACGAGCTCGAGCGCGCGGGCGCCGCCGTCCTGCGCAACGAGTGCCTCGCGGCCCAGGGCCTCGACCTCGTCGGCGTCGACGATCTGATGGCGCGCCGCGCCGAACCCGCGGCCGCCCTCGCCCGCCGCTCGTCGCCGGCGGCGCTCGCCCTCTGCCACAACCCCGACACGCTCGACGCCCGCCCCTGGCTCGACTACGAAGGCTACGTGCTCGCCGGCCACACCCACGGCGGCCAGTGCCGGCCGCCTTTCCTGGCGCCGCCCATCTTGCCGGTCCGCAACCGCCGCTACGCCACGGGCGAGGTCGCGGTCGGCGGCGGCCTCACCCTCTACGTGAACCGCGGCCTCGGTCACCTCCTGCGCGTCCGCTTCAACGCCCGCCCGGAGATCACCGTCTTCACCCTGCGTCGCGCGTGAGTTGCTCCCTCCCGCCGGGAAGCGCTAGCCTGCGCCCGGCGCGCGACGTCGGCTCGACGAGCCGGCCGACCGCGCCCGCGACAACGGGAGGCTCTCATGACTCGCTCGGTTCGCCGGACGGTGCTCCACAACCTCGCCGCGGCCATCGCGGCGCTGTTCTCCTTGGCGGTGGCCGCACAGGCCTCGCCACAGGCGCCACCGTCGCCGCAGGCGGCCCCCGCCCCGCCGGCGCCGCAGAACCCGCCCTTCCGCGATCCGGCTCTTCCCGGCGAGCAGCGGATCACGAACCTGCTGTCACTCATGACCCCCGACGAGAAGGTGCAGGCGCTCGGCGGCTTCAACTCCGGTGTGGCGCGGCTGGGCGTGCCGGGCTTCGGAATGTCCGAGGGCATTCACGGCCTCGTCCAGCGTGGCATGCCGGAGCGCGGCGTGCCGCCCATCACGACGACCCAGTTCCCCCAGCCTCCCGGCATGGGCTCGACCTGGAACCCCGATCTCGTGCGCCGGGCCGGCGGCGTGCAGGGCGCCGAGGCGCGGTACGTCACGCAGAGCGGCAAGTCGCGGTTCCCGATGCTGATGGTCTGGGGCCCGCAGGCCGACCTCGCGCGCGACCCCCGCTGGGGCCGCAGCGAGGAGGTCTACGGCGAGGACCCGTTCCTCAACGGCGTGATGGCGACGGCGTTCGCCCGCGGCATCCAGGGGAACGACCCGAAGTACTGGCAGGCCGCTCCGCTTCTGAAGCACTTCCTCGCGAACTCGAACGAGAACGGGCGCATGTCGTCGAACTCCGTGTTCGACGAGCGGCTCTTCTGGGAGTACTACTCGGTGCCGTTCCGCATGGCGTTCCAGGACGCGGGGGCGAACGCGGTGATGGCCTCCTACAACGCCTGGAACGGCACGCCGATGCACCTTCACCCGGTCCTGCGCAACGTGCTGATCGGGCAGTGGGGCGTGCAGGTGATCTCGAGCGATGGCGGCGGGGTCCAGAACCTGTGGGAGGACCACAAGGTCGTCCCCGACCAGAAGGCCGCCGTGGTCGCCGCCCTGAAAGCCGGCATCAACCAGTACCTCGACCGGGCCGTCGAGGAGCTGCGCGCCGCGCTCAAGGAAGGCCTCGTCACCGAGGCGGACCTCGACGAGGGCCTGCGGAGGAAGTTCCGCGTCTCGCTGAAGCTGGGCCTCTTCGACCCGCCGGAGATCGTCCCGTACGCGAAGGCCAAGGACGGCCCGGCGCCCTGGGCCAGCGAGGAGCACCTCGCCGTCTCGAGGACGATGGCCCTCGAGTCGATCGTGCTGCTGAAGAACGACCGCGAGGCGCTCCCGCTGCGCAAGAGCACACTGAAGTCGATCGCCGTCATCGGCCCGAGGGCCGACGCCGTCCACTGGGACTGGTACGGCGGCACGCCGCCGCACGCGATCACGCCGCTGCAGGGCCTCCGCGACGCCGTGGGGCCCGGCGTCACCGTCAACTACGCCGCCGACGACGAGGGCGGCGCGGCCGTGAAGGCCGCCACCGCCTCCGACGTCGCGATCGTCGTCGTCGGGAACCACCCGACCTGCGGCCCGAACATGGGCAAGGAGTGGACGAAGGGCGGCGACACCGAGCCCTGCAAGGACCCGGGCGACGGGCGCGAGGGCCGCGACCGCGAGACGCTCGCCCTCTCCCAGGAGGAGCTCGTCCGCAAGGTGCACGCCGCGAACCCCCGCACCGTCGTGGTGCTGGTGTCGAGCTTCCCCTACACCATCAACTGGTCGCAGGAGCACGTGCCGGCGATCGTGCACATGGCGCACTCCTCGCAGGACGAGGGCTGGGCCCTCGCGCAGGTGATCTTCGGCGACTACAACCCGGGCGGCCACACCGTCGTCACCTGGCCGGCGTCGATCGAGCAGCTCCCGCCGATGATGGACTACGACATCCGCCACGGCCGGACCTACATGTACGCCAAGGGCGCCCCGCTCTACCCGTTCGGCCACGGCCTGAGCTACACGACGTTCGAGTTCGCCGGGCTCCGCACCGACAAGACGGCCGTGGCCGCGGACGGACGGCTCGAGGTGAGCGTCGACGTCACGAACCGCGGCAAGGTCGCGGGCGACGCCGTGCCGCAGCTCTACGTCCGGCACCTCGGCTCGAAGGTCTCCCGGCCCGCGCAGCAGCTCGCCGGTTTCGCCCGCGTTCACCTCGCTCCCGGCGAGACGAAGACGGTGCACATCCCGCTCACGGCCCAGCAGCTCGCGTACTGGGACACCGGCCGAAAGGCCCTCGTGGTCGAAAAGGAGCGCGTCCGCCTGACGATCGGAGCGTCGGCGGCCGACATCCGTCTGCGCGCGGAGCTGGAGGTTCGCTGAGCGGGCCGAGGCGGCTCAGTGCAACCAGGCCCCGAACGCCAGGCAGATGAGGGCGCTGCCCGTGGCCATGGTGAAGTCGTCGGTGCCCCGCGGCGAATACAGCTCGAGCACCGTGTTCGAGACCGCGATCACCACCGATAGGGCGACCCACGGCCAGCCGAGGTGCTGCAGGGAGACGACCCAGAGGCAGAGCGCGAGGGCCGCGATGAAGCCCGCCACCGTGCCGGCCACGGACTTGCGATTGACGTCGCCCATCCCCCACACCCGCAGCTTCTGCCGCCCGATGAAGGCGCCGATGATCTCCGCGGAGGCGTCGCACGCGATGTACGAGCCCCAGATCATCGCGAAGACCGCCGCGAGCTCCCCCGGCGGGAAGACCCGCGTCAGCACCAGGCCGAGCGGCACCATGACGAAGTTGAAGGCGCTCCAGAGGGTCGTGATCAGCAGGCAGTTGGCGCGGGCGAGGACCCCGTCCATCACGCGGGACTGGGCGCCGTAGAACATGGCCGCGAGGAATCCGTCCAGGTAGTAGAAGCCCAGGAAGATCCAGCTCCTCACCACCGCGTCGAAGAGGGAGTTCTGCAGGAAGCCCGCCGCGAAGGTCTCCGGCTTCAGCATGACCTCGCTGTAGAGGTAGAAGAACGCGGCGAAGGCCATGGTGATGAAGCGGCCCCTCCGGCCGACCATGTCGGCGATCCGGATGCGGCGCTCCGAATACCGGGCGACGATCGCCCCGACTTCGTACGGCTCGCGCATGCGCGACGAGAACGACCGGCGCCGCTCGTCCTTCGGGAAGCCGACGAAGAAGCGCAGGAGGAGCGTCTTGATCCCCCACCAGATGAACCCCCAGATCACGTAGAAGAAGAGGATCCCGAAGAAGACCTGGAGCAGGGCCTCCTTGTCGACCTTGTAGTTGCGGAAGAAGATCGAGGTGCGGCCGCTCGCGAGCGTGTAGAGCCAGTAGAGCGTCAGCGCCGCGTTGAAGGACGCCGCCCCCCAGAACACCCGGTCCGCCGTCCGGCGGCGGCCGGCGGCGGCATCCTCGGCGACGACGGGGAGCGGGACAGCCTCGGCCATGGGGGCAATCCTCCCACGGCGATCCTCCCGGCGGGCCCCGGGTGTGACCTCGGGCATCCGGGCAGGGAACCGCCTCGCCAGTGATAAACGAGTGACGGGAGCGTGACGTTCCGTCGAAAGGGATGTGCCCAGACTCCGGCCCCGGGCCAGGTCTCGGTCGACGGCGTCACCGTGACGGCTCGGAGTGTCGCCGCGAGAGCGCCTGACCCGCCCGGCTCGAGTCCTGAGGGGGAAGAGGCGCGCCCGGCCCGCCGCGTTTGACGTTCACGCGTCGCGAGCGGACACTACCCTCATGAATCTGGATCGCATCCAGGTGGTGCCCGGCGTCTGCGAAGGACGGCCGACGATTCGCGGCCTGCGCATCACGGTTGAGTTCGTCCTCAAGCTGCTCGCCGACGGCTACGGGGCGGAAGACATCGTGCGCGAGTACCCGGAGCTCGAGAAGGATGACGTCTACCAGGCCGCCCGCTTCGGGGCCTGGCTCGCAGGACAGCGCACGTCCGCCGTCGCATGAAGGTCCTGGCGGACCCGCACATCTCCCCACGGACGGTTGCCTTCCTTCGCACCCTGGGCCACGAGGCCGTGCGGGTCGATGCGATCCTGCCGAAGCCGGCCAGCGACGAGGAGATCGTGGCCGCAGCGCGAGACTCGGGGCGGGTTGTCCTCACGCAGGATCTCGATTTCTCCGCCATCGTCGCCATCTCCGGCGCCCGGACGCCGTCTCTCATCACGCTGCGCCTGGCCTCGTCGCGCGTGGAGCACGTGAACGAGATCCTCGCGAGAGTGCGCCGGGCATCGAGCGCCAGTGCCGCCCCGACGGCTACGACATCGGCATCAACGTGGGCGAAGCCGCATGCCAGACCGTCTTCCACCTGCACGTCCACCTGATCCCCCGCCAGGCCGGATGTCCTGCCGCACCTCGTCTCCCCCTTCGGATGCCATCCGGAAGGATGTGCGCCGCGTCCGGCAACTCGGCGCTCCCCCGGTGCCGATAGGTCAGGAGGGGCGCCCGCCGTCGCGCTCGCAGACGCGCCGGCTGACGGCGGTGAGCACCGACAGTGCCTCGCCCTCGAGCGAGACGTCGCAGGCGCGGCTCACCTGTGCCTCGTGGAGGTTGACGCGGACGAGGACGCCGTTGCCGGCCGCACGCTCGGCGGCCCCCCGGATGATCGGCAGCCGCCGCCCGGCTCCTACCTCCAGGACCACGAGCGGCGCGGGTGCGTGGCGGAGCCACTTCTGATACTCGACCTGCTCGGCGAGGAATCCCTCGTAAGCCCACTCGCCGTCTCCGAACAGGCAGACGGCCGTCCGGGCGATGGCGCCGCACCGCGGGCACTTCGGGAGCGTGCGGGCGTCCATCGCGTCATCCAGGGGGAACGTGCCGATGCCGCAGCGACTCTGGCATTGGGCTTCGAAGATGTCGCCGCAGACGCGAAACGAAGCGAGGCCCGCGCGCTCGAGCATCGAATCCACGTTGCTGGTGATGCACCGGTACTCGCCCACGTGGCGGGCGAGCGACGAGAGCGCGGCGTAGCCCGCGTGCGGCCTGGCGCGGCGTGCCGCCTCGACTCGCGACAGGTAGAACTGCCAGGCCTCCGCCGGCCTGCTCGCGAACGCTTCCGGGGTCGCCAGGGAGCGGATCCGTTCGTCGGACCAGTGGCCGTTCTCGTCTCGGAAGGTCGGAAGCCCCGAATCCGCCGAGGCCCCGGCCCCGGTGGCGATCACGAGGGCCCGCGCGGCGCGGATGTGTACGGCGGCAAGCCCGATCGCGTCGTCGAGCGGTCCGGGCGCCGCTTCCGGAATCGAAGGCCCGGTCATCGGCGGTTCCTGCCGAAGCTGCGCGCGACCTCGTGCGTGATCGACACGAGGTCCTCGGCCGTGAGGGTCTGGCCGGCGGCGATCATGGCCTCGGCCCGCCGCTGGATCTCGTCGCCGTGCCACTCCACGAGCAGATCCAGGATGCGTTCGCTCATGCTCTCTCGCGCGAGCGCGAGCATCGGGCGCTCGTCGAACCCCTCGCCGAACTGCCCCTCCATCAGCAGCGAGTCGGAACCGCTCAGCGCGGAAAGCTCGTCGCCGGTGACGAAGCGCAGCTCGCCGTCCTTCTCGAGTACGACACCACAGCTCCTGTCCGGATTCACCAGGTCACCTCCTCTCGAGTCGGGCCCGTGGGCCATCTGGGAGTGCTCCAGCAGCCCCTCGTCCAGAGGCATCGCACGGCCTCTCGAGGGGTCCTTCCTCCTCGGTCCGATCGCGCTCGCTCTTTGACACCTGGCCCCCTCAGCGGGAGAACGCGCGAGCGCCCGTTCGCTGACAGCCCCTGACTGACTCCGTCAGCGCCGCCAGCGGGGCGGGGCTCACACCTCGAGGACCTGCCGCGTCTCGGCGATCAGCTCGAGCACACGCCCGTCGTCGCGTTCGCATGCCGGCCGAGCAGGCAGTGGTCACACCGACCGCCCCGCACGCGTGGGCTCGCTCATGAGCTGCCGGTCGACCACGCCGGGGACCGTCGCGCTCTCGCGGGCAGTCAGTGCGGCAAGATTGTCCACTCGGCCGACGGCCGCGGCTCCCGAGCCCGCGGCGCGTGCAGGTGGAAGCCCTGCAGCTCGAACCGCAGCATCGGCCCGACGTGCCGGCTCAGGCCGTGAGCGCCGGCCACCTCCTCCCTTGTCGAGCCTTCACCTCACCGTCTCGCGCAGCACCTCCTCGAGGGTCGTGACGCCCTGGCGCACCTTCTCGAGGCCACTCATCCGCAGCGTGAGCATCCCCTCGCCGAGCGCCTGGCGGCGGATATCCACCGCCGTCGCGCCGACCATGACGAGATCGCGGATGGCGTCGCTAGTCTCCATGACCTCGTAGAGCCCGATCCGGCCCTTGTAGCCGGAACCGTTGCAGGCCGCGCAGCCCCGGCCCCGAACGAGCCGCAGCGACCGCACCTCCGCCGGCGCGAAGCCTGCCTCGACGAGCGACTGTTCGTGGTACTCGCCGGTCACGTCGGAACGGCACTGCTCGCAGACCCGGCGCACGAGCCGCTGCGCCTGGATGAGGTTGACGGCCGTGCCGACCAGGAAGGGCTCGATGCCCATGTTCACGAGGCGCGAGACCGTCGACGGCGCGTCGTTCGTGTGCAGCGTCGAGAGGACGAGGTGGCCGGTCAGCGCGGCCTTGACCGCGATCTCCGCCGTCTCGTAGTCGCGGATCTCGCCGACGAGGATGATGTTCGGATCCTGCCGCAGGAGCTCGCGGAGCACCATCGCGAACGTCAGGCCGACGTTGTCCCGGATCTGCACCTGGTTGATGCCTCGGAGGTTGAACTCGACCGGGTCCTCGGCGGTCATGATGTTCGTGTCGCGGCGGTTGAGGGCCGAGAGCGCCGAGTAGAGCGTGTTCGTCTTCCCGGACCCCGTCGGCCCCGTCACGAGGACGATGCCGTGCGGCTTCCTCACCGCCGCCTCGAACCGGCGCAGCGAGTCGGGCTCGAAGCCGAGCTTCGTCATGTCCAGCATCAGCTTGCCCTTGTCGAGCAGCCGGAGGACCACCTTCTCGCCCCAGAGCGTCGGGAGGCAGGACACACGGAAGTCGAGGTCGCGAACGCGGTCGTCCTGCCGCATGCGGATCTTGATGCGGCCGCCCTGGGGCAGCCGGCGCTCCGCGATGTCGAGGTTGGCCAGGATCTTGATGCGCGTGGTCACGGGCTCGCGGACGCGCAGCGGCAGGGCGGCATAGTCGGACAAGAGGCCGTCGATCCGAAAGCGCACGCCGAGCTCCCGCTCGCCGGGCTCGATGTGGACGTCCGAGGCGCCGCGTCGGTAGGCCTCGACCAGGACGCGGTTCACGAGCGCGACCACCGGCCGCTCGGACCCGCCTCGGGCGAGCGAGCCGAGGTCGATCTCCTCCGGCCCGACCCTCACCTCCTCGACCTCGGCGTCGTCGTCGGCGAGCGCTTCCGGGTCGAGATGGACGCCTTCGATGCGGATGTCCGTCGGATCGAGAGGCACGGGCTCGGCGGGACCGTCGGGCGCCGCGACGAGGAGGTCGGCGCCGCTCCCGGCCGGCGCGAGGCCTTTCTCCTCACCGTAGAGCCGCGCGATCGCCCGCGCGATGCCGGTCTCGGACGCCACGACGGGCGTGACCCTGAGGCCCGTCCGGAACTGGACGGGATCGACGGCGAACACGTTCGTCGGGTCCGCCATCGCGAGGTGGAGAGCGGCTCCCCTTCGGGCGAGCGGCAGGACCGCGTGCTTCTCGCAGTGGTCGCGGGGCACGAGGGCCAGGACGTCGGCGGGCACGACCAGCGCGTCGAGATCGTTGACCGACGGCAGACCGTACTGCCGCGCGACGAGGTCGACGATCTGCGCCTCGCGGAGGAAGCCGAGGGCGACGAGGGCCGCGCCGATCCGCCCGCCCTTCTCGCTCCGCGCCTGCTGGGCCGCCGCGAGCTGGGCGGGCGTGATGGCTCCGCACGCCAGCGCCAGCTCGCCGATCCGGACGGTCACGAGCGGCTCCCCGTCATCGCGCCCGCGGGAACACCGCCAGGTGGACGAGCCGCTCGTCGACGACGAGCGCGCCGCCGGCGAGCGACGGGCCGCTGAGGCGCACGTCCTCGCCCAGGCCCGCGGCCGGGTAGCGCTCGACGCGGAGCTCGCCGGCGCGGGCGAGGAGGTCCGCCACGAGGCGGCCGACGACCGAGGCGGCGGGCGGCTGGCTCTGCGGCGCCGCGACGTCCACCGCGTCGAGCCCGTAGCTCGCGACGAGCTTGGGCGAGAGCTTCCGCCACGTCTCCGCCGAGTCGAAGACGTCGATCCCGGCCGGCGCGCCGTCGATCAGGAAGACGGCGCCGACCTGCCCGGGCCGCGGCTCGAAGCGCGACTCCAGGCGGCGGAGGGCCGGCGCGCTGCGCTCGAACAGGACGTCCATGGCTCCCGTCTCGGAGCGCGCCTCGAAGCGGTCGGCCTTGCGCGCGATGTCGTCCCAGATCGCGCTCTGGTCGGAGACGGCGCGGCCGACCGCGCGCAGCGAGCTCGTCACCGCGCGGGCCTTCATCGCGCGCCCGCTCGCGTAGTAGGTCCGCGGGGCCGTGCCGAAGTGGCGGGTGCGGTGGTGCCAGCGGCCGGCCTCGACGCAGGACACCGGCAGGTGGATGCGGCTGCGGGGTGGGACGAGGACGCTCAGGTTGACGATGCGGTTCTGCTTCGCGCCGACGAGCTCCTCGCCGTCGACGATCAGCACGCGCTCTTCGAGATCGTTGACCACGAGCAGCTCCGGCACGCTCCCCGCCTCCGAGACCTCCGTGACGCGGAAGGCGCCGGTGGCGACCGCGTCGTCGAGCGTGAGGTACGCCTCGCCGCGCGGCGGCCCGTCGAGCAGCGGCACCATCGTGAGTCCGGCGAACGTGAGCGGCTCTCCCGGCGTGACGGCTCCAAGCGCGGCGGCGATGGCGTCCATGACCCTCCTCGGTTCGCCCGGCTCGCGGCCCCTCCGCGGGGGGCGACGCTCCCTCCCGCGCCGTCCCTCCCGGACGGGTCGCGAGCCGGCCGGTCGATGGGGAGACGCGGGACGGGCCCGGCGCTGACGCGCGACCGGACCTCCGGCGCGGGCGATCGGAGTACCCTCTGGGGCGTGCCCGGCTCCGAGACGGACCCGCCGTTCTCCGCGACGCACGGCGAGGATGCGGACGTCGGCCCGGTCGCCCACGAGCCGCGGCCGCCGTTCGTCCTGCCGCCGCTGCCCACCGGAAGGCGTGCGCGCCGCTTCCGCCTCGACACCCTCACCGTCGACGTCCTGGAGGGCGCGCTCCCCGACGCGGCACGACCGGTCGACGCGATCGTCAGCGCCGACGACAACTACCTGTCCCACGCCGGCGGGGTGTCGGCCGACCTGTGGCGCGCGGCGGGCCCCGAGTTCGCCGAAGCCCAGGAGCGCCAGTCGGTGCACCTCGTGCTCGGCGCGGTTCACGTCACTACCGCCGGCCTCCTGCCGGCGCGCTTCCTCTTCCACGCCGTCACGATCGACCTGGACCTGAACCGCACGATGATCCCGGCGCACCTGCCGATCGTCTACCGCAAGCTCGTGCGCACCGCGCGGGAGCACGACTGCGCGAGCCTCGCCCTCCCTCTCCTCGCCGCGGGCGCCGCCGAGATCTCGCCCACGCTCTCGGCGGTGGCGTTCGCCCACGCCGTTCGCTCGGCGCCCGGCCAGGGCCCCCTCCGCCACGTCCTCCTCTACGTCCTGCCCGACTTCCACGACACGGTCGGTCCCGCTCTCGACAACGCGCTCGCCCACCGGCAGCGCGACCCGCGCTGGTGGATCACCGGGGCCGTCACCTACATGCCGAAGGAGGACGCGCGCGAGCTGCAGCGCCTCTGGCGCAAGGTGCCGGCCGATCCCGACTGGCGGGTGGCGGTGTCGGCGCTGCTCGAGGCGGCGGTGCAGCGCGCCCACGTCCGCATCGCCGACCGCCCCGACGCCGCGTCCGAGCGCGTCCGCGGATCGATCGCCGAGGCCCGCATGGCCCGCAGCCAGATCGAGCACGCGAAGGGCCGCCTCGCCGACGAGGAGCTCGGCATGGCCTGGAAGGCCGTGCGCGACCTCGGCGAGGCCCTGTGCCGGCTCCCGGCGGTGACGACGCCCCGGCGCGCCTCGATGGCGCCGTCCGCGGACGACGTCGTCGTGGAGGACGTCTGCGCGGACGGAGACGGGAGCGCGGAGCCCGCGATTCCGGACGCCGCGACCGTCCTCTTCTCCGCGCCGGCCATCCGGCGCGAGGCGCTGCCCGAGCGGCTGCGCCCGGCGGCCGCCCTCGACGCTCCATCGCCTCCGGTCCCGGCGTCGACCGCGGCCCCCGAGCCTCCGCGCACGATCACGGCGCCCGAGGCCCGGCCCGAGGCCGAAGGCGGCACGTCCCACGTCCGCCAGCTCCACCAGCTCCTGCTCTCGCGCCTGGCGCCGGCCCACCTCGACGCGCTCGCCGAGCTCCTCGAGAAGCAGGGCTACCGCGGCGACCGCGACTTCCGGCTCCTCGAGCACCTGGTGCGCCAGGACCCGTCGAGGCTCCTGCGCCAGTTCTTCTCGGTGTTCGACCTGCGCGGAATCCTGGAGCAGGACTACGGCCTCCGGCCTCCGGCCGACCTCTCCCACCGCCAGGCCGCGGCGCTCGTCCTGAAGCAGCTCGGCTTCCAGCCCCCGCGGCGCCCGCGTGGACTCCTGGCCGCACTGAGCACGACGCGCGACGCGGTCGGCCGAGCCAGGATCCTCCGGACTCCCGGCCCCCGCCTCCGCGGCGACGTCGTCGAGGTCGGCTCTCAGCTCGAGTACGTCTGCCACGTGCTCCTGCGCTTCGTCAGCCAGGTGATCTTCGAGTGCCCGCCCGAGGTGCTGCTGCGCGAAAAGCTGGCCGAGTCCGGCGCTCTCGACAAGGCGGGCCTCGGCCAGCTCTTCAGCCTCGTCGACTACGTCGACGCAAGAGCCCGCCGCGAGATGAGGGACCGATGGGGCCTGCTCGGCTTCCCTCCGCGGCCGCTGCTGCCCGATCACGGGAAGGGCGACCTGCCCGACGCGCGCAACCACTTCGCGCACACCCGGCTCGGCCGGCGCACGAGCGGCGACGACGACCTGGCGCGGGGGCGGCGGTTCCTCGAGGGCGCGGAGCGCCTCCTCGACTACCTCGCCGACACGCCGGACCGCGTCTTCCCGACGATGATCGTCGTGCGGGCGATCCACTACGACCGGTGGGGCCGGCGAAAGGTGTCGGCGGAGACCGAGACGGGGGAGCGCGAGACTCTCTTCACCGAGAGGCCGCTGCGCCCCGGCGAGGCCTACATGATGCGGCCGATGTCGAACCCGCTCCGGGTCGACCCCCTGCTCGTTCCGGCCGGCGACTTCGGCCTGTAGCGCTCTTCAGTAGGGAAAGAAGCGCGCCACGTGCGCCGGCGCCTCGGCCGGATCGCGGTCCTCGGTCAGGTGCCCCACGAGCCCGGGGAGCTGCTCTCGCAGCGCGGCGACCGCCGCCTCGGCGGCGGCCGCGTCCGCCGCGGCGAGCGCCCCGTCGAGCGCGCCGAGACGGGCGAACGCTCGCCCGTCGGCGTCGCTCTCGGGGCAGGCCGCCGACAGGCGGGCCGCGGCGACCCGGGCATCGTCGGCCAGCCCGAGCGCGCGGCCGCACGCGACCGCCCAGCGCGCGGCCGACCGTCGCACGTGGTCGGCGACGCCCGCGTCGTCGGCGAGCCGCCGGAGGGCTTCGAGGGCGCGCGGCGTGGGGCGCTCCGCCTGCACGGAGGCCCTGGCCCGAGCCAGCTCGAGATACCCGAGGTCGGCCGGGCTGAAGACGCCCAGCGCCTGCGCGTCGTCGAAGAAGGACAGGGCGTCCCCGAGCGACTGGACGTCGGCGAGCGCGCCAGCCAGCCGGACCCACTCGCAGAGCGGCTGCGACACGTCCTCGTAGCTCTGGTTCGAGAGGTGGATCTCGGCGAGGCGCCGCTGCCGCTCGAGGGCTCGTCGCGGGTTCCCGCAGAACGACTCGAGCCGCGCCACCGCTCCCATCAGCCGCAGCTGGGGCGCGAAACCGTGCTTCGCGTCGATCGGCAGGTCCTTCCGGGCGAGGGCGAGGGTCTCCTTCGAGGGTGGCTCGCCGGTGTCGGCCGACTGCTGCACGAGGTGCGCGAGCACGTTCACGCGCACGGGCGTCGAGAGCGAGCCGAGCCAGGACGGGGGCGGAAGGAGCAGCGCGCCCCGGTTGCCCTGGTGCCGCTCCGCGACCGCCGCCGCGAACTCGAGCGTGTAGCGCTCGTCGTCGGAGAGGCCGCGCCACTCGCCGAGGGCCATCCGCGCCGCCTTCGCGACCGGTGACCAGTCGAGCAGCTCCCGCTGCCCGCCGAGCGTCAGCCGGAAGAAGGAGCGCACGAGCTCCCGGCGGCTCGCCTCGTCCACGCCGACGATGCGCGCGGCGAGGCCCGAGAGCAGCAGCTCCGCCGCCTCGGAGGCGCTCCGCACGCCCAGGACCTCGACCCGGCCACGGGCGATCTCCCGCGCCGCGTCGGCCTGGGCGGCGGCCACCACCAGCCGGCGCACGCGGGGCGCCACGGCGACGACCGTCTCGATCTTGACCTCGAGCCCGTCGACCGGCCCGACGGCCCCGAAGGCGTCGAGCGTCGCGCTCGCCACGACGTCGGTCGCCACCGGCACGCCGAGCACCCGCGAGGCGAGGCAGAGGAAGAACGCGAGGCCGACGCTGGGGCCGTCGACGGTGCGGTCGGGCAGCACGAGCCCGCGCCCGCCGCGCGCGTGGCTGCCCAGGTGCCACGGGTGCGGGCGCTCGCGGTGGCGCCGGACCGAGGACCACAGCACGGGGAGAGAACGCGGGAGCGCGCAGATCGCGTCGTCCCACAGCGCGACGGCGCGCGGGCCGAAGGCGGAGGCGAGCGGGAGGTCGGCGCGCTCGCGGAGGGCCCACAGGCAGCCGCCGTGCGGGCCGACGGTCACCGCGAGCACGGACCCCACGGCGGGCGCCGGTGGATCGGAGCAGCCGCTCGCGTGGCGCGCGTGCGGGAGCGCCGGATCGCCGGCCACCGGCCAGCACCACGGCCCGAGCGTCAGCACGCGGCGCAGGTTCAGGACCGAGTTCTCGTCCTCGAGCCCGGCCGACAGCTCCACGAGCATCGTGCTATACCAGCCAGCCCCACCACGCGTCGGGATCGGCGAGGCGCGCGCGCCTCAGCCGCTCGTCCGGGCCGAGCCGGGCGAGCGGCGCCGACATTCGAAGCGCGCGGCCGGCCCGGTCGACGGCCGCGAGGTGCGAGTCGAGCGCCTGCGACGCACCGCGCTCCGCGAGCAGCACGCGCACGCCCTCGAGGTCGTCGCGGCGGTGGCAGAGCTGCCGCCACTCGTCGCGCCAGGCGTCCGACTCCGGATCGGACCGCTCGAGGTGACCGGCGGCCTCGCCGAGCCTTTCCGCCTCCGCGAGGGCGAGTCGGCCCATCGTCGACACCTGCTCCGGCTCCAGCGAGCGCACCCACCGGCGGGGCGTGGCGAGCCCGTCCTGGACCTCGCCCCGGATCTGGGCCTCCACGACCGCTCTCGGCTCGCCGATGGCCGTTTCGTCGACGAGCCGCGCGTGCTGCCCGGCGGCCACGCAGACGGACCACGGGCCGGGCGTCTGCAGAGTCCGGGCCGCCTCGCGCTCGAGCCACGCGTCGCGGCTCGAGCGCATCCATCCCTCGTCCGGCTCCGCGATCTCGGCGGGCCCGGCGGCGAGTCCCCGCGTCGCCGCCACGCGCTGCAGGTCGAGGCGGCCACGCTCGACCGAGAGCAGCAGGCGGCCCGTCTCGGACTCGACGAGGAACGGGCCGGCTCGCTCCGTGTCGACCCACGCCACGTTCGGCTCCTCGGGCCGCTGGAACGCCCGGCTCTCGCCCGCGGGCCCGACCCGAACGGAGACGCGCCCCCGGCCGACGATCTTGACGAGGCCGGACGCGTCGGCCGCGGCGAAGGCGTGGAGACCCGCGGCGCCGAGGAGAGAGGCGCCGATCGGCACGACGCGCAGGTTCGCGAGCACGCTCTGCCGCAGCTCACGCGCGTTCAGGCCGCGCGCCTCGCCGACGGCAGGTTCGGGCCACGCGACGCTCTCCGTCTCGCCCAGGTCTCGATCCGTCAGGCCGAGGGCCGCGAGAAGCTCTTCCCTGTTCGGTGCCATCGATCAGGCTCCCCCGCCGATCAGCCACCCGGCCTCGGCGTCCTTCACGTACTCGAGCGCGACGCGCAGCGACTTCTCCTCCCAGCCGGTCAGCGCCCGGCTGGCGAGGAACGCCTCGACCTCGCCCGAGAGGTCGCGCATCGCCCGCGTCTGCCGCTGGTAGAAGGCGTCGCGCGTCTGCTTCGTCACCGTGCCGCTCGCCTCGCGCACGCAGTCGTCGAAGGTCGCACGCCCCTCGGCCACCTGCCGGCGGATCCGGATCGCCTCGATCGTCCCGCTCTTGCAGCCCGGCAGGACCTCGCCGAACAGCCGGTCGAACGCGCGGGCGAGCTCCCGCCCCGCGCGGGCGAGCTCGGCGAGATCCAGCCGCGGCGCACGGGGGCGCGCCGGGTCCCTGGCCGGCCATCTCTCGTCGAAGTCGTCCCGTCGCCCCGCTTCGCGCTCGCGGTCGATGCGGAAATTCCGGAGCGCGCGACGGAGGTAGTGCTCCACCTCCTCGTCGCTGCCCCGGGCATCGTCGGGGCGCGGGCCGTTCCTCTGGAGGCGGGTGATCACCACCGCGGGAGCGTCCTCGAGCCTGGGATCGACGCGCGCCAGCGCCTTCAGCTTTTCGTAGAGGACGCCCATCGCCGCCCGCCGCGGCTCGTCCACCCGCGGATCGCCGACGATCGGCGCCAGGGTCCGGAACGCCTCCAGCAGGCTCATCTCAGGCACGGTGCCGCCCAGGCGACTCGGGAGCGGCGGAACGCCGCCGCGTTCCCGGCCGGTTGGCCGCAGGCGGCTCGAGGCGGGGACGGCCATCGACGTTGACAGGGCGCACCTCCCGCGACGGGCGGCCCCATGCCGCCCGCTCGTCGGAGAGACGCTCGAGGAAGATTCCGTCTGACACCGCCGGCATTATGCCGGAGGCCGCGGGCGGGGGGTCCCGCAGAGGAGCCGGACATCGCCCGCGCGGGCCTTCGGCGGACGGGGGCGGCTCTCCGGCGACGGAAGGGACATCGCGATCAGTCCGACGAGCACGCTGCCCGCCACGGCGAGCGCGGCCAGCTGGCGCCCCGCCTGATCGCCGTCGCGGTGAGCGCACCGCCTCATCGACAGGACGCCGGCCACGAACGCCGCGGCAGCGGCCCCCAGGGAGAGCGGCGCCGCCGCGCCGCTCGAGCTCGCGGAGTCGGAGGCGATCGCTGCCACGGCGAGGGCCACGAGCGAGAGCGCGACCGCAGCCCATTCCCGCCCGCGGTACCCGCCTCCGCCGGGCGAGTCCCGACGCGGGTCCAGTGCCCGGATGGGAACGAGGCTCCGCCGTGCCCCGGCGACGAGCAGGACGAACGCCGCGATGACGGTCGTCCCACCCCACCCGAGATCGTCGCTGGGCAGGGCCGACGCGAGCCACCGGTACACGCGGCCGAGAACGCTCTCGACATTCGACAACGACGAACCCACGGCCCCGGCAGCCGCGCAGCCGGCGCCGAGGAGAGCGAGCCACCACGCCCGGTCCCGCCAGGCCAGATAGCACCAGGACACGGCCACGCCGGCCAAGGCGAGCCGGAGCGGCGAGACGAGCAGCGCGTCGATGCCGAACAGGCGCCACCCGAGGGCCTCCGCCTGCCCGAGCGACAGCAGAACGGCGCCGGCAGAGGTGAGCACCTGCCGGGCGAGCTGGTCGGGCCTCGAGGTGACGGCGAGGCCGAGGAGGAGCGGCGCGAGGAAGGCCGGCCGGAAATCGATCGAGTGGATGTAGCCGACGGCCCAGAGGTGCAGAAGCGCCATCGCCGCAGGCAGCCGCGTCCAGGCCCCGTGCCAGGAGCGTGCGGCGCCGGTCTCGTCCGAGCGCGTCGCTTCGTGCAGCGCTCGACGGGCGGAGGGCAGGGCGAGCGTCGTCCACCACAGGGCGTCGGCCGCCACCGGCCCGAAGACCCGGCCCCGGGCGAGGTGGGCGGACACGGCGGGCAGGGCGAGAACGAACGCCGCGTGCGCGCCGAGCAGCACGGCCGCGCGGCGCGACAGCAGCGCGGGCGCCGAGCGCCGAACCCAGGCGAGCTTGGCCACGGCCAGGGCCCCCAGGACGGCGGAGACCACGGTTCCGACCCGGGTATCGGCGGTGACGACCTCGGCCGCGAGCAGGGTCGCGTCCACGAGGAAGACGGACTCCAGCAGGAGAACGGCCGCGCCGTCGCGAGGCGCGCGCCCCGACCGGACCAGGAACGCCCCCAGGCCGACGAGCAACCCCTCGTAGAGCTGCAGCACGGCCACCAGCAGGAGCAGGCCGGCGAGCTGGCCGGCCTGCAGGTGGAGCGCCTGGCTCAGCGTCCAGCAGCCCAGCAGCATCGCGCCCGCGCTGAGGGCGTAGAACGGGTTCGACTTCATGGTCGCTCCTTGCCGATCGGGGCTCGACGCGGTCTCAGCGAGCCGGTCGCCGGTGCTCGCACCCACTGGCGGGAAACGGGAGAGGAGCCCGTCGCTGACCCGTTCGCGTAGGGCCCGCTCAGCGGGCCGGCTCAGACAGTACGAGCTGCGCGGGCGTCGAACAGAGCCTGGACGAGGCTCAGGCGATGACCCTCGCCATCTCCCGGTACCGGCACAGCGCGTTCGCGAGCTGCATCTGCCGGGGCGAGCGGCACTGCGGTTCGAAGAGCCGCGGGCTCGCCACCACGATCGCCAGGCACTTCGCCCGCGACGTCGCGACGTTCAGCCGGTTCAGGCTGTACAGGAACTCCATCCCGCGCGGCGCGTCCTCGGGCGACGACGTCGCCATCGAGTAGACGACGACGGGCGCCTGCTGACCCTGGAACTTGTCGACGGTGCCCACGCGCGCCCCGGTCGTGGCGAGCCGCTCGGCCAGACGGCTGACCTGCGCGTTGTAGGGCGCCACGACCAGGACGTCCTCGCCACGCAGCGCGGTTGCCTCGCCGCGATCGTTCGTCCAGCGCGCGCCGGGGGCGAGAAGCCTCGCGACCAGCGACGCCACCGCCTCGACCTCCTCGTCCGACGCGTTGCGGTTGCCGTCGTGCGCGACCGGCACGAGAACGAGGCCGCTTCCCTCGAGCCCGGGCACGCCGACGACGGCCTGGCGCTCGAGCCCCTCGCGCGAACGGAGCTTGCCCTCGTAGAAGAGCTCGGACGTGAACGCGCACAGGCTCGGCGCCATCCGCCAGGTCGTCGGCAGGAAGAGGCCCCGATCGGCGGAAATCGTCTGGTGCGAGCCGAGGATGTGGCCCAGGGCGGACGCGTTCACCCCGTCGGGGTGGCTCCCCTTCTGCGGCTGGTCGAGCTGCTGCGGGTCGCCGAGGAGGACGACGCTGTCCGCGGCGCCCGACACCGCGAGCACGTTGGCGAGCGACATCTGGCCCGCCTCGTCGACGAAGAGCACGTCCACCGCCCCGGCGAACTCGGGCCGTGCCCACAGCCACGCCGTCCCGCCGAGCACCCGGACGTCACCCGACCGCAGTGCCTCCAGCGTCTCCTCGTTGCCCCTGAGCTCCCGTATCGGCGACGAGGCGTCCGCGTCCTCTCCGTCGCCCTTGTGCCCAAGCCGCACTGCGGTGCCCTCGTCCACTGCCGCTTCGGCCACCGCCTCGAGCAGGTTCCGGATGACCTTGTGGCTCGTCGCCGTGACCCCGACCTTCTTCCCCGCCCGCACGAGCGCCACGATCATCCGGGAGCCGCAGTACGTCTTCCCCGATCCCGGTGGTCCCTGGATCGGAAGGACCGTGGCGTCGAGGTCGTTCGCGATGCGCACGGCGAAGTCGACGGCCGGCTCGTCGGAGAGAGGCGCGAAGGCCGAGGAGCGCAGCCGCGGTGTCGTCGCGAGCAGGAGACGATGGGCGGCGCGGTTCGTCGACGCCGCCTCCGACACGCCTCCCCGATCGATCACCGACTCCGCGAACCGCGCGATCTCGTCCTCCTGGACCTCCGTGGACACGTACGTGTGCTCGAAGACGGCCGACTCGTGGACCTCCGCCTTCGCCTTCCCCTTCTTCACCTCGATCGTCCGCGCGTCGCGATCCACGCGGACGACCTCGCCCCACTTCCTGCCGTCCGGGCCCTTCAGCTCGTGGCCGGCCCGGATCTCCATCTCCTGCGGCGGGTAGACGTACCGGTCGACGACCGACCCGGTCGGCTTCCCGGTCTTCGCGTTCGTGACCACCTGGACGCGCCGGACGAACGCGAGGCCCGCGAGCGCCCGGTCCTCGTCGTACAGCTCCTCCTCGGGCAGCTCCTTCAGGCGGAAGTACTCCCACCACGTCGCCTTGTCCTCGCGCCGGTGCCAGTCGAGGAGATAGGCCAGCAGCCAGCGTGCCTGTTGCTCGTCGGAGCGCAACGCGCGGTCGACGGGGACGCCCTCGAGCAGCCGGCCGCGGAGGGCCTCCACTCGCCGAGCCCGCTCGTCGACGCGCTCCGACGGCTCGTCGTCCCGGAGCTCCGGCCGCGGCACCGCGACGCCTGCATCGAGAAGCTCCTGCCGCTGCCCTTCGAGCCAGTCGCGCAGCCGCAGCGTGGAGACGCAGTCGTCGCGGTTGTAGCCCTCCACGCGGGAGCGGACGTCCGGCGGCGCCACCTCCGGGCAGGACGACTCGAGCGCGTGCTCCATCGTCCGCAGCGCCCGGCTCGCCTCCCTCAGCGGCACCGCCCGGGTGAAGTCGTAGAGCGGCTCGAGGTTCTTGATGGAGTAGCGCTCGACCCCGGCGAAGAGCCCCTGCCGGACGACGCCGTAGAGGTCGACGAACCTCCCGCCGCGGAGCAGCCGGTCGAGCTCGTCCGCGCGGGTCGCGTACCGCCCCATCAGCCTCCTGAAGGCAGCCGGCTCGTAGGGCGCGTAGTGGTAGACGTGCATCCCCTCGTGCGCCTTCCAGGCGGCGTCGATCGAGTCGATCACCGCCTCGAAGGCCGCGCACTCGTCGCCGTCCGTGAACGCCCAGAAGGGGCGGTACGCGGGCGTGCCGTCCGCAGCGATCGTCACGATCCCGAACAGGTACTCGCGCCCGCCCTCGCGTGCGAAGGCGTCGCCTTCCAGGTCGAGGAACACGTCGCCCGGGCTCGGCTCGGGCAGCCGCGCGAGCCCGCGGCCCGCCTCCACCTCACGCCGCTCGACGAGAGGCCGCTCGCGCCCCCGCGACTCGAGCTGCACGCGAGCCTGATCCCGGGCCTTGACGTAGGCCTCCTTCGACCCGCGTCGCGGCTTGAACGGCAGCGGCACGTCGAGGCGGGCCAGCGCCGTCAGCGTCGGCACGTCCTGCGCCTGCAGCTCCCGCCGCTGGAGGGCCGTGATCCCCGCGACGATCGACAGGTGATCGTCCGCGTGCCGCTTCGCGCTGCACTCGGCCGACCACGCGCAGACGTCGCAGCGATCGACCGGCTCGGGATAGTTCGCCGCCTCGAGCGCCGCCTGCCCCGCGGCGACCGCGCTCTCCATCTGCCCGCGCACCCAGCGCACGTACGCGCCGAAGTCGTCGCTGCGGAACTCCAGGACGCGGCGTTTCGCCGTCGGGCTCTCGGGGTCCGGCGTCACGACCCGGAACGCCCGTGGCCTCACCCCCTGCACCGCCTCCAGCAGCTCCCCGTACAGGCCCAGCTGCAGGATCGTCCCCGCCGCGGTCTCTCTCGCCAGCTTCGTGTCGGCGACCTCGTACGACCAGGCCCCGAACACGCTCGGCCCCTCGACCTTCGCCAGCACGTCCGGCCGCCCATACCACCGCCCGACCTGCAGCGCGCCCTGGCTCACCGCGTCGACTCCGCTCCTCATGGCCTCGAGCGTCCGCCGCACGGCCTCGTCGGGAGTCCGCACGTCGGCCAGGTCGACGACCGAAGTCCCGGGCGCTCCCAGCGAGTCCACGTACGCCTTCTCGTGCGCTCTCCCTCGCTCGATCAGGATGTCGAGCAGCGGGTCGTGCCAGTGCGGCTTCTTCCGCTCGCCGGCGACCGCCGCCATCTCCAGCGCCGTGCCGAAGGGGCAGCACAGGAACTGCGTGAGGTCCGTGGCGGAGAGGATCAGCCCGTCGCCCGTGCGCCTCACCGGGCGGGACCTTCGTCATCAAGCAGGTTCACGATCGGCCGGATCATCGAGTCCCTCTGCTCTGCCTCGCTCTCGGCGCGCTCCCGTGCCACGGCGCCATTCTCGTCCGGCTCTCCGTCCGACGAAAGGTGCCCCACCTCCGGTCCTCCCGGAGACGGAGCCTGCGAGGGGCCCCCGGAGGGTCCGCGCGCCGGGAACGCACGCCGGAGGACCCCTGCGGACCCGATCCGGCGCGGCGCCGGTGTAAGCTCGAAGGCGACATCCGGAGAGGGCCCTCCCGAACGGAGGGCCCCGGCAACCTGGGCGGACAACCCAAGGTGCCTTTCGGGCCGGAAGGCGCGCGAGCGCCGGAAGGCCAGGAGATGTGGCCCCGGACGGCCGGCAAGGCCGGCGGGGCAACGAAGTGTCCGGCGCGGAGGCCCCGCGCTTCCGGGTGTCTTCTCGAGGTGAGAAGACGCCCATGACCCGAACCCCTCTCCTTCGCGCTCTCGGCGTCGCCGGCTGGGGCGCGCTCGAGCCCGCGATCCTCGCGGCGCTCGCCACCGAGTCCCCGATCCTGCTCGTGGGGCCGCACGGCACGGCCAAGACGCTCCTCCTCGCGCGCCTCGCGAGCGCCCTCGGCCTCTCCTTCCGCCACTACAACGCCTCGATCCTCAGCTTCGACGACCTCCTCGGCTACCCCGTCCCCCAGGACGGCCGGCTCGTCTACCTCGAGACGCCGGCCACCATCTGGCAGGCCGAGGCCGTCCTCTTCGACGAGGTCTCGCGCTGCCGCCCCGAGCTGCAGAACAAGCTCTTCCCCCTGATCCACGAGCGCGTGGCCCAGGGCGTGCCTCTCGCCCGGCTGCGCCACCGCTGGGCCGCGATGAACCCGCCGCCCCGCGAGGGCGCCGGCGGCTCTTTCGAGTACGACGGCGCCGAGCCGCTCGACGTGGCCCTCGCCGACCGCTTCGCCTTCGTCCTCGACGTGCCGACACTCGACCAGCTGACCGAAGACGACCGCAGGGCCGTCCTGCGTGGCCAGGGGCAGCCGGAGGACGACGCCGCGCCGAGGCTGCAGGCGGCGGTGGAGGCCACGCGAGCGCGCCTCGGCGAGACGGAGCGCGAGCTCCGGCACGCGGCCGCCGAGTACGTCAACGTCCTGGCGGCGCAACTCGCGAGCGCGGGCCACCCGCTCTCCACGCGGCGCGCCGTCACGCTCGTCCGCAACATCGAGTCGCTGCGCGCCGCCGAGCAGGCCCTGGAGAGCGAGTCCCGCTCGCTCGAGGACTCCTTCTACGCGGCCGCCCGCGCCTCGCTCCCCGACGCCGCCTGGGGCCGCCCCGTCGAGGGCCACGTCCTCCTCGCCGCGCACCGGGCCGCGTGGGAGGCGGCGCGGCTGAAGGGCGACTCCGCCGCGCGCGCGCTCCTCGTCGAGACCGACCCGCTGAAGCGCATCGCCCTCGCCCTCACGCTCGAGCTGCCCCCGGCCGAGGCCGGCGCCGTCCTCGCCGACGGCTTCTCCGCCCTCTCGCGCGCCGAGCGGCTCGTCGCGTCCGCCGTCCTCTTCCCTCGCCTGGCGCGAAAGCCCGACCTGCCCTCGAGCGCCGTCGAGTCCGTGGCCGAGGACTACGCGGCCGTCGCGCGCGGCGGGAAGGAGACCGTGGTCGTCCGGAAGGGCGGGCGCGACTGGAAGCGCGACCTCCTCGGCGCGCAGCTCGCGAAGCTCGACCCGAAGACGCGCCGCGACCGCGTCCTCCAGAACGTGGCCGCCGTTCTGATGGCCGACGACGAGCGCTTCGACCTCGAGCACTTGAAGACCGCCTGGGATCGCGCCTGCCGGGCCCTCGAGCCCGCGAAGGAGGCCCGGCCGTGAGGACCCCGGTCCTCCACAACATGTCCGTGCCGCCCACCTCGCGCATCAGCGTGGCGCGCGCGGACTTCCCCGGCCTCCGCTTCACCGTGCGTCTCGCCGAAAGCGAGACCGGCGATCTCCGCGACCACCTGGCAACGGGCGGATGGCGCGCCGCGTGGACGATCCTCGAGAGCCGCAAGGACGCGCCGGTGAGACGTGGCGCGCGCCGCCAACGAGACCTCGAGCGCCACCTGATCGAGTCGCTGCAGAAGGCCGGCGTCCCCGACCGCCTGGGCGTCTTCGTCGACGAGGCGGAGACCGCGTCGCCGGACACGCGACCGCTCCCGCCCGCCGCGGCCCTCGCCGTGCTCTCGCGCCGCTCGGGACGGCTCTATCTCCCGACGCGCCGCCTCGAGCCGAGCCTCGCCGACCCGCGCGCGGCGCCCGTCCTTTTCTTCCCCGAGGAGGAATCCCGATGACCCGCGCCGCCGCGAATGACGAGCTCGTCCGCCGCGTCCTCGACGCCGTCCCCGCCCGCAGCCACGCGCTGGGCGCGCTCCTCTCGCTCTTCCGCGTCGAGGCGAGCACGGAGGTCCCCACCGCGTGCGTCACCTGCGAGCGCCGCCCCGTCCTCCGCGTCAATCCCGCCTTCGTCGCGACGCGCTGCCGCTCCGACGCGCACCTCTTCGTCCTCGTGATGCACGAGCTCCACCACGTGCTCCTCGGCCACACCCGCCTCTTCCCGCGGGTGACCCCGGCCCACAACCTCGCCTTCGACGCCGTCGTCAACGCGCTCCTCTGCGCGCGCTTCCCCGAGGAGGCGTACACGTCCTTCTTCACCGGGATCTACGGCCGCGAGAAGGGACCCCTGCGCCTCCTCGCCCCGCCGGGTCGGCCCGTCGTGAGGCCCAGGAACCTCGAGGCCCTCCACAAGGCGCTGTACGAGGGCCGCGCCACCGCGGACGAGGTGTTCCACGCGATCGTGAAGGAGGTCCAGCTCCTCGCGATCCCGATCGACAAGCTCCTCGGCTCGCACGGCGGAGCGGGAGCCGGCGGGGGCTGGGGTACCGAGGGCCCGGCCGATCCGCTCGTCGTCGACGCCATCCGCCGGATCGTGGAGAAGTGGCCCCCGCCCCGGGACCCCATCCGCGGCCGCAGCCTCGCCGATGCCCTGAAGAGCATGACCCTCACGCCGGGCGATGCCTCTGGCGCCGTCCTGAAAGCCGCCCGCAAGGCCCTCCTCGGCGCGGCCGACCGCGGAAGGCGCACCTCCCGGAGAGCGGACGGCCCGCGCCCGGCTGAGGTCCCCCTCCCCGACCCGCGCGACCGCCGGGCCGGCATCGCCCGCGCGCTCGGGTCGACCCCGGTCCTTTACCGCTCGGAGCTCGTCGACCGGCGCGGACGGCAGGACGGCGCCGCGCACGTCTATCTCGACGTGAGCGGCTCGATGGACGCGTGGATCGAGGAACTCTACGGCGCGCTCGCGCGCCTGAGCCGCCACCTCGCCCCCGACGTGCACCTCTTCTCGACGCGCGTCGAGACCGTCCCCCTCCGCGCGCTGAAGGACGGCGCGCGCACGACGACGGGAGGGACCGACGTCCGCTGCGTCCTGGAGCACGCGCTCAGGGGCCGCGCCCGGCGCGTCCTGATCGTGAGCGACGGCTACGTCGGCGAGGCGCCGCCGGACCTCGCCCGGGCCGTCCGGGCAAGGGGCGTCGAGGTCCGCGTGCTCCTCACCCCGGGCGGCTTCCGCCGCGACCTCGAGCCGCTCGCCGCCCGCATCGAAGAGCTCCCCGCGACCGACGGGAGCGGCACGAACAGGAGGAACCCGTGACGAGGCTGAGATTCGCCGAGGCCGTGTGCCAGGGACACCCCGATCGCCTGGCCGACACCATCGCCGACCGCATCGTGCAGCTCGCGGTCTCGCGCGACCCCGACTCCCTCGTCGGCGTCGAGGTGGCGCTCCACCGCAACGTCGTCTTCGTCGACGGCCGCATCGCCGCCGGACGGGACGAGGCGCTTGTCGCGGAGAGCGAGATCGTCGGCCTCGTCCGGCGGGCCCTCGCGGACGCGGGCTACGGGACGACTCCCTCCGGCACCTTCCCGCCCGACCCCGGGGCGCTCGAGGTGCGCACCGACCTCTGCCTCGGCCCCCTCGGCGAAGACGAGCGCGCGATCCGCGACGTGAGCGACGACCAGGCCGTCTGCGTGGGCCACGCCGTCTGGGGCCCACGAGCGGGTCACCGCCCGCTCGAGCAGGCCCTGGCCTCGGACTTCGCGAGAGCCCTCGAGCTCCTCCGCGCGGAGCGGCCGGACCTGGGCCTCGGCCCCGACGGCAAGACCCTCGTGGCGGTGAGAGGCAGGGCCGTCGTCGGCGTCTCCCTCTCGATCCAGCACGCCGCGGGGATCGACTGGCTCGCCCTCACCCGCGAAGCCCGCGCCGCCTGCGAGCGCGTCGCCGCGGAGTACGAGGCGGCCGGCGAGCTCGAGGCGGGAGAGCCCGACTGGCTCGTCAACGGCGCCGGCGCCTTCGAGATCGGCGGCCCCCACGGCGACAACGGCCTCTCCGGCAAGAAGCTCGTCGCCCAGGCCTACGGCACCGCCGTCCCCATCGGCGGCGGCGCCACCTTCGGCAAGGATCCCCGCAAAGTCGACCCCCGCGGCCAGGTCCTCGCCCGCAACCTGGCCCTGAAAGAGGTCACGGAGAAACGCGCGAAAGAAGCCACCGTCTGGCTCGCCTACCGCCCGGGTGACGTCGCACCGCGATGGGTGGAGGTCGTCACCAGTCTGTAGGCGGAGCCCTTACTCCGGAAGCGTCGATACCCGAGCCCGACCGGGCTCGAGCACGACGAACGACGTCGTCAGCCGCTCCGAGAGGCGGGCAATCAGGCCCAGAACGGCGATGGGAGCCTGCCTCCTCGCCGCCGGCGGGAAGCGAAGCAGCACGACTCCGGTGTGGCCTCTCGAGTCGGCATAGACCAGCTGGCCGAAGTCCTTGTCTTCGGTCAGCAGGATCCGCTGCTCCTCCCGCGCGAGCCGAATGACGTCGGCGTCGCGAGCGCCGCGGGCGGATTCGACGACCGCGACCACGTCGTGCCCCTCTGCGCGGAGCGCACGCGCGACCGCGAAGTCGCAGCTCTCGTCCACCAGGAAGCGCACGGCCGGTGCTTCAGGAGGCGGCGGAACCGGGAGAGGCGGTGAGGACGATCACCTCGTGCGACACCGCATCCGCCGCGTAGGCCAGAGCGGCGCGGATGTCGTCCACCGTGATCTGCGGGTAGGCGTCGAGCAGCTCCGCTTCCGTGGCGCCCTCGCTGAGCTTGCGCAGCAGCAGGTCCACCGTGACGCGCGTGCCGCGAATCACGGGCTTCCCCTGCATCACCTCAGCGTCGACGGTGATCCGGTCCGTGGTCATATCCGGTCTGTCTCTGAAACTCGATTCTATCACTCGGTACCTCCGGCTCCCGGCCCACGACTCCGTCACCGCTGCGGTTCCACGATGACGGCCCGGAGTGTCGCCGACCCTTCGGACAGCGGAGGTCCGGCCCGCGACGCCGCCTTCCTGACAATGACGACGCGCCCCCGGGTCGGGGACGTGACACGTTCGTCCGGCTAGGAGGCCTTGAGGAGCGAGTCGCGCACGGCCTTCGGAACCTCCAGGGCCACGAACCAGTCCGCCGGGTAGAGGTAGTCCTCGCCGCTCTCGTCCACGACGCGGACGTCTCCTTCGCGCTCGGCGTCGGCGTCGGCGAGCAGGACGTAGAGCTTGTTGCGCTCGAGCGACGCCTCGTAGCCTTCGTTGCGAACGCAGACGGCGAACCGGGGCTTCGTTTCCTGCTTCTCTGCCATGGCTAGTCCAGGTACCGCTTCCGCTTGAGCTCCCGTCGACCGATCCCGTGCGCCTCGTACCAGTGAAGCTCCACGAGGCGCAGCCGCCCGGCGCGTTGGACAGGGCAGGTCCGAAGCCAATGGGCCGCCCCCTCGCCCCGGGAGCCGGCGCTGCTCAATGGACCACCGGACCGCCCGCACGGCACGTCTCGAGCCGAACCGCCTCGTCCGTGCCCCCGCCCTTCAGGAGACGGTCGCAGCGGCGCCACGCGCCGAGCCAGTCCCGGAACGCTTTCGC
>JAXLRD010000029.1:0-97740 GCA_046331285.1 Vicinamibacteria bacterium
GCAGGTGATCAAGGCCTCGGAGGCGAAGAAGCAGCAGCAGATCAACGAGGCGGAAGGGCAGGCCTCGGCGATCCTCGCGGTGGCCCGGGCGACGGCCGAGGGCATCACGGCCGTCGCGCGCTCGATCCAGGCCGACGGCGGCTTCGAGGCGGTCCAGCTGCGCGTGGCCGAGCAGTACCTCGCGCAGTTCGGCAACCTCGCGAAGACCGGCAACAGCCTGATCATCCCGTCGAACCTGGCCGACGTGGGCTCCATGATCGCGTCGGCGATGACGGTGATCCAGTCGCGGGCGGGCGCTCCGGGGCGTCCCCCCGGCCCGCCGCCCGCCCGGTAGTGGCGGCCCCGGACCGGCCGCCGGCGGCCGCGTTCACCGCGCGGGAGCGCGCCCTCGTCGCGCGCCTGCGGACGCCCGCCGCGGTGCAGCGCTGGCTGCGGGCCATGCCCTACAACCACGAGGAGGACGGGGAGTCGCTGCGCTCGTTCCGGCGCGTGGCCCGCGAGGGCTCCGCCCACTGCCTCGAGGCCGCGCTCGCCGCGGCGACCATCCTCGAGCCGCACGGCTACCCGCCTCTGCTCCTGAGCTTCGAGAGCGTCGACAAGCTCGACCACGTCATCTACCCCTTCCGGCAGGGCGGCCGGTGGGGCGCGGTCGCGCGCTCGCGCGACCCCGGCCTCCACGGCCGCCGGCCGGTGTTCCGCACGCCCCGGCAGCTCGCGGCGAGCTACATGGACGCGTACGTCGACCTGACGGGACGAGTGACGGGCTACGCGGTGTGCGACCTCGGCGACCTCGGCGACTACGACTGGCGCTTCTCGGCGAAGAACGTCTGGAAGGTCGAGCGTTGGCTCGTTGACCACCCGCACCGGCGTCTCGGGATGAGCGACGCCCGCTACGAGCGGCTGCTGGCCCGCTACCGCGCGTTCAAGGCGCGCTGGCCCGACCGCAAGCCCGTGTACTACGAGGGCCGGGACGCGTGGATGTGAGGAATTGGCGGTAGGCTTATGGCCGTGGAGCGCTGGACGGTCGGCATCCTTCTCTTCGACGGCGTCGCCGCGCTCGACGTCGCCGGCCCGCTCGAGGTCCTCAGCCGGGCGCGGCTCGAGCCCGGCGTCGAGTCCCGGCGGCACGACGAGCGCGCTCTGTTCGACGTCGTCACGGTCGCCCGCACCCGCGAGCCCGTCACCGCGACGGGCGGCCTGATGCTCGTCCCGGGTCACTCCTTCGCCGACGCGCCGCGGCTCGACCTCCTGCTCGTGCCGGGCGGCTTCGGGACGAGGCCGCTGCTGCAGGACGGCGAGGTCGTCGAGTGGATCCGCGCGACGGCCGCGAAGGCGCGCCTGACCGCCTCCGTCTGCACGGGCGCCCTTCTCCTGGCCCGCGCCGGCCTTCTCGACGGCCGCCGCGCGACGACGCACTGGGGATCGTTCGGCCTCCTCGCGACGCTCGGCAAGGACATCACGGTCGACCGGGAGGCGCGCTTCGTCGACGACGGCGTCCTGACCTCGGCCGGCGTCGCCTCGGGGATGGACCTGGCGCTCCACGTCGTGGAGACCCTGTTCGGGCGCGAGGTCGCCGACGAGACGGCGCGCTACATCGAGTACCGGCGTGGCTGACCCCGTGAGCGACGGCGACACGCCGGTGCGCCCCGCGGCCGCCCGGGAGACCGGGCGGCACCTCCGCATCCCGTGGACCGAGGGGCCGGACCCGACCGTCCCCAAGGACAGCTGGCTCTGCCTGACCGACGACGACCTGCTGCTGCGGATCGACGCCGTGACGGCCCAGCAGGACGAGGACGACAGCCTGCTGGAGGTGGTCGCGAGCCACCGCCACTTCTTCATCCGCCAGGAGGCGGCGAAGCGCGTCCGGGACCGGCGCAAGCTCTTCGCCTTCGAGGACGACCGGCACGTGGGGCAGATCCTCGTGCGCCACCTCACGCGGCGCGAGGACCTGACCTACCTCGAGCGGCTCGTCGCGCGCTGCCGCCACGTCGAGGTGCGGCGCGCCGCCCAGGTGCAGCTCGCGCGGGTGTGGCGGCGGGTCGAGGAAGCCGACGCGGCCACGGCGGGCGCGCCGGCCCGGAGCGTGCCGCCTCCCACCATGTCCGACCCCCTGCCGATCGTCCTCATGCCGCTCGAGGGCGAGGAGGGCGACGAGGGGTCGACGATCGAGGTCTCGCCGGTCATCGCCGCCGAGCCCGCGATGGTCGACTCGAGCGAGCCGGTGACCGACGGCGGAGTGGACGCGAGCCTCCTCGGCTGGGCCGCGCACTTCGTCGTGGAGCACGCCTGGACCCACCTCGGCACGACCGCGACCCGCGAGCTGCTGCGCCGGACCCACGCCGACGCGGCCTCCGCGCGGCCCGGGCTCACGCTCTTCTCGGTGAGCCAGGAGGCGCGGGTGAGCGTGGGGGCGGTCCCGGGCGAGCGCCTGGCCCGCTCGTCCGTCGGCGACCTCGCGTCGTGGATGATCGCGTTCCGCGAGGCGGCGTGCGAGGTCGCGCCCGACGTCCGGCGCGAGACGGTTCGCGCGGCGACGGCCCTCATGGCCGACGCGCTGCGGGAGATCGGCTTCTACTCGGAGTGCGACGCGGCCGAGAACGGGCGCGGCTGACGCGCCGGGGAGAGACGATGCGAGGGGACCTGCTTCTCGGGGTCGTGCTGCTCGCGGCCGTTCCGGCCGCCGTCGCCCTTCCGGCCCCCCCGGCCTTCGAGGACGTCCGGAAGATCGACGTCCACTCCCACGTCTTCGAGGACGTGCCCGAGGTCGTCGCGATGATGGACCGCGCGAACGTGCGGATCGTCAACGTCTGCGTGCGCGGCACGAACCCGGAGCGCCTGCGCCAGCAGGAGGCGACGGCCGAGCGGCTCCAGGAGAAGTACGGGAAGGAGCGCTTCCCGTTCGCGTCGACGTTCGACGTCACGCATCGCGACGACCCCGACTACGCCGACCAGGTGAAGCGCTGGCTGTCCGCGAGCTTCGCGAAGGGCGCGCTCATGGTCAAGATCTGGAAGGAAGTCGGGATGGAGATCAAGGACCGGGACGGCCGGTTCATCCTCCCCGACGACGCGCGCTTCGAGCCCGTCTTCGCGTTCCTCGAGCAGCAGGGGAAGCCCCTCCTCGCGCACCTCGCCGAGCCCCGCGAGGCGTGGCTGCCGCTCGACCCGAACGGGGTCCACTACGGCTACTACTCGAAGAACCCCGAGTGGCACCTCTACGGCAAGCCGGGGTACCCGAGCCACGACGACATCGTGGCCGCCCGCGACCGCATCCTGGAGCGCCACCCCAAGCTCACGGTGATCGGCGCGCACCTCGGCAGCCTCGAGCACGACACCGACGAGATCGCGAAGCGCTTCGACCGCTACCCGAACTTCTACGTCGACTGCGCCGCGCGCACGACCGACCTCACGCGCCAGCCGGCGGAGAAGGTGCGCGCCTTCCTGGTCAGGTACCAGGACCGCGTCCTCTACGGCCTCGACCAGACCCGCGCGCCCGATCCGCAGCGCGAGGACTCGGCCGAGGAGCGCGCGGCGTTCGCGAAGGACCTCGAGGGCCAGTACCGCCGCGATTTCCAGTACTACGCCGGCGAGGGCGAGATGGAGTTCCGCGGGAAGACGGTCCGCTGCCTCGGCCTCCCGCGCGAGGTCGTCGAGAAGCTCTTCCACGGCAACGCCGAGCGGATCGTCCCCGGGCTGAAGCTCGACTAGGCTCCGGCGTCCGGCTCCCGCAGGAGGTCGAGCAGCTCCTCGCGGCTGAAGACCTTCGCGAGGTGCGGGTCGTCGACGGCGAGCGACGCTTCGAGGAGCTGCCGCTTGCCCGCGATGATCGCGTCGATCCGCTCCTCGAGCGTCCCTTCGGCGATGAGCTTGAAGACCTGCACCGCCCGGCGCTGGCCGATGCGGTGGACGCGGTCGGTGGCCTGGTCCTCGCGCGCGGCGTTCCACCACCGGTCGTAGTGGACGACGACGGAGCCCCCCACGAGGTCGATGCCCGTGCCGCCCGCCTTGAGGCTGCCGAGGAACACCCGGCAGGCCGGGTCGGCGTTGAAGCGGTCCACGACCCGCCCGCGGTCCGCGGTGGCCCCCGTCAGCTTCGCGAAGCCCACGCCCTGCGCCCGCAGGTGGCGCTCCATGATCTCGAGCATGCCGAGGTACTGGCTGAACACCACGACCTTCTGCCCGCCGTCGAGCGCCTCCTCGAGGATCTCGACGAACAGGTCCCACTTGCCCGAGGCCGCGTCGAGGTAGCCGGCCGGCTGGTCGCGGGCGAGCGCCGGGTGGTCGCAGATGCGCTTGAGCTGGTTGAGGAGCGCGAAGACGTGCAGGTAGGGCACCGGCTGGTCGGTGCGCAGCAGCTGGGCGCGGAGGGCCGCCCCGCGCGTGTCGAGGGCCTGCCGGTAGAGCGCGCGCTGCTCGTCGCTCAAAGGGCAGCGCCGCACGTCCTCGATCTTCTCGGGCAGCTCGTGGAGCACCGCCCGCTTCAGCCGGCGCATGACGAAGGGCTGGAGGCGGCGGGGCGAGAGGGGGCCCGCGAACTGTCCCGGCAGCACGAGGTCGAGGAGTGCCCGCAGCTCGTCCTCGTCGTTCTCGATCGGCGTGCCCGTGAGGCCGATCTTCATCGCCGCGGCGAGATCGGCGACGGCCCGGTGCGCGTGGGTGTCGCGGTTCTTCACCTGCTGCACCTCGTCGAGCACCGCGACCCCGAAGCGCAGCCGGTTCAGCTTCTCGAGGTCGTTCCGGAGGACGCCGTACGACGTGACCAGGACGTGGCCCGGCCGCGGCGACGAGGGCAGCGAGCGCTCGGGCCCGTGGTAGATCGTGACGGAGAGCGACGGCGCGTGCCGGCGCAGCTTGTCGCGCCAGTGAGCGACGACCGACGTCGGCGCGACCACCAGGAACGGGCGCTCGAGCCGCTCGTGCTCGACGAGCGACAGGAGGAAGGCCATCACCTGGTGCGTCTTGCCGAGGCCCATCTCGTCGCACAGCAGCCCGGCGAGGCCGTTGTCGTGAAGGAAGAGGAGCCAGTCGACGCCGATCCGCTGGTACGGCCGCAGCTCGCTGCGCAGCCCGGCGGGCGTCGGGCGCCGGCGCGACGGCTGCAGCGCCAGCAGGGCCTGAAGCGGCGCTGCGGCCGGGGAGTCGGCCTTCACCTCGGGCGGCGTGGGCGCCGCCCCGGCCACGCGCAGCAGCTCGCGCGGGCTCAGGTGGACCGCGTCGTCCCGCAACCGGCTCGCGGCGCCGGCCGCCGCGAGGCTCCACAGCGGGTCGAGCGCGGGCGCCTGGAGGTCCACCCAGCCCGGCGCCACCTCGAGGTAGGCGAGGCCGCGCTGCTTCGCGCGCAGCAGGTCGGCGAGCGGCACGGCGGCGCCGCCGAAGGCGCAGTCGAGCTTCGTCCAGTAGCCCTCCTCGTCCCGCTCGAGGGGCTCCGCGCGCAGGGCCTCGATCTCGCGGAAGACGGTGAGCCGCCGCAGGCCGGCGTCCACGACGGCGCTCGCCCGGGCCTCCATCTCCTGGACGAACGCGGGCACCCGGCTCGGCTGCAGCGTCATGCGCACGGGCGCGGCGAAGCGCCGCTCGCGCCCGGGCCGCTCGAGCTCGGCGAGCACCTCGAGCTCGGGCAGGTACACGAGCCGGCCGAAGCGGAAGCGCAGGGCGTCCTCGCGCTCGAAGAAGCGCGACTCGCCGTCGCGCTGCAGGAGCTCGAGGACCGGCCGCACGTCGACGTCCAGCTCGGTCGCGTGGGTCACCTTGAAGAGCGAGCGGAGGGGAATCGGATGCACGTCGAGGTCGCGGCGGTCGGGCTGCAGCTCGCGCAGCAGGCCGAGCACCGTCTCGACGGCGTCGCCCGGCACCACGAGCCGCAGCCGCTCCGCGCCGTCTCTCGCTCGGTGGACGAGGACGAAGGACGCGGCCGCGGTGTCCACGAGCGGGTGGAACGTGCCGCCGTCCGCCCACTCGCGGACGGCGTGGTAGGCGACGCGGTAGTGGACGGAGTTCTCGAAGGCCTGCCGCCCCGTCCACGAGCCGCGCTCGTTCATCGCGCGCTCGGCGTCCGTGCACTGCAGGCGCTGGAGCTGGGCGAGCACGCGGGCCCGGCTGCCCTCGGCCTGGCCGAGGCGCCCGAGCCCGCAGCGGTCGAGCAGGCGCGCGCCCGACTCCGTCTGCGGGACGAGGGCGACGAGGGACCCGTCGCGCCCCGACTCGAGGCGGTGCCCGGCCCGGCCGTCGGCCGAGACGGCGGTCGCGCGGGCGTCGGCGCAGTCCACCCGCGCGGCGTCGAAGCACGCGCGGGCCAGGCGGTGCCATCCGGTCGCCTCGAAGACCGTCAGCCAGGAGCGCCCGCCCCAGCTCTCGTGGCAGGCGTCCACCTGCTCTTCGAGGAGCGGGGCGTGGCCGCAGGGCCGCCCCCGCCGCCCGCGGCGGCAGGTGCACTCGCGCGTGGCGGTCCGGTCGTCGGCGCCCCGCGAGACGTAGACCGCCTGCACGGCGCCCTCGTCCGGGTTCTCGAGCAGGAGGCCGATCCCGGAGCGCAGGAACTCGAGGCGGGTCGCGTCGACGCGGGGGGCGCGGCTCGCGCCGGCCGCGGGGTCGGAGGTCATGGAGGGGGAGGAGAGGCTAGTGCCCGCCGGTCCGCCGCCCGCCGCCCGTCCACTCGTCGACGCCGCCTCCGGCGAGGCCCATGCGGTCGAGGACCCGGGCGACGGTGTGCGCGACGATGTCGTCGATCGTCCGGGGCTTCTGGTAGAAGGCCGGCACCGGCGGGAAGACGATCCCGCCGATCTCCGCGAAGGCCGTCATCTGCCGGAGGTGCCCGAGGTGGAGGGGCGTCTCCCGCACGAGGGCGAGGAGGGGGCGGCCCTCCTTCAGCGTGACGTCGCCGGCCCGGGCGATGAGCGTGTCGGCGTGTCCCTGCGCGAGGGCGGCCAGCGTCTTGATCGAGCAGGGGGCGACGATCATCCCCGCCGTTCGAAAAGAGCCGCTCGCGAGCGAGGCGCCGATGTCGCGGTCGTCGTAGACGACGTGGGCGAGGGCCTCGACGTCCTTCACCGCGAGGTCCGTCTCCTCGACGAGCGTGCGCTTGCCGGACGCGCTGATCACGAGGTGGCTCTCGACCTCCGGGTCCTTCCGCAGGGCCTCGAGGAGGCGGATGCCGTAGATCGATCCCGACGCGCCCGAGAGGCCCACGACCACGCGCTTCATCCACCGATCGTACATCGGGCCCGAGCCGTGGCCCGCCGGCCCGGCTTTGCCTAGAATCGAAGGCGAGAGCCATGCCGATCTACGAGTTCTACTGCCGCCACTGCCACCGGGTCTTCAACTTCCTCTCGCGCGCGGTGAACACCGACAAGACCCCCGCCTGCCCGCGCTGCGCCCGCGCCGAGATGACCCGTCGGGTCTCCGCCTTCGCGATCTCGAAGGGACGGAAGGAGGAGCCGAAGCCCGAGGCGCCCCTGGAGCCCGACGTCGACGAGGCCCGGCTCGAGCGCGCGATGGAGGCGCTCGCCGGGGAGATGGACTCGGTGGACGAGAACGACCCGAAGCAGGGCGCGCGGCTCATGCGCAAGCTCTTCTCCGCGACGGGCCTGCCCGTCAACGCGGGGATGGAGGAGGCCCTGCGGCGCATGGAGGGCGGCGAGGACCCCGAGAAGATCGAGGAGGAGATGGGCGACGTCTTCGAGGAGGACCCCTTCGGGGGCCTCCTCGGCGGAGAAGGCCAGGGGAAGGACCCGGACGACGCGAAGAAGGGCGCCGGCCGCCTGCGGCGGATGCTCCCGCCGACTCACGACCCCGAGCTGTACGAGCTCGGCTAGAGAGAGGCGGCCGGGCCGCTACCGCGCCGTCGAGTCATCCGGGATCTCGGGCGACCCTGCGGGGGCCGGCCTGTCTGGCGTTCTTTGAAGCGGGGGATTCCATCCCCCGCACCCCCTGGGTTGCCTGTAAGGCGTGAAGCGCGCTCGCGCGCGCTTCACGCGTGGGCGTGTTCCCCGCAACAGGTGTCCTCGAGCTGCACCGTCACGTGGCTGATCGGGAACTCGTGCGTGACGCGCTCGCGAACGGCGCTCAGCACGTCGCCGTGGGCGGCGCCCTGGTCGAGCACCGCGTGGGCCGAGAGGGCGTGGACGCCCGAGGTGAGGGTCCAGACGTGCAGGTCGTGCACCTTGCGCACGCCCGGCACCGACTCCATGGCCTCGCGCACGGCCGCGATGTCGACGTCGCGCGGCGCGCCCTCGAGGAGCACCTGCAGGGCCTCGCGCAGGAGGGTGAAGGTGCGCGGGAGGACCCAGAGCGCGATGCCCGCGGCCACGATCGGGTCCGCGCGGTACCAGCCGGTCGCGCGGATGACGGCCGCGCTCGCGATCACGCCCACCGAGGAGACCGCGTCGGCCAGGACCTCGTTGTAGGCGCCGCGCACGTTCAGGCTGCCCTTCGCCCCGGCGTGGAGGAGGACGGCGCTCGCCGCGTTCACGAGGAGGCCCAGGAACGCCACGACGAGCACCTCGGTCGTCGCGACCGGCCGCGGGGACCGCAGGCGGTCCCAGGCCTCGACGAGGAGGAGGCCGGCCACCCCGAGGAGCACGACGCCGTTCGTGAGCGCGGCGAGGATCTCGATCCGGTGGTAGCCGTAGGTGCGCCGCGGCGACGGCGGCCGCTCGGCGAACTTCATCGCGGCGAGGGCGAGGACGAGGCCGGCCACGTCCGTCAGCATGTGGCCGGCGTCGGCGAGGAGGGCCAGGCTGCCCGTCGCGATCCCGGCCGCGACCTCGACGCCGAGGAACGCCCCGGTCAGGGCCAGCACGAGGCCGAGCCGCCGCCGGCTCGCGCGCGGGTCGGCGCCGTGTGGGTGGGGGTGGCCGTGATGGTGGCCCATCCGTCCCGAGGATACCAGAGGCCTCCGCGCCCGATGGATCAAACGCTCCGGGGGACCGTGCGTCGGGCGGAGCGCTATACTTGCGCCTCCTGGCCGTTTTCATCGATCCCGAGGTGCAGCGCGTGAGCCATCAGAAGAGACTCGCCATTCTCGTCGGGGGCGGTCCCGCCCCCGGCATCAACAGCGTCATCGGCGCGGCCACCATCCGCGGCGTGCTCGAGGGCGTCGAGGTCCTGGGGATCCGCGACGGCTTCGAGTGGATCATGCAGGGCAACGTCGACCGCGTCCGCCCCCTCACGATCGAGGAGGTGAGCCGCATCCACTTCCGCGGCGGGTCGCACATCGGCATCTCGCGGGCGAACCCGACGAAGGACCCGCAGCACCTCGAGAACACGGTCATCTCGCTCCTCCGCCTGAACGTCTCGCAGCTCATCACGATCGGCGGCGACGACACCGCGTTCTCGGCGATGAAGCTCGAGGAGAAGGGCCAGGGCCGGATCCAGGTCGTGCACGTGCCGAAGACGATCGACAACGACCTCGACCTTCCCGCCTACGTCGACACGTTCGGCTTCCAGACCGCCCGCCACATCGGCGTCGACATCGTGAAGAACCTGATGGTCGACGCGAAGACCACGTCGCGGTGGTACTTCGTGATCGCGATGGGCCGCAAGGCCGGCCACCTCGCCCTCGGCATCGGCAAGGCCGCCGGCGCCACCCTCACCCTGATCCCCGAGGAGTTCGGCGAGGGGAAGGTGCGCCTCAAGTCGCTGGTCGACATCCTGGTCGGCTCGATCCTCAAGCGCCTCAGCTACGGCCGCCGCGACGGCGTCGCGATCCTGGCCGAGGGCCTCGTCCTCGACATCCCGCCGGAAGACCTCGCGCAGCTCGAGGACGTCGAGCGCGACGCCCACGGCAACGTGCGCATCGCCGAGGTCAACATCGGCGAGATCCTGAAGGCCCAGGTGCAGGCGCGCCTGAAGCAGTTCAACATCAAGTCGACGATCGTGGCCAAGAACATCGGCTACGAGCTGCGCTGCGCCGACCCGATCCCCTACGACATGGAGTACACGCGGGACCTCGGCTACTGCGCGACGAAGTACCTGCTCTCCGGCGGAAACGCGGCCATGGTCTCGCTGCAGGGCGGCCACTTCGTGCCGATCCCGTTCAAGGAGCTGCTCGACCCGAAGACGGGCAAGGCCAAGATCCGCCTCGTCGACACGCACTCGACCCGCTACGCGATCGCGCGGCGCTACATGATCCGGCTGCGCCGGGACGACTTCCAGGACCCGCACGAGCTCGCGAAGTTCGCCGCCACCTGCGGGATCCACCTGCAGGAGTTCCGCAACGAGTTCGAGTACCTCGTGCAGGACGAGGCCCCGCCGCTCGACCTCGACGCGGACGCCGCCGCCGCCCGCCACGAGGACGGGGCGCACCAGTAGAGGCTCGAGCGAGAGCGCCCGTAGAGCGCGCTCTCGCGAGTCGCCGTGAGAGCCCGCCCCGGCCGCAGGCCGAGGCGGGCTTTCCTCTGTCCGTTGGTCCGTTGTCCGTGTCCCTCTAGTCCGTCCCCAGGCAGAGAGGGCGGAGATCCGTTTCGTTCCGTTTCCGTCCGGATCCGTGTCCGTTCACGTCCGTTCGTTCACTTCCGAATCCCGAACGACCACCCGATCTCGAAGTCCCACTCGCTCATCCGCAGCTCGATCGACTGCAGGCCGGGCACCTCGAGCGGGTTCGCTCCCTTCACCTTCTTCTCGAAGGCGCGCATCACCGCGACGCTGAGCTCCCGGCCGTCGCCGAGGGCCTTCGAGAAGCCGACCGTCACCTGGTTCTCGACGACGCCGGGGGCGAGGATGTTGAAGAGCACCTCGCTGTCGGGGACGGGCTGTCCGCAGTGTGAGTAGCCGCCCCGCAGGGTCCAGCCGTCCTCCGTGCGCACCTGCAGGCCGGCCTTGACCGCGGTCACGTCCTTCCAGCCGAAGCCCGCGCCGCCGAGGCGAAGGCTCCACTTCGGGCCCGACTTCTCGAGGCCGGCCTTCACCGAGCCGCGACCCCGCGCCAGTCGTCGCCCGGCACGCTGGCGACGTCTTCGACCTTCTCGGCGAAGGGCCCGCCGGCCATGACGCCCATCGTCTTGCCGATGTAGCCCTTCTCCCGGGGTTCGCCGTAGTCCTCCGGCCGGCGTCCCCTTCACTGCGCCGGAGACGAGAGCGCGGAGGCCGCGAGGGCTGCTCGACGAGCGCCGCCTGACCCTGGTCGTCCATCAGGATCGTGCGCAGACGTGGAACGGGGGTTCAGAACGGAGACGTGCACGCCCTTCTCGTCCTCGAACACGTTCACCCGGTCGACGGCCGCGAACGGACCGGTGCGACCGTTCGCGGCCGCGGCCTTCCGCGCGAACTCCGGCGAGAAGAGGACGACGAGCGCGGCCCGGTACCCCGCACCCCTCGGGCGCCGCCGCGGGGACCTCGGCGACGGCCTGGAACCCGGCGGCCGGGGCGGCGGCGGCGATCGATGCGGCGGCCGGAATCGACCGTGCCCTCCGCCGGCGGTGGACGACGTACTGGTGACGCCGGGAGGGCGGGGCGGCGCCCGCCGTCGCGGCGACGGCGAGCGCGCCCGCGAGGAGAAGCGGCCGGCTCACTTCCGGATCCCGAACGACCAGCCGATCTCGAAGTCCACTCGCTCATCCGCAGCTCGATCGACTGCAGGCCGGGCACCTCGAGCGGGTTCGGCCTTGACCTTCTTCTCGAACGCCCGCATCACCGCGACGCTGATCTCCTGCGTGTCGCCCAGGACCTGGAGAAGCCCACCGTGACCTGGTTCTCCACGACGCCGGGGCGAGGATGTTGAAGAGGACCTCGCTCCCGGAGACCGGCTGCCGCAGTGCGAGTAGCCGCCGCGCAGCGTCCAGCCGTCGCCCGCGCGCACCTGCAGGCCGCCTTGACGGTGGTCACGTCCTTCCAGCCGAAGCCCGCGCCGCCGTCGGCGCCGAGCGGCGCCTGCATCAGGTTCGGGAGGAGCGGGTTCCCGACCGACGCCACCTTCGAGTAGAAGACCTGCTGCACGTCCACCGCGAGGTCGACGTCCGCGGTCGGGTGGAGGCGACGCCGGCCGTCCAGTTCGCCGGCACGTCGAAGCCGCCCTGCTCCGCGAAGAGGCCCGCGTACCTGTCGAACCGGCCCATTGCGACCTTGGTCTGGTACGAGGCGCCGACCGACAGGTACCGCGACCACTCGCCGAGGTAGCCGACGCGGAGCCCGGCGCCGAAGGCGTAGGCGTAGCCCTTGTCGCTCGGGTTCGACGGGTCGCTCGAGAAGTCGGCGAAGCTGCCGACCCCCTCCGCCTTGAACCACTGCAGCGCGCCGATCGCCGACACGCCGAGGGCGTGCTTGTCCCCGAGCTTGTAGGCGTAGGTCGGAGCCACGAACATCTGGTCGAGGTTCACCCCGGTCGGGGAGCCGGCGTAGAAGGTCGCCGTCGGCCAGTTCGTGTTCATGCCGCCGTTGCCGTAGACGGCGACGCCGAAGGCGCCCTTCTCTCCGGCCTTCCAGCTTCCGGCGAGCGCGGGAACCGGGAAGAGCCGGCTGTCGCTGCGCACCTCGCCGGGCGTCAGGCCGAACGTGCCGGGGTAGCCCGACGGATTGCCGGAGACGGTGTAGTAGCGGTCGGGGCTGAAAGCGGACAAGCTGACGTCGAAGCGGTCGCCGAGGAACGCGGTCGCGGCCGGGTTCGTCGCCGCCGCGAGGCTGTCGAGGTGGAGGGCCACGCCGGCTCCGGCGATACCCTTGTAGTGCGTGCCGTACCCGTGGGCGAAGTAGCCGTTCGTCGCACGGGCGGGGCTCGCGATCGCCGCGAGAAGCGCGGTCGTCGCGAAGAGAACGAGGGACACACGTCGCATGGAGGTCTCCTTGCGCGAAGAAGAGCGCGCTCGGACGTGCTTCGATAGCACCGGTCGTACCAGGCTGAAACGATCGCTTTCTCACGGTTCGTGCGCGTCGCGGCGTTTCCGTGAAACCGCGCGGTGCAACGTCGCGTCGCGCCGCAACGTCCGCGCAACGGCCCCGAGGTCGAGGGCATGAGCTCCGACCGCCGCCTCGTGCCCCTCCTCGTGCGCGCGCTGGCCGTCGGACTGCTGGGCGGCGGGGCCGCCCTCCTCCTCCGCTGGGCCGCGACCGAGGCCCCGCACCTTCTCTGGCCGGTGGGCGGCCTCGTCGAGGGTGTCGCGGCGGCCACGCCGCTCCGGCGCGTCCTCGTCCCGGCTCTCGGGGGCCTCGCCGCGGGGCTCGTCCTCGCCCTCGGCTCGCGCCTCGCGGGCAGCGCCCGCGGCTGGGACATCCTGGAGGCCGTGGTCCTCCGCGACGGCCACCTGCCGCTGCGCCCGGCGCTCGTCCGCGGGGCCTCGTCGCTCGTGACGCAGGCCTCGGCGGGCGCCGTCGGCCGCGAGGGCCCGATCGTCCTCCTCGCGGCCGCCGTCGCGTCCGTCTTCGGGATGCGCACGGAATCGACCACGCGCGAGCGGCGGATCCTCGTCGGCTGCGGCGCGGCCGCCGGCCTCGCCTGCGCCTACAACACGCCGCTCGGGGCCGCCCTGTTCACGATGGAGATCCTGTTCGGCAGCTTCGCTCTCGACGCGTTCGCCCCGATCGCGGTGGCCTCGGCCGTGGCCACCGTCCTCACGTGGGCCGCGTTCGGCCGCGACCCCGTCTTCCGCGTGGCCGAGGCGATGGTGGCGAGCCCGTGGGAGGTGCTGCTCTACGCGACGCTGGGCCTCCTCGGCGGGCTCGTCGCCGCGGCGTTCCTCGCCGCGCTGCGCGCGAGCGCCGCCCTCTTCCGCCGCTCGCGACTCGCCCGGCCTCTCGCGATGGCCCTGGCCGGGCTCGCCCTCGGCCTCGCCACCCTCCGCTACCCCGAGGTCGTCGGCAACGGCCGCGAGGCGATCGCCGCCCTCTTCGAGCGGCCGTGGGGGATCGAGCACGTCCTCGCCCTCCTGGTCCTGAGGCTCCTGCTCACGCCGCTCGCGGTCGGCTCGGGCACGGTCGGCGGTGTCTTCACGCCGACTCTCTTCCTCGGCGCGATGCTCGGGCAGGCCTTCGGCGTCGCCGTCCGTCACGCGGCGCCCGGCCTCGGCACCTCGCCCGCCGTCTACGCTCTCGCCGGCATGGGCTGCCTCCTCGCCGGCACGACCCACGCCCCGCTCACGTCCGTCGTCATGGTCTTCGAGATGACGCTCGACTACGGCGTCGTCGTGCCTCTCCTCGTCGGCACCGCGGTCGCGAGCGTCGTCGCTCGACGGCTCAGCCCGGCCTCCGTGTACACCGAGGCGCTGGAGCGGAAGGCGGGCGCGTCGGACCCGGCCGGCGGCGCGCTCGACGTCCGCCGCGTCGCGGAGTTCGCGCGCGCCGAGCAGGTGACCGTCCCGGAGGACGCCGACCTGCCCGCGCTCCTCGACGCGTTCGTCCGCGCGCGTCGGAACCACCTGTACGTGATCGACCCGGCCGGCGCCTTCCGGGGCGCCGTCAACCTGCACGAGGTGAACGAGGCCCTGCGCGGGGCGTCCGGCCCGCGCACCACGCGCGCCCGGGACATCCTGCGCCCGCGGTTCGAGACGACGACGCCCGGCGAATCGTTGCCGCGCGTCCTCGAACGGTTCGCGGCGCAGGACAGCGAGCGACTGCCCGTGCTCGCGGCCGACGGCACCCGGCGCCTCCTCGGAACGATCTCGAAGCGCGACGTGCTCGCGGCCTACGCGAGGGAGCTGATGGCCTCGCCGACCCTAGGCCACGACCGCTAGCTCGAACAGGTACTCGGCGAACGAGCGCACCGCGCCGTCGAGGCCCGCGACCTTCGGGTTCTCCGACTCGATCACGTAGTACTCGTCCGGGGCGTGGGCGCCGCTGCCGTGGCCGAGGCCGAAGTGGCCCGCGGCGAGCGCGAGCGGCGGGTTCGTGAACACGTAGCCCGGGTACGAGCCGGCGTTGCGCGGCCAGAGGATCGGGTCGAGCCCGCCGCGGCGGTAGACCGCGAGCTGCGCGCGGATGACGGCCGCGTCCGCCTTCGTCTCCGTCGGGTCGTAGCCGCCCGTGACGTTCACCTCGACGTCGCCGAAGCCGTGCTTCGCGAGGTGGGCGCGGAGGGCGGCGACGGCGCCGTCGTAGGTCATGTCGGGCACGAGGCGCAGGTCGAGCTTGGCGACGGCGCGGTGGGGGAGCACCGTCTTGCCGCCGGGGCCCGTGTAGCCGGCGACGAGGCCCTCGATGTTCACGGTCGGGGCCGAGACGAGCCGCTCGAGCGATTCCGGCCAGCCGAGGTCGTGGGCCCACCGCGCGACGCCCATCATCTTCTTCGCGGTGTTCTCGTCCATGCGCTTCGCCGCGGCGGCGATCATCGCCTTCTCGCCCGCCGAGATCGGCCGGGCGGCGGCGGCGAAGCCTTCGATCGCCGGATCGCCGTCCGGCGTGACGAGCGTCGCGAGGGCCTGCACGAGGTGGAACGACGGGCTGTCGAGCCGGGCGCGGTTCGCCGAGTGCACGTCCTTGCCCGGGCCGCGGCCCCACCTCTCGCCGCTCGCCACGAGCTCGAGCTCGACGACGCCCTTCGCCCCGAGCGAGACGGTGACGCTGCCGTCGGGGTCCTGAGACGCGCTCGGCATGAAGATGCCCGTGCACTTCGAGAGCGCGGCCTGGACGTCGGGCTTCCGGACCACCTGGCGGAAGTGCGGCGAGCCGATCTCCTCCTCGCCCTCGGCCACGAGCACGAGGTTCACCGGCGGCTTCAGCCCGGCGCCGCGGATCGCATGGAGCGCGGCGAGGAAGGCGGACTGCGGCCCCTTCTGGTTCACCGCGCCGCGGCCCATCAGCACGCGCCCGAGGCCGGGCTTCTCGACGAGGGCCGCGTCCCACGGCGGCGACGACCACTCCGCGGGGTCGGCGTGCTTCACGTCGTACATGAAGTAGAGGCCGACCGTTCGCGGCGCGCCGGCGTCGAGCGTCGCGAAGACGCCGGGGTGGCCGTCGGTCGGCACCTTCGCGACCGACTGGAAGCCGGCCTCGCCGGCGAGGCGCATCATGGTCTCGCAGCCCTCGGCCATGTTCTGGTTCAGGGCCGCGACCGACGGCTGGCGGACCCACGCCTGCAGCCGCTCGAGCGCCTCGCCGTGGCGCTTCGCGATCTCGGCGTCGAGCGAGGGCGGGAGGCCCGCGGCGAAGGAGGCGCGGGGGCGGGCGAGGGCGGCGGCCGACGTCACCGCGGCGGCGCCGAGGAATGCGCGACGGGAGTGCTGGGCCATGGCGCAGCGTAGTCCCGGCCGCCGTCCTGGACAACCGGAGGTTCAGTAGCCGCGGCGCTTGTCGACGACGTGCGGGAAGGGCTCGCCCGCGCGGAAGCGCTCGAGGTTCCGCAGGAAGACGTGCATCGCGCCCTCGACCCACCCCGGCACGTTGTCGGCGCAGTGCGGCGAGAGGAGAACGTTCGGGAGTGACCACAGCGGGCTCGTGGGCGGGAGCGGCTCCGCCTCGAACACGTCGAGGGCGGCGCCGCGGATCCGGCCGGCGGCGAGCGCCCCCACGAGGGCCGCCTCGTCCAGCGCGGGGCCGCGGCCGACGTTGACGAGGACCGCGGTCGCCTTCATCGCGTCGATCGCCTCGCGGCCGTAGAGGCCGCGGGTCGACGCCGTCAGGGGCGTCGCCAGCACGACGGCGTCGGCTCGAGCGGCGAGGTCGACGACCCGGTCCGCGCTCAGCGTCTCGTCGACCAGGGGATCTCCCGACGACTCCTCCGGCCGCCGACGGAGGGCCACGATCCGCGTGCCGAACGGCTTGAGGCGCGCGGCGACGGCCCGGCCGATGTCGCCGTAGCCGACGATGCCGATCGTCTGCCCGGCGAGGGCACCCATCTCGAACGGCTCCCAGGCCGCGCGCCGCTGCGCGTCGAGGAGGCGCGGCACGTCCTTCGCGAAGTGGAGGAGGGCCGCGACCACGAACTCGGCGAGGGCGCCGCTGAAGGCGCCGCGGCCGTTCGTCACCACGGCCGGGTGGGCGACGACGGCCTCCGTCAGCACGCGGTCGAGGCCGGCCGAGCGCGCGTGGATCCAGCGCAGGCCCCCGGCCTTCGCCAGCAGCGCGTCGAGCCGGTGCGTGCCGCCCCAGCAGTCGAGGAGGGCGTCCGGCTCCGGCGCGCCGTCGAAGTCGGACGGCTCCCAGCCGACGACGAACCGCACGCCGTCCGGCGGTGGCTCGAGGACACGCAGGCCGACGTCGTTCGGCCGGGCGAGGACCCAGGTCGTGAGCGGCATGGCGCGACCTTACAACGGCGGTAGACTTTCGGCCATGCGACGCCTCCTGCTCCCCGCCATCCTGCTCCTGGCTTCCGGCCCGGTCGCCCTCGCGCAGACCGAGGCGACGGCCAACTACGACGAAGCGAAGGTGCCGGCCTACACCCTGCCCGACCCGCTCGTGAAGCTCGACGGGACGAAGGTCGCCACCGCGGCCCAGTGGCCGGCGCGCCGCGCGGAGATCCTGCAGCTCTTCGCCGACCACGTGTTCGGCCGCACGCCGTCGACGAAGGTCCCGGTACGGGTGGAGGTGCGGGAGAAGGACGCTCCCGCGCTCGACGGGAAGGCGCTGCGCCGGCAGGTGACGCTCCACTTCGGCGATCGGCCGGACGGGCCGTTCGTGGACCTGCTGCTGTACCGGCCGAAGGGCGTCGCGAAGGCGCCGGCGTTCCTCGGCCTGAACTTCCAGGGCAACCACACCGTGAACCGAGACCCCGCCATCGCCCTCGCGCGGAGCTGGATCGAGGGCGGGGAGGGCGTCGTCGACCACAAGGCGACGGAAGCCGCGCGCGGCGTGAGGGCCGGCCGCTGGCCGGTCGAGCTCATCGTGTCGCGCGGCTACGCGGTGGCGACGATCGGCTACAACGACATCGACCCCGACTTCGACGACGGCTTCCTGAACGGGGTCCACCCGCTCTTCCGCGCCCCCGGCGCGAGCGCGAAGCGCGGGCCGACCGACTGGGGCTCGATCGGCGCGTGGGCGTGGGGCCTCTCCCGGGCCCTCGACTACCTCCAGGGCTCGGAGGGCATCGACCCGAAGCACGTCGCGGTGATCGGCCACTCGCGCCTCGGCAAGACGGCGCTGTGGGCCGCGGCCCAGGACGAGCGCTTCTGGCTCGTCGTCTCGAACGACTCCGGCGAGGGCGGCGCCGCGATCTCGCGGCGGATGTTCGGCGAGGGCACGGAGCACCTGAACCGCGCCTTCCCGCACTGGTTCGCCGAGGCGTACCGCCGCTATGCGAACGACGTGCCGGCGCTGCCGGTCGACGGCCACATGCTCCTCGCGCTCAGCGCGCCGCGGCCGCTCTACGTGGCGAGCGCGACCCAGGACCAGTGGGCGGACCCGAAGGGCGAGTTCCTCGGCGCGAAGGCGGCCGAGCCCGTGTACCGGCTCCTCGGCACCGACGGCCTCGGAGTCGACGTCCAGCCGCCGCCCGACACGCCCGTCGGCCGGACGATCGCGTACCACCTCCGGACCGGGCCCCACGAGGTCACGCCGTGGGACTGGGCGCAGTACCTCGACTTCGCCGACCGCCAGCGGAAGGCCGGGCGCTGAGGGCTACTCGTACCGGAGAGCCTCGACCGGATCGAGGAGCGCGGCGCGCCGCGCCGGGAGGTAGCCGGCCACGAGGCCGGTGACGACCGACGCGCCGATCCCGGACGCGACCGCCCACGCCGGCGGCATCGCCGAGAAGCCGGGGGCGAGGAGGCCGATCAGGAGCCCGATCATCACGGAGACGAGGACTCCGGCCACGCCGCCTATCCCCGACAGGAAAGCCGCCTCGAGCAGGAACTGGCGCAGCACCGCGCGGCGCGGCGCGCCGAGGGCGCGGCGGATCCCGATCTCGCGCGTGCGCTCCGTGACCGCGATGATCATCACGTTCGCGATTCCGATGCCGCCGATGACGAGGCTCACGGCCGCGAGGGCGAACGTGGCGAGACCCACGGCCGCGCTCACCTGGTCGAGCGAGCGGATGATCTGGTCGGCGGTCGAGAGGTTGAAGTCGTTCTCCTCGGCGGGGGCGAGCTTCCGCAGCCGGCGCAGGATCGCCTCCATCTCGACGAAGGCCCGGTCGCGGTCGCCGGGCGTCGCGCGGGCGTAGAGGACCGTGGCCCTGGCCTCCGGGAAGCGGCGCTGGGCCGCCCGCAGCGGGACGTACATCACGCTGTCGTTGCGGTTCTCGCCGAAGAAGCCGCCCTTGCGCGCGGCCTGCACGCCGACCACGGTCCACGTCTCGCCGCCGATGGTGAGGGCGCGGCCGAGCGCGGGCGCGGCGCCGAAGAGGGCCCGCGCCACGCTCGCGCCGAGGATCGCGACGGGCGCGCCCTCCCGCGCCTCGAGCGGTGTGAACGGGCGCCCGGCGGCGAACTCGGCGCCCGTCACGTCGAAGTAGGGCCAGGAGACGCCCTCGAGGAACACGCGGTCGGAGTCGTTCGCGCCCGCCCGCGCGACGAGCGCCCGCCCGTTCACGATCGCCGGCACGATGAGCTGCACGGCCACGTCGCGCACGTGTCCCGCCTCGCGCCCGATCACCTCCGCGAACGCCGGCTCGAGCGGCAGGCGGCGCGCCTCCTTCTCCGAGGGCGCCTGGTACGGGTCGCCGCTGCGGTGGTAGGCGAACACGTTCTCGGTCCCGAGCTCACGGAAGAGGAGGGCCACCGAGTTGCGCACGTTCGCGAGGATCGAGGCGACGAGGACGACGGTCACGATCCCGATGATCACGCCGAGGATCGCGAGCACGGAGCGCAGCGGGTGCGCCTTCACCGAGTCGTGGACGAGCCGCCAGGTGTCGCCGCCCAGCGAGAGCCACCCCCGGAGAGTGCGGTGGGCACGACGGACGGGGCTCACTCCGACCTCACCGCGGCGATGACGTCGATGCCGGCGGCCCGCCGCGCGGGATAGAGCCCGGCGAGGACGCCGGCGATCCCGGCCGCCCCCACGCTCCACGCGACGGTGGAGGCGCCGATCGACAGGGGCGCCCCGGCGGCGGCCCGCGCCGCCGCGGCGATCCCGCTCACGACGAGGAGGCCGGCGATCCCCCCCACGAGGGCGACGAGCGCCGACTCGATCAGCACCTCGCGCACGATCTGGCGTCGCGTGGCCCCGAGCGCCCGGCGCACGCCGATCTCGCGCGTCCGCTGGGTCACGGACACGAGCGTCGTGTTCGTGACCACGACGATCGACGCGAGGAGGGCCATCGCGGAGAGCGGGCCGGCCGCCCCGCTGACGCGCTCCGTGAGGTTCGCGACGAACCCGCGCGCGGCCTCGGGGCTCAGGATGTCGAAGTTTTCGGCGACGCCGGGCGCGAGGCGCCGCCGCGCCCGCATCGTCGCGCGGGCGTGGTCCTCGGCGGCGCGCGTGCGGCCGGTCTCCCGCGCGCGGGCGTAGACCTGCAGCGTCTCCGGCGCGCCGAAGAGCCGCTCGAAGGTCGGCAGGGGAATCCACACGTAACGGTCGAGCGACTGGCCGGACGTGGAGCCGAGGCGGTCCTGGACCCCGATCACGTCGAGTCGCCGCAGGCCGACGCGGATGCCGCGGCCGAGCGGGTCGAGCCCGGGGAAGAGCGCGTCCGCGACGTCCCGGCCGATCACGGCGACGGGCGCGGCGCGCGCTTCCTCGTCGCGGGTGAAGTAGCGGCCGCGGGCGACCTCGAGCGAGCGGATCTCGGCGAGGGCCGCGCCCGTGCCGGTGAGCGCCGCGTTCTCGAACTTGCGTCCGGCCGCGACCACCTCGCCCGGCCGCTGCGCGACCGCCGCGTAGAGCACCTCGTCGCCGGCCCAGCGGTCGAGGAAGCGCACGTCGCTGCGGCGGACGAACGGGTTCCGCTCGAGCTTCTCCTGCAGCTCGCGCCGGCCGAGCGTCCCGGCCGAGCCGATCTGGGCCACCACGAAGGTGTCGGAGCCGAAGCTGCGTGCGGTCGTGGCCCGCGCGAACTCGGCGAGGCCGTCGAGGCCGGCGATGACGAGGGCCACCGTGGCCACGCCGACGGCCATGGCGAGCGCGCCGAGCCCCGAGCGAAGCGGGTGCGCGAGCGCCGTCGACGCGGCCTGCGCGACCGACTCGCGCACGGCGCCGGCCCGTCGAAGCAGCGCGCTCATGGTGGCGCAGGATAACCCGGCCGCGCCCGGCGGCGGCCCGCCGCGCGCCCGGCGGCCTCGTGCTAGAGTCCGCCCGCGATGAGCCCGCTTCGAAGCCGCCTCCGCTCGGCCCTCGCCGGATCGCTCCTGCTCCTCTCCGCCGCGGCCTGCCGGCGGGCACCGACGGTCGAGGTCGAGGTGGGCAAGGTGGCGCGACGGGAGGCGCTGCGCTCGACCGTGACCGCCTCGGGGGAGATCGTGGCGGTGCGCTACGCGGACATCGGCTCCTCGGTGATGGGGCGGCTCGTGTCGCTGCCCGTGAAGGAGGGCGAGCGGGTCCGGAAGGGACAGGTCGTGGCCCGCATCGACTCCGTGCCCGCCGCGAGCGACGCCGCGGCCGCCGCCGCCGGCGCGCGCGCCGCCGAGGCCGACCTCGCGGCGGCCAGCGCTCGCGCCGAGGAGGCCGCGAAGGCCTACGCCCGCGGCCAGGAGCTCTCGCAGAAGGGCCTGCTGCCGCAGTCCGACTTCGACTCGCTGCGGGCCGCCCGGCTCGCGGCCACCGCCCAGGTCGAGGCGGCCACCCGCCGCATCGGGCAGGCCCGGGCGCAGCTGACGCGGGCGCGGGACCTCGTCCGGAAGACCGAGATCGTGGCCCCGATGGACGGCGTCGTCACGCGGCTTCCGGTGCGCGAGGGGGAGATGGTGGTGATCGGCATCCAGAACATGCCGGGCACGACCCTCATGACGATCTCGGACCTCTCCGACATCGACGCGGAGGTGAAGGTCGCGGAGGCCGACGTCCTCCGCGTGAAGACCGGCCAGCCCGCGACCGTGACGCTCGAGGCGCTGTCCGGCCGAACGCTGCCGGGCGAGGTGGTCGAGGTCGGGGCGAGCGCGCTGCCGGTCGTCGGGGCCGGGGCCGCGGCGCGGGAGTTCCGCGTGAAGGTGCGGCTGAAGGCCCCCGAGCCCGGACTGCGACCGGGGCTCACGTGCGACGCGGAGATCCTCGTCGGGGAGGCGAGGGGCGCGCTCACGGTGCCGCTCCAGGCCGTCGCGCTGCGCGGCGCGGCCGGACAGGAGAAGACGGGCGTCTTCGCGGCGGAGGCGGGAACCGCCCGCTTCGTGCCGGTCGAGGCGGGGATGATCGGCGGCCTCGACGTCGAGGTGAAGGGGATCGCCGAGGGCCGCGAGGTCGTGATCGGCCCCTGGCAGGCCCTCAAGGACCTGCAGGACGGCGCCCGCATCCGCGTCGCGGGCGGCGAGAAGTAGCCGCCGCTCGCGGGGCGACGCCCCTCCCGGCGGTGACGCCGCGCCCTCGGGGAACCCCTCGCTTATAGAATCGCCGGGGAGGCGACGACATGGATCCTGCGTTCCGCGACTTCCTCGCCCGCGAGATCGATTCCATCCGGGCCCAGGGCCTGTTCAAGGAGGAGTGGCCCATTCTCGGCGAGCAGGGGCCCGAGATCCGCGTGGAGGGCCGCGAGCGGCCCGTGCTGAACTTCTGCGCGAACAACTACCTCGGCCTCTCGGGCCACCCGGAGCTCGTGGCCGCCGCCCACCGCGCGCTCGACGAGTGGGGGTACGGGATGTCGAGCGTCCGCTTCATCTGCGGCACGCAGGCGCTGCACCTCGAGCTCGAGAAGAAGGTCGCGGCGTTCCTCGGCATGGAGGACGCGATCCTCTACGCGGCTTGCTTCGACGCGAACGGCGGCGTCTTCGAGCCGCTGCTCGGGGCCGACGACGCGATCGTCACCGACCAGCTCAACCACGCGTCGATCATCGACGGCGTGCGCCTGTGCAAGGCGAAGCGCTACGTGTACGCGAACGCCGACATGGCCGACCTCGAGGCGAAGCTACACGAGGCGCAGGCCCAGCGCTTCCGCCTGATCGTGACGGACGGCGTCTTCTCGATGGACGGCACCGTCGCCCCGCTGCCGCGGATCTGCGAGCTCGCGGCGAAGTACCGCGCGACGCTCATGGTCGACGACTCGCACGCGACCGGCTTCATGGGGAGGACCGGCCGCGGCACGTGGGAGCACCACGGGGTCGGCGGGAAGGTCGACGTCATCACCACGACCTTCGGCAAGGCCCTCGGCGGCGCGCTCGGCGGCTGCACGGCGGGCTCGAGGGAGGTGATCGGCATCCTGCGGCAGCGCAGCCGGCCGTACCTCTTCTCGAACTCGCTCGCCCCCGCGGTGGTGGGCGCGACGCTGCGCGCGCTCGAGCTGCTGACGCAGAGCACCGAGCTGCGTGACCGGCTCGAGGACAACACGAAGGAGTTCCGCGCCCGCATGACGGCGGCGGGCTTCGAGATCAGGCCGGGCGTTCACCCGATCGTGCCGATCATGTTCTCGCGCTTCGCGCCCGAGGACGCGCCGCTCGCCCAGCGCTTCGCCCGCGCCCTCCTCGACGAGGGCGTCTACGTGAAGGGCTTCTTCTTCCCGGTCGTGCCGAAGGGCCTCTCGCGCATCCGCGTGCAGCTCTCGGCCGCGCACCGGCCCGAGCACATCGACCGCGCCGTGGCCGCGTTCACGAAGGTCGGCCGCGAGCTCGGCGTCATGGCGGGCTAGTTGCCGGCGGCCCGGCGCCGGAGGCCGGGCCGCCGCACGCCGCCTCGGTCAGTGGCGGCAGAACTCGCCGACCGTGGGGCGCGCGAGCTTCTCCCAGTCGGCGTACTTCACGCGGACGATCTCGTGGTGGTTCCCCGCCTGGAAGGCGAAGTCCCCCGCCTCGGGGAAGCACGCGTCCACCCAGATCGGCACGCCGTAGAGGGCGCCGAACGGGGGCTCGGCGCCCGTCTCGCAGTCCGGGAAGAGCGACCTCATTTCGCTCTCCGGGACGAGCGTGACCGACTTCTTGCCCAGCATCCGCGCCACGGACGCGAGGTCCAGGCGGCACGAGGCCGGCACGACGACCATGATCGGCCCCTCGCCCGGCGCGCGCACGAGCACGACCTTGGCGACGAGCCAGCCCGACACGTGGGCGGCCGCGGCGATCCCCTGCGCGGTGTAGGCCTCGCGGTGGGGGAGCACCTCGTACGGCACCCCGCCCGTCTCGAGAAGGCGCTTCGCTCGCTCGACGAGCATGGTCCTCCTCCTTCGGTTGGTGCGTTCCTGAGGGGACTGTCGCGCCGGGCCGAGGGCCTCGGGAATAGGCCCTTTGGATCAGGACCAGTAGGGCCGGTAGTAGTGCCTGGAGTCAGGGGTACGGGCGGGCTTCGCCGGCCGGCGGAACGCCGCGAGCACGCGTTGCCGCGTGGCGTCGGGCCGCGCGATGGCCAGGACGACCACCGCGAGCACGGCGAGGGCGAGGAGGCCCAGGACGGCGAGGACGGGAATCAGGATCGCTTGGCTCATGTCGTTCGCTTCCGGTCACTGGATGCGCATGCGGCCCCGGAAACCCTCCTCGTAGGTGTGGAAGTAGTCGAGCCCCGTCTCGGGATAACGCCAGCAGTAGTAGCCCTGGCCGTTGTCGAAGTCCACGAGCCAGAGGCCCTTCACCTCGAGGCCGCGCTCGATCATCGCCCCGGCCCACTCGGCCACGATGGCATGGACGCGCTCCTCGACCTCGGGGCCTTCGCCGGCCGCCCGGGCCTCGTCCACCCGCCGGACCGCCTCCTCGGTGAGCCGGCGGACCTCCGGCAGGAGGGCGGCGGCCGTGTCGTAGGCGAAGACGGTCCGGGCAGGGGGCTCAGGCAGCATTGTGCGTGTCAGCACACCGCGCGGCGGCGCGCCGCTCGACGGTGACGAGTATACCTTGACCACCGGTTGCGCCGGTTGCTAGAGTCCCGGCCGATGTCTGGGGAGAAGCTGCGCCTCGCATCGATCTCCGTGCTCGGCGGCAGCCTTCACGGCCGAAGGCGCGACCTCGAGGAGGTCGTGGCCGAGGTGCTCATCGGATCCGATCCGGACTGCCACCTCGTGGTGGACCTGCCGTCGGTCAGCCCCATCCACGCGCGCCTCTGGACCGACCTCGACCAGGCCGAGGTCCGGGACACGCGGGCGCCCCGCGGCCTCTACGTGAACACGGAGCGCGTCGAAGGCCAGGCCATCCTGCGGCCGGGCGACGTGCTGTGGCTCGGCCCGCCGCAGGATCCCGGCAGCGTCTGCGTCCAGTGCCGCTTCGAGCCCTGGGTCGAGGTGCTGCCGGGCGCCGGAGGAGAAGAGGCCGAGGCGCCGGCCGCCGCCGGCCCGCCCGTCGACGCCTTCGATCTCGACGCCACCGCCGGCGCGAGCCAGGCGGTCGAGATCGAAGGCGCGGCGCCGGACGAGTACGAGGCCGTCGTCGTCGAGGGCGAGGAAGCCGAGGGAGAGCGCCGCCGCGGTGCCGCGAGCCGAGCGTGCGGCCGCCGCCGCTCAGGACTTCTTCGTGGGCGAGGCGGAGCCCGTTCCCGCGGCCGAGGCCGCGCCGGCGCCGGTGGCCGAAGAAGAGACCTCGTTCGTGTTCGAGGATGAAGCGGCGCCTTCGTCTGCGGCCGCGGCCCCGCCCTCCGCCGGGCCCGACGAGTGGTCGATCGAGGAGCCGGGCCCGGCGGCCGACGCGGCGCCCGTGCCGTCCGAGGACACGGGAGCGGACGACTTCTTCGTCGCCGAGACGCCGGAGGCGGCCGAGGCGCCGACCGCGCCCGAGGCCGAAGCCGCTCCTTCTTCGTTCGCGGGTTTCGAGACGTTCGAGGAAGGGCCCGCCGCGCCGCCCGTCGTGCCGGCCTGGGAGGCGCCCCCGGCGCCGCCCGCTCCGTCTCCGGCGGCGCCGGCGCCACCGACGCCGCCGGCGCCGGCCGTGCCGGCCGTCGCGCCCCGCGAGGCCTCTCCGTCGCCGGCACCGCCTCCTTCGCCGGTCGCGGCGGCGGCCCAGCCGTCGCCCGCGGCCGGTGTCGCCACGCCGGCGAAGCCTCCCGCTCCCGCGACGAAGCCCGAGCCCGGCGTGCGGCCGAGGCCCGTGTCGTCCATCCCCAAGCGCCCGCCCGCAGGCGGTCCTTCCCGCAAGGGCGGAGCGCAGGCCGCGGCGCGCGCCCGCCCGACGTGGCTCCGGCCGGCCGGCCTGGGCCTGGCGGCGGTGCTCGTCCTCGGGGCTCTCGGTGTCGGCGCGTGGGCGCTCCTCGGACGCGGCGTGCGTGTGGCCTCGATCGAGCCCGCCCGCGTCCGGGTGGGGCAGAGGGCGACGATCGCGGGCCGCGGCTTCTCGGTGACGGCGGCCGAGAACTCGGTCGTGTTCGACGACCGGCCGGCCCGGGTCCTGGCCAGCCGGCCGGACCGCCTGGAAGTGGAAGTCCCCGAGCTGGCGATGGCCTCCGGCGGCGAGCGGCAGGTGCCGGTCGTGGTCAAGGTCGGCTCGCGGGCGGCGGCGCCGTGGCCGGTCACGGTGATCCAGGGTCCCCGCCTCCACGGCCTGTCGCCCGAGGCCGCCCTGCCCGGCGAGGAGGTCCAGCTCGTCGGCGCCGGATGGGGCCTCGGCGCGACGGTCCGCTTCGGGACGACGCCGGGGCAGGTCGTCGCGGTGGACGCGACCAGCCTGCGCGCCATCGTCCCGCAGGAGGTCGGGCCGGTCGGGACGCGCGCGCCGGTCGTCGTGACCGTGGCCGGCGTCGACTCGAACCCCGCGCCCTTCGTCGTCGGCCGCCTGCCCGTCGTGTCCGACGTCGTGCCGGCGAGCGCCGCGCCCGGCGACACGATCCAGATCACGGGCCTCGGCTTCCAGGCGAGGGCCGCCGACAACGACGTCCGCATCGCCGGCGTCCCGGCGCTCGTCCTCGCGTCGAGCGGGGACGGTCTGAAGGTCGTCGTCCCCCGCCTGCCGGCGGGAGAGTCGAGCCGTGTCGTCGAGGTGCGCGTGCCCGGATCGGAGAGCGTCGGCCAGGGGACGCTGCAGTCGGCGGGCATGCCCGAGGTCGTCGAGCTCCGATTCGTGCCGGAGCCGTTCGCGGGCGTCGGCGGGCGGGCGCACGCCGTCGTGGCCACGGGCCTCGGTCCGGCGTTCGCGTTCGCCGACTCGGGCGGGCAGACCGCGGCCGAGCGGGCGTTCGACGCGGCCCGCAAGCTCGACGGCGTCGCCGGCGCGCTGCGCACGACCCTCGGGCTCACCTTCGAGGCGCGGGGCTACGACACGACCCCGACCCTCGGCCTCGCCGGCCAGCCCGACGCGCTGCTGACCGTGACGGAGGAGGACGCGGCCGCGTACGACGAGGACTGGACCGGCCTCAAGGGCCGGGGCGGCCCGGTCACCCGCGGCCGGCTCCTGCGCTGGTGGGAGGCGGTCGCGAAGGACCTCGTTCTCGCGACCGTCCGCGGCGAGCGGCCCCACTTCGCCGCCGACCTCGCGCCCGAGGGGCGGGCCCTGCAGCAGCTCTTCGACGCGGCGCGGCGCCCGGGGCAGCAGGGCCTGTCCCAGGCCGCGGTCGTCGACGCGAAGCCGCCGCTGCGCGACGCCCTCCGGCTCGTGGGCTTCCGCGTGCCGGAGAAGGTGACCGCGCCGGCCGCCCCGGCCGTGCCCGGCGCGCCTGCGACTCCCGCCGCCTCGGCCCCCGCGCCCGCCCGCCTGCCTCCCGACGCCACCCTCCGGGGCAGCGAGAACGAGGAGTCTCAGGGGCTGCGCTACCTGACGGTCGAGCTGCGCGGGGCGGGATCGATCTCCTACGAAGGCGGCCTCACCCTGACCCTCCCCCTGTCCTCGCTGGAGAAGGGCCGGGACCGCCTCCGCTTCAGCGTCCCCATCCGCGGGGCCATGCGCTACTACACCGGCAGGTGGGACGGCGAGAAGGTCACCGGCACGATCTCGACGGACTCGGCCGGGCGGAACGTGGTCGGCTCCTTCGAGCTGCGCGTGCGCTGAGGCGGCGGCCGGTCCCGTAGGATCGGGCCCTCGCCCCGTGGCAGAATGGCCCGCGCCACAGGAGGCCCCACCGTGACCGGAGCTCTCGTCCTGCTCGCCGCCGCGTCGGCCGCGGCGGGCGACACCGCCGCGCCCCCGTCGCCGGACCGCGCCTCGATGGTCTACGTGTTCCTGCTCGCGACCTTCATCGGCCTCGGCGTGATCACGCGGGTCTCGCGGCTGCTCCACACCCCGCTCATGTCCATCACGAACGCGATCTCGGCGATCGCGGTCGTGGGGTCGATCGTCATCACCGGCCTCGACCACCCGTGGTACATCACCGCGCTCGGGGCGGTCGCCCTGTTCGCGTCGATGACGAACATCGTGAGCGGCTTCCTGATCACGGACCGCATGCTCAAGATGTTCAAGACCGAGCCCCGCGGGGAGGCGCGCAAGTGAGCGGCTTCTCCCTGCCGCTCGTCGAGGTCGCCTACCTCGCCTCGGCCGCCCTCTTCATCTTCGCGCTCTACTGGATGAACGACCCGAAGACGGCCCGCAAGGGCGTCTTCGCCGGCGTCGCGGCCATGACCCTCGCGGTCGTCGGCACGATGCTGACGCCCGGCATCGTGAACTGGTCCTGGATCGCGGGGGCGATCGCGGCCGGCTTCCTCGTCGGCGTGCCGCTCTCGCGCGTGGCCCTGACCGCGGTGCCCCAGCGGACCGCGCTGTCGCACGCCTTCGGCGGCCTCGCCGCCGGGCTCGTCGGCACCGCGAAGTACTACCTCTGGCTCCACGAGGGGCCGGCGAACCTGACCGCGTTCCGGATGACCGCGATCAGCGCCGAGATCATCCTCGGCTACCTCACCTTCACCGGCTCGCTGATGGCGGCGGGCAAGCTGCAGGAGGTCCGCTTCATCCCGCAGCGGCCGGTGACCTACCCCCTCCAGAACGCGACGAACCTCGGCCTCCTCGCTCTCGCCGTCGTCTGCGGGGTCGCCCTCATCTTCCGGCCGGAGCAGCTGTCGTTCCTGTTCCCCGTGATCATCGGACTCTCGCTCCTGTTCGGCGTTCTGCTGATCATCCCGATCGGCGGGGCCGACATGCCCACGGTCATCTCTCTGCTGAACTCGTACGCCGGGCTCTCGGCCGTGGCCATGGGCTTCGTCCTCGACAACAAGCTGCTCGTGATCGCGGGCGCCCTCGACGGGTCGTCGGGCCTCATCCTCTCGATCATCATGTGCCGGGCCATGAACCGCTCGTTCGCGAACGTGCTCTTCGGCGCGTTCGGCCAGGTGCAGGCGAAGGCGGCGGGCGGCGAGCAGAAGGCGGTGAAGCAGGAGACGGCCGAGGGCGCGGCCCAGGCGATGGAGCAGGCCCAGCTCGTCGTGATCGTTCCCGGCTACGGCCTGGCCGTGGCTCGCGCCCAGCAGCGCGTGCGCGAGCTGTACGACCAGCTGGCCCGGCGGGGCGTCGACGTGCGCTTCGCGATCCACCCGGTGGCCGGGCGGATGCCGGGCCACATGAACGTCCTCCTCGCCGAGGCCGACATCCCCTACGACAAGCTCGTCGAGATGGACGACATCAACCCGGACATGCCGCAGTGCGACGTGTGCCTCGTGATCGGGGCGAACGACGTCGTGAACCCGGCCGCCCGCCACGACAAGGCGAGCCCGATCTACGGCATGCCGATCATCGACGCCGACAAGGCGAGGATGACGATCGCGATCAAGCGCTCGATGAACCCCGGCTTCGCCGGCATCGACAACGAGCTCTACACCGCCGACCGCACGTACATGCTGTTCGGCGACGCGAAGCAGGTCGTCGGCGACCTGGTCAAGCAGCTCTCAGGCGGAGGAGGGGGGCACTAGGTCACGGGTCTTTCGCGCGGCTCTCGAGGGGCGCGAAAGACCCGCTAGGCGTCCGTTCTTGGAGTCCGTTGTCCGTTTCCGTTGTCCGTTTCCGTTTCCGTTTCCCCTTGGTCCGTCCCAAACCAAGAAGGCAACTGGTCCCGGGTCACCCGTCCAGCCGCAGGCCCTTCCGCAGCTTCTCGCGCTGCTCCGCCGTCAGCTCCAGCCGGTCGAGCGCCGTCCGCAGGCCGGCCGCGTTCGGCGGGACCGCCCGGTAGCCGCAGCCGGGCAGGAGCTGCGGGTTCGCCTGCCAGAGGAGCAGTCGCGGGTAGTCGCGGCACATCCCCGGCCGCGAGGAGTAGCTGTCGCACGAGCGCGTCGCGCGGTCGAAGTGCGTGCAGCGGAAGACGAACGATCGGTCGTCCTCGTCGGCGCTCACGAGCTCGAACCCGTTCACTCGCCGCTGCCACCACAGGAAGGCCCGGCGGGCGACGGGCACCGACCACGTGACGGCCCCGACCGCGATCGCGGGCGCCTCGCAGCACGCCGCGCAACGCTCGCAGGCGCCGCGCAGCGCCCACGGACGCTCGCCGCGCGCGCGGCGGATCGCGCGGTGGACGGCGAGGTCGAGCCCGAACCGCCAGAGAGCGACGCGCTTGACGACACGGAGGAGAAAGCCGTCCCGCACGAGCCGAAGCTAGCACGGGACGGCCCCGGCCGGCCGGGGCGGGGCGCGACCGCCGTCCTCAGCGGCAGACCGGGTTTCGGGCCTCGGGCACCGCCAGGAACGTGACGCTCGCCGCCGGGAGGGCGACCGGGCCGGCCTTCTCGGCCGCGCCCGCGAGCGCGGGCAGCGGGGCGTCCGTCGCGAGCGCGAGCGTCCGGCCGTTCAGCTCCACGGTGTGCGAGTCGAGGCCCTTCGAGGACGTGAGCGTGTAGCGCTCGGAGCGCGCCGGCAGGACGATCTCGCGTCCGCCCGTGCGGTCCGTGTTCACGGCGAGGAGCGCGACTCCTCCGGGCCTGCCGGCGAGGCAATGCGCGTACACGTGGACGCCCGCGTCGGGCGGGGCCGCTCCCTCGAGGACGGTCGTGCCCATCAGCCGGCGCCACAGCAGGGCCGCCCAGTAGCTCGGCCGCGGCTCGAGCGTCTCCTCGTCGACGAGCGCGTAGTCGCTCGCGGCCAGCGTGTTGTGCATGACGACCTGCACGCCGAGCTTCGCCAGGCGGCCGAGCTGCTCGACGTAGCGGAACGTGTCGGTGAAGGTGGACGCCCACGGGTTCCCGCCGCAGGCGGCCTCGCCGGTCTCGGTCACCCACAGCGGCTTGCCGGGCGCGAAGCGGTCGCGCCGCGGTCCGTGGAAGCGGGCCTCGCGCTCGGTGCGTGCGAGCCACTCCTCGGAGAGCGCCGCGTCCTCGGTCGTCTGTCCGGCCGCGCCCATCGCGGCGCACCGCTTCGAGACGGCGCCGTAGAAGTGGTACGAGTACGCGTCGAGGCCCGGGCCGGCCGCGGCCAGCAGGTCCTCGCTCCTTATCGCGCCCGGGAAGCCGGACATGAGCCCGCCCTCGCCGACCGAGCCCGGGCCGAGGACGAGGAGCTTGGGCGCCGCCGCGCGGACGGCGGGAAGGAACGCCTGGAAGTCGCGTCCGTAGGCCGCCGCGTCGTAGCCTCTGGGCGCGCCGCCCATGGCCGCCACGTTGGGCTCGTTGAAGAGCTCGGCCGCCACGACGGCTCCGCCGATCGAGGCGGTGTAGGCGAGCAGCTTCTTCATTTCGACGGGCGTCCACGCGCCGCCCGCGTCGCGCACGCCGCCGCTGATCGCGAACGACGTGACGAGCTTCGCGTCCGTGGCGCGGGCGAAGTCGACGACGCCCTTCCACTGCGCGCGCGTCAGGACGCCGCCGAAGCCCGCGGGCGGCGCCGCGGGCGCGGGATCGTCGGAGTCGTGGAAGTAGGTCGAGTTCGCCCACGTGCCGCTCACGCGCACGTAGGCGGGGCCGAGGCCGGCGGCGAGCGTCTGCAGGCGCGGGCTCGCGAGGTCGATCGGCGTCCGCTTGCGGAAGAGGCGCGGGTCGAGGCCGGGGGCTCCGCTTCCCGCGGTCGGAGGCTCCGGCGCGGCGCTCCCGGAGCCGTACGGCGCCCAGAAGCGCCCGCCCGTCACCTCGACCATCTCGACGTTGTAGGACTGGTAGCGCGCATCGACCTCGCCGATCTTCTTCATCGCGCCGGGCTGGAGGCGGACGGGATCGGCGGCCGCGGTCGTCACCGCCGCGACGGCGGCGGCGGCCAGGGCGTGGGGAACGAGCGTTCTCATGGGTCCTCCTGTCGGCTCAGGCCCCGGCCCGGGACCAGGCGGCGATGATGCGGTCCATCACGTCGTGGACCTCCGGCCGGACGACCCACCTCTTCGGGTCGCCCTCGAACCAGGCGATCGTGCGGCGGATGCCCTCGTGGAAGGGGATGTTCGCGACGTAGTCGGGCACGTAGCGCCTGATCTTCGAGTTGTCGAAGATCGCGCTGTGAGCCTTGTCGCCGAGGAGGCCCGCCCCCGTCTCCGGGTCGACGCGGGCGACGAAGTCGGAGGGCACGTGGACGGCCTGCGCCTCGACGCCCATCGCGTCGGCGATCGTGTCGTAGATCTGGTTCCACGTCAGGACCTGGTCCGACGTGATGTGGAAGCTCTCGCCGATCGCCTGCGGGTGGCCGAGGAGCGGCACGAAGCCCTTCGCGAAGTCGTCGGCGTGGGTGACGGTCCACAGGCTCGTTCCGTCGCCGTGGACGACGATCGGCCGCCCGGCCTTCAGCCGGTCGAGGAGCGTCGCGCAGCCCCAGCCGCCGATCGCGATCGGCAGCACCGTGTCGTAGGTCAGGCTCGGCCGGACGATCGTCACCGGGAAGCCCGTCTCGCGGTACTCGCGGACGAGGCGCTCCTCGCAGGCGATCTTGTCGCGCGAGTACTGCCAGTGGGGGTTGCGGAGCGGCGTCGACTCGGTGATGAAAGGCGAGCGCGGCGGCTTCTCGTAGGCCGAGGCCGACGAGATGAACACGAACTGCTTCGTCCGCGGCCCGTAGAGCGCGACGTCGCGCTCCACGTCGGCCGGCACGAAGGCGATCCAGTCCACCACGGCGTCGAACCGCTCGCGCCCGAGCGCCTGCTCGACCGCGCGCGGGTCGTGGGCGTCGGCCACGACGGTCCGGACGCCGTCGATCGGGGTCCCGCGCCGGGCGCGGTTGAGGTGCCACAGCTCGATGCCGCGCGCGAGAGCGAGGCGGCTCGCCGCCGCGCTGATGAAGCCCGTCCCGCCGATGAAGAGAACCCGCATGGCCGACCCTCCGCCGGCCGACGCGCGGCCGGTGCGGGGACTCTAGCGCACTTCGCGCCGCCTCAGCGGGCGGCGGGCGGGGGCAGGACGATCGTGCTCCACGAGTCGGGCGGCAGGACGGGCGCGATCGTGCGGCCGCCGGCCAGGTAGCGGACGGGCAGCGGCTCGGCCATGTCGTTCTGCGCGACGATCACCGTGCTGCCGTCGGGGTTCGCGAAGGCGAGCTGGTTCTCGTAGCCCGTCCAGCTCGCCGTCTCGAGCACGCGCGCGCCGGGTCGGACGAACGCCGACAGGTGCTTCATCAGGTAGTACTCGTGCGTCCAGGCGTACGTCCGCGCCTCGGCGTCGACGGTGACGAGCGAGTTCTGGGCCCAGCCCCACCGACTCACTCCTCCCTTCCTGAGCGACACGTTCCAGTACATGTAGGCGCGCGCGCCCTGGCCGAGGTAGTGCTTCATCAGCGTCCAGGCGTAGCGGCAGTAGCGCCAGTCGTTCTTCCCGTCGCCGCACTCCTGCTCGGTCTGGTAGAGGGGGAGGTCGGGGTGGCGGGCGTGAAGCCCGGCGATCGCCTTCTTGCCGGCCCACTGGAAGCCGACGCCCTTCACGTGGGACCCGGCCACAGGGTCGCGGAGGACCGTGTCGACGAGCGCCTCGTTCGGGCGCTCCATCGTGCCGAAGAAGACCGACACGCCGCGCCTCGCCATCTCCGGCCCGAGGTGCGACACGAACCGGGCGAGCCCCTCCGGCGTCCAGCAGCAGCTCGGGAACACCTGCGCCGAGTTGAACTCGTTCTGCGGCATCACCATGCCGATCGGGATTCCCTGCTCGCGGTACGCGTCGACGAAGCGGCCGAAGTAGCGCGCGTACGCGTCGAGGTAGCGCTCCTCCAGCACGAACAGGTCCGTGCCCTCGCGGCCGACCTGGTCGGGCCGGAGGCCGTTCACGACGCCCGTCTGCCAGGGCCCGGGCATCGCCATCGCGTAGTGCCGGTTCTTCTTCATCCACGTCGGCGGGCTCCAGGGCGACGCCCACAGCCGCAGCTCGGGCTGGTGCCGCCGCGCGGCCTTGATGAAGGGCACGAGCGTCTCGAGGTCGTTCGCGATGCTGAACCGCTCGAGGGCGAAGTCGCCGTCCGTCTCGTCGTAGGAGTACCAGTCGCGGGAGAAGTCGTTCGCCCCGATCGGCATCCGGCAGTACGTGAACGACGCGCCCGCGCCCGGGGCGAACAGCTCGCGCAGGATCGCCTCGCGGTCGGCCTCGGGCAGGAAAGACAGCGACGTCCAGCCGAGCTCGTTGAAACACGCGCCGAAGCCCTCGATCGGCTGGAGCGGCTTCGAGGCGTCGACGATCACGTCCGGCATGCCGGGAGGCGCCGTGGGCAGGTCGCGCTTCTGCCAGGGGACCGCCTGGGTCGTGACGTACCAGAGGCCGCCGTCGAGCGGAGGACCGGCCGCCGCTTCCGTCTCCGCCAGCGCGAGGCGGTGCGGGAGGGCCGCGCTGCCGAGGAGCGCGGCGGTCCCCTTCAGCAGGTCGCGTCGTCCGAAGGACGCCGGGGCGGCCGAACGTGCCGTTCCTCTTTCACCGGTGGAGACCGCCGCCACGAGGTCGTCGCTGTCGCTCATCCCGAGATGATATGCGTGCACCGCCATCGCCGCTCCTGGTGCGTTTAGTCGCTTTGCGGGTAGTCGTTGTCCGCACGGGAGGCCCGCGCGCGAGGGATCGGAGGAATCTTCTCCTCTCCCTGCGCGCGGTCAGTGATCGCGCCCGGGGACGAGCCTAGGCTGCGGCAAATCGTCGCAGGACAGATTCGAGAAACCTGGGCGTCCCAGGGGTTCTGGTCGGCAAGCCGGCGTTCGTCAGCCCCGGAACCATCTGGTCACGCCTCTCAAGGAGGCGCGTATGGATCGTTCGGCGCGGGCGGCGTTCCTCGGCTTCGCGGTGACCGTCGCCCTGGCGGCGTCGCGCGCGCCGCTCTGGGCACAGCAGCAGAACGGCTCCATCTACACGCAGTGCCCGGGCGACCTGAACGGCGATGGGATCCCGGACCCGCCGACGCCAGGCCACCCGAACGCCGCCTACCGGACGAACGTCAAGTGCATGCACCTGGCGGCGGGCGACGGCTTCGTCACCATGGCGGACGGGAAGCAGCTCTACACCTTCGGCTTCTCGGACGTGACCGGCCTCCTGCCGTCCGAGGTGGTGAACGGGAACGGCAGCCGCCTCGGGGGCCTCGCCGCGGCGACCTACCCGGCCCCGACCATCCACCTGAAGGAGGGGCAGGAGTTCTACCTGTCGCTCACCAACGTCGGGATGATCATGCGCCCCGACCTCTTCGACCCGCACTCGGTCCACTTCCACGGGTTCCCGCAGGCCGCGGCGGTCTTCGACGGCGTGCCCGAGTCCTCGGCGACGATCAACATGGGCTCGACGTTCACCTACTACTACAACATCCCGGTGGGCCTCGCCGGCACGTACATGTACCACTGCCACGTGGAGGCGACCGAGCACATCCAGATGGGGATGGTCGGCAACCTCTACATCGACCCCGCCCAGAACGGCACGGCGATCCCGTACGGCGGACGTACCTACACGCGGTTCGCCTACAACGACGGCGACGGCTCGACGGGCTTCGACGTCGAGTACCCGATCCAGCTCGGGTCGTTCGACGGCAACTTCCACGAACAGCACATCTCGATCCAGCCGCTGCCGTTCGCGGCGATGGACGACAAGTACTCGACGCTGAACGGTCGCGGCTACCCGGACACCGTCGAGCCGTCGGTCAAGTACACCGATGTCGGCTTCGGCAACCAGCCGTCGCAGCCCTACCACTCGAAGATCGTGGCGACGGCCGGCCAGCGGGTCCTCCTGCGGCTCTCCAGCCTGTCCACGACCCGGTTCTACACGATCGCCTCGACGATCCCGATGCTCGTCGTCGGCCAGAGCGCGAAGCTGCTGCGCGGGCCGAGCCCCGGCGGGAGCGTCCCCGGCCAGAACCTCTACTACCGGACGAACTCGCTCACCCTCGGCGGCGGCGAGTCGTACGACGTCATCCTCGACACGGCCGGGGTGGCGGCCGGCACCTATCTCCTCTACACGACGAACCTCAACTACCTGAGCAACGACCGCGAGGACTACGGCGGGATGATGACCGAGATCACGGTCACCGCCGCGGGCCTCTAGGCCGGGAGCGAGACTCATGGCACGCAGAGATTCCGCAGCGGTTCTGGCGATCGCAGTCCTGGCCCTGGGCGTCGCGGCGGCTCCGCGCCCGGCGTCCGCCGAGATACTCGGCGTGAGCGGCACGAGCTTCACCCTCACGGCCAAGGCCGACCGGATCACGACTCCCGACGGCGGGAGCATCTACTTCTGGGGCTTCACGTCGGGCAGCGGCCGGCCGCAGTACCCGGGGCCCACGCTGAAGGTCACGTCGGACGGCACCGCGAGCGTGTCGGTGACGGTGGTGAACGCGCTGCCGGCGCCGCTGCGCCAGCGGGTGTCGCTGGCGGTGGCGGGCATCTCGGGCGTCGTCGCCACCTGCTCCGGCCCGGCGACGCTGTGCGTGCAGGGTCCGATCGCGCTGGAGGCGGCGAGCGGAGGCTCCGTCACCTACACGTTCGTGGCCTCGCGGCCGGGAACGTTCCTCTACAACAGCGCCTCGCAGCCGGACCTCCAGGTCGAGATGGGCCTGGCCGGGGCGCTCGTCGTCTATCCCGCGGGCCGGACCGACCAGGCCTACGACGACGATCCGCCGGCCGATGCGAGCGGCAACCCGGCGGGCTCTCAGTACGAGCAGGAGTACCTGTTCTTCCTCTCCGAGATGGACTCGGAGATCCACGATCTCGTCGAGCGGAAGGGCCCGCAGGCGGCGTACGACTCGGGCCGCCTCGCCTACTACTTCCCGAACTACTGGTTCATCAACGGTAGAAACGCTCCGGACACGATGGCCGAGTCGGGGGTGTCGCGCCTGCCCACCCAGCCCTACGGCGCGCTCACGCGCACGCATCCCGGCGACCGGGTGCTCATGCGCGTCGTGGGAGGGGGGCACGACATGCATCCGTTCCACCACCACGGCCAGCACGCCCGCGTCATCGCCGTCGACGCGTTCCCCCTCTCGAGCGGCCTCCCGGGCGCGAAGCCGTTCGACCTCTCGCACGAGGTCTTCACGATCCCCTCGCTGCCGGGGCAGACCGTGGACGCCATCCTGCGCTGGACGGGCAAGGGCCTCGGCTGGGACATCTACGGGCACAAGGCGGGAGACGGGAGCAGCTGCACGGCCTCGGGCCCCGAGGGCCTCGACCCGGTCACCCACGAGTACTGCGCCGACCATCGCAAGCCGCTGCCGGTCGTGCTGCCGGAGACGCTCGCCCTCACCAACGGGCCCTTCTACAGCGGGAGCCCGTTCCTCGGGCAGGTCGGGCTGATGCCGCCGGGCGACGGCGGCCTCAACCCGAATGCCGGCTACACCTACATGTGGCACTCCCACAACGAGAAGGAAATCACCAACTACGACATCTTCCCGGGCGGACTGATGACGATGCTCGTCGTCGAGCCGCCGGGTACACCCATCCCTTAAGCCCGCGGACAAGAAGGCCACCGGCACATGGCAACCACTACTCTCTCGCGAAGGGTGTATCCGATGCGCACGAATGATTCCGTCCGGAGCCGGTCCGTGCGGCGCTTGACCGCGGCCCTGGTCGTCAGCGGGCTGACGGCCTCGAGCGCGGGGGCGGCGACCGTGCACCTCATCGCCGGGCGCGTGACGAAGGCGGTCGCGCTGCCGAACGGGAGCACGGTGGCGGTGCCCATGTGGGGCTACGCGCTCGACGCGAACGACAACGGCCTGATCGACGGAGCGGAGGTGGTGACCGTTCCCGGGCCGCGGATCGTGGTGCCCGCGGGCGACACGAGCCTGACCGTCCGGCTGACGAACCGGCTGACCGAGTCCACGTCGCTCGTGATCCCGGGGCAGCCCTTCGCGGCGGGCGCGGCGGCGCCGGCGCGGGTCGCCGGGCGCGCGTCGTCGATGTCGCCGGAGACCGCACCGAACGCGACGCACGACTACACGTTCCCGGACCTCAAGCCCGGCACGTTCCTGTACCAGAGCGGCTCGCACCAGGCCGTCCAGGTGCAGATGGGCCTCTACGGCGCGATGACGCAGGACGCCGTGGCGGCCGTGGCGTCCTCCGAGTCCGGCCCGGGGAGCCCGGCCGAGGCCTACGCCGGCGTCCCGTACGCGAAGGAGGTGGTGCTCGTCTACAGCGAGGTCGACCCGGCTCTCCACGCCGCCGTGGACGGCGGCGCGTACGGCCCCGGCAAGGCCGTCACCAGCACGGTCGACTACCGGCCGTCGCTCTTCCTCGTCAACGGCGCGTCCTACACGAGCGAGTCCGCGGCCACGGTCGCCGCCGGGACCGCCGGCCAGGGCACGCTGCTGCGTCTCCTGAACGCCGGCCTCCGGACCCATGCTCCCGTGCTGGACGGCGGCAGCCTGAGGATCGTCGCGGAGGACGGCAACCCGCTGCCGTTCGCGAAGGACCAGGCGGCGGTGCTGCTCGCCGCGGGCAAGACCCACGACGCTCTCTGGACGCCCGGCTCGAACGGCGTCTACAGCCTCTACGACCGCGCCCTCGGCCTGAACGCCCCCGGCCAGGGCTCGGCCGGCATGCTCGCGAAGCTCAGCGTCGCATCCGCCTCGTCGCCCGACGAGACGGAGCCGATCGCGGTGGACGACGTCTACGCAGCGACCGAGGACCAGGCCGCCGCCCTCACCGGCAACGTCCTCGGCAACGACACGAACGCGGCCACGGCCGCCCTCGTGGCCTTCCCCCGGTCGGGCCTACTGACGCTGCTCGCGAACGGCTCGTTCCAGTACACGCCCAACCCGAACTTCTCCGGCATCGACGAGTTCTCCTACGAGGCCGTGAGCGCGTCGAGCGTCCGCAGCGCACCCGCCCTCGTGACGATCACCGTCGCCCCCGCGTCCGACGCTCCGGTCGCGCTGGCCCAGTCCGTCGGCGTGGACAAGGGCGCAAGCGTGAGCGTGCAGCTGGCCGCCACCGACGCCGACGGCGACTCGCTCAGCTACTACATCGACGTGCAGCCGGGCCACGGCAGCCTGAGCTACGTCGACCCCGTCTCGAAGGTCCAGACGCCCCTGACCTCGACCGCCACGGCGATCCCGGGCGGGGTCGTCATCTACACGCCGCAGGCCAGCTACCCGGCGTCGGCGACGCCCGGCTCCGACACGTTCACCTTCCACGCCTCGGGCGGGCTCGCGCCCTCCAGCTCGAACGTGGCCACGGTGACCGCGACCGTCTTCCCGGTCGCGACCGCGGCGTCGACTCTCACGACTCCCGTCGCGCTGAGCGTCTTCGGCAACGACGGCTCGCCGATCGCGAAGTACCGGTGGACGCTCGAGGAGGACCTCACCTACAAGGTGGTCCCCGGCGTCGCCGATCCGGGGACGCTCGCCGTCTCCTTCCACCGCAGCTACATGCCGGTCGTGGCCGCGGGGACCGAGGCGGACCCCGTCAAGGTCGACCCGGCCAAGCGCTACTTCGTCTCCGTTCTCCCGACCGAGGGCACGTACTCGAACGGCGGTGCCGGGATCGAGGCGGCCCAGGGCGCGGTGACCGTGACCTGTTCGAAGCTCCCGCTGCCCACGGCGCGGATCCGCGTGCGCGTGTTCCAGGACAACGCGCCGCTCAACGGCGTGTGGGACACCGGCGAGCCCGGCCTCGCCGGCTTCCAGGTCACGATCGACGACGCCGGCGGCACGTACGGGATGTCCGGCGGGCACCAGTCGACCGACGCCTTCGGCAACAAGCTCGGGACGACGTACAAGGCGTGCTCGACGGGCCCCGGCACCTGCGAGTCGTACGAGGTCGATTCCGCCGGCGACGGCTTCGTGCTCACCGACGCCGACGGCTACGCGCTGATCGAGAACCTCGTCATGGGCAAGTACACCGTCAAGGTGCGCGCGCCCGGCGGGCAGCAGTGGATCCAGACCTCGACCATCGAGGGCACGCCCGGCATCGACGCCTGGGTGAAGCCCAACGAGCCCCAGTACTTCGCGGAGTTCGGGCCTCCCGGCCCCCACGTCGAGGTCGGCTTCACCCGGCTGACGAACGTCCTCCCGACCACCGGGGGGTACACCGTCAGCGGGCGGGTGACGAACCTGCGCCAGTCGCGTCCGCCGGAGGTCGCGCAGTTCAGCGGCGCGCCGTTCGACTCCCGCACCCACACGCGCACCTGGGTCGCGCTGAACACCGGCGCCACCGGGGGGAGCCTCCTCTACGCGCAGCCGACGAACCCGGACGGCACCTTCAGCATCGCGCACGTGCCGAACGGCAGCTACCAGCTCGTCGTGTTCGACAAGGCCCTCGACATCATCATCGGTACCGCGGTCGTCAACGTGTCCTCCGCTCCCCAGAACGTCGGCGACGTCGCCGTGTTCTCCTGGTTCACGAACCTCTACGCCTTCGTGTTCGACGACGCGAACGGCAACGGGCGACGCGACGCGGGCGAGGCCGGCATGCCGGACCAGGCGCTCAACATCCGGTTCCGCGACGGGTCGATCTACCAGTCGCTCACGACCGGCGAGAGCGGCTTCAAGGCCTTCAACGAGGTGTTCCCGTTCTTCGCCTGGATGGTGGCGGAGGTCGACTACGCCCGCTACCACTCGACGGGCCTTACCGTCGCCGTCGACGCGGGCGGCGACGCGCGGGCCGGGGCGTCGAACGCGTACGACTGGCAGGCGCAGATGGGCCTCCCGTCCGGCCTCATCCCGCCCGAGACCCTGAATCCGCAGCTCCAGCCCGAGAACGGCAACAAGCCGTTCCGCACGGAGTCGGGGGCGGAGACGCCGTTCCTCCTCCTGGAGGGCTTCCAGGGCTTCATCGGCCAGTCGACGGTCATGATGTGGGGCAAGGCGCCCTACGCGCCGCCCGGCAGCATTCCCGGCGACGTCAACGTGGCGCCGTTCGACGTGTTCGACCCGTCGCGGGTCAACGCCGACGGATCCCACGACGTCGACGGCAACGGCGACGGCGTCTTCAACAGCGACCAGTTCAACGGCGGCATCGCCGGCATCGTCCACTACGCGATCACCCGCGCGGAGAACGACCCGCGCTGGGCGGCGGCCGAGAACTGGGAGCCCGGCGTCAGCGACGTGCGGGTCCAGCTCTGGGACGAGAACCGCACGCACCTGCTGAACGAGGTGACGACCGACAACTGGAACAACTCGCTGCCCGAGGGCTGCGTCTGGCCGAACAACCAGCCCTACGTGTACCAGGGCCAGGCGACGGACTGCTTCGACGGCCTGCGCAACTTCAACCAGGCCCGCCCGGCCCTCTTCGACGGCGGCTACGCCTTCAGCACGATCCTGCAGCGCGCGGGCGCCGCGGTTGGCCACGAGTACGACGCGGCCGTCCGCCGCTGCACGACGGCCGGCGAGGTGAACTGCCGCGACAAGGAGATCCCGATCCCGGCGGGCCGCTACGTCGTGAAGATCATCGTCCCGCCCGGCTACAAGCTGCAGAAGGAGGAGGACAAGAACGTCGACTTCGGCGACACCTACGTCCCGCAGCAGTTCTGGCTCACCGGCTACCCGCTGGCGGACGCGGGCGGCGCCGGCGACGCCCAGCCCGCGCCCACCGTCCAGGACAACGCGCTCATCGCGCCCTTCTGCGTCGGGCAGATGCACGTCGTGCCCGACACGCTGAGCCTCTTCCCCGGCGCGCAGAGCGGCACCTACGGCGGCGAGTCGCGCCCGCTCTGCGACGCGAAGCTCGTGACGCTGCGCGACGGCCAGCAGGCGGCGCCGGACTTCCACCTCTTCACCGAGGCGCCGGTGGCCGGCCACGTCTACGGCATGGTCCTCGACGACACCACCAACGAGTTCGACCCGAACGCGCCGACCTTCGGCGAGAAGTACGCGGTGCCCTTCATCGGCATCGCGATCAAGGACTGGCAGGGCCGCGAGATCACGCGCACGTACTCCGACCAGTACGGCATGTACAACGCGCTCGTCCCGAGCACGTACACCGCCAACCCGCCGGAGCCGAGCGGCGTGTCGCCGAGCATCCTCTCGGCGTGCATCAACCCGCCGACGATGCCGGGCCCGGGCGGCACGGTCGTGCCCGACCCGCACTTCCAGAAGCAGTACAGCCACTTCTGCTACCCGCTGCAGTATCTGCCCGGCAAGACGACCTACCTCGACACCCCGGTCGTGCCCACCGGCGCCTTCACCGGCAACGGCACGCTGCCGGTCGACGCCGAGCTGCCGAACGGCACGCCGGTGGTCGCGCAGGTCGACGGTCCCGGCGCGGGCGGACCGTACGTGGTCGCCGACCCCGACGCGGCCTCGCGCACGATCGTCATCAAGTCGGCCGGGACCGTGCAGGTGCCGAACCCGGCGTGGGACGGCACCGGCGCGCAGCCGAAGCTCGTCGCGCGTGACTACGGCTTCGGAGCCGCGGCCGGCTCCGTCTTCGTCGGCGCGACGCCCCTCGTCGTCTCGAGCTGGACGAACGACTCCATCACGGCCGTCGTCCCGGTCGCCGCGCGCACGGGCCAGCTCTCGGTCGTCAAGTCGAACGGCCGTCGCTCGGTCCTCGGCGTCACGCTGAGCGTGGCGACGCCTCAGATGAACGCCAGCCGGCCGCCGACGGTCGTCTCGGCCGGCGGCAGCATCCAGGCCGCGATCGACGCAGCGAGGCCCGGCGACCTCATCCTCGTGAAGCCCGGCGTCTACGAGGAGATGGTGATCATGTCGAAGCCGGTGCGCCTGCAGGGCTCGGGCGCCCTCACCACGGCCATCAACGTCGTGACGACCCCGTCCGAGCAGATCCAGGCATGGCTCGACAGGATGGGCCGCCTGCTCCTCGGCTCCCCGGCCGCCGGCACGAACGGCTCGTACCTCCTGCCGAACCAGCCCGCGCTCGCCGCTCCGGCGACGGGAACGGTGCTCCAGACGGGCGACATCGCCGGGGTGGTGGGCGACGAGGGCCCGGGCGTCATGGTCCTCAGCCGGAACCTCCCGACGCAGACGGTTCTCGGCGTGCCGGGCGTGTGCCTCGGCTCCTTCTCGGCCCCCGCCAACGACTCGTACTGCCTCCACAACGAGGCCGACACGACCCCGGCCCCGGTGACGATCCTTTCCGTCACGCGTGGTGCGCTGAACTCGGGCGGCACCGGCAGCCGGCGCGTCACGGTCGTGACGGCGGGCCCTCACGGCTTCGCCGTCGGCAACACGGTCACGATCGCCGGCGTCTCTCCCGCGGCCTACGCCGGAAACAAGACGGTCACGACGGCGGCGACGCCGACGCAGTTCACGTACAACGTGCCGAACGGCACCCCGAACCGCCTCCTCGGCGCCGCGCCGACCGCGCAACTCGTCGTCAGCCAGCTGCCGGTGTGGCGGCCCAATGCCCGCATCGACGGCCTCTCGCTGATCGGCGCGAGCAACGCTCCCGGCGTCCTCGTGAACGGCTACGCCCACTACCTCGAGGTGTCGAACACCAAGATCTACACGAACTCCGGCACGTACGCGGGCGGCATCCAGATCGGACACCCCGGCGCCGCCGCCCCGTTCGCCGACGAGGACGCGCAGAACGACCACGTGTCGATCCACAACAACGTCGTCTCCTCGAACGCCGCGACCGAGACGGGCGGCGGTGGCGCGATCGTCCTCGGCACCGGGTCGACGAACTACACGGTGAGAAACAACTTCGTCGCCGCGAACCTGACCTCCGGCAACGGCGGCGGCATCGCCCACATCGGCCGCAGCGAGGTGGGCGTCATCGACGGGAACACCGTCGTGTGGAACGAGTCGTTCGTGCAGGGGACCGGCACGAACGGCGGCGGCATCTTCGTCGGCGGCACCGCGCAGCCGGCCGGGGCGGCGAGCCTCGGCACCGGCCAGGTCGAGGTGACGAACAACCTGGTCCAGGGCAACGCGGCCTCCGGCGGCGACGGCGGCGGCATCGCCCTCGACGGCTTCGTCGGCACCGACCGCGTCCGGCTCTACAACAACGTGATCGTGAACAACGTGGCCGGGCTCGCCGGCGGCGGCATCTCGATCGCCAACGTCCCCTCATCCGCGGGCGGGTTCGGCGGGCCGATCGTCGACATCGCGCACGACACGGTCGCCGACAACGACAGCACCGGCACGGCGGGAGCGGCCTTCAGCAGCCCGCTCGTCTCGACGCCGCAGCCGGCCGGCATCTCGGGCCGCGGCAGCGTGTCCCAGGTGCGGATCGCCAACTCGATCGTCTGGCACAACCGGACGTTCTACTTCGGCCCCTGCACGCCGTCGTCGCCGGGCACCCGGTGCGGCATCGTGCCGGTCTCGCCGACCCCCACCACGACGCAGTACGCCGAGCTGCAGATCACGGCCCGGCCGTACTGGGACCTCGCGAACCTCAGCGGCGCGCAGTTCTCGCCCGTCTCGACGGTGCTCTCGGCCCTCACCGGCCCGAGCAGCTCGGCGAACTACCTCTCCGGCACGAACAACGTGAACTACTCGTCGAACGGCAACTCCAGCCTGCCGCCCGCCTTCGTGGCGTCGTACTTCAACGCGTCCCGGCAGAAGGCCTACGTGCCGGGCGAGACGACCGGCGAGGCGACGCTCATCTCGGTGCCGGCCGCGCTCGACGAGGGCGGCAACTTCATCCGTCCGCAGTACGGGCCTCTGACGCTCGACAACCCGGCGACCGGGCAGAGGTTCGGCGACTACCACGTGACGGCCGGCCTCCCGGGCTCCTCGCTGTGCGGTGGCGGCGGCCTCTACACTGGCGCGTGCCCGGGCGCGGTGCCGATCGCGCTCCTCACCGACCTCGACGCCGAAGGCCGTCCGACGGCGACGCCTCACCGGGGTGCGGACCAGGCGGCGGCGACCGTGGTGGCGCCGACCCTCACCGCGATCAGCCCGTCGAGCGGCGTCCGTGGCGTGAGCGGGCTGCCGGTGACGCTCACCGGGACCAACCTGGCCGGCACTTCGTCGGTGGACGTCACCGGCGCGGGCGTGACCTGCGCCGTCGTCAGCTCGACGGCGACGTCGGTCGCCGCCTCGTGCAGCATCTCGGCGACGGCGGGAACCGGCGCGCGCAGCGTGACGGTGACGGCGCCGGGCGGGGCGAGCAACGGGGTCACGTTCACCGTGACGGCCCCGCCGCCTCCGATCCTCCTCCTGATCAACCCCGTTTCGTCGACGCTGGCCCAGCGCGGCAGGAGCATCCCGGTGACGCTCACCGGGCTGAACCTCGCCGGGGCGACGCAGCTGACGATCTCCGGCTCCGGTGTCAGCGTCTCCTCGTTCACCGTGAACAGCTCGACGTCGATCAGCGCCATCTTCGCGATCGGCGGGACGCCGGCGGGCGCTGGCATCCTGAACGCCCATCAGGTGAAGGTGGTGACACCGGACGGCACCAGCAACGCGCTGCCGTTCATCAAGTTCTGAGGCGGATCCGGTAGACTCCTCGCGGCGCCTGCCCGGCAGCCCCGGCAGGCGCCGCCGCATCTGCGGAGGAAACGTTGGCGGAGGAGTGGTGAGGATGGAAGCGGTCGTCCTCGTCGTGGCCGCGGCGTGCGGGCTCGCCGCGACGTCGTCTGCCGCGCAGGCGTCGTCGGCGGGCTCGCGCTCGCTGAAGCGGTCGGCCCTTCCGCCGGACGTGCCGCTCGGCCCGATCGACGCGGGCGACGCGGGCGCGATCGCCCGCCGGTGGGGCGTCGCGATCGAGGGGCTGCGCCTCGCGTCCGGCGGCTACATGCTCGAGCTGCGCTACCGCATCGTCGACGCGAACAAGGCGCAGCCGCTCTTCGACCGGACCGTGAAGCCGAAGCTGCGCGACGACGCGTCGGCCTTCGAGAGCGCGGTGCCCAGTCCGCCGACGACGGGAGCGTTGCGCAGCACCCACGACGCCAAGGCGGGCCGGACCTACTTCATGTTCTTCGCCAACCCGGCCCGCTACCTGCGCGCGGGGAGCCGCGCGACGGTGTCGATCGGCGAGTTCAGCGTGAGCGGCATCCCGGTCACGGAGGACGCGGCGTCGTCGTCCCGGGTGCCGGGCACCCCGTCCGCGCCGGCGTCGGCGCCGGCCAAGGAGAAGGAATGAAGCCTAGGCAGAAGACGGCGGCGGCGGCCGGGGTGGTCGCTCTGTGCGGGACGCTCGCGTTCGCGCAGGCGCCCGCCGGCCACGAGGCCCACATGGCCCAGATGGCGGCGGCCGGGAAGGGGCCGGCGGTGCGGCTCATGACGCCCCCGCCGGCGGTGCCGGACCTGCCGTTCGTCGACCAGACGGGCCGGAAGTGGACGCTCGGCGAGGCGCTGGCGACCGAGAAGCCCGTGCTCGTCAACTTCATCTTCACGAGTTGCACCACGATCTGCCCGGTGATGAGCGCGGGCATGTCCCAGTTCATGGCCAACCGCGGGAAGGACCAGGACGGTGTCCGCGTCGTGTCGGTGTCCATCGACCCCGAGATCGACACGGTGGCGAAGCTGCGCGCGTACGCCGAGCGCTACCACGCGCCGGCCTCGTGGCTCTTCCTCACGGGCTCTGCCGAGGCGGTCGAGGCCGCGCAGCGGGCGTTCGGCGCCTTCCGCGGGGGCAAGCTCAACCACGCTCCGGGCACGTTCGTCCGCGCGTCCCGCGACGCCGCGTGGATCGCCCTCGACGGCTTCTCGAGCGCGGAGACGCTGGAGCACGCCTCGATGGGCCACCTGAGCCCGTCGCGGCCGTGACCCCCGGGCGTCCCTCGCCGCTCAGGCGGGTCGCGGCCTCGGCCGCCGCCGTCCTGCTGCCCGCGTGGGCGGCCGGCCAGGCGCCCGCGGCGGTGAGGCCGCAGGCGGCGCCGCGGCTCCTCCGCCCGGCCGGCGCGGGCGCCGCGCCGCGGCCGTCGCCGGGCGAGCGCTTCTACTCGCGCGGGTACTCGCTCGCGGGGACCGCGGTCGAGGCCGTCCTTCAGGGCGACGTGCACGTGAAGAGCACGGACATGCCCTGCGTCGGCTGCCACCGGCGCAGCGGGATGGGGAGCGCGGAGGGGCCCCTCGTCGTGCCGTCGATCGTCGGGGAGCGGCTCTTCGCCCCGGTCACGCTCGGCGCGCCGCAGATCGGCCCGCCGCGGGAGACGGGGCCGGGCACCCGGCCGGCCTACACGGACGAGACGCTGCTGCGCGCGGTGCGCGATGGCGTCGACGCGTCCGGACGCGCTCTCTCGCCCGCCATGCCCCGTTACGCGATCGGTGCGGCGGACGGGAAGGCGCTCGTCGCCTACCTGCGCCAGCTCGGCGAAGGCGCCCCCCCCGGCGTGGGCGAGGCCATCGTGCACGTGGCCACCGTCGTCGGCCCCGGCGTCAGCGCGGAGCGGCGCGCCTCGATGCTCGACGTGATGCGGGCGTTCGTCCGGGCGAAGAACGGCGGCTCGCGGTACGAGGCGCGGCGCCGGACCGCGGGCGGTTGGGACATGAAGTCCCACTACCGCTCCTACCGCGACTGGGTGCTCGACGAGTGGGAGCTCTCGGGGCCGCCGAAGGGCTGGCCGGCGCAGCTCGAGGAGCTCTACCGCCGGCAGCCGGTCTTCGCGATCGTCGGCGGGATCGCCGACGGGGACTGGGCCCCGGTCCACGCATTCTGCGCGCGCCACCGCCTTCCGTCGCTCCTGCCCCAGGTGCCGGCTCCGCCCGAGGAGTCGGCGACGACGGACGGCTTCTACTCGCTCTACTTCTCGCGGGGCGTCGTCCTCGAGGCCGAGGCCCTGGCTCAGCGCCTCGCGCCCACGGCCCGGCCCGGAGCGATCCGGCAGGTCGCGCGCTGCGGGTCGGCAGGAGCGGTGGCGGCGGCGGCCCTGGCGCGGGCCCTTCCGGCCGCGCCGGCCGGCGCCTGCGTGCCGGCCGGAGAGCCGATCGCCGCGGAGCGGTGGCGCGCTCTCGCCGGCGAGGCGACGGCCCTCGTCGCGTGGCTCGACGCGGGCGATCGGGCCGCCCTCGACGCTCTCGCCGCTTCGCCGCCCGCGAGCCTCACCGAGATCGGGCTCTCGTCGACCCTCCTCGGCGAGGCCGCCTCCGCCCTGCCGCCCGCCGTCGCCGAGCGCGCGGTGCTGGCCCACCCCTTCGTCCTCCCCGAGGAGTTCGACCGCCATGCCGCCCGGGCGCTCCTGTGGATGAAGGCGAACGACCTCCGGCCGGCCGACCGGCGCGTGGCCGTGAATGCGCTCTTCGCGATCGTCCTCGCCTCGGACGCCCTCTCGATGCCCCGCACGATCGACTCGCGGGAGTACTTCGTCGAGGTGATCGAGCACATGACCGGGCGCGCCGTGAGTCCCACGTCGTATCCCTCGCTCGCGTTCGACCCGTCGCGCCGCTTCGGCTCGTCGGGGGTGTACCTGCTCCGGCCTCCCTCCGCGCCGGGCCAGCCCTTCGGGAAGGTGGAAGAATGGTTCGTCCCCGCTCGCTGATCCGCGCCTCGGCGGTCCTCCTCGCGCTGGCTCCGTGCGCCGCGCAGGCCCAGGGCCCGCGGCCCTTCGATGCGCTGCTGCCGGCCGCGAACGCCGCGGCCCCGGGCACCTACGCCGTGAACGGCACGCAGCTCGTGGCGGTGCCCGAGGCCTCCCGGATCCCCGTGCTCGTCCAGGCCGACGTCATCCGCGGCCCGGAGCGGACGGCGCGGGTCGGGGTCGCGGTGGCGGCCGAGGTGACGCAGCCGGCGGACGTCCGCCTCGTCGTGGCGGTCGCGCCGAAGGGGGGGACGCCGGGCGCGGTGGTGGCCGACGCCGGCGGGTCGGGGCCGGCGGGTCCGCTGCGCCTCGTCCGCGAGATCGTGCTCGAGCCGGGCGACTACGAGCTCCGGGCGATCGTCGGCGAGTCGCGCGGGGGCACCGGCCTCGTGGCGGTGGCCCGCTCGCGGTTCACGGTGCCCGACCTGCGGGCGGCCGGCCTGGCGGTCACGCCGATCGTCCTCGGCGAAGCGGACTCCGCCGCCGCGGCCGGCCTGAAGCCGTTCGTGTTCGGGAAGACGACGATGGCGCCGGCTCTCTCGTCGCGCGCTCCCCAGAGCGGCTCCGTCAGCGTGGCGTTCCGCGTCTACGGCTGGACGGCATCCGGCGAGGAGAAGCCCGACCTGACGGTCGAGTACCTGTTCTACGAGCGCGGCGCGAAGGGCCTGCACTTCTTCAACAAGGTGAAGGCGCAGCAGCTCAACGGCGACACGCTCGGCCCGAGCTACGACCCGTCGAGCGGATCCGTCGCCGCGGGCATGACGATCCCCCTCGCCGCCTTCACCTTCGGCGACTTCCAGCTCCTCGTCCGCGTCACCGACAACCGCGGCCAGAAGTCCGCCGAGCGGACGGTCGACTTCACCGTCTCTCCCTGAGAAGGGCGGGCCTCGGCGTCGAGGCCCGCCGCCCCTCAATCCTTCAGACGAACGACGGTCCGGTCCGCGCGCGCGCGGAGCCCTCCCGTGTTCTCCGCCCGCACCGCGACGACGGTGATGTCCTTGCCGAGCCTGACCGGTATCGAGAACCGGACCCGGTGGGCGTCCCCTTCGACCTCGCCCGGCAGCTTCCGCGAGGACATGAAGCCGTCGTGCTTCCGCACCGGCCACTCGTTCTCGAGGACGATCTCGTCGGTGTCCCTTCCGTTGACCTCGACGGCGATCCGCTTCAGTCCCTCGACGTCCGTCACTTCGGCCTCGAGGGTCAGGATCGACTCGCTCGTCCGCTCGGGCCACCGGGAGCGGATCTCGACGACCGGCGGCAGCGGCATGGCCGGCGCCTCGACGGCTTTCGCCGGCGCCCCGGCTCGCGCCGGCAGCACGCGGGGCGCGGGGAGGTCGGGCTGGGCCGTGAGGTAGAACTGGCCCTGGTACTTGACGCCGGTCGCGTCCTCGACCGAGAAGGAGAGGATGTTCTCCCCGCCGGGGCGGAGCAGGTAGTCGGGATTGACCGAGGTGCCGAGGCGGACGATCGCGCGAACGCCGCGGGGCAGCGGATTGATCGTGACGAACGGCGTCAGGGGAACCTCGTTGAGACGGACGCGCAGCGTCGCGGTCCGGATCTCGGCCAGGGCGTCCTGGACCCACAGCTCGAGGGCGCCGTGCCCGACCGCCGGGACCGCGAGCGCGGCGAAGTTCGGGTAGCCGTTCCCCGAGAACGCGGGCAGCCTGAGCTCGATCCTCGGCTCCGCCCCGAGGCACGTCGGGGCGGCGAGGGCGACGCCGGCCGCGGCGGCGAGCACGGCTTTCGTCAGCTTCTTTCGGCTCATGCGCCCCTCAGTTCTTCGGGGGGACGGCGGAGGGGCCGGCCTTGCGCTTGCCCTTCTCCTGGCCGACGAGGGCGCGCGCGGTTTCGGTCTTGCCGACGGCGCCGGACGAAGATCGCGCGGCGTACGGCGAGGCGCCGGCCGGCTGCTCCCGCGCGGCGACGAGCACGTCGACCTTGGGCGCGGTCCACTGGGCGTCGCCGAAGGCCAGGAGGTAGTCGTACATCTCGCCGAGGTCCGGCGGCTCCTGTCCGGTGCGCTCGATCCACAGCGTGACGTAGCGCTTCATGCTCTCCACCGCGGGCGCCATGTTCTCGCCGCTCGCGGTGGCGAGCCGCGCCTGCATCAGCCCGAGGTCCCGGTAGACGTAGGGATGGAGGTTCCTCTCGTCCGCCTGGGCCGCCCGCTGCAGGTAGTCGAGGGCCTTCGCCCGGTCCGCCGGCGTGCGACCCACGAGCTTGTACACGCGTCCCATGGCCCACAGCGCCCGGGGATCGCGGGCGCGGTACTCGACGACCCGCTCCAGCACTCCCTTCGCCAGGTCGAACCGGTCGTAGCGATCCATGAGGGTGATCGCGACCTCCCGGTACATGCGGGAGAGGAAGAAGTCGAGCTGGCCGCTGCCCTCCGCCAGCTTGCCCGCCGCCTTCTGGGGGTTGTAGATCGAGGCCAGCTCGCCGTCGATCAGCGCCTTCACGTGCGCGGCGCGGTCGACGTTGCGGGAGTGCTGCGCCCACAGCAGGTCCTTGAATCGGTCGTTCTCGGGGAAGCGCTCCGCGAGCGCCTGGAAGAGCGCCGCGCCCTGGGCGGGATCGTAGCCCTGGGCGATCATCAGCCGGGCGCCGATCAGGTCCGCCTCGTCCTCCTGCTTGCGGTTGTACGCGTTCATGGCCACGGCGGAGTAGAGCATCCCGCCGGCCGCGCCGACCGCCGCGCCGACCGCCGCTCCCTCCTTGCCCTTGATGATGCCGCCGACGACCGCGCCGCCGATCGCCCCGAGCAGCCCGGGCAGGGCCCGCCGCTTGAACGATCGCGCTTCCTTCAGCGACTCGATCTGGTGCTGCTCGAGGACGTGGCCGGCTTCGTGGGACAGGGCCATCGCCAGCTGGGCCTCGTTGCGGACGAAGACGAGCAGGCCGGAGTTCACGAAGATGCGCCCGTCGGGAAGGGCGTAGGCGTTCGGGACGGCGTCGTCGACGACCCGGAAGGAGAAGAGCTGATCCGACACGGCCGACCGCGGGACGAGCCGCTGGCCGATCTCGTTGACGTAGTCCTGCAGGAAGTTGTCCGGGTAGAGCCGGGCCGTCATCCCGCTCGCGAAGTCGTCGAGGTCCGTCTGGATCTCGTCCATCAGCTCCTGCGTCGCGCGGGCCTCCTTGACCTCCTTCTTGTCCGCCTTCTCCTCCTTCTTGCGGCGCTCCTTCTCCGCCTTGTCGGCTTCCTCCTGGCTGGACGTCGCGGCATCCGGGCTCTGCGCGCGGACGGGCGCCGCCGAGCACAGAAAGGCGGCGAGGATCGACAGCACGAGACTTCGTCCCTTCATGGGAGGCTCCTCGGTTGACCGGCCGTTGAAACGGCGAAGGGCTCGGCGAGCCGGAAGGTCAGCCGGTCGCCGAACCGGTACTCCTGCGGGTTCGTCGTCGAGGGCGCCCCGGCGGCGGCCGTCGCCGCCCCGGCCATGGCCCCGGTCGCGGCACCGGAGCGGCCGCCCACGACGGCGCCCAGCAGCGCCCCCGCCGCGGACCCGATCACGACCGCGGCCAGGCTCGGCGCGCCGCGCTCGGGCGGCGGCGCGACGAGGTGGTAGAGGCCCGTGCGGATGGGAACCGCCCGCCCCTCGACCTCGACGCTGACGAGGCACAGCTCCAGGAAGGGGAGCGGGGGCGAGCCCGGGCGCACGCCGGCCCCCGTCACGCGGCCGCCCACGAGCGCGCCGGGGCGGGCGATCTCCCTCCCCTCGGCGAGGAGCGGTTCCGCGAGGCGCGCGGCGAAGGTCGCGCCCGGGCGGGTCCTGGTCGCTCCGGATCTCGCTGGTGATGCTCACGACGACGTCGGTGCTGATCGGGACCGACGCCGGCTCGGGGTCTCTCGCCGCCGGCGGCTCCGGACCGGGGGCCGGCGTCGGCGCGGCGGCCGGGCTCGGCGGCGCCGGAGCGTCCGTCCGGCCACGGCTCACCCGGCTCCTTTCGGGGCTGCGGGGCGTCTCGAGGCGGATGGGGGCCGACGGCGAAGGCGGGCGAGTCGGCGGCGAGCTCGTCGACTCCGGTCGGTCCCCGGGGGGTTCCTCGAGCGGCGGCCGCGGACGAATGCCGCGCCACGCCGCGAGGCCGAGCCCGAAGAGCGTCAGGGCGGCGGCGAGCACGGCCCCGGCCCGGGCCCGGGCCCGCCGGGTCGTCCCACGGCCCTGGGGAGCCGCCTCGCCGGGCGGGCCATCGTCGCCCGAGGTCGCCGGCTGCGCCGCCCGCGTCGGCTGCTCGGAGACGGGCGGCGTCGGTGTCGCGATCGTCCACGTGCGCGACGACGGTTCCGGCTCGGGGACGCCCCGTGCCCGGCGAATCTCCTCCGCCAGCACGGCCGCCGCGGAGGGGCGCTCCTCGCGCGCCTTCGCGAGCGCCGCGCGCAGCACCGGCCGCATCGCGCCCGGCAGGCGCTGCGCCGCCAGGCCGTCGAGCGGCGGCGGCGTGTTGAGGTGCTGGAGAACGGTGGCGAGAGGCGAGTCCGCGTGGAAGGGGACCTGTCCGACGAACAGCTCGAAGATGACGATCCCCATCGAGTACACGTCGCTGCGCGCGTCGAGGCGTTCGCCGCGCGCCTGCTCGGGGCTCATGTACTCGGGCGAGCCGACGATCTCGCCCGTGCGCGTGGGGCCAGCCGGGCCGGAGCCGTCGGCGGGCTTGGCGATCCCGAAGTCCATCACCTTCACGACGCCGCGGCGATCGATCATCAGGTTCGCCGTCTTGACGTCGCGGTGGATGATTCCCGCGCGGTGGACGGCCTCGAGGCCGGCGAGGGCCTGGAGCGACATCGAGAACGCCTCGTCGGCGGCGAGCGGGGCCCGGCGCACCCGTCTCTTGAGGTCCTCGCCTTCGATCAGCTCCATCGAGACGTAGCGCAGCTCGCGGTCCTCGCCGCACTCGTGGATGCGGCAGACGTTCTCGTGCGTCACTCGCCGGGCGAGGCGGATCTCCCGCCGCAGCCGCAGATCGAGCTCCGCCTCGGGCGCGCCGCCGACGAGCACCTTGAGCGCGATGGCTTCCTCGACGACACGGTCGAGCGCGCGGTAGACGATGCCCATGCCGCCGCACCCGAGGGCGCTCTGCACCTCGTAGCGGCCGCTCACGAGCATTCCCGGTTCGAGCCACGGGCCGAGCGGGCGCCCGCAGGTGGGGCAGCGCTCGGCCGGCGGCGCGTATCGTCCCCGGCACCAGGGGCACTGCACGGCCTTCACTCCTGCGGCGCGAGCCGCGCTTGTCGGGACGGGAAGCGACCGGGCGATTCGGATGGCGTGCCGCCGACGGCGCGCGGTCGCTCGGGCGCCCAATCAGGCACCGCTCGAGACGGCGCGCTCAAGAGCCGGATGGTCCCCCACGCTGAGGGACGCTAGAGCATTCGCCTCATCACACTGGAAAAGCTCGATTGAAAAGACTTTGGCGCCTTCCGCGGAGCGACGACCGCGTCAGCTCGGGCGGAGTCCGCCCGGCCGTGCTGGCCCGGCCGTGACGGACGAGGGACGACCTCGGGGAGGGAGGGACAGGAGCGACAACTGACGACGGGACGCGACAAGTTGCGACATGACGGGCGAGAGAACGGAAACGGAAACGGCGGGCCTTTCGGCCCGCCCGTGAACCAGAACGGTGCATTCCGAGGAGAGTCGCGCCAGACGGGCGACTCTCCTCGGGGCTAGGCGACCGTCACTTCCTTGCAGAGGTAGACGTCCTGGATGGCGTTCAGGAGCTTGATGCCCTCGGCCATCGGGCGCTGGAAGGCCTTGCGGCCCGAGATGAGGCCCATGCCGCCGGCGCGCTTGTTGACGACCGCGGTCTTCACGGCCTCGGCGAAGTCGTTGCTGCCGGAGGCGCCGCCGCTGTTGATGAGGCCCGCGCGGCCCATGTAGCAGTTGGCCACCTGGTACCGGCAGAGGTCGATCGGGTGGTCGGTCGTCAGCTCGGAGTAGATCCGCTTGTCGGTCTTGCCGTACGAGCTCTCCTGGTTGAGGACGTTGTAGCCGCCGTTGTTCTCGGGCAGCTTCTGCTTGATGATGTCCGCCTCGATCGTGACGCCGAGGTGGTTGGCCTGGCCCGTGAGGTCGGCCGACACGTGGTAGTCCTTGTCCTTCTTGAAGGCGCTGTTGCGCAGGTAGCACCACAGCACCGTGGCCATGCCGAGCTCGTGCGCGGCCTGGAACGCCTGCGAGACCTCGACGATCTGGCGGCCGGAGTTGTCCGAGCCGAAGTAGACGGTCGCGCCGACCGCGACGCAGCCCATGTCCTTCGCCTGCTTGATCGAGGCGAAGAAGATCTGGTCGGCCTTGTTCGGGTAGGTCAGCAGCTCGTTGTGGTTGAACTTGAGCATGAAGGGGATCTTGTGCGCGTACTTGCGCGCGACCCCGCCGAGGACGCCGAGCGTCGAGGCGACGGCGTTGCAGCCGCCCTCGATCGCGAGCTTCACGATGTTCTCGGAGTCGAAGTAGAGCGGGTTCTTCGCGAACGAGGCGCCCGCGGAGTGCTCGATGCCCTGGTCGACCGGCAGGATCGACACGTAGCCCGTGCCGGCGAGGCGGCCGTTGTCGATCAGGCTCTGCAGGGACCGCAGCACGGGCGTCGGCCGGTCGGAGCCGGCGTAGATCTCGTCCACCCACTGCGGGCCGGGGACGTGGATGCTCGACTTCGGGATGCCCTTGCAGGTGTAGTCGAGGAGGTTGCGGGCGTCGGCGCCGAGGTACTCCTCGATCTTGCCGATGCCGGCCGGGGCGGTGGGCGTGCTCATGATTGCCAGTTCTCCTTGGATCAGTTGAGTCGGGCCGCCTGCTGCCGCAGCCACGCGACCTTCGCCTGGAGCTCCTCCGCGTCCCGCGCCTGGGGGGCGAGGGCGAGGTAGGACTCGAGGTCGCGGGCGGCGTGGCCGTAGCAGTCGAGGGCGGCGTACAGGACGCCCCGGTCGCGCAGGTCCTCGGCGCTCCCGGGCTGGATGCGGACGAGAAGGTCGACCACGCGGAGCGCGCGGTCCTTGTCCTCGTCGCGAAGATAGATGGCCTTGAGGTTGCGGAGGATGCGCTCGAGCATTTCCTTGCGCCGGCACGGCTGCAGCATCTTCGGCTCGAGCTTCACCTTGCCGTCGAAGATGCGGTCGAGCCTCTCCTGGCAGTCGCGCTCGGTGAGGAGCGAGCCGCCGTGGAAGGGGTCGACGAGGAGGGAGCGGGAGGGCATCTGCACGCGCACGACGAAGTGCCCCGGCAGCCCCACGCCCTCGACGTCGAGCCCCGCCCGCCGCGCGACCTCCATGTAGACGGTCGACAGCGTGATCGGGATGCCGGTCTTCCGGTCGAGGACGTCGCTGAGATAGCTGTTGCGGGCGTCGTAGTACTGCTCGGTGTTGCCCCGGAAGCCCTGCTCCTGGAACAGGTAACGGTTGAGGGCCATGATCGCCCGCTCCGGGCGCGGCTCCTCCTCGAGGCGGCTGCGCAGGGCGACGCCCATCTCGTCGAGGCGGACGAGGTAGGACCGGACGTCGAGGCCCTCGTACTCCTCCGCCGCGACGAGCAGGGCCGCCTCGGCGAGGTTCACCTCCCGGTCCGGGCGGGCGAGGATCTCCTCGAGACGACTCCGCGGGCTCTGTGGCTCGACAAGCCGCATCTGCAGACGAACTCCGAGGGCGGAGTATACCAGCAGGCCGGAGTGGTCTGACCGGTCTGTTCGGTCTATCTCACGCGGTCGGCGCCGTCGCGGGCACGGTCGTGAGCCGGGGCGGCAGGCCCATCGCCTCCCGGACCCGGGGGCTCGTCACCTCGCCGTCCCGGGCCAGCATCGAGTCCCGGACGATCTCGTCGTCCTTGTCGAGGGCCAGACCGCCTCGCTCGACCATGTTCAGGACGAAGTTCGCGACGTTCTTCGCGTAGAGCTGGCTCGCGTGGAAGGGGAGGCTCGCCGCGAGGTTCACCGGCCCCATCACGCGGACGCCGGCGTGGCGCACCACGGTCTCGCCGGCCACGGTCGCCTCGCAGTTGCCGCCCTGCTCCGCCGCGAGGTCCACGACGACGGAGCCCGGCCGCATGGCCTTCAGCATGTCGTCGGTCACGAGCACGGGGGCCTTCCTGCCGGGCACCGCGGCGGTGCCGATCACCACGTCGCTGTCGGCCACGACCTTCGCGAGCAGCTCGCGCTGCCGGTGGTAGAAGTCCTCGCCCTGGGCCTTCGCGTAGCCGCCCTTGTCCTCGGCGGCGCCCGTCTCGAGCGGCAGCTCGACGAAGCGGGCCCCGAGGCTCTGGATCTGGTCCTTGACCGCCGGGCGCACGTCGTAGGCCTCGACGACGGCCCCGAGGCGCCGCGCGGTGGCGATCGCCTGAAGGCCCGCGACGCCCGCGCCGATCACGAAGACCCGGGCGGGCGAGACGGTCCCCGCCGCGGTCATCAGCATCGGCATCATCTTCGGCAGGACGTCCGCCGCGAGCAGCACGGCCTTGTAGCCGACGATCGTCGCCGTCGACGACAGCGCGTCCATGCTCTGGGCGCGCGTGATGCGCGGCAGGAGCTCCAGGGCGAAGCACGTCGCCCCGCTCGCGACCAGAGGCGTCAGGCCCTCGGCCCGCTGAAGGGGGTCGAGGAAGCCGACCGCCACCCGGCCCTTCCCGAGACGGGCCACGGCCGCCGCGTCGTGGCCGCCGGCGAGCGAGCGCACGCTCAGAAGGAGCTCGGCGCCTGCGAGCACGGCCTCGCGGCTCGTCACCGTCGCGCCCTTCTCCGCGAACTGCGCATCCGGGTAGCCCGCGGCGTCGCCGGCGCCCGACTCGACGAGGACCTCGATCCCGGCCTTCGCGAGCGGCGCGAGGACGCCCGGCACGAGGGCCACGCGCGTCTCGCCCGGCCACGTCTCCTTCAGGACGCCTGCCTTCATGGGAGCCCTCGCTTGTCTCTGCGGTGTCAGGCAGAAGGTTAAGCGCAACGCGCCGCGGTGTCACCCGGGCGTCGGGCCGGCGGCCGGCCCCGGATTCCGCCTATGATGGCGGAGGAATGTTCCCCGTCCTCTTCCGCCTCGGCGGGCTCGAGATCACGAGCTTCGGCGTGATGGTCGCCGTGGGCCTCCTCGCCGGCGCCTGGCTGTTCGGCCACGAGCTCGACGCGCGCGGCCTCGGGCACGCCTCCGGGCTCGCCTCGTGGGCGGCGATCGGAGGCCTCGTCGGCGCGAAGCTGCTCTGGACGGCCGAGCACCTCGGCGAGGCGCCGGTCGTCGACCTCGTCACCGATCGGGGGGGGATGAGCTGGTTCGGCGGCCTCGTCGGCGGCGTGGCCGTCGGCCTCGCGATGGTGGTCGCGCGCCGCTGGCCCGTCCTGCCTCTCGTGGCCGCGGCCGCGCCGGCGGTCGCCCTCGGGCAGGCCCTCGGGCGCGTGGGCTGCTTCCTCGTGGGCGACGACTACGGCCGGCCGACCTCGCTGCCCTGGGGCGTGGCGTTTCCGAAGGGCCTCCCGCCGACGCTCGTGCCCGTTCACCCGACGCAGCTCTACGAGGCCGTCTTCCTGGCCGGGCTCGCCTGGGTCCTCGTGCACGGGCGCCGGAGCGGCCTCGTGGACCGCGCCATCGTCGTCCGCTACTGCGTCGTGGCCGGCGTCTTCCGCTTCCTCCTCGAGTTCGTGAGGATCAACGTCAAGGTCGCGGCCGGGCTGTCGGTCGCCCAGCTCGCCTCGATCGGGATCGTCGCCGTCGGCATCGCCCTCTGGCTCGGCGGGCCGCGCGCGGCGGCCCGCTGAAGAGCCTCGCTCCGCCCCCGCCGATCACCTCCTGACGTCGATCCAGCCGCAGCTCGACCCGCCGCTCGCCACCGGCCACCGGTCCTGGGCGCAGGCGGTGAAGCGGCCCGTGTCCTTGGCGATGGCGAGGAACTGCTCGGTGTTGTGGTTCGTGCACTCGTCGGGCGAAGCCGAGCAGAGGTCCCTGTCGTAGTACCAGGTGGGGCCCCAGCGGTTCGTGTCGCGGGCCTGGCCCGTGACCATGTAGTCGCACGCGACGCGCTGGGCGCTGCCCTCGGGCCGGGTCTCGCAGAACTTCCAGCCGCCGAAGCCGACGCGGTCGCAGTAGTCGTCGACGTTGGCGACGAGCGGCTTCGAGTCGAGCACGATGCGGCCGCCCTCCGACGAGTGGATCGAGATCTGCATCCGCACGATCGGCGGGGGAGTCGGACTGCACACGAGCCCGTTCGGCAGGAATCCGAGGGGAGTCGGGGTCGGCGCCGGCGTGGCCGAGGACCGGCCCGAGCCGGACGCCGGAGAGGGCGACCCGGGGGTGGACGCAGGCGACCCGCACTGGATCAGCGTGCCCGCGGCTGCGGCCGCCAGGAGAGTCGTAGCGACGACCGAGGGGATGCGCATGGGGGTCCTCCCAAGATCTGAACTTTTGCTTTAGGTTCAGAGGTACAACTGACTATCGATAAATAGAAAACACCGAAGTCGACTTCCCCCGCGTGATCACCGTCACTCCGGGGGGTGTACACTCGCTCGCCAGAGGAGGCCCCGATGGTCGCCCCGTCCGCGCCGTCTCCGGTCGATGCCGCCCGCAGCGCCTGGGAGCGCACCCGGGCCAGCCTGTTCCCGATCCGGCCAGGGAAGTGGATCGCCTTGGGTCTGCTCGCCTTCCTCGACCAGTGCGGGCGGACCTTCCGGGGCGGCGGGGGACCCGGCGGTGGCGGCCGCTTCCAGCCCGCCGAGCCGCCGTGGTCCGGCTCGTGGACGTCGTGGACCGAGGCCGTCCAGCGCGCGGCCGAGTGGCTCTCCGCGCACGCCGCCGCCGTGGCGGTCGGGACGCTCGCGGCGGTCCTCGCCTTCGCCCTCGTGGCGGCTGTCGTCCTCTGGATCAACGCCCGCGGCGTCTTCATGTACGCGGAAGCGGTGGCCACGGACCGGTGGGACCTCGGACGGCTCTGGAGCGAGAACGCCCGGGCGGCCTCGTCCTACTTCGGGTGGAGCCTCGGCCTCTCGCTCGCGGGGCTCTTCGCGCTTCTCCTCGCGCTCGGGCTCTCGGCGACGGCCGTCGTGGCGTTCGCCTCGGGCCGGCTCGCCGGCAGCGGCGGCGTCCTCGCCGCCGCTGCGCTCGCGCCGGTCGTCCTCCTGCTGCTCCTCGCCCTGCCCGCGGTGGCTCTCGCCGCGCTCGCCCTGCGCGACTTCGTGGCCCCGCTCCAGCTCGCCACGGGCCTTCCGTGCGCAGCCGCGGCCCGCCTCCTCGAGTCGCTCGCGGTCGCGCAGCCCGGCGCGTTCGTCCTCTACCTGCTCGTCAAGCTGCTGATCGTGGTGGCGAGCGGCGTCGTGATCGCGGTGGGCGGCTGCCTGACGTGCTGCATCGGCTTCCTGCCCGTCGTCATGCAGGCCGTCTTCCAGCCGCTCTTCCACTTCGAGCGCGGCTTCTCGATCGAGCTCCTGCGACAGATGGGGCACGACGCGGCGGCCGTCCGCCGCTGAGACCGGCGGGTCAGGCGGCGGCGCGCCAGGCCGCGCCGAAGCGGCGGACGATCGCGCCGGCCGGCTCGACGCGGTCGATGCCGGCGACGCTGCGGCCGGCCTGCCAGGCGTCGCGGCCGGGGTCGTCGCGCAGGAGCCCCCGCTTGAGCGACCACAGCGAGCGCAGGGCGTAGATCGTCCGCATCCAGTGCTTCGTGCGCCGGCCCCGCAGCATCGCCCGCGCGATCGGGCCGGCCCTCGTCCCGAGGCGCTTCACCGCGGGTGTCGCGATCACCGCGACCGGCACGCCGGTGAGGCGCTCGGTGAGGACGATGTCGTCCTCGCCCGCCTCGACGATCGCCTGCTTGTACGCGTCGCTCGCCCGGCACTCGGTCGTGGCGATGAAGCGCGTGCCGAGCTGCGCGCCCGCGTAGCCGAGGCCCAGGGCCTCGACGAAGCCGTTCTCGTCGCCGATGCCGCCCGCGCAGACGACCGGCAGGCCGAAGGGCGCGAGCTCCTCGAGGAGCGCCTCGGCCGTCCGCGTCCCCGCGTGTCCGCCCGCGCGCCGGTTCACCGCGACGAGCCCGTCGACGCCGCCGTCCTTTCCCTTCTGCGCCCACTTCGCCTCGGTGACGTCGTGGTAGACGACGCCCCCCGCCGGCCGGACGCGCTCGACCACCCAGCGCGGGTTCCCGAGCGACGTGACGAAGAACCGCACGCCCTCCTCGAGGGCCACGTCGATCCACCGCTCCATCCGCTCGCGGTAGGCCTTCGACGACTGCTCGATGAGCGCGTTCATGCCGATCGGCTTCGGCGTCAGTCGGCGGATGAGCCGGAGTCCCTCCCGGAACTCGTGGCCGTGGACGTAGGTCAGGGAGATCGGCTGGACGATGCCCAGCCCGCCGGCGTCCGACACCGCCGCCACGAGCTCCGGGTTGCTGCACGGGTACATCGCGCCGCACAGCAGCGGGACCTCGATCCCGGCGTGGGCGAGGAGCGCGTTGGTCGGCGGATGCTCGGGCAGGGCGGCCTCGCGGCCCGGCGGGGCTATTCGGAGACGCTCAGGTAGGTGTAGCCCTCGAGCGCTTCCTCGTACCGCTTCATGAAGCGGCCGGACTCGGCCATCGAGATGCGCTTCTCGCGGAGGGCCGCCTCGACCGCGCGGCGCACCCGCGAGACGAGGTCCTCCTTGTTGTACTGGACGTAGGAGAGGACCTCCGCCACCGAGTCGCCCTCGACCACGTGGTCGACGCGGTAGTCGTCGCCGTCGATCTTGACGTGCACGGCGTCGGTGTCGCCGAAGAGGTTGTGCAGGTCGCCGAGGATCTCCTGGTACGCGCCGACGAGGAAGGTGGCGATCAGGTACTCGTCGCCGTTCGGCGTGTGCAGCTCGAGGAAGCCCTTCACGTCGCGCAGGTCGATGAACTCGTCGATCTTCCCGTCGCTGTCGCAGGTGAGGTCGGCCACGATGCCGCGGCGCAGCGGCTGGCGGTTGAGCCGGTGGATCGGGATGGTGGGGAAGAGCTGCTTCACCGCCCAGTGGTCCGGCATCGACTGGAAGAGCGAGAAGTTGCAGTAGTAGGTGTCGGAGAGCTGCTTCTCGAGCCCCTCGAGCTCGTCGGGCACGTAGGGCAGCTCGCGCACGACCTTGAGCAGCCGCTCGCAGGTGGCCCAGAACATCTCCTCGACGCGCGCGCGGGCCTTCAGGTCGAGGACCCCCAGGTTGAAGGCGGTGATCGCCTCCTCCTTGATCTGCAGGGCGTCGTGGTAGGCCTCCTGGAAGTTCTTGCGCGAGACGCCGGAGTAGGTCTCCCAGAGCTGGTGGAGGACGGGGTGGTCCTCCTTCGACGGCGGCGCCGGGTTGTGGCCGCCGAGGATCTCGTTCGTCGCGAGGACGTTGTAGACGAGGACCGAGTGGTGGGCCACGAGCGCCCGGCCCGACTCCGTCACGAGGTCCGGGTGGGGGACCCCGCGCGCGTTGCAGGCCTCGGCCACCTGGCTCACGATGTCGGCCGCGTACTCGGCGAGGGTGTAGTTCACGGACGAGTGGAAGTTCGTCTGGCTGCCGTCGTAGTCGACGCCGAGGCCGCCGCCGCAGTCGAGCAGGCGCATGTTGGCGCCCATTCCGTGCAGCTCGACGAAGATGCGGCTCGCCTCGCGCAGCGCGTCCTTCACCGCGCGGATGTTCGTGATCTGCGAGCCGATGTGGAAGTGGAGCAGCTGCAGGCAGTCCAGCATCCCGACCGACTGGAGCTTCTCGACGACGGCCACGATCTCGGCGGTGGTGAGGCCGAACTTCGAGCGGTCGCCCGTCGACTCCACCCACTTGCCGGCGCCCTTCGTCGTGAGGCGGGCCCGGACTCCGATCACCGGCCGGACCTCGAGGTCCGCGGCGGCGGCGAGGATCGTGTCGAGCTCGCCCATCCGGTCCATCGTGATGACCACGCGCCGCCCGAGCTTCTGGGCGAGGAGGGCGGTCTCGATGAACGCCCGGTCCTTGTAGCCGTTGCAGAGGATGAGCGCCTCGGGGTTCTCCTGCATCGCGAGCGCGACGAGGAGCTCCGGCTTGGAGCCGGCCTCGATGCCCAGGTTGTAGGGCCGGCCGTACTCCATCAGCTCCTCGACGACGTGGCGCTGCTGGTTGACCTTGATCGGGTAGACGCCCCGGAATGCGCCCTTGTAGTCGTTGTCGGCGATCGCGGTGTTGAACGCGCCGAAGAGCTGCTCGACCCGCGTGCGGAGGATGTCGGAGAAGCGGATCAGCACGGGCAGGTTGACGCCGCGGCTGCGGAGATCGTCGACGAGCTCCTTCAGGTCGATCGGCAGCGACCCCGGCCCGGCCGGCGTGACGGCGACGTTGCCCGCCTCGTTGATGGAGAAGAAGTCTCGGCCCCAGCCGCCGACGTTGTACAGCTCCAGGGAGTCCTTGACGGTCCAGGCCCTCAGGTCAGTCTGCAACTTCTCCAGCCACCTCCTGCGTCATCTCGCGCAGCCACTGAGTTTACAGGCAACCTCGCGCCTGTCCAGCGAAAAACGCGGCCCCGGCGGGCGCCGGCTAGCGGCGCCGCCAGCTCCGAGTCGATGACCTCGGCGAAGGACTCCACGGGGCGGGCGCCGGAGAGCAGCCGGCCGTTGATGAAGTAGGCGGGCGTGCCGGTCACCCCGAGCGACTCGCCCTGGGCGAAGGAGGCGCGGATGGCCTCGTCGTTGTGCTGCGACCCGATGCAGGACCCGAACCTCGCGGCGTCGAGGCCGGCCTTCTTCGCCCGCGCCGCGAGGTCGACGTCGTCGAGCGAGCCGTTGTCGGACATGAGGCTGCGGTGGTACTCCCAGAAGCGGCCCTGCTCGCCGGCGCAGCGGGCCGCCCGGGCGGCGGGGAAGGCGCGGAGTGGCCCTCGAGCGGGAAGTCGAGGTGCACGAGGCGGACCTTGCCCGCGTAGCGCTTGAGGACCTCCTCGACCGTCGACTGCGCTCGGTGGCAGTAGGGGCACTGGTAGTCGGTGAACTCGACGATCGTGACCGGCGCGTCCTCGGCGCCGGTCGCGGGCGAGCCGGGCGGGATCTCGACCGCGGCGCGAGGAGGGGCGAGCAGGACGGCGACCCGGGCCTTCTGCCGCAGCTCCTGGTCGAGCTGGGCGCGCCGGTGACCCCGCGCCCTCTGGAGGAGCACGGTCCGGATCCGCTCGACCGCCTCCGCTCGGGACTGGCCCGCGAAGCGGTCCTTGTTCTGCTCGTAGATCGTCTCGACCTGGGCGGCCGAGAGCCCGGCCGCCTTGGCGTCGACCTCCTTCTCGACGAGCTCCTCGGGAGAGACCTTCCGGGCCGCCGCCTCCTTCGCGAGGAGCTTCTCGGCGACGAGCTCGTCGAGCGCCTGCTTGCGGATCTCGTACTCCTCCTGGCGCAGCCGGGTCAGGCGCGCCTCGGCCTTCCGGTCGAGCTCCGCGGCGAGGATCGGCGCGTCGACCTCGGCCACCACGGTGTCGCCGCCCTTCGCGGCGGCGGGGGTCGCCTGGGCCGCGGGCGGAGTGCGCGACGCCTGGGGCCTGGAGCAGGCCGCGAGGGCGGCGAGGGCGAGCGAGGACGCGAAGGCGAGGCGGGAGGCTCTCATCGGCACAGAATGAACGCGGCCCGGGGCGGCGTCAAACGTCGGAGCGGCCGCCCCGCCCGCGCGAGGCGGCCGACTCTCAGGCGAGGGCCGGGACCCGCGCTCCGCGCAGCGCGAGCGCGTGGACGACGACCTGGGCCGCGCCGTCGAGGCCCAGGGCGGCCGTGTTCACGACGACGTCGAAGCCGGTCGGGTCCGCGAACTCGAAGTGGAACTGCTTCATCAGGTAGGCGCGGCGGTCCGCCTCCACCTCGACGATCCGGCGTCGCGCGTCGCGCTCGGCGAGCCCCTCCTCCTCCATCACGGCCCGCACGCGCTCCTCGAGCGGCGCCACCGCGAGCACGCGGAGCGCCGAGGCCTCGCCCAGGATGACGTGGGCCCCGCGGCCGACGATCACCGCGCCGCCCTGCCGCGCGATCGCGCCCACGACCTTCGCGAGGTGGTAGCGGTACTCGACGGGCGTGATGTACGTCCGGCTCGCGAACCCGGCGAGCCAGTTGGTGAGCAGCTCGCGGTTCTTCTCGTCGAGGGTCCCCACCACGCGCTCGCTGAGCTGCGCGCTCTCGGCGACGCGGTGGACGAGCTCCTGGTCGAAGAGGGCGAACCCGAGCTGCTCGGCCACGCGGCGGGCGAGCGCATCGCCGCGCGCGCCGTGCATGCGGGCCAGCGTGACGACCGGCTGGCGTTCCTCGTGGGGGGACTCGCCGCGGCGGACGGCCCAGCGGCGGGCCTGCTCGTCCACGAGCGCCTCGATCGAGCGACTCATGGCGACTCCTTCCCGCGGTCGGCTCCGCCGGGCCGGGGGAGGCCGCGGCGGGTGGCGCGACCCTTCGTCTGCGCATAGCCGACACCCGCGCGGCGGCGTTGTCAATAGGCCCGGGCATGGTGTCCCGGGCACAGGCCCGGGCATGGGCCACGGCGCCGACGCGGGTACACTTCAGCGCGATGACGCCCGCCGTCCGCCGCGCCGCGGCCGCCCTCGCCCTGGTGGCGGCGGCTCTCGTCTGCCGCGGCCCGCTCCATGCGGCCACCTTCGCGCTGCCCGTGTCGAACGACGACGCGATCCTCTTGCTCATGGGGCGGCGCGTGCTGGCGGGCGAGCTGTCGACGACCCTGTGGAACCAGCCGTACAACGGCGCCCTCGACGCCTATCTCCTGGCTCCCCTCCTCGCCGTCCTGCCGCACCACGCGGCCTACCGCCTGTACCAGGCCGCCTGCGCGGCGCTCCTCGTCCTGCTGGCGGGGCTCCTCGGGCGTCGCCTCGGCGGGCCCGCGGCCGGCTTCGCGGCCGCGCTCCTCGCCGCGTGCGGCACGCCGTACATGGCGCTCATGGGCGCGACCGGTCCGCCGCCGAACTTCCTGATGCCGCTCGTGACCGGCGGGCCCCTCCTCGCGGCGCTCGCCGCGAGGAGGCTCGGCGGGGCCGCGTCGCTCGGCCTGGGGCTCGTCTGCGGCCCGCCGTGTGGAACTCGTCGCTGGCCGTGCCGGTGTTCGCCGGGATGGCCGCGGGCCCGCCGCCGCGGGCTTCCGGCCGCGGCCGGGGGCGGTCGCGCCCTTCGTCGCGGGAGCGCTCCTCGGCGCCGCGCCGCTCGCGGGTGGCGCGGGCGATCGGCGCCTCCGGCGCGAAGGTGGTGACCGCGTCGAGCGCGGTCACCGCGCTGCGGCCGCGCTGGCTGTGGGGCGAGGGGGCCGCCGCTCTCGCCCACGCCCTCGCGGGCCTCGGCGGGCTGCAGGTGCCGCTCGTCGTCGACGGCCGGGAGCGGGCGCTCGTCCCGCTGCCGCTCGTGGCGCTCCTGGCCGCCGCGCTCCTCTTCGCCGTCGTCCTCGGCGCGCGCTCGCGTGCCGCGCTGCCCCTCGTCGGCTGGGCCGCGGCCCTCGCCGGCGCCTTCTGGCTCTCGCGCCGGACCGGCCCGGACGAGCTGAGGTACCTCTACGGGCTGAACGCGCCGCTCCTCGCCCTCGCGGGAGCCGGCGTCGCCGCCGCCTGGCGGCGCCGGCGCCGCGGCCCTCGTTCTCGCGCTCGTGGCGCCGTGGGGCTGGGGCGAACGGGTGCTCGCGCGGACCTGGAGCGATCCGGCCCACGCGGAGCGGGTCTGGGAGGTGCCCGCCGTCGGGCCGCCGATCGAGGCGCTCCGCGCGGCCGGCCTGCGCAGCACCTATGCGAGCCTGCAGTTCGCCGGCCGGATCGCCCTCGAGACGGGCGGGGACGTGATCGCGAGCCAGGCCTGGAACGAGCGGATCCCCGGCGATCCGCTGCGTTTCCGCGACGAGGTCGACCTCGACCCCGCCGCCGCGTGGACCCCGTCGCGCCGCTTCGCGCGGGGATGCTCCTTGGCCCCGGCGGCTCGCGCGCGCGAGGCGCTGGCCGCCATGGGGGGCACGTTCCGCGAGACCGAGGCCGGCGGCTTCGTGGTGTTCCACTCGTTCGTCCCGCCGTACGACGAAGGGCGGCCCGTGCCCGCGTCCGAGTTGAGCGTCGAGACGACGCGCGGCACGGCGCTCGGCCGGGCGGTCGTCGACCGCGACCCCGCGACGGCATGGACGGCGGCCGAGGGCCTCGCCCGCGGCAGCGGGCTCGTGGTGCGGCTGCGCGCTCCGCGGCGGCTCTCGGCGCTGGTCCTCGCGGTCGACCTCGCCGACTCGCCGCTGGCCGTGCCGTGGGTCGCCGAGATCGACGGCGCCGTCGTCGCGAGCTTAGGCCGGTCCGCGCCGGCCTCGCGTGGGTGAACGGCGCTCCGCGCGCGGGCAAGCAGGCGCTCCTCGTGGCGGTCCTGGGAGACCGCGCTGCCTCCGAGGGGGGGGGGTGCGCCTCCTGTTCCAGGGCGCGGGCCCGCGCCTGCGCGTGTCCGAGGTGTTCGCCTACGGCCCGGACGCGCCGCAGGCCGGCGCGGGCGGGCCTCGGGCCGGCGAGGCCCTCGGACGCGGCGCGGGCGGGGCGGTGGGACGAGGCCGTCCGGCTCTACGCCGAGGGGCCGTGAGGCTCGAGCCGCACCGGGCCTCCCACCACGCGGCGTGGGCCCGCGCCCGCTGGCGGGCCGCCGGCCGGCGCTGGCTCGACGTCGAGAGCCTCGACGACGGGGGGCCGCAGCTCGTCGAGACCCGGTAGCGCCGATCGATCAGCGGAGGCCGTCGACGACGTAGAGGTCGTTGACGAGGCGCAGCACCGAGTAGGCCCAGGCCGAGAGGTCCGGGGTGACCGATGGCACGATCGTGCCGGTCACGCCGATCGCGTTCGAGGGGAGCAGTTCGCGCCAGAGCGTCCGCTCGCCGGTCGCCACGTCGATCTTCATCACGCGCGCGGGCAGCGAGTAGGCCTCGCTCACGATCACGTGGCGTCCGTCGGCGGTCCACTGGAGCAGCGCGTCGCCGTCGTGGAACCCGCGCAGCGGCCGGGGCGCGCCGCCGTCCAGCGGGTAGAAGTAGGCCTCGCCCCCGCCCCCGGGCCGCGCGCAGGCGGCGGTGCGATCGTCGGGCGAGAGCAGCCAGCAGCCGATCCCGGGCGGCGTGATCGGCCTCGGCGGGCTCGCCCCCAGCGTGTCCACCACCCACGCCTGGATCGTGCGGCCCTCCTCGTTGCCCGTCAGGAGGAGGCGGCGGCCGTCGGCGAACCAGCGGACGCCCCACGGGACGATCGGCGGCACGACGATCGAGCGCGGCTCGCCCGGCCCCGTCGGCACGAGCAGCATCTGGCCCGTGTACTGGTCGAGGCCGCTCCGCGCGACCCACGCCCCGTCGGGGGAGACGCCGAGCGCGAGCCCGGCCGACAGCCGCGCCGCGGGGCCGCCCTCGATGGGCTGGACGTAAGTGGCGGACTCGGACGCCTCGAAGAAGTAGAGCCTCTTCCCGTCCCGGCTGAGCTCCGTGAAGTTCGAGCCCTCGTGCCAGGACAGGTTCCGCTCCCGGGGCTCGCCCGCGCGCTGCCCGAGGATCTCGCCGCGCAGGGTGCCGGCCGTGATCAGGACCCGCCCGTCGGGCGCCACGTCCTGGAACGACAGGAACTCGGGCAGGTGGAGGAGCGTGCGCTCGCGGCCGGAGAGGCTCACCGCCCGCAGCGACGGCCGCCAGCTCCCGAAGCGGGGCTGGTCGGCGATCTTCTCCGAGCTGAACCAGACCTCCTTGCCGTCGGGGGCCCACCCGATGTGCGTCGAGGTCGCGGTGTGGCCGCAGCCGAGCACGCGCCTCTGGCCGGCGGCGTCGAAGACGATGATGCACTCCCCCTGGACGCTGTTCTCGATCGCGGCGATCAGCTCGCCGTCCGGCGAGAAGCGGGGCGCGCGCAGGCCGTAGTTCGTGCGATAGAGGACGCGGCCGACGGGGAACTCCAGCCACCGCGCGCCCTGCCGCTCGCGGACGACCGCGAGGCGCGAGTCGTCGGCGTAGTGCTTCGGCGACCAGTCCGCGCCCACCGCGTCCTGCAGCAGGTCGCGCGCGGCCCCGCCGGTGAGGGGGGCGCGCGCGAGGCGCATGCCTCCCCCGAGCGCGGCGTCGTGGATCGCCGGGTTGTGCCGGCCGGGGAAGAACGCGACCTCGCCCGCCGGCGAGACCGCGGCGAGGTCGCCGGCGGGCACGTGGGCCGGCAGCACGCCCCGCGAGTCGGTCCGCGCTTGATAGACCTGCAGCTCCGCCCGCCCGGCCGAAGCCGTCGCGTAGAGGACGGTGCGGCCGTCCGGCAGGAAGCGCGCGGAGGTGATCGACCCGTAGCCGAAGGTCAGGCGCTGGAAGTTCGGCAGGGGCCGGTCCCAGACGAGCCGGCCGGCCGCGACGCCGATCGCGACGAGCGCCGTCGCCACGAGGGCGTAGTCGAGGTAGCGGGGCCAGCGCCGCGCCGCGCGACGCTCGAACGTGACGGGCGCTCCCGTCACCGTGGACACCGCCTCGAGCGCGAAGGCGAGGTCGCTCGCCGACTCGAACCGCTGCCCCGGGTCCTTCTCGAGCGCGCGGTGGACGACGCGGGCGAGGGCCGGCGAGAGGGGCGGGTCGATCTCCGGGGGGTCCTTCTCCGTCGTCGCGGCGAGGATCTCCGCGGTGGTCGTGCCGTCGAAGGCGGGAACGCCGGCGAGCATCTCGTAGAGCACCGCGCCGAGAGAGAAGACGTCGGACCGGGCGTCCGGGGCGCGGCCCTCGATGCGCTCCGGCGCGACGTAGCCCGGCGTGCCGAAGAGCGCCTGCGTCACCGTCTCGCCCTCGCCCTCGACGGCTCCGGCCGCCGGGCTCGAGCCGCCGCGCAGGCCGGCGAGGCCGAAGTCGAGGATCTTCACGCGGCCGTCGCGCGTGAGGATCACGTTCGCCGGCTTGAGATCGTTGTGCAGGATCCCGCGGGCGTGCGCGGCGGCGAGACCGTGGCCGATCTGGATCGCGATCTCGAGCGCCTTGCGGACGGGGAGCCGCCCGCGCAGGAGGCGGCGCTGGAGGGTCTCTCCCTCGACGAGCTCCAGCACGACGTACGGCACGTCGCCCTGCTGACCGACGTCGTGCACGGCGACGATCGCCGGGTGCTCGATCGCGCCCGCCGCGCGCGCCTCCTGCTCGAAGAGGCGCAGGCGCTCCGGGTGGCGCGCCGTCTCGAAGTCGAGGAACTTGACCGCCACGTCGCGGCCGAGCCGGGTGTCGCGGGCCCGGTGCACCTCGGACATGCCCCCCACGCCCAGGGGCGCGATCAGCTCGTAGGGACCGAGCCGTTCGCCGACCTGCGGGGCCGCCGGCGCTACTGACATGACGGACAGTCGTCTCCTTCGAGAGCCCGGCCGAGCGGCCGCACCGGCCGGGGCAAAAAAGTGTAATGGCCCCCGCGTGGACGAGCAAGAGCATTACCGGCCTGAGTCAGGAAATGGTAAGGCGATTGCCTCCGCTCGGGCCCCACGGGAGCCGCTCCCTCGGGGCCTGCCGCCGGCTCAGAACTGCGGCGTGACCTTCACCATCACGACGCCGTGCGGCTCGACCTTGGCCTCGTACCGGCCCGAGGCGGCACCCGCGTCGGCGTGCTGCCAGAGGTCGCGCACGGCCGCCTTCCCGCCGGGGAAGAGGCCGAGGTCGGCCCACGTCGCGGTGACCGGCGCCGGCTCGGAGCCGCGGTTGAAGAGGACGACCGCCCGCGAGCCGTCGGCGAGGGGGCGCATCCACACCTCGCGCGCGCCGTCGTCCCACACCTTCCGTCCGGCCATGCCGAGCGGGTCCTGGTCGACCGCGATGACCTCCGGGTTCGTGAGGATCGCCTTCACCTCCGGAGTCATCTTCTCGAGGTCGTTGCCGGCCATCAGGGGCGCCGCGAAGAGGGCCCAGAAGCTGAAGTGCGCGCGGTTCTCCGCCGGCGTGAGCCCGCCGTTGCCGACCTCGAGCATGTCCGGGTCGTTCCAGTGGCCGGGGCCCGCGTAGGGGTAGAGGTCCTGCATCTGGTCGATGATGTGGGCGACGCCCATCCCGCCCCAGCTCCGGCTGCAGTCCCAGCAGTCGACGATGTCGCCGGTCGCGCGCCACAGCTCCCCGGTGCCCTGGGCCCACGTCCACGGCTTCGACGAGCCCCACTCGCACAGCGAGAAGATGATCGGACGCCCGCTCGCGCGCAGGGCGCGGCTCATCTTCATGTACGAGTCCTTCTGGTCCTGGCCCTCGGAGCTGCACCAGTCGTACTTGAGGTAGTCGACGCCCCAGGCGGCGTAGGTCCTCGCGTCCTGGGCCTCGTGGTCCTTCGACCCGGGCCGGCCGGCGCAGGTCTTCGTCCCGGCGTCGGAGTAGAGGCCGAACTTCAGGCCCTTCGAGTGGACGTAGTCGGCGAGGGCCCGGATGCCCGAGGGGAAGCGGTCCTTGTCGACCACGATCGATCCGTCGTCGGCGCGGCCCACCTGCCAGCAGTCGTCGATCACGACGTACTCGTAGCCGGCGGCCTTCATGCCGGTCGCGACGAGCGCGTCGGCCGCGCCGCGGACGAGCGACTCGCTGACGTTGCAGCCGAACTTGTTCCAGCTGTTCCAGCCCATCGGCGGGCGGAGGGCGAGGCCGTCGGCCGCTCGAGACGAAGCGGCGGCGGCGAGGAGCGCGGCGAGGAGCGCGGCGGTGCGGAGGGGGCGCATGGGGGCCTTCCTTTCAGCGAACGGCCGGAGCATATGCCCTCCCGGGAGGGCCCGCGATGGGGCGGACGGCTCAGGTGCGGGGCAGGCGGTCCAGCATCCACGAGATCACGTCGTCGAGGACCCTCCCGCGCTCCGGCTCGTTGTGGGCCTCGTGCCGCAGGCCCTCGTACTCGAGGAGCGTCGCGGCGGGGCCGAGCCGCTCCGCGAGCGCGCGGCTGCCCTCGGGAAAGGCGACCGGGTCCGCGCCGCCGTGAACGACGAGGAGCGGGCCGCGGGGCGTCGCGGCGCCCGACTCGAGCGCGTCGATCGCCGCCTCGGCGTCGCGCGCGAGCCCGAGGCCCGCGCGGTCGTGCACGAGCGGGTCGCGCCGGTAGGCGTCGACGACCGCCGGGTCGCGCGAGAGGCCGCTCGCGTCGAGGCCGTTCGCGAGCGCGACACCCGGCGCCAGGCGGCCGAGGAGGCGCGCGAGAGCGACCTTGGCCCGCTGCGCCCGCAGGGCGTTGCGCAGGGGCGGGGCGGAGACGACGGCCCCGGCGACGCTCGGCCGGCGCGTCGCGAGGTGGGTGAGGACGAGGAGGGCGCCGAGGCTGTGGCCGTAGAGGAAGACGGGCGCCCCGGCCGCGGCGGCGTCCGCCAGCCGCCGGTCGACGTCCTCGAGCGTCGGGCCGAAGCGCGTGTCGCCGCGGGCCCCGCTCGAACGGCCGTGACCGCGCAGGTCGAAGGCGAGCAGGGAGAGTCCCGCCCGCGCGAAGCGCTCGCCCACGTGGTCGTAGCGGCCCGAGTGCTCGCCGAGGCCGTGCACGAGGACGCCGGCCGCGCGGGGCGGCCCGTCGGGCTCCCACGACCGTCGCCAGAGGATCGCGCCGTCCGCCGCCCGCCACTCGCCCTCGCTCTTGCGCACGAGCGCGATCCTGACACCGGGGCCGCGCCGTGTCTCGTCCCGGTCCGCGCGTCGCCCGCGGGCGTTGACGCGGGCGCCGGCCGCGGCGCAGGATCGTGCCGCCATGCCTGCGATCACCCGCCGCTCCCTGCTCGCCGGGGCCTCCGCGGTCGCGGCCCTCGCGCCCCGCGCATCCGCGTCCCGGACCGGCCCGGACGGCTCGCCCGCGCCGGCCCCCCGCCGGGTGCGCCTGCCGGGGCTCTTCGACCTCCAGGTGAACGGCTTCGCCGGCGTCGACTTCGGCGACCCGGCCGTGACCGACGAGGCGCTTCTCGCCGCGGTCGCGGCGGTGGGGCGGACCGGGGTCACGCGCTTCCTGCCGACGCTCATCACCTCGCCCCTCGAGACCTTCGCCGCGTGCGCACGGCGGATCGCCCGGCTGAAGACGGCGGCGGTGGCCGGGCTGCACATGGAGGGCCCGTACATCTCGCCGGAGGACGGCTACCGCGGCGCCCACGCGCGGGCGTTCGTCCGCGACGCCGCGATCGACGACTTCCGGCGCCGGCAGGAGGCGGCGGAAGGCCGCATCCGTCTCGTGACGCTCGCGCCGGAGGTGCCGGGCGCGCTCGCGCTCGTCGAGCACGCCGTCGCCTCGGGCGTGAGGGTGGCCATCGGCCACACGGCGGCGACGGGCGCGCAGATCGCGGACGCCGTGAGGGCCGGGGCCACGCTGTCGACCCATCTCGGCAACGGCTGTCCCGGCCTCCTGCCCCGGCACCCGAACGTGATCTGGGAGCAGCTCGGCGAGGACCGGCTGCTGGCGAGCTTCATCGTCGACGGCCACCACCTGCCGCCGGCCACGGTGCGCGCGGTCGTCAGGGCGAAGACCCCGGGGCGGACGATCCTGGTGACCGACGCGATCGCCGCGGCCGGGATGCCGCCCGGCCGCTACACGCTCGGCGGACAGCCTGTCGAACTCGACGCCACGGGCCGCGTCGCCGCGCCGGGCGCCACGAACCTCGCCGGCTCTGCGCTCACGCTCGACCGCGCCGTGGCCAACACCGCGCGCTTCACGGGCCTGCCGCTCGAGACGGTCGCGGAGATGGCGTCGCTGCGGCCGGCGGCCTGCCTCGGCCTCGCGCCCGTCGGCTCCGTCGAGGCCGAGTGGGACGAGGCGGCGGGGACGCTGCGGGTGATGGCGGTCGACGGGGTCAGATCCTGAATCCTGCCCGGCGTGACGAGGCAAGATTCAAGATCTGACCCCAGCCGTCTCGCGCATCGCCGTCCAGAGCGCCTCGACGTGCTCGCGCTCCGTCGCGAGCGAGCCGATGCTGACGCGCGCCATCCAGCGGCCGTCGAGCTGGGCCGGCGTCAGGTAGGCCGCGCCGGAGCGGTTGAGCCGCTCGACCCAGTCGAGGGTGTGGCGGTCGAGGGCCTCGCCGGTGAGCCCCTCGGGCTCGTGGCGCACGCACAGGGTCTGCAGCGGCACCGGCGCGAGGAGGCGCCACGGCGGGGTCGCCTCGACCCGCGAGGCGAGCCAGCGCGCGTTCGCGAGGTCGCGTCGCAGACGCGCCTGGAGGCCCGAGACGCCCTGCTCGCGGATCAGGAACCACAGCTTCAGCGCGCGGAAGCGCCGCCCGAGCGGGATGCCCCAGTCGCGGAGGTTCTTCACCTTCTCGTCGACGGCGCTGCGGAGATAGCTCGGGTTGGTGCTCATCACCCGGACGAGGTGCTGCGGGTCGCGCACGAAGTAGAGGGAGCAGTCGAACGCGACGCCCATCCACTTGTGCGGGTTGAGGACGAGCGAGTCGGCGCCCTCGATCCCGTCCCACAGCGCGCGCATCTCGGGGAGGATCATCGCGGAGCCGGCCATCGCCGCGTCGACGTGCAGCCAGAGGCCGTGCTCGCGGGCGACCGCGGCCACGGCGCCGATCGGGTCGACGGCGGTCGTGGCGGTGGTGCCCGTGGTGGCGACGACCGCGCACGGCCGGCGGCCGGCGGCGGCGTCCTCCCGCACCATCGCGGCGAGGTCCCCGGCCTGCATCGCGTAGCGCTCGTCGTGGGGGACGACCCGCACGTTCGCGCGGCCGAAGCCGGCGAGGAGCGCGGCCTTGTCGACCGAGCTGTGGCTGTGGGCCGAGACGTAGACGACGAGCGGGCGCTCCTCGGCCTGGAGCCCCCCGCGGACGAGAGAGTAGGCCGTCGCCCGCTCGCGGGCGCAGAGGAGGGCGAGGAGCGTGCAGGACGAGGCGGTGTCCTGGATGACGCCGCTCCACGCGTCCGACAGGCCGACCATCTGCCGGACCCAGTCGGTCGTCACCTCCTCGACCTCGGTGAGGGCCGGGCTCGACTGCCACGAGAGGCCGAGGACGCCGAGGCCGGTCGAGACGTAGTCGCCGAGCACGGAGGCGAGCTCGCCGTTCGAGGGGAAGTAGCCGAAGAAGCGCGGGTGCTGCCAGTGCGAGAGGCCGGGCATCACGATCGCGTCGAGGTCGCGCAGGACGGCGTCGAACCGCTCGGGCTCGGCCGGCGGCGCGCCGGGCAGGTTCGCCTTCACGTCGCCCGGCGGGACCCGCGACATCACGGGCCGCGTCGCCGCTCCCGCCCGGTAGTCCGCGATCCAGTCGACGACCTGGTGGCCGAAGCGGCGGAACTCCTCCGGGTCCATGGCGTCCTCCGCTAGCCCTGCCGGTCGCGGCGCAGCGTGAGGCCGCCGTCGACCGTGAGCACCTGGCCGGTGACGTAGCCGTCGGGCTCGAGCAGGAAGCGCACCGCCCGGGCCACGTCCTCGGGCCGCCCGAAGCGCGGCACGACGCCGCGGTCGACGTACGGGTCGTACTTGCCCCCGTCGATCGAGGCCCGGGCCATGCCGACGACGGTGGCCCCCGGCGCGACGACGTTGACGCGCACGTCGGCCGCGCCGCCGTACTCCTTCGCGAGGATGCGCGAGGCGTGGACGAGGGCCGCCTTCGGCGAGGCGTAGGCGAGGCTGCCCTCGAACGGGTAGACGCCCTGCATGCTCGACACGAGGACGATCGAACCCCGGGTGCCGCGGCGGACCATCTCCTCGGCGCACGCGCGGGCGAGGAGGACGGGCGCCTCGAAGTTCGCGGTGAACGACGCGCGGAGGACGGCCGAGTCGAGGTCGGCCGCCTTCACGCGCGCGGGATCGCCGGTCAGGGCGACGAGCCCGTAGACCTCTCCCTTCACCGCGAGGGCCGCCTCGACGTAGCGGCGGCGCGCGTCGGGATCGGCCACGTCGCCCTCGACGAGGTGGACGAGCCCGCCGTAGAGGTCCTGGACGCGCTGCTGGAACGCCAGGGCGTTGCCCTTGTTCGCGCGGTAGCCGACGACCGGGATGGCGCCGTCCCGCACGAGGAGCGCCACGATCGCCGCGCCGAGGCCGCCCGCGCCGCCCGGCACGAGCACGACGCGCCCGGCCAGCGCCTTCGTGTTGAAGTCGTAGCGGTACTCGGCGTAGCGGCGGGCCTGCTCGGGGTCGAGGTGGCGGGAGGGCATGGCGCGTTCTCGCTTTCAGCTCTCGAAGAGGGCGGCGAAGTCGTCGGGGCCGAGGCCCGCGAGGGAGCTCACGACGCGGTGGGCGGGCGAGAGCTTCGCGGCCTCGTAGCTGTGGGCGACCCCGACGACGCGCATGCCCGCGGCCCGCGCGGCGAGGATGCCGGGCACCGAGTCCTCGATCGCCGCGCACTCGGCCGGCGCGAGGGACGGCGCCCGCGCCGCGAGGAGCCGCGCCGCCTCGAGGTACGGAGCCGGGTCGGGCTTGCCGCGCGCGGCGTCCTCGAAGCCGACGACCGCGGAGAACGCGTCGCGCAGGCCGATGCCCGCGAGGATCGCCTCGATCTCGTCGCGGCGGGCGCCGGAGGCGATGGCGACCGGCACGCGCCCGGCGAGGGCGCGCACGAGCTCCCGCGCGCCGGGGAAGACGGGCACCTCCGGAACGAGGCGGCCGAACGCCGCGACCTTGCGGGCCTCGACCTCGTCGACGCGCTCGGGGGTCGGGCGCGCGCCGTGCGTCTCGAGGGCGACGCGGATGCACTCGCGGTCGTCGTACGCGAGGTACGTCGACCAGTACTCCTCTTCGGTGATCCCGACGCCGGAGGCGGCCAGCGCGTCGCGCAGCGCCCGGAAGTGGAGGGGCTCGCTGTCGACGATGACGCCGTCGAAGTCGAAGACCACCGCCCGCAGCGGCACGGCTACTTCTTCTTCAGCGAGGCGACGAGCGCGTCGAAGTCGGCCTGGGCCGCGGCGACCGTGGCCGCCTCGCCGGTGAGCTTGAAGAACACGTTGCCCTCCGGGGCCTCGACGATCGCGCCGAGGAGGCGGTAGCCGGGGCGCTTGCCGGTCGACTGCATCATCGGTCCGCCCGGCGCGAGGTACGTGCCGGCGACCTCGGCCCGCGTGACCTTGAGCCCGCCGACCGTCGTCTCGCGGCTCGCCGGCGAAGGCGCGCCCTCGAACTGCTTGCCCCAGCGGGCCACGTTGTCGGCGACCGACCCGCCCTGGCCCGGGCCGAAGAAGAAGACCGCGCACTCGCCGGCCGGCGACGTCCTCGCGGCGGGGACGGCATAGGTCGCGACGCGCATCGAGCTGCCCGCGCCGGCCGTCCACTTCGCGGGGACGGTCCACTGCACGCCCCCGGCCGACTCGGTCTTCGCGGCGGCCCTGGCCGGCGCGGCGCTCGCGCGGTCGGCGAGCCTCGGCGAGGCGGCGAGAGCGAGAGCGAGACCGACGGCGAGAGCGGCGTTCCTGCGGGCGTGGGGCATCTTCGATCCTCCGGGGGCCGGCCGCTTCCCGAGGCCGGACCGGACATTCTAGCAAGGGCCTTGCCCTCCTCCGGCGGTCCGGCCGCGGAATCCGTTGACGCCCGCCGCGCGGCACGGGGACAATCGCCGCGCCGCGCCCGTCCGACACGGAGGCTCCATGATCCGCGCCCGCCTTTTCCCGACGGCCGCCCTCGCCCTCGTCGCCGCCGCCGCGCCCGCCGCCGACAAGCTCAAGCCCGAGGAGGTCGTGCAGAAGCACCTCGCGTCGGTGTCGCCCGACGCGGGCGCGTTCGGGCCGCGCGTCGTGCGGGGCGAGTGCCGCATGTACGGCAGGCAGACGGGCCAGGGGAGCATCGGCGGCACGTTCGTCTTCTCGACGACGCCCCCCGCGACGCGCCTCGCCCTCGACTTCGGCGCGGCCGAGTACGGCGCCGAGGTGTTCGCCTTCGACGGCACCGAAACCGAGATCGGGTACGCGAACAAGGCGCGCGGCCGCCGCTCCGCGGTCGCGACCTTCGTGTCGGCGAACGACACCATCGTCAAGGAGCACCTGCTCGGGGGCGTCCTGAACGGCCTCTGGGCGCTCGCGAGCCTCGCCGAGAGCGGGGCCAAGGTCTCCTACGACGGCCTGAGGAAGCTCGACGACCGGGAGCTGCACCGGCTGAAGTACCGCGCGAAGAAGGGCCAGAACGACCTCGACGTCAGCATCTGGCTCGAGCCGGAGACGTTCCGCCACGTGGCGACCGTCTGCACGCGCAGCTACGCGCAGGCGATGGTCGGCGACCCGACGGCGTCCTCGCGGCAGTCCGACACCTACTTCCGGTTCGAGGAGCGCTTCGGCGAGTGGAAATCGGTCGAGGGCCTCGCGATCCCGACGCGGTGGACGGTCCGCTACGAGGCGTCCTCGAACCAGACGACCGAGTGGCGGTACGAGCTCGCGGTGCAGCAGCTCGAGAAGAAGTAGCCCGCCGCCGGCGCGGTCAGGGGGCGACGGTGAAGCTCTCGACGCGGGCGGCCTCGCGGCCGGTCGTCTCGTCGCGCACCTTGATCTCGAGCGCGTACTCGCCGGGCGGCGCGCCCTCCAGCGACAGCCCCAGCGTGCGCGTGACGCGGCCGTCGTTCGCGGGCTGGATGAGGCTCGCCGGCGCCTCGCGCACGACCTCTTCGCCCCGGCGCAGCGTCCACGACCCGAAGACGTGCGGGGCCCAGTCGTGCTTGCCGGCCGGCGGCGCGTTGTAGACCGTGTACTGGCAGTAGACGAGCGATCCCGTGCGGAAGGTCCGGGCGAGCGCGACCTTCGGCCGCCGCTTCCCGTTCGGGTCGTCGAGCTCGGCGGTCAGGATGGGCGTCGAGACGCGGAAGGCCTTCGCGTCGGGGACCTCGAACGTGTGGACGACGGTGCCGACGCGGCCGGTCGTCGTGTCCTCGACGACGAGGCGCACCTGCCACACTCCGGAGGGCAGGCTCCACTGCCGCGACAGGACGATCGGCTCGGCCGGGCGGACGCTCGGCGTGCCCTCGAACTGGTCCCGGACGGGCGGGCCCCCGTCGCGCGCGCGGGCCTCCGAGACGAGCTTGAAGAGCCGCTCGCCCGTCCTGCCCGGGCCGGGCAGGACCTCGGCCGCGAGCATCGTCGCGACCTCGCCCTTCTTCCCCGGCTCGAAGTAGAGCGTCGTCACGCGCAGCGGCAGCTCGGTCGAGTCGGCGAGCGAGCGCATCGCGGCGAGAGAGGGCGCCGCCGGGGCCGCGGCCTTCTTCGAGCCGAGCTTCTCGGGCTCGGGCACGTAATAGAAGGAGCGGGCCTTCACGTCGAGCCCCTCGCGGCGCACCCGCACCTTGACCTTCCGCTCGCCCGGTCCGGGCTTCGAGGGCTCGTAGCCGAGGAGGTAGTACGCGTCGCCGCGCTCGGCCACGCGCCGCAGCCCGCGCTCGGCGTCGTTGCCGGAGAAGGCGGTGCCACCGGTGGCCTCGGCGATGCCGGTGACGTCGCTGAGCGTCGCGTAGAGGGCCGTGCCGCTCTGGTCGGCCTGCACCCCGCGCGGGTCGAGGAAGTGGACCGCGACGTTCGCGCGCCGCGCCACGTCCATCGACTCGAGGTAACCCGGCATCTTCGGCAGCAGGACGAAGCCCTCGGAGATCAGGACGACGGACTTCTGGCCCCGCAGGCGCACGAGCGACTCGAGCGCCTGCTGCAGCCCGCCGAGGCTCCGCTCGGTGCGCCGGCGGATGGTGAAGATGTCGCTCTCCTGCTTGACCGGGGCGTTGGGATCGCCGACCACCGCGAACTGGCCGGGACCGCCGCTCGAGCCGGCGCCCGCGCCCGTGACCGCGCGCGACTCGCCGCCCGTGCCCATCTGCCCGTACTCGAGCGAGCGCACGACCGCCCAGTCCCCGTAGCTGTTGCCGCTGCCCTGGCCGACGAGGCGATCGGCCACGGCGGCGAGCTGCCGGTACTCCCAGGCGCCGCGCGCGGTCCACCACAGCATCTGCTCCGGGGCGAAGAGCGTGACCCAGTCGCCCTCGCGCACGTCGGTCTCGAGGAAGCGGTGGATCGCCCGCCGCACCGCGACCATGTTCGCCGGCGAGACGTGCACGTCGTCGACGAACAGCAGCACGCAGCGCCCCTCGGCCGGGGCGCGCAGGCGGGCCGAGGTGAGCCGGGGCGGCTCGTCCGCCGAGGCGGGCCGTCCGGTGCGGACGACGACGGGCTCGAACGACTGCAGCGCCTGCTCCTTCCCGTCCTCCTCCACGACGAAGTCCTCGCGCGTGAGGCCGGTGACCGGTTTGCCCTCCTTGTCGAGCACGACCACGTCGAGGCGGACGAGATCGACGGCCGTCGCGAACACGGGCGCCGGCGTCTGCTGCGCTGCGCCGGTCGGCGCCGGCGCGACGAGCGCGGCCGCCGCGAGGAGGAGGGCTGTGCGGATCTTCATGGGACGAATAGGAGACGCGACCGCGCGGCCGGCGTCAATGGGCCGTGCTACCGTGCCCGCGGAGGTCGCCATGAAGTCCCACACGGTCCACCTGACGATGAACGTCCCCGCCCGCATGGACTTCGTCAACATCACCGGCCAGGTCGAACAGGTGGTCGCGGCGAGCGGCGTCAAGGAAGGCCTCTGCCTCGTCAACGCCATGCACATCACGGCGTCCGTCTTCATCAACGACGACGAGCTCGGCCTCCACGAGGACTACAAGCGCTGGCTCGAGCAGCTCGCCCCGTTCGACCCGAGCCCGCAGCGCTACCACCACAACCGCACCGGCGAGGACAACGGCGACGCCCACCACAAGCGCCAGGTCATGGGCCGCGAGGTCGTCGTGGCGATCACGAACGGCGCCCTCGACTTCGGCCCGTGGGAGCAGATCTTCTACGGAGAGTTCGACGGCAAGCGGGCGAAGAGGGTGCTCGTGAAGGTGATCGGAGAGTGAAGCCCAGAACGTGACGATCTGGGACTACGATCTCGAGGGTTGTGTCACCCAGGAGATGAGGCGAACGGCGCTCATGGGAGCTATACCTGCGAGACTGACACGAGCCGGCTGAAGCAGAAGACAGACTGCCGGAACATCGCGATCACCTTCGAGTACTTCGTCGACGGCAAGCTGAAGAGGAAGAGCTAACCGACCCGACGCCCGCCAGCCACGCCTACGACCCCGTCGGCAAGCGACCGGCGGCGGTATGCGTCGCGCCGGCCACGGCTGTGGTCTTCAGAGCCTGTCTGTGATGAGCTTCTTAAGGAAGGCGAGGCACTCCTCGATCTCTTCCTGGAAGAAGACGCGATCGACGAACGCCTCTGCGGGCTGGCGATAGCGTTCGGCTTCCGCGGCTGGGCAGAGCATCAGCACGACGATGACCGGCGGGGTAGCTGTTATCTGAGCGCGTAGGCTGGCCCGCAGCTGAGGCAGCGCATCGACCACCTGGCGCGTGTCAGTGATGCCGAGGCCCTGGAGGCTGAGGTTTCCATAGAGGAACTTCATCTCGAGCGAGGCCTCGGCGATCTCGTAGAGGCGCTTCTGGATGTCGTCTGCGACGCGCCGGACATTCTTGATCTCGAGATACACGATCGGCGGCTGGCCTGAAAGCGGGTCTGGGTAGACGCCGTCGGGTTTGCGCTTGCCGATGAGCAGCCCAGGCACCTGCCGGACGGGCGGGCTCATCAGGATTGGGATGGACTCGGCCTTGAGGCGATCACGGAACAGCTGCTCGGCGAACCCACGGTTACGACGGCCGAGGTCTCCGGCGCGCAAGGCGACGGCGGTATGGGCGACCTTGTCGAACTGCTGGCGCGTGGGCAGCCGTTTCTTGAGGGCGAACGCCTTCCTTTGCCTGACAGCGACGATTCCGGCCTCTGGATCTTTGGTTGCCTTCTTCAGAGTGGTGCGTGTCAGCTCCGCTGCAGCCATGAGGAAGTAGTAGGCGGCGTCTCCGCTGCGCACGAGCTGATCCACCTCGGCGAGTGGCAGCTCTTGGAAATGCACCTCCCCCCTCTTGATGTGAGCTCTCAGCAGTGGATGGCGTTTCAGCTCGTCGACCTGGCGTTCGAACTCGTCGAGGTCTGGATTTTCGGTCATATCTGGGTTTGCATACGGCTGGGCAGGCTGGCGAGAAAGCGTTGAATCGCACGTCGCTCGCGCTCGGACAAACCGAAGAGCCGTGCGACGAGATCCTCGAGCCGAGGGGTGTCTCCCTGTTCGGCGGCGCGCACGATGGCAGCTTGCGCGGAGGATGCGGCGCGGGGCACCGGGAGCGTCTCCAGGAACTGTTTCCGGTATCGGCTGAAACCGTCCTTGACGACGGGGGCGCGAAGCCGAACGAGGAACTCGATCGGTGTGGAGTTTAGCAGGGCTGTCAGGAAGCGCGGCTCTGCGCCGAGGGGAACGAGGTAGTAGGCGCTATGCAATGGCCAGTAGCGTCCCGGGTCGAACACGAACCGGTTATGGCTGGCGATGTCGGGAACCAGAATCTTCGGGGTGCGGCCGATGTCAAGTGGGATCGGGTCGTGGACGTCGTACCACGACTTCTGCCACACGCGTACGCAGTGACGCTGAGCAAGCGCTGCGCGCTGCGCGTGGAGGTAGCGGCGGGCGCCCGGGTAGCGGTCAATGTCGATGAGCTGCGGCAACGGGTCGAACGTGTAAGGCACCAGGATGCGCAGGCCTGAGTCGGTGATCTGAAACGGCTGCAGGTCACGGCCGCGGACGGTCGGGTGCAGCAGCTCTTCTTCGAGGTCGTGGCGCGCGCCTGCGGGCACGACGAAGACATCGTCGCGGCCGGTGGCGATGCCCGCGGAGAGCCTGACCAGGAGCGTCTTGAGCGCGGGGTGGCTTGCCTGGATCGTGTCGGCCAGCCGCTCTAGCACCGGAGCCGCGAGTCGCCACTCGGCGTTTGTCGTCAGGGCCGTGGCCTTGACGCTGGAGGTGCGCCGGATCTCGACGTGGCCATCTGGGCGCGAGCGGTCGCTGCATTCGAGCAACGTGATCGGTGACTGCCGGCCACCGCGCTCGTAGATCGTTACGCATGGCACGGTGGCCGCGTCCTCGAAGACCTTGTGGGAGCGGAAGCGCGCCACGAGGCGCACAGCGCCCTGGTCCAGCAGCAGGCGACGCAGCGGCTCCGATGTCTGGCTGGCCAGGTACTTGTCCGGCGTGATGAACGCCAGCCGGCCGTGCTGCCTCAGCTGGTGTATCGAATGCTCGATGAAGAGCGTGTAGAAATCCATGCGCCCGCGAGCGGTCAGGAAGCTCTTGCGGAGTCGCTGCTTGTAGTCGGCGGCGATGCGTCCAGCGGATACGTAGGGTGGATTGCCGACGACGAAATCGAAGCCACTCCGCGCGGAAGCCAGCGGCGCGATCTGAGGCGACGTCAGGAAGTCGGCCTGGATGACGTTTCGCTCGAAGAAGTCGCTCGGTGGAGCCTGACCGCAGAGCCGAGCGACGGTGGCGCGGATCTCGCGTTTGGCAATGTCGGCGGCGATGCCGTCAAGATCGACGCCGAACAGGGACTTCTCGACTGCCGCCAGGAAGGTGCGTCGCCCTGAGCTCCGGTGGAGAGCGAGCCCGTCTCGCTGGAGTGCGGCGGCGAGTCGCTCTGCGGCTACCTGAAGGAAGATGCCGGCTCCGCAAGCAGGATCAAGGACCGACGAGTCCGGGTGGTCTGGGTATCCAGCACGATCGAGGATGAACTCGACGAGGTGCCGGGGTGTGTACACCCGGCCATTGGTGCGGCGGTCGGCCGGGGGCAAGCTGCGCAGGTACTCGTCGGGCTCTTGCTCGTGGCCGAAGGGGAGGGTCAGGCTCATGGGTCGCGTCCTAATCCTATCCGACGGAGTCTAAGCACCACCGCTGCCAAATGGGGTCCGGCAGCGGCGTGGGCCAGGTCACGAACGGTGCCCGCCACCGAGCCAGCAGGCACCGCTCGTGCCAGGCCCTTCGGGCGAGGCGAGCCTTCCAGCCATGCCGCGGCGCAGCCAGGAGCCGGATCGCCCACGTGCGCACGTCCTCGCCGCTCCGCCTCCGCAGGCGCAGCTTTCCTGAAGGCGCCCGCCCATGGTGACCGACGGCGTCCAAGCTCCATGTGGTTTCGAGATTCGCCGCGGCCTCCGGATCCGTCCACGGCGTGCAACCGGTCGCCGACGAGATCGGACAGGGGTCAAAGAGGCGGACGAGGTTTGTACAACTGGCGTGGCTTCCCGTGCTGCGGCACGGCCCGTGCGGTTCGCCGTCGCTGCGCCGCGCGGTATCCTCCGCGCCATGATCCAGCGCCGGTCGTTCGTCTCCGGCTTCGCCTCGCTCGCGCTTGCCGTGCTCGTCTCCTCCGCGCCGACGCCCGCGCTCGCGCAGGGGGCGGGCCCGCTCACGCTCGATCAGGTGCTCGCGGCGCCGTTCGCGAGCGAGCTCGTCGTGTCGCCGGACGGGCGCGCGGTGGCGTGGGTGGTCGTCGCGGACGGCGTGCGCAACGTCTGGTGCGCGGAGGCGCCGGCGTGGACCGCTCGCCGGGTCACGAGCTACACCGCCGACGACGGGCAGGAGATCGGCGAGCTGGCGCTGACGGGAGGCGCGTCGCCGCGCGTCGTGTTCGTGCGCGGGGGCGGGCCGAACCGCAAGGGCGAGATCCCGAACCCGACGAGCGGCGCCGAGGGCGCGCGGCAGGAGATCCTCGTCGCCCCGCTCGCGGGCGGCGCGCCGCGCGGCTCGCGGACGGGCACGGGCCGGTCGCCTCTCCCGCGGGAGACCGCGTCTACTTCGTCCGCGGCGGGGAGGCGCGCGTCGTCGCGCTCGACGGGGCGTCCCCGGACGAGCGGCTGTTCGCCGCGCGCGGTCGCGTCGCGTCGCTGCGCGTGGCGCCGTCCGGCGAGCGCGTCGCGTTCGTGAGCGGCCGCGGCGACCACTCGATCGTCGGCGTCTTCGAGGTCGCCTCCCGCGTCGTGCGCTGGCTCGACCCGTCCGCGGACGAGGACGGATCGCCCGCGTTCACCCCCGACGGACGCCGCGTCGTCTTCGTGCGCGAGCCCGGCGGCGTCGTGAAGAACCCTTTCCTCGCGCACCGCCAGGACCGGCCGTGGGAGATCCGCGTCGCGGACGCGGCGACCGGGGAGGGCCGGCTCGTCTTCCGCGCGGCCGCCGGCCGCGGCAGCGTCTTCCAGGAGCTGGCGTCCGACTCGCTCTTCACGGCCGCGGAGGATCGCGTTGTCTTCCCGTGGGAGAAGGACGGCTGGCTGCACCTCTACTCGGTCCCGCTGGCCGGCGGCGAGCCGGTCGCCCTCACGCCGGGCGCGTTCGAGGTCGAGCACGCGTCGCTCTCACCGGACGGACGGCGGGTCGTGTTCTCGTCGAACCAGGGCGACGCCGACCGGCGGCACGTGTGGGAGGTTTCCGCCGCTGGCGGAGCCGCTGTTGCGCTCACGACGGGAACGGGCTGCGAGTGGTCGCCGGTGGCGACCGCCGAGGGGAGCGTCGTCGTCCTGCGCTCCGACGCCAGGCGCTCGGGCCGCGCGGCGATCGTCGAGAAGGGCCTTGTCAGGGACCTCGACCCGGCCGCGATGCCGAGCTCTTTCGCCGCGGATGCGCTTGTCGTCCCGCAGCCGGTCGAGCTCACGGCCCCGGACGGCCTGAAGCTGCACGCGCAGCTCTTCCTGCCGCCGGCGGCGAAGGCCGGGGACCGGCGCCCGGCCGTCGCCTTCTTCCACGGCGGCTCGCGGCGGCAGATGCTGCTCGGCTGGCACTCGATGCGCTACTACCACCAGGCCTACGCCTTCAACCAGTACCTCGCGGCGCGCGGCTTCGTCGTGCTGTCGGTGAACTACCGCAGCGGCAACGGCTACGGGCTCGAGTTCCGGGAGGCCGAGCGTTTCGGCGCGGGCGGGGCGAGCGAGGTGCAGGACGTGGTGGCGGCCGGTCGCTACCTGCGCTCGCGGCCCGACGTCGACCCGGCGCGCGTCGGACTCTGGGGCGGCTCGTACGGCGGTTACCTCACGGCCCTCGGCCTCTCCCGCGCCCCGGAGCTCTTCGCGGCCGGCGTCGACGTGCACGGCGTCCACGACTGGAACGTGGTCGTCCGCAACTTCGTCGACTCGTGGGACCCGCTCGCCCAGCCGGCGGCCGGCCGCCTCGCCTTCGAGTCGTCGCCGATGTCCTCGCTCGGGGGGTGGAAGGCGCCGGTGCTCCTCGTGCACGGCGACGACGACCGCAACGTGCCGTTCAGCGAGACGGTCGACCTCGCGGCGGCGCTGCGGAAGCAGGGCGTCGAGACGGAGCTCCTCGTCCTGCCCGACGAGATCCACGGCTTCCTGCGCCAGTCGAGCTGGAAGGCCGTGTTCGCGCGCGCGGCATCGTTCCTCGAGAGGACGATGCCGGCGCGCTGACCGTCTTCGCGGCGAGAGCTACTTCTTCGCTCCCCAGAAGGCCGGGTCCTTTGCCTTCGTGGCGGCGTCGACGTAGCTCATCGACGGCTCCACCTTGTACCGCTGCGTCACCATGCCGAGGACGCCCTCCTTGAAGAACTTCACCATCTTAGAGAGGTCCTCCGCGGGGACGGCCTTCCAGATCCCCTCGTCGTCGGCCGCCATCTTGTCGAAGTCGGCGAAGGACGTGGTGGAGGACATCAGGACGTACGTGCCGCCCGGCGCCCCGGCGACGACGCGGTAGGCCCGCCAGCTCGCTCCCGGCGCCCCCTTCGCGGCGGCCGCCTTGTACGCCTGCATCGCCTCGCCCCACTCGGAGTCGTAGCCGATCTTCACGCGGAGCGTCATGATCTCGTAGAAGCGGACCTTGGCCATGTCGGGGAAGCTGCCCTGGCTGAGCTCGGGCGCGGCCGCGAGCTGCAGGGCGGTCACCTCGCTCAGGAACTCGCCGTCGCCCTTCGCGAGGCGCTCCATCTCGGGAGCGAGCGCGGGGCTCGCCTCGGCCGCCAGCGTCTCGCCGAACGCGGCCTGGTTCGCGTAGGGCGAGATGAACCACACCTCCTGCGGTCCGGTGAGCGCCGAGATCGCGAGGTAGGCCTGCTTCACGCCGGCCTTCTCGAACGCGGCCGGCCAGCCGGCTTCCCACTTCGCGTGGTCGGCGCTGCGGCCGGGCTTGAGCGTCTCGCGGTAGATGTGCAGGAACTTCGGCTGCGTCGTGGGCATCGTCTGGGCGAACGTCGACGCGGCGATCGCGAGCGCGGCGATCGCCGCGAGTCCGGCAACGGGCTTGCTCATGAGCCTCCTTTGGGGGCGAGAGACGAGCGTCGGCAGGCAGTGGGACGGGTGTTACCCGTACATACCGGTTTGCCGCCCGGAGGTTGGAGGGGCTACTCGGCGAGCACCTGGAACTGCTCGACCTTGCCGTCGGGCAGGTCGCGCTCCCAGACCTGGACCGACTGCTTCGGCCAGGTGACCTGGAACTGGCGGTAGGTCATCCCGCCACGGTCGCGCTTCCTCGTCTGCTTCACGCTCGCCGGGGCGCCGAGCGGGCCGAGGCTCGCCGCGAAGTCCGCGAGCGCCTGCTCGCCGAAGTAGGCGCTCGCGTTCGGCGAGAGGAGCTCGCGGTCGACGCGGCCCTTCTGGAGGCCCTCGAGGAAGCGCCGCGCGCGGCCCTCGGCCGCCTCCGCGTCGGCGCGGTCGTCGAACAGCAGGCGCGCGACGCGGTCGGCGAGGGTGTCGCCGGCGCCGCTCGCGTCGAGGTTCACGAGGACCGTGACCGCCGCGCGGTCGTCCGGGTAGACGCGGTTCGTCGCGGAGAAGCCCGACACCTCGCCGTCGTGGCCGATCACGCGGCGGCCGTCGACGGAGAGCACGTCGACACCCAGGCCGTACGGGACGGCCACGCCGCTCGTCAGGCGCACGGCCGACTGCATCTCGCGGTAGGAGAGAGGCTTCAGCAGGCGCTGCTCGACGAGCCCGAGGTTCCAGCGCGCGAGGTCGCGGGCGCTCATCGCGAGCTCGCCCATGGCGTAGAGCCAGCCTCGGCCCTCCTTCGGCGCCGGCCGCGGCGGGCCGAGGGCGTAGCGCAGGTAGCCGGTGGCGTCCGTCTCGCCGAGGCGCTCGCGGTCGACGTCGAGGACGCCCTGCATGCCGAGGGGCTCGAACACGTGGCGCTTCAGGAAGGGCATCAGCGGCTCGCCGCTCGCCTTCTCGACGACGAGGCCCGCGATCACGTAGCCCGTGTTGCTGTACTGGTACTGGGCTCCGGGCTCGAAGTCGAGCGGGACGCGGGCCCAGCGGTCGAGGATCGTGGCCGCCGTGACCTCGGTGAGCATGAACGGCGGCACGTAGTCCTGCGGCCAGTAGTCCCGGTAGCCGGACGTGTGCGAGAGGAGCTGACGGATGGTCACGTCGCCCGCGCGGGTGAGGTCGGGGACGAAGCGCGAGACGCGGTCGTCGAGCGAGAGCCTTCCCTGCTCGGCCAGGAGGAGGATCGCGGTGGCGGTGAACTGCTTGCTCACCGAGCCGATCGCGTAGCGCATCTCGGGCCGCGCCGGCGTGCGCGGCTCGAGCCGCGCGTCGCCGTAGGCCTTCGCGAGGACGATCCGGCCGTCCTTCACCACCGCGACGGACGCGCTCGGCGCACCGGTCGCCGCCAGCACCTCGGCCGCGGCCCTGTCGACGCCCGCCTCGAGCGAGGCCGGGGCCTCGGCCGCGGCCGGGGACGCCGCGGCGACGGCGGCCGCGAGGGCGAGGGAGACGAGTCGCGAGGCCATCACCAGCGCTCCTCTTCGAGGCCCGCGCGGTGGTTCTCGTAGCGGGCGAGGACGAACAGCAGGTCGGACAGGCGGTTGAGGTACACGATGATCCGCGGGTCGATGTCGACCTCGCGGGCGAGGGTGACGATCGAGCGCTCGGCGCGGCGGCACACGGTGCGCGCCTGGTGGAGGAGCGCGGCGGCCGGGGTCCCGCCGGGGAGGACGAACGCGCGCAGCGGCGGCATCGCCTTCTCCCGCTCGTCGATCGCCTTCTCGAGCCGCCGCGCGTTGAGGGCGGTGAGCGCGGACTTCGCCTGCTTCTGGGCGACGCGGTGGGTCGGGTCGGCGAGCTGCGCGCCGATCGCGAAGAGCTCCTTCTGGATCGCGAAGAGGAGCTTCCCGAGCCGCGGCTCGGCGAGGGCGCGCACCGCGCCGATCGCCGCGTTCGTCTCGTCGACGTCGCCGTAGGCGGCGACCCGCAGGTGGTCCTTCGGCACCCGCATGCCGCCGAGGAGGCTCGTCTCGCCGAGGTCGCCCGTCCGCGTGTAGATCTTCAAGAGCCTCACTCCCCGAACCGGGTCACCACCGTCGCCGGGGCTCCCGCGACCTCCACCACCGTTCCCGCCGCGAACGCGCCGCGGTGGACGTAGCCCATCGCGATCGGCCCGAGCCGCGGGGAGACCGCGGCCGTCGTCACGCGACCGACCTCGCGCCCCTCGTGCGTGATCGCGTCGCCGGCCGCGGCCGGGGCCGAGAGCCGCAGGCCGCGAAGCGCCCGGCTGACGTTGCCGCCGCGTCCCTCGAGCCGCGCGATCACCTCCTGGCCGAGATAGCAGCCCTTCGTCGCCGAGTGGCACTCGGCGAGGAGGCCGGTCTCGTGCAGCAGGTTGTCCTCGGTGACGTCGACGCCGTACCAGGGCCGGAGCGCCTCGACGCGCAGGGCGTCGAGCTCGGCGGGGGAGAGCGGCGCCGCGCCGGCCGCGCGCAGGGCGTCGGCGACCGCTTCCACGGCCGCGGCCGGCGCGTGGACGACGAGCCCGCCGCCCGGCAGGTCGCCGGCGCGGGCCAGGCGAACGGCGTGGCCCGCGATCGAGGCTCGGCCGTGGGCCTCGGCTCCCGCGGCGGGCGGCTCCGCGCCGGCGGCCCGGGCACGGCGTCGGCTCCCGCCCCGACCAGCGCGAGGACGGCCGTGGCCGGCCGCGCGAAGCGGACCGGGGCGCCGACGCGGTAGTGCTCGAGGGTCGACTGCAGGAGGTCCAGGCGGTCGGCGTTCGTCTCGAGGACCACGACGGCTCCGTCGACGAGGACGCGGACGAGCGCCTGGAGGGCGCCCTTCACCGTCATGAGCGCGGCCGCCCGGCCCTCTCCGGCGGCGAGGCCGGCCACCTCGTTGCTCAGCAGCCCCTGGAGGAGCTTCTGGCGCTGGGGCCCGGTCGCCTCGAGGACGCCGCGGGGCAGCGCGGCGAGGCCGACGGGCGAGCCGCTCGAGGTGGAGGCCATCGCGGCAGTCTAACCGAGGAGCCCGCGGCGGGCCGCCCCGGGTCGCGCCCTCCGCCCCGAGCGGATAGAATGAAAGGCTGTCCACGACTGGAGCCTGAATGGCAACCCCTCGCCGCCTCGTCCTCGTTCACCTCGCCCGGACCGCGCTCGCCGTGCCCGCGCTCGCGAGCGTCCTGCTCCTGACGTCCTGCTCGGAGGACACGGGGACCCTGCCGGACGTCGCGACGTCGATCGTGCAGATGACCGTCGACCCGAACCCGGTCGCCGGCGTGCAGAGCTCGCTCACCGGCTCCGTGACCGCGTCCTACAAGATCACCCTCGCGGAGCTGAACGGGCTCGGCGGGAACGTCGAGTTCGTCAGCTCGGCCGTGTACGAGCCGACGACGGGCGCCCAGCTCGCCCTGAACTACTACGACGCGGCCGACCTGAAGGTGTTCGTGGGCAGCGACCGGCTCGAGCCGCAGGGCACGCTGGTCGTGGCGCACAGCGTCAGCTACACGCTCCCCGACCTGACGAAGGCGACGAAGATCTCCATCACGGCGCAGGTCCGGGACGACCGGGGGAACCTGCACTTCAAGACGCTCCTGCTGCCCGTCCAGTAGGAGGAGACGTGTCCGACCGGCTCGCGGGCATCCTGCTCCACCCCACGTCCCTGCCGGGCCGCTACGGCATCGGCGATCTCGGCCCCGAGACGACGGGGTTCCTCGACTTCCTGGCCGAGACGGGCCAGCGCCTGTGGCAGGTGCTGCCGCTCGGGCCGACGGGCTACGGCGACTCGCCGTACCAGTGCTTCTCGGCCTTCGCCGGGAATCCGCTGCTCGTCAGCCTGGACCTCCTGCGCGCGCAGGGGCTCGTCTCGGACGCCGACCTCGCGAAGGCGCCGTCGTTCCCCGAGCGTGAGGTCGACTTCGGCGCGGTGATCGACTTCAAGCGCCCGGCGCTCGCCCGCGCGTTCGGTGCGTTCGAGAAGAAGGCGTCGGCGGACCAGGCGGCCGGCTTCGAGGCCTTCCGCGCGGCCCAGTCCGCGTGGCTGCCCGACTTCGCCCTGTTCATGGCCCTGAAGCACGCGAACGGCGGGGCCGCGTGGCCCACGTGGGACCGGGCGCTCGTGGGCCGCGACCCCGACGCCCTCGACCGCGCCCGCCGCGAGCTCGCCCGCGAGGCGCGCGGGGTCGAGTTCGAGCAGTGGCTCTTCTTCGAGCAGTGGGCGGCGGTCCGCGCCCAGGCCCGCGAGCGCGGCATCTCGATCATGGGCGACATCCCGATCTTCGTCGCCCACGACAGCGCCGACGTGTGGGCGCACCCCGAGATCTTCCAGCTCGCCGCCGACGGGCGGCCGGCGTTCCAGGCGGGCGTGCCGCCCGACTACTTCAGCGCGACCGGCCAGCTCTGGGGCAATCCGCTCTACCGCTGGGACGCGCTCGCCCGCACCGGCTACGCGTGGTGGATCGACCGCTTCCGCGCGGTGCTCGCTCTCGTCGACCGCGTGCGGCTCGACCACTTCCGCGGCTTCGAGGCGTACTGGGAGGTCCCGGGCGACGCGCCGACGGCCGTCTCCGGCCGCTGGGCGAAGGGGCCGGGCACGGACTTCTTCGACGCGCTCCTGCGCGCGTTCGACGGGAAGCTGCCGATCGTGGCCGAGGACCTCGGCGTCATCACGCCCGAGGTGGAGGCGCTCCGCGACCGCTACGGCTTCCCGGGCATGGCGATCCTGCAGTTCGCGTTCGGCTCCGACGCCCACGCGAACGACTTCCTCCCGCACAACTTCCCGAAGCGGAAGGCCGTCTACACCGGCACCCACGACAACGACACGGTCGTCGGCTGGTGGACGAGCGGCGTCGGCGACACGACCCGCACGCAGAAGGACGTCGACCGCGAGCACGAGCGCGCCCTCGCCTACGTGGGCGGCGACGGGAGCGAGATCCACTGGGACTTCATCCGCACGCTCTTCGTCTCGGTGGCCGACACGGCCGTCGTCCCGCTCCAGGACGTCCTCGGCGAAGGCGCCGAGGCCCGCATGAACCTCCCGGGCCGCCCCGGCGGCAACTGGCGCTGGCGCTTCACGAAGGGCGCCCTGACCCCCGACATCCGGCGAAGGCTGAGGCTCATAACCGAAGGATCCGGCCGGACGCTCGCGTCGGCCCCGGTCGAATAGGCCCCGGTCGAATCTGGACCGCCGGTCCGGAAGAGGTCCAGATTCGACCGGAACGTTGTCCGTCGTCCGTTCTCGTTAGTCCGTTGTCCGTTTCCGTTTCCTCAAGTCCGTTGTCCGTCCCAAACCCACAAGACAACGGTCGCCCGCCGTCTCGTTGACTCCGCCCCGTTCATCCGTTCCCCAAGGCGCCTCATTGCGGCGCCCCCCGGGACGGTGAACAATCCCGGACCGCGGAGGCCATCCATGGAAGAGCGCGCCGGGAAGCCGCGCCTGTCGTTCTGGCAGATCTGGAACATGTCGTTCGGGTTCCTCGGCATCCAGTTCGGCTGGGGCCTGCAGATGGCGAACATGAGCGCCATCTACCAGTACCTCGGCGCGCGCGAGGACGAGATCGCGATCCTCTGGCTCGCGGCGCCGCTCACCGGCCTCCTCGTCCAGCCGGTCATCGGCTACTTCTCCGACCGCACGTGGAACCGCCTCGGCCGCCGCCGGCCCTACTTCCTGAGCGGCGCCGTCCTCGCGAGCCTCGCCCTCCTGCTGATGCCGAAGTCGTCGGCGATCTGGATGGCCGCCGGCCTCCTGTGGATCCTCGACGCCTCCGTGAACGTGAGCATGGAGCCCTTCCGCGCCTTCGTCGGCGACATGCTGCCGCCCGCGCAGCGCAAGGTCGGCTTCGCGATGCAGAGCCTGCTGATCGGCGCCGGCGCCGTCCTGTCCTCCGCGCTGCCCTTCGTCCTCACCCGCGCCTTCGGGGTGAGCGCCGAGTCGACGATCGAGAGCGCCATCCCGCCGGTCGTCCACGTGGCGTTCACGATCGGCGCGTTCGTCTTCTTCCTCGGGGTCCTCTACACGGTCGCCACGACGAAGGAGTACCCGCCCGACGACATGGAGGCGTTCCTCCGCGCCAAGAAGGAGAAGGGCGGCGTCGCCCACATCTTCTCGGAGATCCTCCACGGCATCGGCTCGATGCCGCCGACCATGCGCAAGCTCGCGGCCGTGCAGTTCGCCACGTGGTTCGGCCTCTTCTGCCTGTGGATCTACTTCGCGCCGGGGATCGCGAAGAAGATCTTCCACGGGGCGCCCCTCGGCGTCGCGAACGCGACCGTCGACCGCACCCTCGACGCGCCGGAGAACGCGCCCCTCCTCGACCGCGCCGCGGCCGTCGCGCGGGGCTACGAGGCGGCGAAGGCGAAGGCCGCGGCCGCCGCGCCCGCGAGCGAGGCGCCGAGCGGCGCGCTCGAGACGGTGAAGACGATGCTCGGCCTGCGCGCCGGTGCGCCCGATCCCGGCTCGCGGGTCGCCGCCCCGGAGATCGGCGGCCTCGTGGAGGCGGCCCTCGCGGCTCCCGCGCCGTCCGCGTCGGACGCGGAGAAGAAGAACCCGATGGTGCGGACGATCGCGTCGCTCCTCGGCCTGCACGGCCTCGCCGGCGCGGCGGCCGCTCCCGAGGCCGTGGCGAAGGCGTCCGACGCCCTCGTCGCGCGGCTCGCCGCCGCCCGGCGCTACCAGGAGGGTGTCGCGTGGGGCGGCGTGTGCTTCGCCGCCTACAACCTGATGGCCTTCGGCTTCTCGTTCCTCCTGCTGTGGCTCGTCACGCGCCTCAGCGCGCGGACGATCCACGTCGCGTGCCTCGTCCTCGGCGGCCTCGGGCTGCTGTCCGTCGTCGCGATCGGCGATGCCAACACGCTCCTCCTCGCGATGGTCGGCGTCGGGGTCGCCTGGGCGTCGATCCTCTCGATGCCCTACGCGATGCTGTCGAACGCCCTGCCGCCCGAGAAGATGGGCTTCTACATGGGGGTCTTCAACTTCTTCATCGTGCTGCCGCAGATCGTCGCCTCGGTCGGCCTCGGCTTCGTGATGGAGCGCTTCCTCGGCAACGACGCGACGCGCGCCCTCCTCCTCGGCGGGATCTCGATGCTCCTCGCCGCCGCGCTCACCCTGCGCGTGCGGAAGGAAGAGGTGCTCTGACGATGCGCCGCGCGCCCGCCGCCCTCGCCCTCCTCCTCGCCGCGGCGGCCGCCTCCGCCGCGCCGCCCACCGTCACGAAGGTCGAGCCGCCGAGCTGGTGGCCCGGGCACTCGATCAACCCCGTGCGGCTGCTCGTCCGCGGGACGGGCCTCGGCGGCGCCACGACGAGCACGGCCGGAGCGGGCCTCGCCGCGGGACCGGTGAAGGTCAACGAGCGCGGCACGTACGCGTTCGTCGACGTGACGATCGACCCGCACGCCGCGCCCGGCCCGCGCGCGATCACGCTGAAGAACGCCGGCGGGACGGCGACGGTGCCGTTCGAGCTCCTCGCTCCCCTCGCGCGAGAGGGCCGCTTCCAGGGCTTCTCGCCGGACGACGTCATCTACCTGGTCATGCCCGACCGCTTCGCGAACGGCGATCCGGCGAACGACGACCCCGCCCGCTCGAAGGGCCTCCTCGACCGCTCGAAGCCGCGGTACTACCACGGCGGCGACCTGCGCGGGGTCATCGAGAAGCTGCCGTACCTGAAGCAGCTCGGCGTCACCGCGCTGTGGCTCAACCCCTGGTACGACAACGTCGACCACCTGAACCACCGCGAGACCTACGACGGGAAGCCGATCACCGACTACCACGGCTACGGCGCCGTCGACTTCTACGGCGTCGAGGAGCACTTCGGCGACCTCGCGACGCTGCGCGAGCTCGTCGACAAGGCGCACGCCGCGGGGATCAAGGTGATCCAGGACCAGGTCGCGAACCACAGCGGACCGTACCACCCGTGGGTGACGGACTCGCCGACGCCGACGTGGTACTACGGCACGCAGGAGAAGCACCTCGCGAACACCTGGCAGACCTGGACGCTCCAGGACCCGCACGCGACTCCCGAGGCGCAGAAGGCGACGCTCGAGGGCTGGTTCATCGACATCCTGCCCGACCTGAACCAGGACGACCCCGAGACGGCGCGCTACGAGATCCAGAACACGCTGTGGTGGATCGGCGTCGCCGGCCTCGACGGCGTGCGGCAGGACACGCTGCCCTACGTCCACCGGCGCTTCTGGCGCGACTGGATGGCGGCCATCAAGAAGGAGTACCCGAAGGTGACGGTCGTCGGGGAGCTCCTCGACGGCGACCCCTCGCTCGTGTCCTTCTTCCAGGGCGGGGTGACGCGCTTCGACGGCATCGACAGGGGCGTCGACACGCTCTTCGACTTCCCGCTCTACTACGCGATCCGCGACGCCTTCGCGAAGGGCGGCTCGCTCCGCGACTGCGCGAAGATGCTGGCCCGCGACCACCTCTACCGCGACGCCTCCTCCCTCGTGACCCTCCTCGGCCTCCACGACGTGCCGCGCTTCATGAGCGAGCCGGGCGCGTCGCCGGCGAGGCTCGCCGCCGCCTTCACGTTCCTCCTCACCGCGCGCGGCACCCCGCTCGTCTACTACGGCGACGAGGTCGCGATGGCCGGCGGGGGAGACCCCGACAACCGCCGCGACTTCCCGGGCGGCTTCGCCGGCGACCCGCGGAACGCCTTCGAGGCCGCCGGCCGCACGCCCGACGAGGAGGCGGTCTTCGCCCGCGTGAGGTCGCTCCTGCAGCTGAGGCGGTCGACTCCCGCCCTGCGCCGGGGAGCGACCCGGAACCTCCACGTGGCGGACAAGGCCTGGGTCTACGCCCGCGTCCTCGACGGCGCCAGGCCGGCGGTCGTGGCCTTCAACACCGGCGCTGCGGCCGAGGCGGTGGACCTCGCGGCGGCGCCCGCCGGCCTGGCCGAGGGGGCGCGGCTGACCGACCGGCTCGGGTCGGGGCTCTCGGCCGTCGTCGAGGGCGGTCGGCTGCGCCTGGCCCTGCCTCCGGGGGCCGCGGCGGTCCTCCTCGAGTAGGTCAAACGATCCCCTTGATTCCTCTGCTATCATTCATGAGCCTCCGTGATGATTGAGGCAAGGGGCGGCGGATGGAACTCTCGCAGCTGCGGACTTTCCGGGTTGTCGCCGAGACGCTCAACTTCACCCGAGCCGCCGAGCGGCTCGGGCTGACCCAGTCGGCGGTCAGCCACCAGATCAAGTCGCTCGAGACCGAGCTCGGCGAGCCGCTCTTCATCCGCGCCAAGCGCGGGGTGAAGCTCTCGCCGGCCGGGCAGGCCGCCCTCGAGCACGCGGTGCGCCTCCTCGACGAGGCCGAGGCTCTGCGCGAGCGCGTGGCGGGCGGCGAGCACTCGCCGGCCGGCCGCGTGCGCGCCGCGGCGGCCACGCAGGCGATCGTCCACCTCTTCGCCCCGCTCTTCGAGGCGTTCATGCGGGCGCAGCCGCGGATCGACGTCTCGTTCCGCACGACCGCGAGCACCGACGAGACGGTCGCCGACATCCTGAACGGCGCGGCCGACGTCGGCTTCGCCTCGCTGCCGGTCTACTCGCCGGCCCTCAAGATCGAGAGCCTGTTCGAGGACGAGCTCGTGCTCGTGGTCGGCCACGCGCACCGCCTCGCCGGACGGGACGAGACGACTCCGGAGGAGCTGCGCAAGGAGCGGCTCATCCTCTTCGAGCGGGGCGGCTCCATCCGGCGCACCACCGACCAGTTCTTCAACAAGGTCGGCATCCAGCCCTCGCTCGCCCTCGAGTCGAACGACACCTCTTTCATCAAGCTCATGGTCGAGCGCGGCATCGGCGTCTCGCTGCTGCCGGCCTGGGCCGTGCGCGACGAGGTCGCCTGGGGCTGGCTGTCGAAGCTGAAGATCGAGGGCCACAAGCTGCGGCGCACGGTCGCGGTCATCTCCCTCGCCCGATTCCAGCCGGCGGCCACGCGGGCCTTCCTCGAGTTCGTCATGTCCCGCCGCGGCGACCTCCAGCACATGGCCGAAGGCCACCCCCGGGGCGACGAGCCGCGGCCCGGCGACAAGCCGGCGGGGGCGCGCCGCAAGTAGCGGGGCCTCGGCGCCCCTGGTCATGGGTGCGTGTTCGAAATTCTGAATCCGCTTTCGGCCGGCTTGGATTGCCGTCTGTTCGCTTTGGCGGGATCGTAGAAGTTCCGTTCGGGCCGTAGGGACTACGATCCGGCCCATCGACGGGCTCGGAAGGCCGATCGGCGACCCTTCGTCCGGAATCCTTAGGGCTCAGTCGCCCCTCGCGGACCCGCCGAAGCGCCGGCACGACAATTGCCGCTTCCTGACCGGGCTCGTCGGCTCCGTTTCGTAGGTCACGGGTGCGCCGTTTCGGATGCCGGCGCACCCGTGCCGCGAGGCGCGTCGACGGGCCCTCTCATCACTGGCAAGGCGAGACGCCGCTCGACCCCCGGTCGCGAACGACCGCGTGGGGCCGGGCTCGTGCGCTCTCGCGGACCCAGGGAGGACGCATGAACCGTCGGGACTCGATCGTCGCCGCCCTGCTGCTGGCCCTGGCGGTCAACAGCGCCTACCTCGCCGCGCGCGCGGACGCGTCGCTCTTCTACTTCGCGAACGTCGCGCTCCACGTGGCGCTCGGCTTCGCGTGCTCGGCGACCGTCTCGCGGCTCGCGCGGCGGGCCTGGCCGTCGCTGGACGGCCTCTGGCGCGCGGCGGCGAGCCTCTTCGCGGTCGGCTCGCTCCTCGGGGTCGTGCTGCTCTTCACGGGGGCGACGCGGCCCTACCGGCCCGTCCTCTACGCCCACGCGGCACTCGTCGGCCTCGCCGCGGTCCTCGCCCTTCTCGCCGGCGCGCGCCGCGCGCTGGCCTTCGCCGTGCCGGCCGCGCGCGCGGCCGCCGTGGCGGCGGCCGTCCTGGCGGCCGCGGCGCCCGTCGCGCGGGTCCTCGCCGACCGCTACCCGCCCCAGCACCGCATCGTGAACCCGGCGCTCGCGCCGCTCGCGATGGAGGGCGAGGGGCAGGGCCCGCAGGGGCCGTTCTTCCCCTCCTCGGGCGAGACGAACGTCGGCGGGATCGTGCCGTCCAACTTCTTCATGAAGAGCCAGGACTGCGCGCGGTGCCACAAGGACATCTACGACCAGTGGAACTCGTCGGCCCACCACTTCGCGTCGTTCAACAACCAGTGGTACCGGAAGTCGATCGAGTACATGCAGGACGTCGTCGGCACGAAGCCGTCGAAGTGGTGCGCGGGCTGCCATGACCACGCCGTTCTCTTCGCCGGCAAGTTCGACCGCCCGATCAAGGAGCAGATCGGCACCCCCGAGTCCCAGGCCGGCCTCGCCTGCACCTCCTGCCACTCGATCGTCCACGTGAAGAGCACGATGGGGCAGGGCGACTTCACGATCGAGTACCCGCCCCTCCACGACCTCGCGGTGAGCGAC
>JAXLRD010000030.1:0-94810 GCA_046331285.1 Vicinamibacteria bacterium
ATGCCGCTCAGCCACGCGCGCCTCCACAGGTCCGCCCAACACCGGGCATAACCTGCACGGCGACCTTCGACGATGTGACGTCCCGACGACTGCGTTCCGCTCCAGCACCAACCCGTGTCAGGTTCATGCCCTTGTTGTGCCGCTTGTCTCGCGTCCCCACTGCGTTGCCGTTAGGCCAGCTTTCCGACGGCCAGATCGTACGCCCGATTCACGCGACATCGTCGACCAACGCGACCACGTAGGGCGGGGCACGGCGCCCGGTTCAGCCGGTGAGGCCGGTGAGCTGCGACGCCCCGAAGAGAAGGCGCTGGGCCTGCCGAGTGCCCGCCCCCGGCCACATGCGGTGGCCTACCCCGCCTGCCATGCCCGACCGCGGAATGGAGGACCCAGGCGCTGCACCACCCGAGAGCGCCCTCGAGCCTACAACGCCAGAAGATCCGGAGCCGGCCCGGGGCGGCGCAGCCACTCCATCGCGCCATGCGCCACCTCGCGCCGTGTCCCCGCCCGGGATGGCCCCCACTGTGCTGCACCCGCATGTCGGCACAACACCGGGCATAACCTGCGCGGCGACCCTGCACCGTGCGTCGCTCCGAAGGCTACGCATCGCCCCCGCACCAACCCGCGTCAGGTTCATGCCCTTGTTAGGCGTCCTCGAGTTCAGACGATCATGATTCTCGACACACCGGCCGACCGAACCCACTCCGCAATGGCCCTGATGTCGTGGTCGGTTCCAACCGCTATGCAGCCGGCAGTCCAGTTGACGAAGAGAGACGCCCGACCCAGCCAGACAGCCGCACGATGCGGCCCGTGCACCCCGATGTCCGCACCGGTGTAGCCCTGCTTCGCCTGCTCACGAGTCGGGTACGCCACCGGGACGAAGATTCCAAACCGAGACGACGGCCGGGGTTCGCCCAGTTCGTACGCACCGAGCGGGGTCTTGCCGTCACCCTCCACCTGCTTGCCAACCCCACCACGCCCCAGCGCGACCCGGAAGCGCCCCTGCAGCTGGCCCCGGTTGCACAGGCACAGCGTCTGCGACTTGGTGTCGACCACGACTACCGAATCCTGCGGCGGACACGCACCCTGCCCGAGGCCAGCGTGCGCCCACCACGCGCCGCCACCCAGGACGACACCGTAGAGCGCCAGTACGCACCCGACGACCAGGACCGCTCGCCGCATGTCAGTCCGTTCGCCTCGCTCCCGCCACGGTACGCCTAACACCGGGCATAACCTGCACGGCGACCTTCGACGATGTGACGCCCCGACGATGACGCTGCGCTTTAGTACCAACCCGTGTCAGGTTCATGCCTTTGTTCGGCGGCCTCTCCACGCCCTCTGCTGACCTAGTGTATGTCTGGCGGTACACCGCGCGGATGATACGGCCCGTCCTCGGTCCACACCCTGGCCAACTCGAGTCTGCCCTCGGCGTCGAAGGTAACGCAGAGGTTCCACGCATGCATGAAGTCAGCGTGCGCCCAGTACTGTACGCCCCGGCCGCAGGGCTGCTTCAGGAAGAAGCGACCTTCATATCGCCGCAGAAGCTCCGACGCCTCGGCTTCCGGCATGCCCTTGTGCAGACGCCTCATCACGTCTACAACCGCGTGTCGGCTGTCCCGGTAGAACCAAACGCCGAACAGGTCGACGGCGACAACGACTGCAATACCCACCCCCGCGAGTCGGACCAGGGGTAACGCTCGCGAGAGTGCGCCGCGGAGGCCGCTACTGTTCATGCAAGGCCAAGCCATGCCCGTCGGCTCGGCGCTCCCCGGGTCCGCCGAACACGCAATTGAACAGGTCTTTCAATCACAATTTATCCACGAGCTTTGGCCGTATAACACAGACTCAGGCTGTCGGGTGTGAGGCGGACGGCCCAGAGAGCCACGGACTTAGGGGGCAAGGTCCTTGGCGTCGGGGTTGTTGGGCGCCGTTGGATAAGGCTGTTTGGACTGCAGAGCGAGCCACCGGAGCTAGAGCGCGAGCCGGAGACCCTCGGCTATCGGCTATCGGCTCACGTCGCCAGAGCGTCGCAGGCGGTCGGCCGTGAGGATCAGGGCTCGGGCCTGGTGGTACGTCGCGAACCAGTCGTGGCTCTTGGCCGGGCGGAGGCGGCCGTCGGCGTCGATGCCGCCGAAGGTGCCGCCCTTGTCGTGGTCGGTGAGGCGGTCGGCGAGGAAGCGCCAGGCCTTCACGAGCTCCTCGCGGTAGCGCGGCGTCTCGCGGCCGTGCTCGGCGTCCATCACGGAGAGGGCGTTCACCATCTCGAACTGCGCCCACCACTCGATCGACTTGTCGAAGGCCGGGCGGATGGCGAAGCCCTGCTCCCAGAGCTGGCCCGTCTTCGCGTCGTAGCCGAGGGCGAGGGCGTGGTCGACGAGCCGGCGCGCGACGCGCGCGAGCTTCGGGTCGTCCTTCACGCCGAGGGTCTCGGCCGCCTCGAGAAGGAGGAAGCCCGTCTCGACGTCGTGGCCGAAGGACGAGGGGCCGGCGATCGGCCAGCCGGTCTCGTCGAGGAAGAGATGGAGCGTCCCGGGCTCGGAGTAGAAGCGGTCGCGGACGAGCTCGAGGAGGCTGCGCGTGCTCGCGCGGAGGCCCGGGTCGGGCCACTCCTTCAGGAGCTCCGTCCACGCCTCGAGGAGGTGGATGCTGGTGTTCATGTCGCGGTACTGGGCGGGCACGCCCATCGCGCTGTCGGGCTTCGGCAGCACCGCGTCCTCGTCCCACGGCAGCGCGGAGCCGTCGGCCTTCACCGCGCCGACGTAGCCGGGCCGGCCCTTCTCGCGGCAGTGGGCCTCGACCCACTCGTACCCCTGCCGGGCGAGGGCGAGCGCGTCGGCGTCGCCCGTCGCGCGGTGGGCGACCGCGAGCGCGTAGACGGCGAAGGCCTGGCCGTAGGTCATCTTGGTCGCGCTCTCGCGGGGATCGGGGGCGCCGTCGAGGAGGACGCTCGTCCAGAAGCCCCCGTGCGCGCGGTCCCACTGGCGGTCGCGCAGCTGCGCGATGCCGTGGCGCGCGTAGCGGAGGTACTCGTCGCGGAGGGCCGGTCGGGAGAGAGCGACGGTGGCCGCCGTCCACGTCTGGCGCGCCTGGTAGACGACGAAGCGGCGGCGGTCCTCGAGCTTCGTCCAGTCGGTCGCGAAGTTGGCGTGGAAGCCGCCGCGCGCGGTGTCGACCGAGGCCGGGTAGCGGGTGGAGAGGACGTGCCGCACGAGGTACGCGTCCATCTCGTCCGCGAGAGCGCGGGGGCCGGGCGCGGGGGATGGCGCCGCGGGCTGGGCGGGCGACAGCCGCGGAGCGAGAAGAAGGACGGCGGCGAGGAGCATCGAGGTGCGGGGCACGGGGAACCTCCCCGGCGGGCGGCGGCCCGTCGTTCGAAGACGCCCGATTCTCGCTCGCCGGGCGCGCGTTGTCGCCCCCGGACGGGCGTGCTAACTTGGCTTCGGGCGCGCCCTTTTCCGGCGCGCCCCATCCATTCATGGCCCGATTCGCCCTGGCTTGCGCCGCTCTCGCCCTGGCCGCCGCGTCCGCGGCGGCCCAGACGCCCGCGTTCGACCCGATCACGTTCGAGCTCGTGAAGGGCAGCGGCATCGACTTCGTGACGGACTCGAGCCGGACGAGCCACAAGCACCAGCCCGAGACGATGGTGGCCGGCGCGGCGCTCCTCGACTACGACCACGACGGGCGGCTCGACGTCTTCCTCGTGAACGGGGCCGAGATGACGTCGTTCGACAAGTCGAAGCCCGTCTTCTGGAACCGGCTCTACCGCAACCTCGGGAACTGGAAGTTCGAGGACGTCACCGAGAAGGCCGGGGTGAAGGGCAAGGGCTACGACCAGGGCGTGGCGGTGGCCGACTACGACAACGACGGCTGGCCCGACATCCTGGTGCTCGGCGTGCGGGAGAACGTGCTCTACCGCAACAAGGGCGACGGGACGTTCGAGGACGTGACCGCGAAAGCCGGGCTCGCGAAGCCGGACCCGGTCTACAAGACGCTCTGGTCGGTGGCCGCCGCGTTCTTCGACTACGACAACGACGGCCGGCTCGACCTGTTCATCTCGAACTACTGCGTGTGGGACCCCGAGACGGAGCCCTTGTGCGGCCCGCGGGGGCTCAACGACTACTGCCACCCGAACAACTACAAGGGGCTGCCGAACTCGCTCTTCCACAACAACGGCGACGGGACGTTCACGGACGTGTCGGAGAAGAGCGGCATCCGCAAGGTGATCGGGAAGGGGATGGGCATCGGGCTCGCCGACTTCGACGGGGACGGGTTCGTGGACCTGTTCGTGGCGAACGACACGGAGCCGAACTACCTCTTCCACAACCGGAAGGACGGGACGTTCGAGGAGGTCGGCTTCCTCGCGGGGGTCGCCTATCCCGAGGCGGGCCGCGCCCTCTCGGGCATGGGGGCCGACGCGCGGGACGTCGACGACGACGGGAAGGTCGACGTCTTCCACACGGCGCTCTCGAGCGAGACGATGCCGCTCTTCCGGAACATGGGGAACCTCACGTTCGTGGAGCAGACGGCCCGGGCCGGGGTGTCGTCGCTCAGCCTGTCGCGGGCGGGCTGGGCGAACGCGATCGTGGACTTCAACAACGACGGGCGGAAGGACCTGTTCGTGGCCGGCGGCGACGTGATGGACCCGAAGGGCGAGTTCAAGGAGAAGGTCCCGCAGACGAACCTGGTGATGGCGAACCTCGGCGGGTTCCGCTTCGCCGACGCGACGCCCCAGGCCGGCGCCGAGTTCTCGACCCGGCGCGAGACGCACCGCGGCGGGGCGTTCGGCGACCTCGACGACGACGGGCGGGTCGACGCGATCGTGACGGCCCTCGACCAGGGGGTCGAGGTGTGGCGGAACACGAGCCCGACGCCGAACCACTGGCTCGCGGTGCGGCTCGTGGGCACGAAGAGCAACCGCGACGGGATCGGGGCGCGGCTCGTGGCCACGACGGCGTCGGGCGCGCGGCACAACCACGCGAACACGGCGGTGGGCTACGGCGGGGCCTCGGACGTGCGGGTGCACTTCGGCCTCGGGAAGGACGAAGTGGTCACGAAGCTCGAGGTGCGGTGGCCGAGCGGGATCGTGCAGACGCTCGAGAACGTGAAGGCGGACCAGGTGCTCGAGGTGAAGGAGCCGGCGCAGTGAGGCGCCGGGCGGCCCTCGCCGCGACGGTCCTGGCCGGGGCGGGGTGGCTCGCGGCCGGCGCGCCGGGCGTCGACGCCCAGGCCCCTCCCGCCGACCCGCGCGCGGCCGGGCGGATGGGCGCGGCCGCGCCCGAGGCGCCGGCGCCGTCGAACGCGCCGGTGGTGACGCCGAGCGTGCGGTTCACCGACGTGGCGTCGCGCTCCTCCTTCTCCTACACCTCCAACAACGACTACCGGCCGGGCAACCGGAAGTACTTCCCCCAGCCGATGTGCGGCGGGGTCGCCCTCCTCGACTACGACGGGGACGGGAAGCTCGACGTGTTCCTGACGAACGGCGGGAAGATGCCGGAGTTCACCCGGCCCGACCCGTCCTACTACTCGTGCCTGCTGCGCGGGAAGGGCGACGGGACGTTCGAGGAGACGACGGCGAAGGCGAACCTGCAGGGGAAGAACCTCGACGTGTCGTACGGGGTCGCCGTCGGCGACTTCGACAACGACGGGCACCCGGACCTGTTCGTCGCGAACGCCGGGCCGAACGCGCTCTACCACAACAACGGGGACGGCACGTTCACCGAGGTGACGAAGGGCTCCGGCCTCGACCGCAAGCCGAAGGACCTGCTGTCGGTCTGCGCCGCCTTCTTCGACTACGACAACGACGGCCTCCTCGACCTCGTGGTGTCGCACTACACGTACTGGAACCCGCAGCTCGACAAGCGCTGCCCGACGAGCGAGGGCGAGATCTACTGCTATCCCGGCACCTACAAGAGCGTGCCGCACAGCCTGTACCACAACCTCGGCAACGGGAAGTTCGAGGACGTGACGGCGAAGTCGGGCTTCGACGCGGTGGCCGGCAAGGGGATGGGGATCGGGATCGCCGACTTCAACGGCGACGGGTGGATGGACGTGTTCGTCGCGAACGACACGGAGCCGAACTTCCTCTACGTCAACCAGGGCAACGGCACCTTCAAGGAAGAGTCGTGGGCGTGGGGCGTCGCCTACGACGAGCAGGGCGCGGTGGTGTCGGGCATGGGCGCCGACGCGCGCGACTTCAACGACGACGGCTGGCCCGACGTCTTCTACAACAACCTGCAGGCGCAGATCTGGGCCCTCTTCCAGAACGAGGGCGGGACGCACTTCCGCTACGCCTCGCCCCGCTCGGGGATCGCGCGGCTGTCGCGGCGCTTCTCGGGCTGGTCGAACGCGATCTTCGACTACGACAACGACGGCTGGAAGGACGTCTACTCCGCGAACGGCGACGTCGACTACATCGGCCCGAACGCGGAGCAGCACGACACGATGTTCCACAACGTCGACGGGAAGGTGTTCGCCGACGTGTCCGAGGGCCTCGGCCCCGACTTCGTGGCGAAGGGCTTCCAGCGCGGCTCGGCCTGGGGCGACCTCGACGGCGACGGCTTCCCCGACCTCGTGGTGACGTCGCTCAACCGGCGGCCGCGGATCCTGCTGAACTCCGGCGGCAACGGGAAGCACTGGCTGTGGCTCGACCTCGTCGGGAAGAAGAGCAACCGCGACGGGATCGGGGCGAGGGTGAAGGTCACGACCGCGAGCGGGCGCGTGCTCTACAACCACGTGTCGGTGAGCGTGGGCTTCATGTCGTCGAGCGACCGGCGGCTGCACTTCGGCCTCGGCGGCGACTCGGCCGTGCGCTCGATCGAGATCCGCTGGCCGAGCGGGAAGACCGAGACGCTGTCGGACGTGAAGGTCGACCGCGTGCTGAGGATCGAGGAGCCGGCGTAGGGTGGGGCGCGGCCGCGCGCGCGGCGCGACGACCGCCCTCGCCGCGGCCGGCGCCACGGCGGCCCTCGCCACGGCCTGCGTCCACCCCCTCCCGCCGGCCGCCCCCGGCGTCGAGCGGATCGTGTTCGTCGGGGACTCGCTCGTGAACCGCTCGAGCGGCGACCACGGCCTGATCGATCGGGTGCGGGAAGACCTCGAGTCCCGGCGGCCGGGGACGGCGTTCGAGATCGTCAACGCCGGGGTCAACGGGGACCGGATAGCCGACATCCGCGCGCGGCTGGCGGCCGACGTGCTGGCCCTCGCGCCGGCGGCGGTCCTCCTCTACTGGGACAGCGACGCGGCCGACGCCGAGGAGGGCGAGGAAGAGGCGGCGTCGCGCGCGCGGCTGCGCGCGGAGTACGAGCGGCACCTCGACGCGGTGCTCGGGGCGCTGCGGGCGAGCGTGCGCCACGTGGTGGTGGCCGGGCCCACGCTCGACGGCGAGGGGCCGCGCGGGTCGAACCCGAAGGACCACGTGCTCGACGCCTACGCGGCGATCAACCACCGCCTGGCGCGACGGCACCACGCGGCGTGGGTCGACACGAGGCGCGCCGCGTTCGAGTGGCTCGGCCGGCACCGGCCGGCCGGCTCGCGCGGCCTCCTGCTGACGGAGGACGGCGAGCACCTCAACGCCACGGGCGCGCGGCTGGTGGCGGACGAGATCGCGGCGGCGCTCGACCGGGCGCTGCGCCGGCGCGACCGCCCCGCGGCCGGGGACGGGACGGAGGCGGAGCCACACTGAGGGGGCCGTTTTTGAGGCATACTGGCCGCCTCCGACGAACCAGATAGCACGAGGGGGTCTCCGATGTCCGCACGCGAGGTCCGGCCTCTCTTCTCCGTCGCCGCCGTCGCCGCGGCCCTGTTCCTTCCGCCCGCCTTCGCCGCGGCGACCGTCGAGATGCAGGTCCAGGCGAAGAAGCTCGGTTTCCCGGTGAAGAACTGCCTCTACTGCCACGCGACGCCGCACTCGGTCGACGTGATGAAGGACAAGGCGAAGGCCCTGGCGATGAGCGACGGCAACTGCGTCGCCTGCCACGGCGCCGACATCCCGGCGAAGCTCAACGACCGGGGGAAGTGGCTCGCCGCCGAGCGGACGAAGCGGGGGGCGAAGGTCGCCGACATGGCCTGGCTGAGCGAGTACAAGGAGCCCCCGGCGAAGGCCGCGAAGCCGGCGCCGAAACCGTGACCGCGGCCGCGGCGGCCCGCGTCGCGCCCGGCGTCTTCGCGGCCCTGGCCGCCGCGGGCCACCGCCTGCCGATCGGGACGGACCTCGTGCTGCACGAGCGGAGCGACCCCGAGGCGGCCCGGCGCGACGGGCGCCTCCTGGCCGGGGTCGTGGCCGAGGCCGCGGCGCGCTACCGCACGCCGCTCGCGGTGCCGCTCATGGACCTGCGGCTCGAGAAGGCCGACCTCGTGGCGCGGCTGAGGCCGGGCGCGGACCCGGCGGGCTTCCGCTTCGACGGCCCCCCCGACGAGCGGGACATGGACGCCGCGCGGGCGACGGCGCGGGGGGCGTTCGGCGCGGAGCAGCGGGCGCAGCTCGACGCGGTCGCGGCGGTGGCCGCGCGGCCGGGCCTCGTCCCCCTCGGGATGGCGATCGGCCCGTTCTCGCTGCTGACGAAGCTCCTGGCCGACCCGATCGCCGCCGTCGGCCTCGCCGGCCGCGGCGTCCGTCCCGAGGACGAGCCGCTCGTGGCGGCGGCCGAGCGCGCCCTCGAGCTGGCCGAGGGCGCGGTGCGGCGCTCCGTGGCCGCGCAGCTCGACGCGGGAGCCGCCGCGGTCGTCGTCTGCGAGCCGGCGGCGAGCGCCCTCTTCGTCTCGCCCCGGCAGGTCGCGGCCGGCTCCCGGGTGTTCGAGCGGTTCGTCGTCGAGCCGCTGCGCCGGCTGCGGGAGGTCCTCGACGAGGCGGGCGCGCTCCTCTTCCTGCACGACTGCGGCGAGCTGACCGACGGCCTGCTCGCCGCGCTCGCGACGGGCGTGCGGCCGGCCGTGCTGAGCCTCGGCGCCTCCCGCCGCCTCTGGGACGACGCGCGGATCGTGCCGGAGGAGGTGGTGCTCTTCGGCAACCTGGAGACGAAGCACTTCTACTCCGACGCGACGCTGCCCCTCGAGGCCGTCCGCGCGCGGACTCGTGAGATCCTCGCCCGCATGCGCGACGCGGGCCGCCCGTTCATCCTCGGCTCGGAGTGCGACGTGCTGCACGTGGCCGGCGCCGGGGAGACGATCCGGGCCAAGGTCGAGGCGATGCTGACGACGGAGGCCGACTGAGGTGAGCCCGGCCGGGCCGCTCGAGCTGGCGGCGGCCGCCCTGGCCGCGGTCGCCGCCGGCGCCGTCAACGCGCTGGCCGGCGGGGGCACGCTCATCACCTTCCCCGCCCTCACCGCGCTCGGCCTGCCCGCCGTCGACGCGAACGTGACGAACACGATCGCGGTGGCCCCGGGCCACCTCGGGGCCACGCTCGCGCAGCGCAGGGATCTCGCCGGCCAGCGCCGGCGTCTCTCGCGCCTCGTCCCGGCGGCCGCGCTGGGCGGCCTCGCCGGCGGGCTCCTGCTGCTCGTGACCACGGAGCGCGTCTTCCGCCACCTCGTCCCGTGGCTGATCCTGCTCGCCTCGCTGCTCCTCGCCGTGCAGGAGCCTCTGCGGGCCCGGGTCCTGCGGCGGCTGGGCCGCGGCGGCCGCGTGTCGCACGAGGCCCTCGCCGCGCTCCCGACCTTCGCCGCCGCGGTCTACGGCGGCTACTTCGGCGCGGGCCTGTCGGTCATCGTCCTCGCCGCCCTCGGGCTGCTGCTCGAGGACACGCTGACGCGGCTGAACGCGGCGAAGCAGGCGGTCGGGTTCGCCGCGAACACGGCCGCCGCCCTTCTCTTCCTCTTCTCGGGCCACGTGCACTGGACCTACGCGGCGGTGATGGCCGTCGGCGCGGTGGCCGGGGGCGCCCTCGGCGGGCGCCTCGCCGGCCGCGTGCGGCCGCGGACGCTGCGGGCCGTCGTCGTCACCGTGGGCGTCGCCGTCTCCCTCGCCTACTTCGCCCGGGGCCGAGCCTAGGCCGAACGGCTCACGGCCCCGCCCCGCCCGCTGCCCTAGGATGCGGCGAGCGGAGGGCGCGATGGCGGAGCGGGTCTCGGACGGGAGCGGGGTCGTGGGGGCGGCGCCGCGCGCGCTGCTGACGCTCGTGCGGATCGCGATCGGCTGGCACTTCCTCTACGAGGGCCACGCGAAGCTCTACGCGGGGAGCTGGACCTCGGCCGGCTACCTCGAGGCGTCGCGCTGGTTCCTCGGCGGCGCCTTCCACTGGATGGCCTCTCACCCGGGGGTGATCGCGGTCGTCGACGCGGTGAACATCGGGGGCCAGGTGCTGATCGGCCTCCTCCTGATCACCGGCGCCCTGACGCGGGCGGCGAGCCTCGCGGGGATCGCGCTCCTCGCGCTCTACTACGTCGCGAACCCGCCGCTCGTGGGCCTCGGGCTCGCGGTGCCGGCCGACGGCCACTACCTCGTCGTCGACCGGAACCTGATCGAGATGCTGACGCTCGGCGTCCTCGCCGCGCTGCCGCTCACCTTCCTGCCCGGCGTCGACCGCTGGTTCCTCGCGCGACGGCGGACGGCGCTCGAGGCGGCAGCGGAGGCGCCCGCACCACCCTCCCCCGGCGGCGCGGCCGACGCGCCCGCGGCGGCGCCGCAGCCGGCCGCGGTCGGCGCCCCCGGCCGGCGCGAGATGATCGCGAACCTCGCGAGCCTCCCCTTCCTCGGCGCGTTCGCGTTCGCCCTCTTCAAGAAGCGACAGTGGGCGAGCTACGAGGAGCGGAACCTCGTCGACGCGGTGACCGCGGCCAGCACGAAGACGCTCGACGTGCGGAGCCTGCGGGAGCTGAAGGGCCCCCTGCCGAAGGGGACGATCGGCGGGAAGGAGTTCAGCCGCCTGATCCTCGGCGGGAACCTCCTCTCCGGCTGGGCCCACTCGCGGGACCTCATCTACGTCTCGCAGCTGGTGAAGGCGTACCACAACAAGGACCGCATCTTCGCGACGCTGCTGATGGCCGAGAAGTGCGGCGTCGACACGCTCCTCACGAACCCGATCCTGTGCTCGCTCATCGACGAGTACTGGAAGCGGAGGATCGGGAGGATCCAGTTCATCTCCGACTGCGCCGGCCTCGAGTACGACGACAAGGGCGCGCGGCCGATGGACTTCGACAAGTACCTCGACAAGGTCCGCCGGGCGATCGACTACGGCGCCGTCGCCTGCTACATCCAGGGCGAGACGGCCGACTACTACATGAAGAACGGCCAGCCCGAGCGGCTCGAGAAGGTGATCGACCTCATCCGGAAGAATAGGGTCCTCGTCGGGATCGGCGCCCACCAGCTCGAGACGCTCCAGGCCTGCGCCGCGCGGGGAATGGCGCCCGACTTCTGGATGAAGACGATGCACCACCACGGCTACTGGTCGGCGAGCCACCCGCAGTGGCACGACAACGTCTTCTGCTCCTCGCCGGAGGAGACGGCGGCCTGGATGCGCGAGCGTAAGGAGCCGTGGATCGCCTTCAAGGTGATGGCGGCCGGGGCCATCCACCCGAAGGACGCGTTCCGCTACGCGTACGAGGCCGGGGCCGACTTCGTCTGCGCCGGCATGTACGACTTCCAGATGGTCGAGGACGTGAACGTCGCCGCGGACGCGCTCTCTTCCGGCCTGCCGCAGCGGCAGCGGCCCTGGATGGCGTAGGCGGCCGGGCGCGGGCCGGCCGCCGCGCCCGAGGCGAGGCGCGGCGGCCAGCCGGCCGAACGCCCTTCGTCAGGCGTTGCGGGCGCGGGACCCGCTCGGGACGAACGCCATTCCCGACGGCGGGTGGAGGTGCGGCATCGGCTGCCCCGGCTGCTCCGGTCCGATGCGGTAGGGCCGCATCATCTCGTTGTCCTCGTGCTCGACGATGTGGCAGTGCCACGCGTACTGGCCGGGCGTCGCGAACCGCATCCGCACGCGCGTGACCTGGCCGGGGTACGCGATCACCGTGTCCTTCCAGCCGTTCTCCCAGGCCTCGGGCGCACGCGGCGTCGAGCCGGGGGCGAGCTCGAAGGTGCCGGCCGCCTCGTCGACCACGACGTCCTGCCGGTCGACGACCTGGAACACGACCTCGTGGACGTGCATCGGGTGCGCGTCGGCGGTGCCGTTGTAGAACTCCCAGACCTCGGTGTCGCCGACGCCGGGGTTCTCGGTCACGTGCTCGCCCCACGCCCGCGCGGTCCACGCGGCCGGCGCGGCGGCCGGGTCGCCGGCCACGGTGCCGAGCCGCGCCTCGACCGGCCCGTCGAAGCCGGACATGGACATCCGCTCGAGGAGCGCCAGCCGGCGGGCCGAGCCGCCCGAGAGCGGCTGGATCGCCGGGAGCCGGAGGAAGCGGGGGGGCGTCGTGAGGTCGACGCTCCGGCGCGGGCCCACGCGGAACTCCAGGACCTGGCCGGTGCCGGCGGGATCGGCGCGGTCGAAGTCGACGTCCGGCTCTCCCCCGCCGAAGGGCTCGTCCGGCCCGACGTTGCCGAGGACGTAGCGGCCGGCCGGCACGGCCGTGAAGTCGACGATGACGTCCGCGCGCTCGGCCGGCGCCATGAGCAGGCGGTTGCCCCGCTCCGTGTGGTTCACCGGCGCGGCCAGGAAGCCGCCCTCGTTGCCGATCTGCCAGACCTCGACGCCCGGGATGGCGGAGAAGTCGAGGATGAGGAAGCGGGCCTGGCATCCGTTCAGGAGGCGGAAGCGGTAGCGGCGCCGCTCGACGTCGAGGAACGGCCACGTGGCGCCGTTCGCGATGATCGTGTTGCCGAAGAACTCCGGGTTCCAGATCGGCGGCACGTCCGACTCGGGCACGTAGGGGCCGGCGATGCCGTCGAAGAAGGCCCGCGTGTCCGGGTAGAAGAGCGACCCGTCGGAGTTGAACGCGCGGTCCTGGATGGCGATCGGGATCTCGCGGAAGGCGCGCCCCGGCACGACCTGGTCGATCTCGCTCGGCGCCGGGCCCGGGAGGAGGGCGGGAAGGCCCGTGCGCGAGTCGCGCGCGGCCAGGTCTCCGGCCGGGCCGCCGCGGACGATGTAGAACCCGGCCGGCCCGGCGTACACGTTGAGGCGCGTCATCCCGAGCGCGTGGTCGTGGTACCAGATCGTCGAGGCCCGCTGGCTGTTCGGGTACTGGAAGGTCGCGAACCCGGGGCCCCAGGACGCGCCGAAGCGCGCGGCGGCCTTGGCCGCGAAGAAGGAGTACCAGGTCCCCTCGCGCGCGAAGCCCTCGGGGACGTCGGCCGCGTTCGGCAGGAACCACGCCTCGGCGTAGCCGTCGCTCTCGTCGCCGACGCCGACCGCGCCGTGCACGTGCGTCACGAGCGGCACCGGCCCGGTGTAGGGGCCGGGCGTCGGCTGGCCGGTGAAGTCCGGCCGCATGTCGCGGCCCATGTCGCCGCCCGGCGGGTTCGCCCAGTGCAGGGTCGGGTCGACGGGCAGCAGGTGCGGCAGGTAGTTCCCGTCGGCGTCGACGAGCCCGTTGATCCACTTGATCCGCACGGGGCGGTTCCAGGTCGCCTCGATCGTGAGCGAGGGGGCGTTGAAGATGCGGGGCGCGAGCGGGCTGAGGGCCCGGGCCGGACCGTAGCCCCAGACCGTCGTCGGCGGCAGTCCGGCCGGCAGGATCTGCTGCGCGAACTGGCGCACGGCGATCTCGTAGTAGTCGACGAGCTTCCCTCCCCACGTCTTGAAGCCCGCCCGCGGCATCTGCGGCGGGACGAGGAGCGGCGTCGCGAACCGGGGGATGTCGGAGGGGAGGAGGGTGCCTCCGGGGAGAGCGGCCATCGCGCGGGGCAGCCCGTTGCGATAGCAGAGCAACACTCCCGCGCCGGCCGCGGTGCCGATTCGGATGAAATCGCGCCTCGTCGCCATGACTCTCCTCCTCGATCGGAGCGAGGCCGACCGCCCGGACGGTCGACGCCGACGCTCAGACCCGGACTCTTGGGGGCGAACGCTCAGGGCGGCCGACCCCCGGTATGGTTTGTTTGGCTGACTTGACGCCCGGTCGTCCCGGAGGGAGGGGCTCCTTGTGGACGAACGCTCGGGCCGTCGAGGGGATTCTATTTCGCTTGTGAGCTGTTTGTGAAGTATGTAATTTTGAAACACTGCGGCAGGATCAGTGTCTCGGTCAGGGCTGAAAGCTCTAATCGCTCACTAGAGACAAACAGAACAAATCGCCCCTCTCTCGGTCGAGCCGAGGGGCGTCACGGCGCCTCGAGAGAGCCTCGGCCGGCGATCGCGACGGCCAGGGCCTGGAGCCACTGCAGGAGATCCTGCACGACCGGAGCCGCCGACCTCTCCCGGCCAGAGCCAACGAGCGCCGCGAGGCTGGCCGAGGCCGCGTGGAGCTGTCGGTGCGCGTCGGTGGCGCGAGCGTCTCCCGCGACGGCCGACGCGGGGCAGGCCGACGCGGATCGGTCGGCGCCGGGGCCGCCCGCCGGACCCGCGGGGTCGACGAGCGGGCCGAGCACCGCGTCGCAGCAGGAGGACAGCGCGGCGCGATCGCGGTCGGAGAGGGCGGCCGACGACGCCGCCCAGGCGGCGAGCCCGCGGAGCCGCGCGGCGAGGGCGGGGCCGGACGCGCGCAGGTGGCCACGGGCCAGGTGGTCCTCGAGGCCGTCGAAGAAGAGCTCCGTCTCCGCGAGGGTCGCCACGTCGCGCGTCGCGTGGAGGAGCACGTCGCGGAGGTGGCGGTGCAGGATCTCGGCGCCCTCGAGGAAGACGGGCAGCGGCAGGCCGAAGGCCGCGTGCATCGCCCCGAGGGCCTCGTACCGGGCCCGCAGGCCCGCCGCGTCGTCGCCGAGGGACTCGAGGAACGTCGCCCGCTGGCGCTCGACGAGGCGCCTCACCTGCTCGGGGCCCTGGAAGTGGACCGCGAAGCGCGGGTCGTCGAGCATCCTCTCGTAGAACGCGGCGAAGGCGCTCGGCAGGTACGGCTCGAGGAGGAGCAGGTGCGGCCGCGGCAGGGGCTCGGCGAGGGGCCGGGAGCCCGGACGGCGGGCGAGGTCCTCCGCGGGCAGCGGCGGGTCGAACAGGAACCCCTGCCCGCACTCGATGCCGGTCGTCCGCAGCCGCTCGAGCACCTCCGGCGTCTCGACGTGCTCGGCCACGACGCGCAGGTCGAGCGAGCGCGCGAGCTGGGCGACGGCGAGGACGACCTTGTAGGCCTCGGGCGAGTCGGCGATGCGCCGGGTCAGCGAGCCGTCGACCTTCAGGACGGAGATGACCCGCTCGACGGCGAAGTCGGACACCGTCCGCAGCGACGAGTAGCCCGTGCCGAAGTCGTCGACGGCGAAGGTGACGCCGTGCTCCCGGTGGATCTCGCGGATGACGTCGTGGTGCTCGAGGAGCGCCTGCTCGGTCAGCTCGAGGACGAGCACGAGCCGCAGGCCCTCCCCGCCCAGGCGCGCGATCGTGCGGCCCATGACCGCGAGGAACTCGGACGAGGCGAGCGAGAGGGGCGAGACGTTGACGAAGAGGCGGCCCGTGGCGCGGGCCAGCTCGGAGGCCTTCTCCCCCACCTGGCTCATGACGCAGGCGTCGAGGCGCGCCGTCTCGCCGAGCGCGTGGACCTCGTCGATGAACTCGCTCGCGGTGAGGAGCCCGTCCGGGGTCCGCACGCGCGCGAGCGCCTCGACGTCGCGGACCTCGCCGCTGCGCAGGTCGACGACCGGCTGGAAGTGGACGTCCACGCGGCCGGCGGCGAGGGCCTCGGACACCCACGCGAGGCGGGTCTCGCGGCCGCGCATCCGCGCGAGGGCCTCCGCCGCCTCGTCCGCGGTGAGCCGCCCGACGCCGTCCTCGGCCCGCAGCGCGCGGGACCGCGCGTCCTCCAGCACGCGCAGCAGGTCGTCCGTCGGAAGGGACCGGTCCGTCTCGACGGTGGCGACCAGCGGCCGCAGGTGGACGACGCCCCGGCCGGTCGGCAGGGCCACGCGGCCGAGCACGTCCGCGACGTGGCGCGCGAGGGCCTCCGCCCCGGCGATCCCGCCCGCCCCGTGGACGAGGAGCACGTCGGGGCCCTTCGCCCGCGCGACGAGGCCGCCCGGGGCGGCGTCGGCGGCCAGCGCGGAGACGACCGCGCGGACGACCCTCATCACGTCGTCGCCCGTCCGCGCCCCGTACAGGCGGTCGAGGGCGGCGAGGTTGCGCACGCCGCACGCGGAGACGAAGAGCGCGGCGCCAGACGCGCCGTCGAGGCGCGCGGCGATCGCCTCGACCCCCGGCAGCGCGGGCTCGCTCTCCTCTCGGGCGGCCGCGACGGCCGAGGCGGGGACGAGGCCGCGGTCGACGAGCTCGAGCAGGGCGGCCTCGAACGGCGCGCGGTCGGGCCGCGGCTTGGGAAGGCTCATGGGATTGTCGGGAAACCGGCCGATAGCCTACCGCAACCCGTGACGACCGCAAGTCCCGCGCCGCGCGAAAGACGAACGGCGCCGGTCCCCCGCGGGACCCGGCGCCGTGGCGGCCGACGCGCGGCGGGCTCTAGCTGCAGCCGCTCGTCGACCCGCAGTTCGCGCAGCGGTAGCAGGACCCGTTGCGGATCATGATGCTGCCGCAGTAGTGGCAGGGCGGCGCGTCGCTCTGCGCGCGCATCGCGGCGACGGCCGACACCGTCGTCGCGGCGTCCGCCGGCGCGTGGTCGGCCTGCTGCACCACCGGGAGCACCGGTCCGGCGTGCGGCTTGAGCGAGCGGCCGCTCACCTGCACGCCCACCGCCTCCTGGTGCTCGGCCGAGAGGAACTTCGAGGCCAGCCACCGGAAGATGTAGTCGGTGATGCTCTTCGCGTACGGGATCTCGGAGTTCTTCGTGAAGCCCGAGGGCTCGAAGCGCACGTGCGAGAACTTCTCGACGAGGGCCTCGAGCGGCACGCCGTACTGGAGGGCCATCGAGATCGAGGTGGCGAAGGCGTCCATCAGGCCCGAGATCGTCGAGCCCTCCTTCGCCATGACGAGGAAGATCTCGCCGGGCTTGCCGTCCTCGTACATCCCGACCGTGATGTAGCCCTCGTGGCCGGCGATCGAGAACTTGTGGGTGATCGCGTGGCGCTCGTCGGGCAGCTTGCGGCGGGCCGGGCGGCCCTCGGCGGCGGGGGCCGCGGCCGTCGCGGCGACGGCGGCGGCGGGCGTCTCGGTCGTGCCCTTCGCCTCCTCCTTCGAGGTGGAGAGCGGCTGGCTGCGCTTGCAGCCGTCGCGGTAGACCGCGATCGCCTTGAGGCCGAGCTTCCAGCCCTCGACGTAGGCCTGCTGGATGTCCTCCGGCGAGGCGTCGGTCGGCATGTTGACCGTCTTCGAGATGGCGCCGGAGAGGAAGGGCTGCACCGCCGCCATCATCTTGATGTGGCCCATCCAGTGGATGGAGCGCTTGCCGTTCCGCGCGGGGAAGGCGCAGTCGAAGATCGCGAGGTGCTCGTCCTTGAGGTGGGGCGCGCCCTCGATCATCTCCTGCTCGTCGATGTACCGCAGGACGTCGTCGACCTCGATCGGGGTGTAGCCGAGCTTGCGCAGCACGCGGCCGACCGATTGGTTGACGATCTTGATCATCCCGCCGCCGACGAGCTTCTTGTACTTGACGAGGGCGATGTCGGGCTCGATGCCGGTCGTGTCGCAGTCCATCATGAAGCCGATGGTGCCGGTGGGGGCGAGGACGGTGACCTGGCTGTTGCGGTACCCGTGCTGGGCGCCGAGGGCGTAGGCCTCGTCCCACACGTCGACCGCGGCGTCCATGAGCGGCTTCGGCACGAGGCTCGAGTCGACCATGTGCGCGTGCTTGCGGTGCTTGTCGATCACCCGCAGCATCGGCTCGGCGTTCTTCGCGTAGCCGTTGAAGGGGCCCATCGCCGAGGCGACCCGCGCCGACTGGGCGTAGGCCTCGCCGTGCATGAGGGCGGTGACGGCGGCGGCGTAGGCGCGGCCGGCGTCGGAGTCGTAGGGCAGCCCGCGGTCCATCAGCAGCACGCCGAGGTTGGCGTAGCCGAGGCCGAGCGGGCGGTAGTCGTGGCTGTTGCGGTCGATGGCCGGCGTCGGGTAGCTCGAGTTGTCGACCAGGATCTCCTGGGCCGTGATCGTGGTGCGGGCCGCGGCGCGGAAGGCCTCGGTGTCGAACTCGCCGTCCTCCCCCACGAACTTCATGAGGTTGAGGCTCGCGAGGTTGCAGGCCGTGTCGTCGAGGAACATGTACTCGGAGCACGGGTTCGAGCCGTTGATGCGGGCCGAGTTCGGGCAGGTGTGCCAGTCGTTGACCGTGGTGTCGTACTGGATGCCGGGGTCGCCGCACTGCCACGCGGCGTCGGCCATCTGCTTCATGAGCTCGCGGGCGCGGAAGCGCTCGCACGGCTCGCCGGAGAGGACGTACTTCGTCTCCCACTCGCGGTCCTCGACGACCGCCCGCATGAACTCGTCGGTGACGCGCACCGAGTGGTTCGCGTTCTGGAAGAAGACGGAGTCGTAGGCGCCGCCCCGCACGTTGAAGGCGCCGTCGTAGCCGGCGTCGATGAGGGCCCAGGCCTTGCGCTCCTCCTCCGCCTTGCAGTTGACGAACTCGACGATGTCGGGATGGTCGGTGTTGAGGATGACCATCTTGGCCGCGCGGCGCGTCTTGCCGCCGCTCTTGATGACGCCGGCGAAGGCGTCGTAGCCGCGCATGAAGGAGACGGGGCCGGAGGCGGTGCCGCCGCCGGCGAGCGGCTCCTTCGAGGAGCGGATGTTCGACAGGTTCGAGCCCGTGCCCGAGCCGAACTTGAAGAGCATCCCCTCGGTGCGGGCGAGGCCGAGGATCGAGTCCATCGTGTCCTGGACCGAGTTGATGAAGCAGGCCGAGCTCTGCGGGTGCTTCTCGACGCCGACGTTGAACCAGACCGGGCTGTTGAAGGCCATCTTCTGGTGGACGAGGAGGTGCGTGAGCTCGTCGGAGAAGGCCTGCAGGTCCTCGGCGCTCCCGAAGTAGCCCTGCGCCTCGGCCCAGACGCGGATCGTGTCGACGACGCGGGCGATGAGCCCGCGGACGCTGCCCTCGCGCTCCGGCGAGCCGAGCTGGCCGCGGAAGTACTTCGACGCGACGATGTTCGTCGCGGTCTGGCTCCAGCCGCTCGGCACCTCGATGCCGTGCTGCTCGAACACGGGCTGCCCGCGCTCGTCGTTGATGACCGCGGAGCGCAGCTCCCAGGTCACCTCGTCGAAGGGATGCCGTCCCGGTTTCGTGAAGTGCCGCCGGAAAGTGAGCCCCGCGCGCTTCTCGGCGTGCGCCGCGGCGCGTGACTCGGCTCTCGGGTTCTCCACGGGATGGGTCGACATGCGGTGGTTACCTCGTTCGGTCGGATGCGGGATCAGTGACAGCTCTCCGGTGGCACCGCAGGTTTCCCTGCGAGCCGGCCGGCGCGTTCGGCTGTGCCGTAAGCGGCGGAGGGGATTATCGGGAAGACCCTCTCGGGGTGTCAAGGAAAAAACACTAGATGTAGTAGGCCCGCCGCCACTAGCACCAAGATATTGCAGATCAAGGGTTTAGGCAAACCGGGCGACGGGATTCCGGCGAAAGGAGCAACGACTTTTCCACGACGACGCCGCGGCCGACGGTTCAGCCGCCTCGAGTGTTTTTCTTTGGCCGACGGACAGTTAACTTCTCACCCTTAGGCGCGCCCGGAGCAACGCTCAGACAACCCTTGGCGCGCTCTTGCATTTTCGATCTAGACTTCCTGCGGAACGGCGTGACGAAAGACCCCGGAACGCCGCCCGGGTCTTCACCATTTTCGTAGCGTCACCGACCGCGGGAGGTCCGACTTGAGCGCGCTGCACGTCGTCGAGGGCTCGTATTTCCGGGACGTTCTCGATCAGCCGCGCGCCCTGCGGGACACGCACGCGCGTCTTGCGACCTCCGCGGCGCTCGACGCGGTCGGGGCGCGGCTGCGCTCGGGCGGCTTCCGCCGCGTCGTCCTCACCGGCATGGGCTCGTCGTTCCACGGCTTCGCGCCGCTGCACCTGCGCCTCGTCGCGGCGGGCCACGCCTCGTCGATGGTCGAGTCTTCCGAGCTCCTCTACTACCAGGACGCGCTCCTCGCCGAGGGGACGCTCCTGGTGCTGCAGTCGCAGTCGGGCCGCAGCGCCGAGATCGTGCGGCTGCTCGACGTCGTGTGCGGGCGCGGCGTCGCGACCGTGGGCCTCACCAACACCGCGGGCAGCCCGCTCGCCGAGGCGGCCGACGCCTGCCTCTTCACCCACGCCGGCGAGGAGGCGACCGTCTCGTGCAAGACGTACCTCGCGGCCCAGATGGCCCTCGCCTTCCTCGGCGAGGCGCTCGTCGGCGGCGACACCGCGGCCGCGCTCGCCGCGCTCGCCCCGACGATCGGCGCGACGGAGGCCTACGTCGCGGCGTGGCGGGAGCGCGTCGACTCGCTCGCGGACGCGCTCGCCGGCGTGCGTGCGGTCTACTACACGGGCCGGGGCGCCTCGATGGCCGCGGCGGGCTCGGCCGGCCTCATCACGAAGGAGTCGACCCACCTGCCGTCGGAGGGCATGAGCGGCGCGGCCTTCCGCCACGGGCCGATGGAGATGCTCGACGCGGCGGTGTTCCTCCTCGTCTTCGAGGGCGCGGCGCGCACGCGCGCGCTCTCCGCGTCGCTCGTGGCCGACGTGCGCGCGGCCGGCGCGCGGGCCTTCCTCGCCGGTCCCGCCTCCGACCACCCCGCCCTGCGGCTGCCCGACCTCGGCGACCTCGCGCGGCCCGTGCTGGAGCTGCTGCCCGTCGAGATGATGACACTCGCCCTCGCCGCGCTCCACGGCCGCGAGGCCGGCCGGTTCGAGCGAGCGACGAAGGTCACCGCGACGGAGTAGCCGTCAGTCCGGCAGGTCCGCCTCGTACCGCTCCTCGCGGAACGGCCGGAAGCCGCGGGCCACGTAGTTCGGCAGGGCGGCGGGGTCGTCGAGGGTGCAGGTGTGGAGCCAGACGCGCGTCGCGCCTTCGGCCCACGCCGTGTCGGCCGCGGCCGTGAGGAGGAACTTGCCGAGGCCACGGCGGTGGAACGCGGGCGCGACGCCGAAGTAGGCGATCTCGACGGAGCCGTCGGCGTGCTTCTGCAGTTCGACGTAGCCCGCGGGCTCGTCGGCGACGCGCAGGACGTGGAGCGACACGCCCGGCGCGGCGAAGCGGGCGCGCCACTGCGCGTCGGTCCAGCCGAGGCGGTCGCGCCAGTGGTAGTCGCGCCCGACGGCGACGTAGAGGCGCCGCGCGAGCTCCGGCGCGACGTCGGCCACGAGCTCGACGCGGGCTTGCGGGCTCGGAGCGGCCGCGCGCCGCAGGGCGCCGGGGTCCGGAAGCTCGAGGTAGGTGCGCACGGCCGCGACTCGAGGCACGGCGGCAAGTCTAGAATGGCGGCGGACTCCCGGGGAGCGCGTGGACGAACGAGAACCGGACGGCGACATGCCCGAGGCCGACGAGTGGACAGGCGAGCGGCTGCGCGTCCACCGCGAGGCGCTCGCGGCGCGACGGGCGAACCAGGCGACCGCGACGCGCGCCTTCGCGGCGGCCCTCGTCGCGACGCTCTTCGCCGGCGTCGCGTTCCGGCTGCCCGAGTCGTGGTGGGTCCCGGCCGTGGGCGCCCTCGCCGCGCTCGCGCTCGTGTTCCGCCTCGCGAACTGGAAGTGCCCGACCTGCGGCGAACGGCTGGGCGGCGGACGGGCCCGTCGCACTGCCCGGGGTGCGGCGGCCCGCTGGACTGAAGACCGAGAGAGGTGACCCGATGAGACGAACGCTCCTCGCCGTGCTCCCCGCCCTGCCCTCGCTCCCGCGTTCGCTCCGGCCGAGGCCGCGGCGCCGGCCGCGGCCGAGAAGGCCGTCCTCGCCGCCCACGACGCGCGGCTCGCCCTGACGGTGAAGGGCGACGTCGACGGTCTCGCGGCGATGATGACGGACGACCTCACGTACACGCACTCGAGCGCCGCGACCGAGACGAAGGCGGAGTTCCTCGCCGGCCTGGAAGTCGGGCAAGTACCTCTACAAGGAGATCGCGCCGAGGGACCGAGGGTGCGCGTCCACGGCGACTCGGCGGTCGTCTCGGGCTCCGCGCACATCGTCATCGAGCCGGGCGGGCAGCGCACCGAGATCGAGCTCTACTTCAGCTGAGCTGTACGTGAAGCAGGGCGGCCGCTGGAAGATGGCCCTCTGGCAGTCGACGAAGCTGCCCGCGCCGGGCGCTACCGCGCCCGCGGCCGCGAAGTAGCCGGCGCCCCGCGTCCAATTCATTGATGAAACTCGGGGCGCGCCGGAGCGTCTCAGACCAAAGGCGCGGTTTTCGCGTCAGGGGGAGGTCTACGCATGTCCGACGATCGCGGAATCACCCGGCGGCACGCTCCTCGGCATGGGCGCGGCGGGTCTGGGTCGGTCGCATTGACCGACGTGCTCGGCGGCCCCGCTCGCGGCGCTCGCCTCTTCGGCGCCGGCGCGCGGCCGGGGATCAGCTACTTCGCCCGCTTCGGGGTGACCGAGGGCTCGTGCGCGACACGCTCGGCGCCGCGCTCGCGAGCGGCGGCGACTTCGCTCGACGTCTTCTTCCAGCACAAGGTCGGCAACACCTACGTGCTCGAGGACGGGGCGGTGAACTGCGCCTCGCCGAGGTGAACCTCGGCGTCGGCGTCCGCGTCGTGAAGGGCGACCAGACCGGCTACGGCTTCACCGAGGACCTCACGGCCGAGGGCCTGCGGCTCGCGGCGAAGACGGCCGCCGCGATCGCGGCCGGGCCGTCCCGGCCGGCGCCGCAGCAGTTCCACGTGTCGGGCGAGCTGCCGGGCCGCTACCCGGTGCGGACGCGGTGGGAGGACGTGCGGCCCGAGGCGAAGCTGCCGCTGCTGAAGTCGGTGAACGAGAAGGCCCAGGCCGCCGACCCCCGCGTGCGCAAGGTGCGCGTCTACTTCGTCGACGAGTCGAGCGCCATCCTCCTCGCCGACTCCGACGGCCGCATCCTCGAGGACCTGGCAGCCCATGACGACGATGGGCCTCACCTGCGTCGCGGAGCAGGACGGCAAGCGCGAGGAGAACTACTACAACGTCGCCGCCCGCGACGACATCTCCCACTACTCGCCGGAGCGGATCGACCGCATGGTCCGCGAGTGCGTGAAGAACACGCTGATCCTCTTCGAAGTCGGCCCCGGCCCTGGCCGGCGATGCCGGTCGTCCTCGCCGCGGGCTCGTCGGGCATCCTCCTCCACGACGAGGCGATCGGCCACGGCATGGGAGGCCGACTTCAACCGCAAGAACGTCGATCTACTCCGACAAGATCGGCAAGCCGGTCATGAAGCCGTTCGTCAACATCGTCGACGAGGGCACGCAGGACCACGCCCGCGGCGCCATCAACGACGTGACGACGGGCACGGTGGCCGGGGAAGACGATGCCCTCGTCCAGGGCGGGACGCTCACGACGACGACCGCATCTCGGCGACGCACGGCGTCGCGCCGACCGGCAACGGCCGCCGCGAGAGCTACCAGTACGCGCCGATGCGCATGCGCTCGACCTACATGCTGCCGGGCCCGCACAAGAAGGACGAGATCGGTGGCCTCGGTGAAGAAGGGCCTCTACTGCACGCGCCTTCACGAACGGCCAGGTGCAGATCGGCGCCGGCGACTTCACCTTCTACGTGAAGAACGGTTTCCTGATCGAGGACGGGAAGCTCACGCGGCCGGTGAAGGACGTGAACATCATCGGGAACGGGCCGAAGGTGCTCGAGCTCGTCGACATGGCTTCCGACGATCTCGTCATCGACGAAGGCGGCTGACCTGCGGCAAGAACGGCCAGTCGGTCCCCGTCTCCCAGGGCATCCCCACGGTGCGCGTCGCGTCGATCACGGTCGGCGGCAGCGCGAAGAAGGCGTAGGAGGCGCGCCATGGCCATCACCCCGAACGACGTTCACGAGACCGCCCGCGCCGCCATGAAGACCGCCCTCGCGAAGGGGGCGAAGGAGGCGGCCGCCACCGTCAGCCGCTCCCGCAACGTCAGCCCGGAGTGGCGCGACGGCAAGGTCGAGAAGATCAACGAGGCGAGGACGCGGGGCCTGACCCTTCAGCTCTTCGTCGACGGCCGCTACTCGCAGGTGTCCTCGTCCGACCTGCGCCCGGAGGCCCTCGAGACCTTCATCTCGGACTCGGTCGCGGATGACGCGAGCCCTCGCCGAGGACCCGTTCCGCTCCCTGCCCGACCCGGCCCTCTACCGGGGCCGCTCGTCGGTCGACCTCCAGCTCGAGGTCTCGGCGTACGCGACGGTGACGCCGAGGCGCGGCGGACGGCCGCGCAGCGCCTGAGGAGTCGGCGCGCTCGGTGAAGGGCAGCGAGGCGATCCTCTCCGTCTCCACCGGCGTCGACGACACGCGGACGGAGACCTTCCGCGTGGCCTCGAACGGCTTCGAGGGCGCGCGTCGACACCGTCTTCTTCAAGCCCGCCTCCGTCAGCGTCAAGGACGCGGATGGCGCGGCCCGAGGACTACGCGTTCGGCGGTGGCGCCCGCTTCGTCGGCGACCTGCCCGACGCGTCGAGCGCGTGGACGAACGAGAACCGGACGGCGACGTGCCCGAGGCCGACGAGTGGACAGGCGAGCGGCTGCGCGTCCACCGCGAGGCGCTCGCGGCGCGACGGGCGAACCAGGCGACCGCGACGCGCGCCTTCGCGGCGGCCCTCGTCGCGACGCTCTTCGCCGGCGTCGCGTTCCGGCTGCCCGAGTCGTGGTGGGTCCCGGCGGTGGGCGCCCTCGCCGCGCTCGCGCTCGTGTTCCGCCTCGCGAACTGGAAGTGCCCGACCTGCGGCGAACGGCTGGGCGGGCGGACGGGCCCGTCGCACTGCCCGGGGTGCGGCGGCCCGCTGGACTGAAGACCGAGAGAGGTGACCCGATGAGACGAACGCTCCTCGCCGTGCTCCCCGCGCTGCTCCTCGCTCCCGCGCTCGCCTCGGCCGAGGCCGCGGCGCCGGCCGCGGCCGAGAAGGCGGTCCTCGCCGCCCACGACGCGCGGCTCGCCCTGACGGTGAAGGGCGACGTCGACGGTCTCGCGGCGATGATGACGGACGACCTCACGTACACGCACTCGAGCGCCGTGACCGAGACGAAGGCGGAGTTCCTCGCCGGCCTGAAGTCGGGCAAGTACCTCTACAAGGAGATCGCGCCGAGGGACCGGAGGGTGCGCGTCCACGGCGACTCGGCGATCGTCTCGGGCTCCGCGCACATCGTCATCGAGCCGGGCGGGCAGCGCACCGAGATCGAGCTCTACTTCACGGAGCTGTACGTGAAGCAGGGCGGCCGCTGGAAGATGGCCCTCTGGCAGTCGACGAAGCTGCCCGCGCCGGCCGCGCCCGCGACCGCGAAGTAGCCGGCGCCCCGCGTCCAATTCATTGGTGAAACCCTGGGGCGCGCCGGAGCGTCTCAGACCAAAGGCGCGGCTTTCGCGTCAGGGGGAGGTCTACGCATGTCCGACGATCGCGGAATCACCCGGCGGCACGCCCTCGGCATGGGCGCGGCGGCCCTTGGGTCGGTCGCATTGACCGACGTGCTCGGCGGCCCCGCCGCGGCGCTCGCCTCTTCGGGCGCCGGCGCGCGGCCGGGGATCAGCTACTTCGCCCGCTTCGGGGTGACCGAGGGGCTCGTGCGCGACACGCTCGGCGCCGCGCTCGCGAGCGGCGGCGACTTCGCCGACGTCTTCTTCCAGCACAAGGTCGGCAACACCTACGTGCTCGAGGACGGGGCGGTGAACCGCGCGTTCGCCGAGGTGAACCTGGGCGTCGGCGTCCGTGTCGTGAAGGGCGACCAGACCGGCTACGGCTTCACCGAGGACCTCACGGCCGAGGGCCTGCGGCTCGCGGCGAAGACGGCCGCCGCGATCGCGGCCGGGCCGTCCCGGCCGGCGCCGCAGCAGTTCCACGTGTCGGGCGAGCTGCCGGGCCGCTACCCGGTGAGGACGCGGTGGGAGGACGTGCGGCCCGAGGCGAAGCTGCCGCTCCTGAAGTCGGTGAACGAGAAGGCCCAGGCCGCCGACCCCCGCGTGCGCAAGGTGCGCGTCTACTTCGTCGACGAGTCGAGCGCCATCCTCCTCGCCGACTCCGACGGCCGCATCCTCGAGGACCTGCAGCCCATGACGACGATGGGCCTCACCTGCGTCGCGGAGCAGGACGGCAAGCGCGAGGAGAACTACTACAACGTCGCCGCCCGCGACGACATCTCCTACTACTCGCCGGAGCGGATCGACCGCATGGTCCGCGAGTGCGTGAAGAACACGGTGATCCTCTTCGAGTCGGCCCCGGCCCCCGCGGGCGAGATGCCGGTCGTCCTCGCCGCGGGCTCGTCGGGCATCCTCCTCCACGAGGCGATCGGCCACGGCATGGAGGCCGACTTCAACCGCAAGAACGTGTCGATCTACTCCGACAAGATCGGCAAGCCGGTGGCGAAGCCGTTCGTCAACATCGTCGACGAGGGCACGCAGGACCACGCCCGCGGCGCCATCAACGTCGACGACGAGGGCACGGTGGCCGGAAAGACGATGCTCGTCCAGGGCGGCACGCTCACCACCTACCTCCACGACCGCATCTCGGCGAAGCACTACGGCGTCGCGCCGACCGGCAACGGCCGCCGCGAGAGCTACCAGTACGCGCCGATGCCGCGCATGCGCTCGACGTACATGCTGCCGGGGCCCCACAAGAAGGACGAGATCGTGGCCTCGGTGAAGAAGGGCCTCTACTGCACGCGCTTCACGAACGGCCAGGTGCAGATCGGCGCCGGCGACTTCACGTTCTACGTGAAGAACGGCTTCCTGATCGAGGACGGGAAGCTGACGCGTCCGGTGAAGGACGTGAACATCATCGGCAACGGGCCGAAGGTGCTCGAGCTCGTCGACATGGTCTCGGACGATCTCGTCATCGACGAGGGCGGCTGGACCTGCGGCAAGAACGGCCAGTCGGTCCCCGTCTCCCAGGGCATCCCCACCGTGCGCGTCGCGTCGATCACGGTCGGCGGCAGCGCGAAGAAGGCTTAGGAGGCGCGCCATGGCCACCACCCGGAACGACGACGTGCACGAGACCGCCCGCGCCGCCATGAAGACGGCCCTCGCGAAGGGGGCGAAGGAGGCGGCGGCCACCGTCAGCCGCTCCCGCAACGTCAGCCTCGAGTGGCGCGACGGCAAGGTCGAGAAGATCAACGAGGCGACGACGCGGGGCCTGACCCTCCAGCTCTTCGTCGACGGCCGCTACTCGCAGGTGTCCTCGTCCGACCTGCGCCCGGAGGCCCTCGAGACCTTCATCTCGGACTCGGTCGCGATGACGCGAGCCCTCGCCGAGGACCCGTTCCGCTCCCTGCCCGACCCGGCCCTCTACCGGGGCCGCTCGTCGGTCGACCTCCAGCTCGAGGACCCGGCGTACGCGACGGTGACGCCGGAGGCGCGGCGGACGGCCGCGCAGCGCCTGGAGGAGTCGGCGCGCGCGGTGAAGGGCAGCGAGGCGATCCTCTCCGTCTCCACCGGCGTCGACGACACGCGGACGGAGACCTTCCGCGTGGCCTCGAACGGCTTCGAGGGCGCGCGCGTCGACACCGTCTTCTTCGCCTCCGCCTCCGTCAGCGTCAAGGACGCGGACGGGCGCCGGCCCGAGGACTACGCGTTCGGCGGCGCGCGCTTCGTCGGCGATCTGCCCGACGCGTCGGGCGTCGGCCGCGAGGCCGCCGAGCGCGCGCTCGCGCGCCTCGGCTCGAAGAAGGCGCCCTCGGCCGTCATGACGCTTGTCGTCGACAACCGCGCCGCCGGGCGCCTGCTCGGCGGCCTCTCCGGCCCGCTCTCCGGCGCGGCGCTCCAGCAGAAGCGCTCGTTCCTCGAGGGCAAGGCCGGCCAGGCGATCGGCAGCCCTCTCCTCGACGTGGCCGACGACCCGCTCCTGCCGAAGGCCTTCGGCTCGCGCCTCTTCGACGGCGAGGGCCTCGCCGCGCGGAAGCGGCCGGTGTTCGAGAAGGGCGTCCTGCGCACGTTCTTCGTCGACACCTACTACGGCAAGAAGCTGAAGATGGAGCCGACGACCGGCGGCCCGAGCAACCTCGTGTGGACGCTCGGCCCGAAGTCGCAGGCCGGGATCCTGAAGGACGTGGGCGAGGGCATCCTCGTCACCGGCTTCCTCGGCGGCAACTCGAACGGCACGACCGGCGACTACTCGCTCGGGGTCCAGGGGTTCATGATCCGCGGCGGGGCGAAGGCCGAGCCGATCGGCGAGATGAACATCGCCGGGAACATGATGGACCTGCTGAAGCGGCTCGCGGCGGTCGGCAACGACCCCTGGCCGTATTCGTCGAACCGCACGCCCACGCTGGTCTTCGAGGGCGTGCAGTTCGCGGGGGTGTAGCGGGCTTCGTCGCCCGCGGGACGGCCGGCCCGGCTACGGGCCGGCCGTCGCCACCGCGAGGGCCGCCGGGCGAGGCGAGCGCGCCCCGCGGGCTCGTCGTATGCTCCGCGGCGATGCAGGATGCCGAGGACGCGGCCGCGACCACCGCCACCCGCACGGCGTGGCTCGTCGTGCTCCTCCTCTGCCCCGTCGCCCTCCTCAACTACCTCGACCGCCAGATGCTCGCGGCCATGAAGTTCTCGGTGATGGCCGACGTGCCGACGATCGTCACCGAGGCGAACTGGGGCCGCATGCTCGGCCAGTTCAAGTGGGTCTACGCGGTGATGAGCCCGCTCGGCGGCTGGCTCGCCGACCGCGGCAGCCGGCGGCACGTCGTCTGCGCGAGCCTCTTCGTGTGGTCGGCGGTCACGTGGGCCACGGGCCACGTGACGAGCTACGACGGCCTCCTCGTCACGCGGTCGCTGATGGGCGTCAGCGAGGCGTTCTACATCCCCGCCGCCCTCGCGCTCGTCGCCGACCACCACCTCGGGAAGACGCGCTCGCGGGCGATCGGCCTGCACCAGGTGGCGATCTACTGCGGCGTCATCCTCGGCGGGTTCGGCGGGTACGCGGCCGACAGCCCGAGCGTCGGCTGGAGGGCGGCGTTCGACGCGTGCGGCGTCCTCGGCATGGCGTACGCCGTGCCGCTCCTCTTCCTCCTGCGCGACGCGCCGCGGCGCGAGGCGGGCGACCGCCCGCCGGCCGGCGCGGCCCTGCGCGAGCTGCTGTCGAACGCCTCCTTCGTGCTGCTCGTCCTCTACTTCACGCTCCCCGCCCTCGCCGGCTGGATCGTGCGCGACTGGATGCCGGCGATCCTCAAGCAGGAGTTCGGCATCGGCCAGGGCCAGGCCGGCGTCTCGGCGACGCTCTACTGGCAGCTCGCCGCGATCCTCGGCGCCGCGGCCGGGGGCGTCCTCGCCGACCGATGGATGCGGACGAGCCCGCGCGGCCGCACGCGGACGAGCGCCCTCGGGATGCTGCTCATCGCGCCCGCGATCCTCGGCCTCGGCCACGCCGGCTCGCTCGCGGGGGCGGTGGGCTTCCTCGTGGTCTTCGGCCTCGGCTGGGGCCTCTTCGACGCGAACAACATGCCGATCCTCTGCCAGGTCGTGCGGCCCTCGCTGCGCGCGACCGGCTACGGCGTCATGAACCTCGTGAGCATCGGCTGCGGCGGGCTGGCCGACTGGGGCTTCGGCGCGCTGCGGGACGCCCGCGTGCCGCTCGGCGCGATCTTCGGGACCTTCGCCGCGCCGGCCCTCCTGTCCGTCGTCCTCGTGCTCCTCATCCGGCCCCGCCCCGAGCGGCTGGCCGAGGGTGAATCCCGATGAAGCCGACCCGCCCCCTCCACGGGCTCGTGGCCGCCGTCCACACGCCGTTCCACCCGGACGGCGCGCTCCGCCTCGACGTCGTGCCGCGGCAGGCCGCGGCCCTCCGCGCGGACGGTGTCGGCTTCGCCTTCGTCGGCGGCACGACCGGCGAGGGCCACTCGCTCTCGGTCGACGAGCGGCGCGCGCTCGCCGAGGCGTGGCTCGAGGAGGGGCGCCGCACCGGGATCGGCGTCGTCGTCCACGTGGGCGCGAACGCCCTCGGGGACGCGCGGGCGATGGCCGGCCACGCGCAGGCCCAGGGCGCGCTCGCGATCGCCGCGGTGTCGCCGAGCTACTTCCGGCCGCCCGACGTCGAGGCGCTCGTCGACTGCTGCGCGCGGATCGCGGAAGCCGCGCCCGCGCTGCCCTTCTACTTCTACGACATCCCCTCCCTGACCGGCGTGAGCCTGTCGATGCCGGACTTCCTCGAGCGCGCGCCCGCGCGGGTGCCGACGCTCGCCGGCCTCAAGTTCACGAGCGGGGACCTCCTGAGCTACCAGCTCTGCCTGAGCGCGGCCGACGGCGCCTTCGACGTGCCCTACGGCGTCGACGAGTGGCACCTCGCGGCGCTGGCCCTCGGGGCGAAGGGAGCGGTCGGCAGCACCTACAACTTCGCGGCGCCCCTCTACCACCGCCTCCGCCGCGCGTTCGCGGCGGGCGATCTCGAGACGGCGCGCGGCCTGCAGCTGCGCTCGGCGCGGCTCGTGCGCCTCCTCGCGGGCTTCGGCTACATGGCCGCGGCGAGGGCGGCGATGGGGATGATCGGCGTCGAGGTCGGCCCGCCGCGCCCGCCGCACGCGCCGCTCGCCCCGGCCCGGACGGCCGAGCTGCGGGCCGCGCTCGAGGCGCTCGGCTTCTTCGACTGGGGCCGCGCCTGAGCTACGGAGAGACCTCGAGCGCGCCGCCGCGGGCGGGCAGGCGCGGGTCGAGGCGCAGGGCAAGGACGCGGCGCGGCGCGAAGCGCACCTCGCCGCGGCCGTGCCGCGGCTCGCGGCAGAGGGTGAGGGCCGCGTCGGCCAGGCTCGACGTCGCCTCGACCCGCTCCCACGCGACGCCGTCGGCGGAGACCTCCACCCGCGGAGAGGCGAGCCACTCCGCGTCGGAGGCCTCGAACGCGACCCGCCCCACGAGGCGCGGCTCCGGCAGCACGACGACGAGGCCCTCCGGCGCGAACCGCGTCGGCACGGGCTCCCCCGGCGCCACGACCGTTGCCGCGTCGCCCGCCTCGACCTCGGCCACCCGCTCGCGCTCGAAGCGCGCGACCTCGCGCACTCCGGCCGGCCAGTCGGCGTCGGGCGCGAAGCCGGGGAACGCCGCGCGGGGCGGCGCGACGACGTGGCGCACGCCGACGGCGCGCAGGAAGCGCAGCCCCTCGGGCGAGAGGCCGTAGGCGAAGAGCTCGAGCGCGCGGTCGAACGGCCGCGGCACGAAGCCGGAGTCGCCGTTCACGAGCGGCCGGTCGTGCGCGAGCGAGTCGAGCATCGCCCGCGTGTCGTCCTCCCCCAGCGGCAGGACGAGGACGGCGCCCTCCTTCCCCGCGAGCCAGCGCGACGCCGCGGGCGGCCCGTCGTAGCGCGCGAGGCGCAGCGGCAGGTTCTCGGACTCGACCATCGCCAGCGCGATCGCCAGGAGGACGACGAGCCGACGCCGGCCGGCGAGGGCGAGGCCCGCGAACACCGACAGCGCGAGGGTCGGGATGAGGGCGAAGCGCGAGAGGGCGCGAACGCCGCGCACGAGCACGACGTTCTCGTGGAGGAAGCGGTAGAACGCGGTGTCGGGGCCGAGCGAGAAGACGAGCGCCACGACCGACGCGGCGACGCCCACGGCCCGGTAGCGGCGGGGGGCGGCGGCGATCCCGGCGACGCCCAGGCCGAGGGCGACGAGGCCGGGGAAGAGCGTGTCGCGGACGGTCGATGGGTCGACGAGCCGCTGCGAGACGCCGCCCCAGAACGCCGTGCCGGCCGCCGCGTACGAGGGCAGCGAGGCGGCGAAGGTCGCGACCGTCTCGAGCGTGAACTCCTGGCCCTGGAACTCGCGCATGCGGAGGTACGGGCGGGCGACGGGGGCGAGGATCGCGCCCGCGAGCAGGAGGCCGGCGGCGAGCCGCGCGAGCTCGCGCGGGCGCAGGCCGCCGAAGACGGCCACGAGCGTCGCGACGGCCAGCGCGGCGGCGGTGATCGCGCCGAGGTAGACGGACGCGAGGCCCTGCGCGGCGAGGGCGAGGCCGACGACGAGCGCGCGCCGCAGCGTGCGCCTCCGCCAGAAGGCGTCGAGGGCGAGGAGGGCGAACGGCAGGAACGCGGTCATCTGCGCGTGCAGGTGCGCGAGCCGCGTCCAGCGGTGGGGGCCGGCGGCGAAGTAGGCCGCGGCGAAGAAGGCGGCGAGCCGATCGTCGCTCGCCCGCCGCACGAGCAGGTACGCGCCGAGGCCGGAGACGAGAAGCGAGCCGAGGAGGGCGACGTCGTAGGCGAAGACGGGGCCGAGGAGCGCCTCGACCGGCGCCAGCAGGAAGCCCGGCAGCAGCAGGTTCTCGGAGAACGCGAGCGCGTCCGGCAGCGGATGGAAGTTCGGGGCCTGGAAGACGCGCGACGGCGCCGTCCAGAGGGCACGCCCGGCCCACGCGAGGATCCAGGCGTTGAGCCGGCCGTCGGGGCGGTCCATGGGCCCGGTGTGCAGGAGGTCGCGGGCGAGCGGCCAGCTCATGACGACGAGGAGGGCGGCGAGGGCCGCCGAGACGCCGCCGAGCTCCGGCCAGGTCGTCGGCCGCGGCAGCGGCGGCCGGCGCGCGGCGTCCCACGGCGCGAGCCAGGCGACGAGGCCGGCGAGCGCGGCGACGACCAGGGCGAGCGCGTCGGTCGCCCGCCACGACCACGCGGGGCGCGGCGGGCCGAGGTAGCGGGCCGGGACGACCTCGGTCCGGCCGTCGGGCCGCGTCCAGACGAGGCGCAGGCGGAGGCCCGCGCCGACGCTCTCGAGCCGCACGTCGATCGGCACGGGCCCGCGGGCGAGGCCGACGTCGGCGCTCACGGCCAGGGGGTCGCCCTCGCCCGCCAGGAGCGGCCGTCCGGCGAGGGCGAGCGACGCGCGGCCGCGGCCCGCGAGCGAGAGGCGGTAGCGGCCGGAGGCCGGCACGCGCAGCTCCCCGGCCCAGCGCAGCGCGGCGCGGCGGCCGTCGACGACGTCGCGCAGGTCGCGGCCAAGCACCTCGACGGCGCCCGGCCCGGTCCGGAGGGCGACGCCGTCGGGGCCGCTCACCTCGGCCGGGAGGCCGGCCGGCCCGCGCCGCGCGACGACCGCGGCGAGGAGCGTCGCCGCGACGAGAAGCGCGGCGAGCGCGGGGCGCCATCGGGAAGGGCTCGAGCCCGGGCGCGCCGCGAGGGCCGCCACGACGGCGCAGCCGAGGGCGGGCAGGGCGAGCGCCATCGCCCGCACGTCGACGGGCGCCTCCGCGGCGACGGGCGGCCAGCGCAGGACGGCGAGGGCGAGGAGGGCGATCGCGACGGCGAAGCCCGCGCGCGCGATCCGGGAGACGAGCCGGGTCAAAGCGTCCGCATTCTACCGGCCCGCGCTTCCGATCGAGGGAGGCCGGGGCGCGGACGTGGGCTCGCGAGCGTTGACCCCGCGACCACGCCCCCGGGATAATGCCGTCTCGATCCCCGGAGAGGAGGACGCAAGATGCGGCGATTCCCGCTGTTCGCCGGGCTCGGCCTGCTCCTGTCGTGCGCCGGCGTGCGCGCGGCGGACCTGAAGGCCGGCGATCCGGCCCCCGACTTCTCGCTGCCGGGATCGGACGGCCGGACGCACGGCCTGGCCGAGCACCGCGCCGAGCGCGTCGTCGTGCTGGCCTGGTTCCCCAAGGCCTTCACCGGCGGCTGAACGAGAGAGTGCAAGTCGCTCCGTGAGAGCGGCGATGCCATCCGGGCCTTCGACGTGGCGTACTTCGCGGCGAGCGTCGACGACGCGAAGAAGAACACCGAGTTCGCGCAGTCGCTGTCGGCCGACTACCCCATCCTCGCCGACCCCGAGAAGACGGCGGCCGAAGCCTACGGCGTGCTGATGCCGGTCGTCGGGCTCGCCAAGCGCTGGACCTTCTACATCGGCAAGGACGGGAAGATCCTGCACATCGACAAGGACGTGAAGGTCGACACCGCCGGCGCCGACATCGCGGCCCGGCTCGCCGAGCTCGGCGTGCCGAAGAAGGCCGGGAAGTAGCCGCGGCCGCCATGGGCGCCGCGGCGCCGCCGGGAGCGCGGAGGCAGCTGCTGATCGACCGTCTGCTCGGCCTCGTCGACCGAGGGATGGGCGGGGGCGAGGTCGTGCCCGACGCCGAGTGGGAGGCGCTCTCCGCTCTGGCCGCGGGGCAGCCGCGGAGCCTCGAGCTCGTCGCCCGCCTTCGCGCGATCGTGGCCGAGTGCAGCCGCGAGATCGAGGCGCGCCGGGCGAAGGGCGAGGAGGTCGACTCCCTGCGCCGCGACATCGTCGAGTACGTGAGGGGCGCGGTCCTCGCTCCCGCCCGGCCCGACGGCGGCCGCGGGCCGGGCGGCTGAGCGAAGGCGCCTCCTAGAAGCGGACGTCCACCACCTTGCCGCCCTCGAAGACGACCACCAGGTCGCGGTAGGTCCACTTCGTCTTGTCGCCGAAGACGACCTCGGCCTGCGGCTCGCCGAGGGCCTTCTTCACCTCGTCCGGCGTCATCCCCTTCCGGATCTCCGTGCGCGTGGCGCCGCCCGAGGACGCCCGCGGCGCGGGCGCCGGGGAGGTCGCGGCGAGGGCCTGCGCGCCGGCGGGGGCCGGCTGCGCCGTCGTCCCCACCGGGCCGACCATGGCCACGGTCACCGACCGCTGGGACGCGACGATCGGCGGCGCGGGGGCCGGGCCGCGGGCGTCGCGGGCGGGCCCGCCGGACTTCGGTCCGTCGGGGTAGTTGAACGCGATCTCCTTCTCGAGCTTCGCCGCGCGGGCGGCCGAGAGCGAGTGGTCGCCGAAGAAGAAGTTCACGGCCTTGTTCCCCTCGCCGTACTTCTTGGCGAAGCGGTTCCACAGGCGCGGGCCCTTCGTGATGTCGTAGCCCGCCTCGTAGGCGTAGCGCAGGCCGACCCGGTCGGCCTGGTCCTCCATGCCGCGCCCGTAGCCGCTGCGGTACGCCGAGGACGCGGCGAGGACGACGAGGCCGGCGATCGCCTGCTTCTTCTCGTCGTCGATCGTGGACGTGGCCCCGAGGACGCCGAGGGTGATGAGCTGGACGATCATGTCGCGCTTGAACTGCTTGCGCGAGTGCTCGTGGCTCGCGTGGACGATCTCGTGGCCGAGGACGATCGCCACCTCGTCGTCGTCCATGTCGTTCAGGAGGCCGCTGAAGACGTAGATGGAGTAGTTGCCCATGGCGAAGGCGTTCCACTCCTTGTTCTCGATGACGTAGACCCGCACGGCCGAGGGGTCGATGTACGGGGGCAGCAGCCCGTCGACGATCCGCCGCACGCGGTCGACCTGCGGGCCCTCGGTGAAGAGCCGCCCGACGCTCGTCTCCTGCGCGCCCTCCCCCTCGAGGAAGCGGCCCTTCTCCCGGGCGCGCTGCTCGGCCTTGTCGGTCGCGGCCTTGACGTCGCCCTCGAAGAGGGCGCTCCCGTTCGGCTTCGCCTCGACCTTGATCGCGCGGAGGACACCGTCGGCGAGGCGCTGGCCCTGCGCCTTGACCTCGTATCCGAGCGGGACCCGGTCGAAGCTCTTCGCCTCGCCCTCGCCCTTGAACTTCATCCCCGGGGCCGGGCAGACCTTCTGGCCGTCGACCAGCAGGCAGTCTCCGGCGCGCCACTCGGCGTAGCCGTCCACTTTCTCGCCACGGCTCCCCGCCGTGTCCGGGTCCTGCGCCCGGGCCGCCGAAGCGGCCAGCGTCACGAGGCCCAGCACCACCGCACTCCGCCACATCCGCGTCATCGCGACCTCCCGCTCGAGGAAGGACGATCCGCCTTCTCGCGAGTTCCCTCTAGCAAGGAACATACCCCGCCCTGCAAGCCCCGTCCCGCCCGTGAGGCCGCTCACCCGCGGCCCGCAAGTCTCGCTGCGCGATCAGTTCCCGATTGCCTGGAGGGCGCCCTGGGCGGCCTGAGCCACGAGCATCTCCGAGTCCTTCGCCGCCTTCTGGAGAGCGCCCGCGGCCTCCCGCGCGGACGGTCCGATCTTCCCGAGGGCGAGGGCGGCCTCCCGACGGACGAACTTGTCCTTGTCGGAGAGCGCGGACGCGAGCGCGGAGACGGCGCTCGACGCGCCCGGTCCGACCCGCCCGAGGGCCCGCGCCGCCTCGCGACGGAGAGAGACGTCGCTCGAGCCCAGCTTCGACGCGAGGGCCGGCACGGCGTCCGCCGGCGGCCGGACCCATCAGGCCGAGCGCCTTCACCGACTCCGTCTGCACGAGCGGGTCGGGGTCGGACACGCCGCGGGCGAGCGCCGGCACCGCGCCGCGGGCCGGGGCCCCGACGAGCCCGAGCGCCTCGGCCGCCCGCCAGCGCACCTCGCTCGCGCGGTCCGAGAGCGCGCGCTCGAGCGCCGGCACGGCCGGCGCGGCGTCCGTCCGCATCGCGCCGAGGGCCTGCGCCGCCCGCCACCGCGCGCCCGAGTCGGCCTGGCCGAGCGCGGCGACGAGGGCCGTCACCTGCGGGTCGACCGCGGGGGCGGCCGGCGCGGGTGTCGGCGTCGGTACGGGCGTCGGCAGGGGTGTCGCCGCGGGACGAGCCGGCGTCGCCGACAGGGGCGTGGGCCGCGGCACGGGCGCGGACGGCGCCGCGGTGGGCGTCGGCGCGGGCGCCGCCGTGACCGCGGGCCCCGGGCCGACCGGCGTCGGCCGGGAAGGCGCCTCCGGCGCGGGCGGAGGCGCCGGCGTGGCGACGTCGGTGACGGCCGTGGCCGACGGCGTGACCGACGGCGCGGCCGACGGCGCCGGCGAGGGCCGCAGCAGGAAGAACGCGACCACCGCCGCGAGGCCCAGGACCGCCACGCCGCCCGCGACGAGGCCGAGCGCGAGGCCGCCCGACACGCGGCCCGGGGCCGCGGCCGGAGTCGCCACGAGGGCCCGGGGCTGAGGCGGGGGCGGGGGCGGAGCGCCGCGGCCGGCGAGGACCGTCGGCGGCACGGGCGCCGGCGCGGGCGTCACCACGGTGGGCGCGACGGGGCGCGCGGGAGCGGTCGGCGCCGCCCCGGGACGCGTCGGCGCCTCGTGAGGCGGCACGCCGAGGGTCGGCACGTCGGCCAGCATCGCCGTGCGGGTCGAGAGCGCGGCCTCGAGGGCGGCCACGAAGGCGCCGGCCGAGTCGTAGCGCTCCTCCGGCTTCTTCGCCGTGCACTTGAGGACCGCGCGCATCAGCCCCTCGGGCACCGAGTCCCGCGGCGGCAGCGGCAGCGGCTCCTGCACGTGCTTCATCAGGATCGCGACCGGCGTGTCCGCGGCGAAGGGCACCTGGCCGGTGAACATCTCGTAGGCCATGATCCCGAGCGCGTAGACGTCGGCGTGGCGGTCGATCTTCCCGCCCGTCGCCTGCTCGGGCGCCATGTACTGCGGGGTGCCGGTGATCATGCCGGTCGCGGTGAGGCCGGCCTTCGCCTCGAGCATCTTCGCGATGCCGAAGTCGGCGAGGTACACGCGCCCCTCGGGGTCGAGGAGGACGTTCGGCGGCTTGACGTCCCGGTGGACGACGCCCTTCGAGTGCGCGTAGTCGAGGGCCGCGGCCACGTCGCGCAGGATGCGGACGGAACGCTCGAACGGCAGGCGCCCCCGGCGCATCAGGTCCTTCAGCGATCCCCCGCCGACGAGCCGCATCGCCATCCACGGGATGCCCTCGGCCTTGTCGATGTCGTAGGCGTAGATCGGGACGATGTTCGGGTGCTCGAGCTTCGCGATCGCCTTCGCCTCGTGCTGGAAGCGCTTCACGAAGTCGGGGTCGTGCAGGAACTCGCGCGGGAGCACCTTCAGCGCGACGTCGCGCTCGAGGGCCTCCTCGTGGGCGCGGTAGACGGACGCCATCCCGCCCTTCCCGAGCGGCTCGACGATGCGGAACGGGCCCGCGTTGGCCCCCGGCTCCAGCGCCACGCTCACCTCCGACGGCGGAAGCCTACCATCGGCGGCCCGGCCCGGCCTCCCGGGGGCCGGCCGCGTTGAGCCGGCCCCCCGAGTGCGCTACCGTGGGCCCGCCATGGCCCGCATCCTCCTGGTGGAAGACAACGACCTCAACCGCGACATGCTCTCGCGGCGGCTCCAGCGCAAGGGGCACGAGGTGCTGATGGCCGCCGACGGGATGCAGGGCCTGCTGATGGCCGAGAGCGAGACGCCGGACCTCGTCCTGCTCGACATGAGCCTGCCGGTGATCGACGGCTGGGAGGCGGCCCGCCGCCTCAAGGCCTCGCCGGCCACGGCGCACGTGCCGATCATCGCCCTGACGGCGCACGCGATGTCGGGCGACCGCGAGCGGGCGATCGCCGCGGGCTGCGACGACTACGACACGAAGCCCGTCGACTTCCCGCAGCTGCTCGCGAAGATCGACAAGCTCGTCGGCCGGTCCTAGCCGACCGGGCGCCGACCGCCTCCCTACAGCCGCGGGCTCGCGAGGAGGCGGCGCAGCTCGGTCGTGAGCTCCTCGCGGGAGAACGAGCCCTTCTGGAACACGCGCCGGACGTGGCCGTCGAGGCGCGTGTGCTCCGTCGCCGTCAGCTCGCGGGCGGTGAGCACGACGACCGGCACGCGCCGCGTCCGCTCGGACGCGCGGAGCCGCGCCACGAACTCGAAGCCGTCCACCTCCGGCATCACGAGGTCGAGGACCACGAGGGCGGGCACCGACTGCTCGAGGCTCTCGAGGGCGTCCTTCCCGTTGCGGGCCTCGGCCACGATCCAGCCTTCGTCCTCGAGCGCGTGGCGAACGAGCTCGCGCGTGACGTCGTCGTCCTCGACGACGAGCACGGGCCGGCGCTCGTTCGCGCCGCGGAAGCGGCGCAGGGTGGCCAGGAGCTGCTCGCGGTCGACGGGCTTCTGCAGGTAGTCGGCCGCGCCGAGGCTCAGGCCCATGTCGCCGTCCTCGACGCCCGAGACCATCACGACCGGGATGCCGGCGGTCCCCGGCTCGCTCTTCAGGAGGCCGAGTGCCGTCCAGCCGTCCATCCCGGGCATGAGGATGTCCATGCTGATGACGTCGGGCCGCATCTGGCGGGCGAGGCGGACGCCCTCCTCGCCGGACGCGGCGGTCAGGACCGCGAAGCCCTCCTTCTGGAGGCCGCGGGCGATCAGGTCGCGGGCCGCCGCGTCGTCGTCGACGACGAGCACGGTCGGGAGGAGGGCCGGCTGGTGGAGGGGGTCGCGGCCCGACGGGCGCGCGGGGGCGACAGGAGCGGGAGCGGAGCGGGCGACGGCGCGGCGGCCCACGGCGAGGCCGCGGGAGGGGGCGTCGGCGCGGCCGGCGCGGCGGGCGGGGGTACTGGCATGGGGGCTGCTGCTGGCGCCGGCACGGGCGCGCCGGCGCGGGCGCCGGCGCGGGGCGCGGCGCGGGCTCCATGGCCGGCGCGAGGAAGGCCGTGCGCGTCCCCGCCGACGCGGCCGGCGCCGGTCCTCCGCGGGGAAGGCGCACCGTGAAGGTCGAGCCCTTGCCGAGCTCGCTCTGCACGCGGATGTCGCCGCCCATCATCTCGGCGAAGCGCCGGCTGATGACGAGGCCGAGGCCCGTCCCGCCGTAGCGCCGCGCGGTCGAGGCGTCGGCCTGGGTGAACGACTGGAAGAGCCGCCCGAGCTGCTCCGGCGTCATCCCGATGCCGGTGTCGGCCACCGAGAACTCGATCCACTCGCGGCCCTCGGCCCTCACCGGGACGACCTCGAGCCGCACGTGGCCGTGCTGGGTGAACTTCGCGGCGTTGCTCACCATGTTGAAGAGGATCTGGCGGACGCGGGTCAGGTCGGCCTGCATCGCGCCGACGTCGACCGGGCAGGCCACGTCGAACGAGCTGTGCGACCGCTCCACGAGCGGCCGGATGGTGCTCTCCACGTCGCGCACGACCGCCGCCACGTCGAGCTCCTCGACGAAGAGCTCGATCCTTCCCGCCTCGATCTTCGACAGGTCGAGCACGTCGTTGATGAGAGTGAGGAGGTGCCGGCCCGCCGCCTTGATCTTGGCGAGGTCGGGGGCGAGGTCGGGGATGCCGCGCTCGTCGGCCTCCTCCTCGAGCATCTCGCTGTAGCCGATGATCGCGTTGAGCGGGCGTCCGCAGCTCGTGGCTCATGTTGGCGAGGAACGAGCTCTTCGTGCGGTTCGCCTGCTCGGCGACCTCCTTGGCGATCGTGAGCTCGGCGTCGCGGGACTGGATCTGGCCGAGCATGTCGTTGAAGCCGTCGATGAGGACGCCGAGCTCGTCGTCGCCCTGCTTCACCGCGCGCAGGCCGTAGTCGCGGTGGCGGGAGACCCGCGTCTCGAGGTCGGCGAGGTGGAGGATCGGGCCCGAGATGACGCGCTGCAGCCGGGAGGCGAGGAGGAGCGAGGCGGCGAGCGAGAGGAAGGTGACGACCGCGAGGATGACCGCGTAGCGCGACAGCCGCGCCGTCAGCTCGCGGGTGTGGGACTCGAGGTAGATCGTGCCGACGCGGCGCCCGGTCGTCTCGCTCGGGACCGGCCGCACCGAGACGAGGACGTCCCGCTCGAAGCGGGTGCCGTCGGCGACGCCCGCCGTCGGCAGATCGCGCGGCTCGGACGAGAGGCCGCGGACGTAGGGCGCGACCAGGGTGCCCTCGCGGTCGAGGAGGCTCCCCGCCACGACGTTCTCCCGGGCCTGCAGCGCGGCGGCGAGAAGGCGCTGGGCGGTGACCCCGGCCTGCGGGTTCTCGAGGGCCGGCGCGACGAGGAGGGCCACGCTGTCGGCCGTCACCTCGAGGTCCCGCTTCATCTGCTCGCGGAACTCGGTGTAGTCGGTGTAGAGGAACGCGGCCGAGGCGAGCGCCACCGCGACCGCGCTCGTGATGGTCGCGATGAACGTGAGCTTCCCGCGGATCGACAGGTTCCGGATGCGACGGCCGAGCCAGCGGGGCACCACGGTGCGGAGGATCGTAGGGCCGCGCGCCGGGCGCTGGCAAGCCGGCGGTCACTCGAGCGTCGTCACCGCCTCGGGGTCGAGGAGCTGCGCGGGGTCGACGCGCGCGGCCCGCCAGCGGACGCCGAAGTGCAGGTGCGGGCCGGTCGCGCGGCCGGTCGCGCCCACCGCCCCGATCGTCTCTCCCCGCCGGACCGTCTCGCCCGCGGTCACGTCGACGCGGCTGAGGTGGAAGTACATCGTCACGAGCCCGTCGCCGTGGTCGACGAAGACGCTGCGGCCGCCGAAGAAGTGGTCGCCGACGAGGACGACGGTCCCGTCGGCGGCGGCCCGGACGGGGACGCCGGCCGCGACGCTGTAGTCGGCCCCGCCGTGCGGGCTGCGAGGGAGGCCGTTGATCACCCGCCGGCTGCCGAAGCGCCCGCCCGGCGGGAGCGGGTCGAGCGGCTTCGTGAGCGGCAGCGAGAAGCGCCGCTCGCCGTCGCGGCCCCACAGCCTCGCGACCTCGCGGTTCTCGCGCTCGACGCGGGCGAGGTCCGCGGGCGAGAGCTCGACCTGCCCCCGGGGCAGGGTGAGCTTCTGCACCGGGTAGTCGAACGGGCCGACGCGCACCGTCGCCGCCTCGGGCCGGCCCTCGCGCACGCGCTCGAGCCGCAGCGGGCCGGCCCGGTGGAGCAGGTCGACCGCGTACCAGCACGCGCCGCCGAGCGGAGTGAACACGCGGCCGCCGGCCGAGCACGAGGTGACGCCCGCTCCCGGCCAGCGCACGACCGTTCCCGGGCGGACGACGACCGGCGCGGCCGCCGCGCGCGACGCGGCCACGGCCAGGAGCGCGGCGGCGACGAGCCTCAACGCGGGCCCGAGAGCCGGCGCACGTCGAGCAGCAGCGCGACGAGGACGACCACGAGCAGTATGACGGGCTCGCCGGTCCCGGCCTGCGCGCCCGTGAGAAGGACGCGAGCGCCGGCGACCGCCCCGAGGACCACGACGGAGACCAGGATCCCCCACCAGGCTCCCGTGTCGCCGCGGCGATAGGGGCCGACCACGACGGCCAGGAAGAGCGCGGCCCACGCCGCCGCCCATGCCGCGGCCGTGCCGCGCGCGCCCCTCAGGCCGAGGGCGACGGCCTCGCGGCCCGCGGCGATCTCGCCGACGGCCGTGCCGCCGACGCGGAAGTCGCCCCGGTAGGCGATGTTCGCGGAGTTGAGCGCGCCCAGCAGCATGAGCGCGCCGACGACCGCCAGGAGCACCCAGCGCCTGCGGTGCGGAGCTTCATCGTCTTCCTCCTTCACGGCGCGGAACGCCCCGCCGCGGTCCGGAAGCCATGCTAGTCGAATCGCGGCCGCCCCGCCGATAGGCCGCCTCGAGCGCCTTCACGCGGAGCTTCCCCATCCGGAGCATCGCCGCCATGGCCCGCTGCGCCCCGGCCTTGTCCGGGCCGCCCAGGCACTCGGCCAGGGCCCGCGGCACGACCTGCCAGCTCAGGCCCCAGCGATCCTTCAGCCACCCGCAGCGGCCCGGCTCTCCGCCCCGGCCCAGGGCCTTCCAGTAGTAGTCCACTTCCTCCTGGTCGCGGCATTCCACGTAGAACGAGACGGCCTCGTTGAACCGGTAGGTCGGGCCGCCGTTCAGCGCCATGAAGGGCTGTCCGTCGAGCGTGAAGGACACGACCATCGGCGAGGCGCTCACGATCCGCGAGCCCTCCCCGAAGACGGACACGTAGTAGCGCGCCGCCTCCTCGGCGGCGCCGTCGTACCAGAGGAAGGGAGTGACGCGCGAGCGGCGGAGGGCCATCTCAGCTCCTTTCGGCGAGGGTCCCGCCCGCCCAGGCGGCCGGGACGCAGAGGGCGACCAGTGAAAGGGGGTACCAGTGGTGGCCCAGCTCCCACTGGGCCGCCGCGCCGAGCGCGCTCACGAGCGCGCCCAGGCCGGCGAGCGTCCAGGTGTGAGCCCACGGCCGGACGGGAGCGAGCCGATAGACGACCCAGGCTCCGGCCACGGCCAGGACGGCCCGGTACGCGAAGGCCACGGCGTAGTGAGCGTCGCCCATCGCCGCTCCCATCGGCATGAGGCCCGCGGCGTGCAGGGCGAGGTCGATGGGAACGGCCAGGACGTTCACGGCGATGCCGGCGATGCCGGCCCCGAGACTGCGTGCTCTCATCGTCTCCCCCTGCGCTTCTCGAAGTGCGCGAGGCGCACTCTCCCAGATGCGCGGACACTCTCGTCGAGCCAGCGCGCGGCGGCCTTCACGGGCGCGAGCTCCAGCCGGCGCGGGCCGGCGCTGGCTCGCCTGCGACTGGTTCACGAGGCCGGCCGCCTCGAGGACCTTCAGGTGCTTCGAGATGGCCGGCTGGCTCATCGCGTAGGGCCGGGCCAGCTCCGTGACCGAGGCCGGGCCGAGGCTGAGCTGCTCGAGGATCGACCGCCGCGTCGGGTCGGCGAGCGCGGCCAGCGTGCGGCTGAGCGCGTCCGGGGCGATCGCCGGCGCTCGATTCATAACCATATGGTTATGCAAGGCGACCGCGTTCGTCAAGAGAAAGTCCGTCGCGGCCGCGAGGAGCGAGCCGACGCGTCCGCGCGGCTCAGGCGTCGAGCGTGACGAGCCGGTGGCGCACGCGGCCGTCCTCGATCGTGAGGCGGCCGACCGAGACGGGGAGGCTGAAGCGGCGCGGGCCGCAGCTGCCGGGGTTGAACCACAGGACGCCGGCCCTCGACTCGGCGAGCGGCTGGTGCGAGTGGCCGAAGACGATCACGCGGTCGCCCCCGTCCCTGGCCTTCCTCTTCCGCCCGTCCTCGAACGGGTCCGGGCCGACGAGGGCGCGGTCGTGCAGCAGCAGGACCGAGGCGCCGCCGAGCTCGAGGAGCCGGCGCTCCGGCAGCAGCCGAGCCCAGCCGCCGTCGACGTTGCCGCGCACCGCGAAGACGGGAGCCAGGAGCTGCAGCTCCTTCAGCACCTCGTTCTCGCCGACGTCGCCGGCGTGGAGGATGACCTCGGCCCCCTCGAGCGCCTTCACGGCCTCCCTCCGCACGAGGCCGTGCGTGTCGGAGACGACGCCTACCTCGAGGCGCGCCACAGCGGCTCCCCCATCCGCACGAGCTCGCCCGCGCGCGCGACGGGCGCGAGGGACGGGTCGGCGACGAGCAGCACCACGGTCGAGCCGAGGTTGAAGGCGCCGAGGTCGGACCCGCGGGCGAGGCGGACGGGCGGCGCCGGCTCCTCGCGGACGCCTTCCCCGCCGCGGTTCGTGACGAGCGGCGCGAACGCGAGGCTCATCCGGCCGACGTTCGCCGCGCCGACGAGGACGACCGCGACCTTGCCGTGCGCCTCGCTGTCGCAGAAGACCGCGACCCGCTCGTTGCGCGCGAAGAGCCCGGGGATCGAGCGCACGCCGGCCGCGTTCACCGGGAACAGCCGCCCCGGCACGTAGCGCCACGCCTCGACGATCCCGTCGACCGGCGAGTGGACGCGGTGGTACATCGCGGGACTGAGGTAGAGGGTCGCGTGGACGCCGCCGCGGAAGCGCCGCGCGTCCTCGGCCGAGCCGAGGAGCGCCTCGATCGAGTAGTCGCGGCCCTTCACGGCCTCGAGCCGGCCGTCGGGGGGCACGACGCCGATCGACGAGAGGCGGGCGTCGCACGGGGCCGTCACGACGCCGGTCTCGGCGCAGACCGGCCGCCGCCCGGGCCCGAGCCGCCGGGTGAAGAAGTCGTTGAACGTGGGATACGCCTCGAGCGGCCGCTCCGCCTCGTCCATGTTCACGCCGTAGGCGCGGACGTACGCGCGGAGGAGGGGCCGGAGGGCGAAGCCGGGCAGGCGGAGGTCGGACAGCCGGCCCGCCACGCGACTGAGCGCCGGGGAGGAGACGACGGTCGAGGCGAGCCGCTCCGCGCGCTCGCGTGCGCTGGACATGGCGTCCATCCTAGCGGAACGAGCCCTTCCGGACCCGGGAGGTCCGGGGGGTGGTGCTAAACTCGCCGCTCGGGCGAAGAAAAGAAGAAGGAGACTTCTTGGCGAAGACGGAGAGCCGGAAACGGAAGCCTGCCGCGAAGGGCCGGGCCCAGATGGACCTTTTCGTCGCGGCCGAGGCGAAGAACGGCCGGGCCGGAGCGAAGGCGGGCTCGCGCGCGGCCGCCGCGCCGGCGCCAGCGCCGGCGGCGCCCCCGGAACCCGCCCCCCCCGCCGAGCCCGAGAAGCCGGCGCCGCGGGCGCCCCGCGCCACGGCCGAGTCGCTGGCCCAGAAGCAGCGCGAGATCTCGGTCTCGGAGTTCTTCGCGAAGAACCGGCACCTCCTCGGCTTCGACAACCCGTCGAAGGCCCTCCTCACGACGATCAAGGAGGCGGTCGACAACTCCCTCGACGCGTGCGAGGAGGCCGGCATCCTCCCGGAGCTCACGATCGAGGTCCACGACCTCGCGCTCGAGGCGGCCGGCAGGGACGCCGAGCTCACGAAGGGCGAGGGCCGCTTCCTCGTGATCGTCCAGGACAACGGGCCGGGCATCGTCAAGAACCAGGTGCCGAAGATCTTCGGCAAGCTCCTCTACGGCTCGAAGTTCCACCGCCTGAAGCAGAGCCGCGGCCAGCAGGGCATCGGCATCTCGGCCGCCGCGATGTACGGCCAGATCACGACGGGCAAGCCCATCCGGGTCACGAGCCGGGTCGGGAAGACGAAGGCGGCCCACGTCTTCGACATCCAGCTCGACACGCGCAAGAACGAGCCCGTCATCGCCCACGACGAGACCCTCGCGCAGTGGCACCTCGAGCACGGCACGCGGGTCGAGCTCGAGATCGTGGCGAACTGGCAGCAGGGCCAGCGCTTCGTGAACCGCTACGTCGAGCACACCGCGCTCGCGAACCCGCACGCGGCCATCCACTACGCGCGGCCCGTGCCGGCGAGCCAGCGACAGAACGCGGACCGCCCGGGCAACGAGACGCTCTCGTTCCCCCGGGCGGCGAGCGAGCTGCCGAAGGAGGCGGCCGAGATCCGCCCCCACCCGCACGGCGTCGAGCTCGGGGCCCTCATGCTCCTCGCCCGCGAGTCGAAGAGCCACGACGTGAAGGGCTTCCTGCAGTCGACGTTCAGCCGGGTCTCGCCGCAGGCGGCGAGCGACATCCTCGCGAAGGTGCCGTGGGGAAAGAAGGCCGTGCGGCCGCGCGTCCTCGGCGACAACCGCGCGATGGCCGAGGAGCTGCACAAGGCGATCGCGGCGACGAAGCTCATGAGCCCACCGACCAACTGCCTCTCGCCGATCGGCGACGAGCTGATGCGCAAGGGCCTCGTCAGCTTCCTGAACGTCATCGAGAGCGAGGGCGACAGCGCCGACGAGAACACCCAGCTCGACCTCGACTCGGCCGGCATGAAGTCCGCGAAGAAGGCGCCGAAGGCCGCGAAGAGCGCCAGGGCGGCGGCCGCGGAGCCCGTGCCCGACGCCCCCGCGGAGGAGGGCGTCGAGAAGATCAAGGGCCACAACTACTTCATCGCCACGGTCACGCGGCCGCCGAAGGTGTACCGCGGCAACCCGTTCCAGGTCGAGGTGGGCCTCGCCTACGGCGGGAGCTGGCCGCCCGACAAGTCGATCGAGCTCTTCCGGTTCGCGAACCGCGTGCCGCTCCTCTTCCAGCGCGGCGCCTGCGGAATCACCGACGCCGTCATCCGGACCGACTGGCGCAACTACCTGCTGAGCCAGCCGAAGGGGTCGCTGCCGGTCGGGCCGATGGCCCTCCTCGTCCACATCGCCTCGGTCTGGGTCCCGTTCACGAGCGAGTCGAAGGAGGCCGTCGCCCACTACCCCGACATCCTGAAGGAGGTGCAGCTCGCGGCCCAGGAGTGCGGCCGCAAGCTCGCGACCTTCATCCGGAAGCGGAAGGCCGCCGACTACCAGGCCCAGCGGCGGAGCATCTTCGAGCTCTACATCGAGGAGGTGGCGACCGCGATCGGGCGGATCACGGGGCGCAAGCCCGGGCCGATCAAGCGGGAGTTCCAGAGGGTCGCGCGCCAGGTGACCGCGGCCGAGATGGAGCAGGAGAGCGAGGCGGCCGAGCAGGAGGCCCGCGAGGCGAAGGCCAAGCGCCGCGCGGCCGAGGCGGAGGAGGAATAGATGGCGGCGCGGAAGGACGCGGTCTCGAAGAAGACGGCCGCCAAGATCGAGAAGCTCGCGGAGAGCGTCCTGCGGGCGGTCGAGTCGGGGAAGAACCCGTTCGTGGACATCCCGGTCCGCTCCCTCGCGAACGTGAGCTGGAGCGAGAAGCGGCGGCTCGTCGAGCTCGGGAGCCAGAAGCAGAAGCGCTACTTCTTCAACGTCTCGATGGCGAAGAAGTTCATGCAGACCTTCCTCGTCAGCGAGGCGTGCAAGGAGCTCATCGACGCCGGCAAGACGACGAGCATCCGCGACCTCTACTACATGACGAAGCACACGATCGGGGACACGCGGCAGAACACCTTCGACGAGCAGGACGAGTCCGACCCGATCATCGAGGACCTCGAGGTCACGGTGGACGCGCTCCGCGAGGAGCTCCACCTCTTCGCCGCCCGCAAGGGCTCGATGGTCGGCCCGGTCACGATCACCGACTCCGGCGACACGATCGACCTGCGGCGGATGGGCTCCGGCGGCTGGGCCGTGCCCTCGATCGTCGAGGAGAACGTCATCGGCTTCCGCAAGCACGAGGCGAAGTACGTCCTCCTGATCGAGAAGGACGCGGTCTGGGCGCGCTTCAACGAGGACAAGTTCTGGAAGCGCGAGAGCTGCATCATCGTGCAGGGCGGGGGCCAGCCGCCGCGGGGCGTGCGGCGCCTGGTGCAGCGGCTCCACCGCGAGCTGAAGCTGCCCGTCTACGTGCTCGTCGACAACGACCCCTGGGGCTTCTACATCTTCAGCGTCATGAAGCAGGGCTCGATCAACCTGGCCTACGAGTCGATGCGCATGGCGGTCCCCGACGCGCGGTTCATCGGCCTGTCGTCCTTCGACAAGGACAAGTACCAGATCCCGGCCAACGTCGCGATCAAGATGGACGACACCGACCAGAACCGCGCGAAGCAGATGCTCGCCTACCCGTGGTTCAAGAAGGCGCACTGGCAGCGGGAGATCCAGGAGATGGGGCGCAGCGGGCTGAAGTTCGAGCTCGAGGCCCTCTCGCGGCGGGGCATCAGCTTCATCACCGAGGAGTACGTGCCGAGGAAGCTGCGCGACCGCGACTGGCTGGAGTGACGCGCCGTTGAGCGGGCGGCGGGCGGCGGTCCTCCTGCTGGCGGGCGTCCTCGGGGCGGCCGCCGCACCCGCGCCCGCGCAGCCCCCGCCCGCCGCGCCCCAGGCGCCGCCGGCCGTCCGCCTCCCGGAGATCTCCTCGGCCCGGGGGCTCGACCCGCGCGTCACCGACGCGGTTCGCTCGCTCGTCTCCGCCGAGATGACGCGCCTCGGCGTCCCCGGCCTCTCGATCGCGCTCGGTCGCGACGACGAGCTCCTCTACGAGACCGCCCTCGGCTGGGCCGACGTCGAGAACGAGGTGAAGGCGAAGCCCGACACGGTCTTCCGCCTCGCGTCAGTGTCGAAGCCCATGACCGCGGTCGCCGTGCTGCGCCTCGCGGCGCAGGGCCGCCTCGACCTCGACGCGCCGGCCTGGCGCTACTGCCCGGCCTACCCGGCGAAGCCGTGGCCGGTCACCGCGCGCCAGCTCCTGTGCCACCAGGGCGGGGTGCGCGGCTACCGGCCGGGCGAGCGCCCCCAGACGCGGCCCTTCGGCGCCGTGGCCGAGGCGCTCCCGCTGTTCGCCGACGACCCGCTCGCGCACGAGCCGGGCACCGCCACCACCTACAGCACGTACGGCTACGTCCTGCTCGGGTGCGCGGCCGAGGGCGCGGCGGGCCGGCCGTTCGCCGAGGTCCTGCGCGACCTGGTGCTCGAGCCCGCGGGCATGGCGAGCACTCAGCCGGAGAGCCGCCGCCGGCTCCTCGCCCACCGGGCGAGCGGCTACGTCCGCGGCCCGGCCGGCGAGCTCGCGAACTCCGATCTGGCGGACGTGAGCTACAAGGTCCCCGGCGGCGGCCTCGTCGGCACGGCCCCGGACGTCGCGCGGTTCGGCCTCGCTCTGCTGTCCGGGCGCCTCCTCGCCCGGCCGGAGCTCGAGCGGATGCTCGCTCCGCAGCGGCTGCGGGGCGGCGGCCCGACCGGCTTCGGCCTCGGCCTGGCGGTCAACCGCTACGGCGGCCGCCGCGAGGCGAGCCACGTCGGCGGCCAGGAGCAGGTCAGCACGATCCTGTACCTGAGGCCGGACTCGGGCACCGTCGTGGCGATCCTGACGAACCTCGAGAGGATTCAGGACCCGCTTCTCGAGCTCGCCCGGCGCGTGGCCGACCTGGCCGAGGCCGAGCGGGTCTTCCGCTGAGGCGCCCGCCGGATCGCGGCCGTCCCCGTGTCTCGAATGTCGCCGGCAGGTCACACTGCTCCGGCAGGATGGACACGCTCTACTCTTCGTTGGATACAAGGGTTCAGAGAAAGGCCCGGAATTGGCGCGATTCCCGGGAAAGATGATGACTCGACCGCACTTCCCGCCAGGGCACGTGGTTTGCATGCTCTCCGGAAGGAGGAGTGAAGCAGTCATGACTGTGGCTCGACGGACGAGCACCTACGTGGGAGTCGCGCTTCTCGGAGGCGCGGTCGGGATGGTCGTCGGCCTCCTCGTGGCCCCCGGGCCGGGAGACGAGACCCGCCGCCGCATCGCGCGCCGCTCGATCGAGGACCAGGAGACGCTCCTCCGGCAGGCCGAGATGGGGATGGATCTCCCTTGGGATGAGCTCGATCTGCCCGTGAGCGCCTAGAGCGTTCCGGCGCGGGGCCGCCCGGCCTCGCGTGGTAGACTGCCTCTCGGGCCGCCGCTGCCCGGAGGATCTTCTCGTTGCCCTACGTCAGACCGACTTCGGATCGCGTGTGCGCGAGCCGGGCCGCGGTCGGGAAAAAAGAGCGCATCCCCCTCGCACCGAGCGTCAAGACTTTCGCGACGGAGCCCCGCGGACGCGCGCTATGCACTCACGCCCGCGCCGGGCGCCCGGCGGCGTTCCTGCCCTGAGGAGGGCGAAGCAGGCCATGGCCAAGACGAAGCCCGCGAAGCATCGGCCGAAGAAGAAGGAGCCGGCGCGCAAGCCCGCCGCGAAGGCGAAGGCGGCCAAGGCCGCGCCGGCGAAGAGCGCGAAGCCGGCGGCCGCGGCGAAGGGACGACCGTCCGAGAAGTCGAAGGCGGCCCCCGCCCCCGCGCCGAAGAAGGCGAAGCCGGAGCCGGCCGGCAAGGCCGGCGCGCCGGCGACACCGCCGGTCGCCGCCGGCGGCCCGGCCCCCGGCAAGCCGGGCATCGTCGTGAAGCCCGGCCTCACGCTCAAGTCGGGACGGCCCGACAAGAAGGGCCGCAAGGGCTCGCGGCGCCAGACGCTCATCCGCCGCGGCCCGGACGGCGAGATCCTCGCCCCGGGCGACCTGCTCCTGCCCGGCGGCACGCAGCGCGTCGAGGAGATCCAGTACCTCTTCCGCGGCTGGTCCGCCGCCGAGCACCCGAACGTCGACGAGGAGGCCGTGGCCGAGGTGTTCGCGCGCCGCCCGGCCGGCGAGTTCCCCGGCGACCGCGACGAGATCGCCCGCGTCCTGTCGTGGGCGCGCGACCGCTTCGACCGCGGCAACATCGAGCCGCTCGTCCCGCAGCGGACGAAGATCCAGCGCACCTTCCAGGGCGTCGTCGAGCGGGCGCGGCACCGCCGCCGCGAGATCGGCGCGTTCCTGCGCGGCCTCGACCTCGGCCACACCGAGACGGGCCACATGGACGCGCATGGCGAGGCGAGCCTGCAGAGCCTGATGGAGTGGGCGGCGCGTCTCGAGAACCTCACCGAGGCCGACGAGCCGGGCCAGGCCGACTACGCGCAGTTCCACCGCGGCCTCGACCAGCTCGAGAGCACGACGGAGGCCCTCATCATCGACGTCGAGCAGACGCTGCGCCGGCTCAAGGACCGCGTCCGGGCCTGACGCGGCGCCGGCGGGAGGCCTGGCCGTGAGCGAAGCCGAAGCGGGGTATCGCTACACCCTGATCGTCGGGCCCGATTCCCCCGACCGGGCCTGGCTCGAGTCCGTGCTGATGCGGGGCGGGCTCGAGGTCGCGGCCTGCACGGAATCGGAGCTGCTCGCCATGCCGGACATCGTGCCGCCGCAGATCGTCGTCCTCGACGACAGCTCGCGGCGCGAGCAGCGCATGGCCACGTTCTCCAACCTGCGCGCCCACGCCGCGCTCGTCGGGGTGCCGGTCGTCGTGCTCGCCTACGAGGCGGACATGGACAGCTTCTCGGGAGCGATCACCCGCGGGGCGGCCGCCTACCTCGCGAAGCCGGTGGCGCCGGAGGAGATCGTCTCCGTCGTCCACAAGATCACCGGCTGGCTGAGCTCCGTCGACCGGACCGAGAAGCGCCGCCGCGTGCGCCGGCCCCTCGTGATGCGGGTCGACGTGGCGGTCGAGGGCCGCGACGGCGCGGTCGCCGGCGAGATGGTGGACGTGAGCGCCAAGGGCTGCCGGGTCAGCATCCCGTGGGCGTCCGCGAGCCCGGGCGACTCGGTCCGGGTGACTCTCTACGGCCTCGAGGGCTCGACGAACCTCGCGCTGTCGGCCGAGGTCCGCTGGCGGCAGGCCGTGGCCGACGGGAGCCAGCTCCTCGGCCTGCGGTTCACCGGCACCTCGGCCGTCCTCGCCAGCCGCCTCCTCGGAGCCCTCAGCACGAAGGCCTGACGGCCCTCAGAGCTTCCGCTCGACCTCGTGGACGAGGGCCGAGAAGAGCGTCACCACGTCCTCGTTCGCCCGGCGCAGGCGCGTGGCGAGCCGCTCCGCGAGCCGGCGGGTGACCACGAGACCGGCCGCCGGGTGGCGGTCCCCGAACGCGAGGAAGCGCTCGCGCTCGATCACGAGGACGGTGCCGTCCGTCTCGGCCACGACCGTGGCCGAGCGGCGCACCCGGTCGAGGAGCGAGACCTCGCCGAAGACCCCGCCCTTCTCGTAGAAGCGCACCGTCCACGGGTCGCCCGACGGGGTCCGCTTGTCGGTGCGGACCCGCCCCTCGGCGATGACGAAGAGGGTGTCGCCCTCCTCGCCCTCGCGGATGATCGTCTCGCCGGCCCGCACCGCGCGCAGCGAAGCGCCGAGCGCGAGCTCCTCGAGGGCTTCTCTCGGCAGGCCCTCGAAGAGGGGGCACGCCTCGAGCACGCCGCGCGGCGCCGCGGTCACGGGCGCGCCTCGCCGCCGAGCACGACGGCCAGCGCGTGGCGGGGCACCGCGTAGTCGGCCGGCGGGTTCAGGACCGGCCGGTTGGGGACGATCTCCTGCACGGCCCGGAGGTTGTCGAGCAGCTGCGACACGTCCTCCGTCATCTGCGCGGCGCGCAGCGCCTCGCGCTTGATGGCGATCGCGTGCCCGGTGTTCTCGATGAGGCCGATCGCGAGCCGCCCGTTCTCGCGCCGCAGGTGCTCGGCCAGCTCGCCGAACGGCCGGCCGACGAACGCGTCCGGCACCGGCACGGTGGCGAGGCCGGCCCCCGGGGTCAGCAGCCGCTCGACGAGGGGGGAGAGGCCCGTGGCCGCCGAGGCCGACAGCAGCATCGCCCGCGCGTGGCCGCGCGAGAGGACGACCTCGTCGCAGCGCGTCACCCGGAGCTGCTCGACGAACGTGCGGCCGAGGACCTCGGCGCAGGTGTAGACCTCGGGGGCCAGGCTCTCGACGTTCATCACGGTCATGACGGTGCGGGCGTCCGTCTCCTGGTCGGAGCGGGCGGCCGACTCGTCGGCCAGGACCACGACCCGGCGGGCCCGGTCGACGCCGGCGCGCCGGAGGACGCTCGGGTCGACCGTGTCGCCGTGGACGTAGGCGAGGCCGGGGAAGCGCGCCATCAGCTCCTCGTTCGCGGCCTCGCCCGCCGCGTTCACCAGCAGCACGCGGCCCGGCTCGAGGTCCGGCTGCGCCCGCAGCAGGCCCTCGACGAGCTCGGGCATGTCCGCCTTCCATCCCACGACGACGAGATGTCCCGACAGCTGCGCTTCACCCAAGCCGCGCCCCTCCCTGATGCGGCGCTCCACGAGCACCGCGGCGATCTTCGCCGTGAACGTCCCGACGAGCCCGACCCCGACGACCATCATCGCCCCCGCGACGAGCCGGCCGGCCCCGCTCACGGGGTAGACGTCGCCGTAGCCCACGGTGGTGAGCGTGACGATCGCCCACCACAGCCCGTCCGACGGGCGGCGGAACTGCGGGTTGCCGCCCTTCTCGAGCGAGTGGACGAGAAGCCCGCCCGCGACCAGCACGACGGCGAACGCGACGGCGAGGGCGGGCACCCGCTCGGCGCGGAGCGCGGCCCAGAGCCGCCTCACGCGCTCGCGGCGCGAGGCGCGCCGCTCGGCGCCGGCGCGGGCGGGCCGTCGGCCGTCTTCGCTCCGGGAGGGCATCGGGTCAGCGGCGCAGGGCCACCTGGTTCGCCTGCTGGCGGGCCTGGCGGTGGTCGGCGCCCTGCATGCGCACCACGAGGCACATCTCCATGAGCCGCGAGCGGAGGCGCTGGCCGATCCGCTCGACGAGGAACTCCTTCCGGCGCAGCGAGTCGGCGGCGATCGCCTCCTCGCGCGTGACATCCTGGTAGTTCGTCGTGATGATCGTGGGGCGCTTCGCCATGTAGCGGCTGTTCAGGATGTAGAACAGCGTGTCGTTCATCCAGTCCGTCATCTTCCACGCGCCGAGGTCGTCGAGGAGGAGCACGTCCATCTCGACGACCGGCTCGAGCACCTGGAGCTCGGTCGTCTTCGTCTCCGGGTCGTAGGACGACTTGATCTCGCGGATGAGCTCGTGGAAGTCCCAGAACTGGCCGCGGGCGCCCTTCCCCTCGGCGAGCTCGCGCAGGACCGCGACGGCGAGGTGGGTCTTGCCGACGCCGTTGTCGCCGGAGAAGAGGAGGCCGAGCCCCTCGTCGGGCCCGAGGTGCGGGTAGCCGGAGCAGAAGGCCATCGCCTTCTCGAGGGCGGCCGAGAGCGAGGGGTTCCCCGGCTCGAAGGTGGCGAGCGAGCAGTGCTCGTAGCGGGGGGGGATGCGGGTGGCGCCGGCGGGCGCCCCGGACGACGAGGCGGAGCGCCGGCACGAGCACGGCTGGGCGAACTCGCGGCCGTCGCGGGTCACGATCTCGAATCCGGTGCCCGAGCACCGCTCGCAGGCGGGGTTCATCGCGCGACCTCTAGTTCAGGTACCCGCGGAGGCCCTGCGCCTCCCGGCTGCGGCGCAGCTTCTCCTTGGCCCGGCTCTCGATCTGGCGGATCCGCTCGCGGCTGAGGCCCATCGTCTCGCCGATCTCCTGCAGCGTCCGCGGCTCCTCCCCGTCGAGGCCGAAGCGCATGCGGATGACCTCGCGCTCCTTGTCGTCGAGGTCGCCCACCATCGACTGGATGCGCCGCTCGAAGGAGGTGCGGATCATCTCGAGCTCGACCGACGGGATCGTCTCCTGCTCGAGGGTGTCGCCGAGCTCGAGGCTGCCCTCCTCGCCGACCGCGGCCGAGAGCGACACGTCGTCGCCGGCCGCGAGGAGGAGGGTCTCCACCTCCTCGGTCGAGAGCTTGGTGTGCGCGGCGAGCTCCTCGGTCGTCGGCGTGCGCTCGAGCTCGGCCTTGAGCTTCTCCCGCGCGGTCGAGAGGCGGGACACCTGGCCCGAGAGCTTCTGCGGCAGGCGGAAGACGCGGGAGTGCTCGGAGAGGGCGTGGAAGATCGCCTGGCGCACCCACCACACCGCGTACGAGATGAACTTGACGTTCCGGTCGGGGTCGAAGCGCTTCGCGGCCTCGATGAGGCCGAGGCTCCCCTCGTGGATGAGGTCCATGTAGGCGAGGCCGAGGCCGCGGTACCGCTTGGCGTAGTGGACGACGAACCGCAGGTTCGACTCGACGAGGCGCTTGATGGCCTCCTGGTCGCCCTCGCGGATGCGGCGGCCGAGATCCTTCTCGTCGTCGATCGTGAGCGGCTTGAAGCGGGCGATGTCCCGGATGTAGACGTTCAGCGCGTCGACGGAGGCCCGCTCCCGCGCGGGCTCCGACTCGCCCTCGCCCGCCGGGTCCTTCGCCTTCTTCTTGCGCGCGGCCGCCACTCGTTCCTCTCGGAAGAGGACGATTATAGTCCCGCTACGTCTCGCTCCCGCCCCGCGCGGCCGCGGACCGCGGCACGGCCCCGGCTTCGGCGGGTGCCTCGGAGGTCCCCGCCGCGGACGCGCGCGCGAGAGGCGTCGGGGGCAGCCGCACGAGGGCCTGCTGGAGCCGCTCCTGCCAGCCCTCCTGCGCCGCGCGGCCGAGCTCCTCGCTGACCCAGGCGACGAACTCGTTGACCTCCTGCTGGACCTGCTCCATGCGACGGCGCATGTTCATGACGATCTCGACACCGGCCAGGTTCACCCCGAGGTCCCGCGTGAGGTTCAGGATGACCTCGAGCTGCCGCAGGTCGTCCTCGGAGTAGAGGCGCGTGTTGCCCTCGGTGCGCGAGGGCTTGAGGAGGCCCTCCCGCTCGTAGAGGCGCAGCGTCTGCGGGTGGATGCCGTACGCCTTCGACACCACGCTGATCATGTAGTAGCGCGCGCCGCCGCCGCCGCCGCCCGGCTTCGGCGCCTCCGCGCCCGCCCTCTTTCCCCGCGGCATCTCTTCAGCTCCTGCCCGTTCGGCCCGCGGGCGTGGCCGCGGGGGTTGACTCGTCGAGGACCCGCTGCAGCTCGCGCAGGAGCGCGCGGCCGCGGTCCTCGGTGACGGCGGGCACGACCACGCGGGCCTCGACCCAGAGGTCGCCGCGCCCGCCGTCCGGCTTCGGCACGCCGCGCTTCCGCAGCCGGAAGCGCTGGCCGTGCTGGGTGCCGGCCGGGATCTCGATCGTGATCGGGCCGTCGAGGGCCTTCACCTCGACGTGGCCGCCGAGCGCGGCCTGCACGAGGCCGACGGGGACGGAGCAGTGCAGGTCGTCGCCTTCCCGCCGGTAGTCCGGGTGGTCCTCGACCTCGACGGTGAGCACGAAGTCGCCGGCCGGTCCGCCCCGCCGCCCGACGTTTCCCGCTCCCGGCAGGCGCACCACGCTGCCGTGCCCGACCCCGGGCGGGATCCGCACGTCGAGCCACTCGCTCGCGACGAGGCGGCCTTCGCCGGCGCAGCGCGGGCAGACCGCGCGGCGGATCTGCCCGGTGCCGTCGCACGACGCGCAGCGGCGGGAGAAGATCATGTGCCCGCGGCTGCCCCGCACGGTGCCGGCGCCCCCGCAGCGCGGGCACGGCGAGGGACCGCAGGCGACGTCGCCCGCTCCCCCGCAGCCGTGGCAGGCCTCGAAGCGCACCAGGTGCAGGCGGCGGACGGCTCCCGTCATCGACTCCTCGAACGTGAGCCGCGTCGACTGCTCGAGGTCCTCGCCGCGCGAAGGGTGGAGCTCGTCGCCGGCCGGGCGGCCCGCGTCGAACAGCTCGCGGAAGCCCACCGCCTGGACCCGCACGCGGGCGGAGAAGTCGAAGCCCTCGAAGCCTCCGCTCGGCGCGGGGGCGACCGCGACCGCGGGCCGCTCGCCGCGGTCGTACGCGGCCCGCTTCTGGGGGTCGGAGAGGACCGCGAAGGCGCGCTCGGCCTCCACGTATCGATCGGCCGCGGCGGGATCCCCCGGGTTGAGGGCGGGGTGGAGCGCGCGCGACAGGCGCTGCCAGGCCCGGCGGATCTCCGCCGGGCTGGCCGTCCGCTTCACCCCGAGGGCCTCGTACGCGTCCATGGGCTACTTCTTCCCGTCGACGACCTCGGCATCGATGACGTCGTCGCCGCCGCCCGCCGCGCCTGGCCCGCCGCCGGGCCCGCCGGCCTGCGGCCCGGCGGCCTGCTTGTAGAGCGTCTCGGCGAGCTTGTGCGACGCCTTCTTCAGGTCGGCCACCGCCGCTTCGATGCGCTCCTTGCCGCCTTCCTGGACGGCCTTGCGGGTCGCCTCGAGCGCCTTCTCCGCTTCCTCGACGTCGCTCGCCGAGAGCTTGTCCCTGGTCTCGGCGAGGGTCCGTTCCGTGTTGTAGACGAGAGTGTCGGCGCCGTTCTTGGCCTCGATCTCCTCGCGCTTCTTCTTGTCGTCCTCGGCGTGCGACTGCGCGTCGCCGACCATCCGCTCGACCTCGTCCTTGGCGAGGCCGGAGCTCGCCGTGATCGTGATCGCCTGCGACTTGCCCGTGGCCCGGTCCTTCGCCGAGACGTTCACGATGCCGTTCGCGTCGATGTCGAAGGTGACCTCGACCTGCGGCACGCCGCGCGGGGCGGGCGGGATGCCGGTCAGCTGGAACTTCCCGAGCGTGCGGTTGTCGCCCGCCATCGGCCGCTCCCCCTGGAGCACGTGGATCTCGACCTGGGTCTGGTTGTCGGACGCGGTCGAGAACACCTCGCTCTTGCGGCTCGGGATCGTGGTGTTCCTCTCGATGAGCGTCGTCATGACGCCGCCCAGCGTCTCGATGCCGAGCGACAGCGGCGTCACGTCGAGGAGCAGCAGGTCCTTGACCTCGCCCGAGAGGACGCCCGCCTGGATCGCGGCGCCGACCGCCACGACCTCGTCCGGGTTGACACCCTTGTGGGGGTCCTTGCCGAAGAACTCCTTCACGATCTGCTGGACCTTCGGGATGCGCGTCGAGCCGCCCACGAGCACGATCTCGTCGATCTGACCCGGCTGCAGTCCGGAGTCCTTCAGGCACTGGCGCACCGGCCCCATCGTCCGCTGGAGGAGGTCCTCGGTGATCTGCTCGAGCTTCGCCCGGCTGAGGCGCAGGTTGAGGTGCTTCGGGCCGGACGCGTCGGCGGTGACGAAGGGGAGGTTGATCTCCGTCTCCATCGTCGTCGACAGCTCGATCTTCGCCCGCTCCGCCGCCTCCTTCAGCCGCTGGAGCGCCATCTTGTCCTTCGAGAGGTCGATCCCCTGCTCGCGCTTGAACTCCTGGACGATCCAGTCCATCACGCGCTGGTCGAGGTTGTCGCCCCCGAGGTGGGTGTCGCCGTTCGTGGCCTTCACCTCGACCACACCCTCGCCGACCCGAGGATCGAGATGTCGAAGGTGTCGTCGCCGAAGTCGTAGACCGCGATCGTCTCGTCCTTCTTCTTGTCGAGGCCGTAGGCGAGGCCGACGCGGCCGTGGGCTCGTTGACGATGCGCAGCACCTCGAGGCCGGCGATCTGGCCGGCGTCCTTCGTGGCCCGCCGCTGGGAGTCGTTGAAGTAGGCGGGGACGGTGATGACCGCCTTCGTGGATCTTCTCGCCGAGGATGCTGCTCGGCGGCGTCCTTCATCTTCTGGAGGATCATCGCGGAGACCTCGGGCGGCAGAGCTCCTCGATCGACACCCGGGCGTCGCCGTTCGAGGCCTCGACGACCTTGGGGACCATCTTCTGCTCTTCGGAGACCTCGCCGTACTTGCGGCCCATGAAGCGCTTGATGGAGTAGACGGTGTTCTCCGGGTTCGTCACCGCCTGCCGCTCGCGACCTGGCCGACGAGCCGCTCCCCGCTGCCCTTCGCGAACGCGACGACGGACGGCGTCGTCCGCCCGCCCTCCGGGTTCGTGATGACGGCTGGGCTGTCGCCCCCGAGAACGGCCACCACCGAGTTCGTCGTCCCGAGGTCGATACCGATGATCTTTCCACGTGATGCTCCTGGCCCGGGCGTCCCGCCCAAGTCCCCTAGCTCACATGGTCAGGATTATGCCCGCCTGTCAAGTCTCTTGAGCGAACAGTCGATTAGGCACTGATTTCGGGGTGCAACTTAAGGCTGCTCGCCAGGGCCGATCCTTTGGCCGCAGCCTGCACCAGCCAGGGTCATAGGGGGCGGAGTCTCCCCCATTCCTCAAAGAACGCCGACGACGGCAGCCAGTCGGAGGCTCGAGCTCACCACGCTCGCATCCCCGCATCCCGTCGGCCCCCGCGAGAGCGCAGACGAGACGTGTTCGGACGTGCGAACGCAACAGGCCGGCCTTCTGCCTGCCTCCGCGATCGGGCTGAGCAAGCCGCATCGGCGTCCGTCCAGGGTACGCGCCTTCGATGAGCGAGAGCGACTGGGCGCAGCATTCGGTCAGCCTACGGCTGGTTCTGGCGTTCCTTGATGTGGGGGCGAAGAATTCCCCACGCCCTCGCGGGCGGCTCGCGTCCGTGCGCGGCCGTCCTGGTGGGGCCGCTCGCGATCAGCGGTCGACCGCGAGGCCGGGCTACTTCGCGACCGTCAGGCGGTAGACCGTCGCGGTGGCGGTAGGTCTGGCCGGGCTTCAGGACGACCGTGGGCCACTCCGGGCGGTTCGGCGAGTCCGGGGTAGTGCTGGGTCTCGAGGCAGAAGCCGCCGCGCTCACGTAGCTTCCCGCTCTTGCCGGTGATCGACAAGTCGAGGAAGGCCTCGAGTAGAACTGGATGCCGGGCTCGGTCGTGTAGACCTCGAGCTCCCGGCCGCTCTTCGGCTCGACCACCTCCTCACGAGCCGCATCTCGCCGGCCTTGCCGCGCAGCACGTAGTTGTGGTCGTAACCGCCGCCCCGCGCGATCTGCTCGTCCTTCTCCTCGATCCGCGCGCCGATCGCCGTCGGCTTGCGGAAGTCGAACGGCGTGCCCTCGACCTTCTTCCTTTCATCTCGCCCGTCGGGATGAGCGTCGGGTCGACCGGCGTGAAGACGTCGACTCGGTTTCGCAGCTCGTGGCCGAGGATCGTCCCCTCGCCCTCGCCGGCCAGGCTGAAGTAGCGTGGTTCGTGAGGTTCACGACCGTCGGCGCGTCCGTCGTGGCCGAGTAGTCGATGACGAGGCCCCCGTCGGCCCGCAGCGAGACGACCTTCGCGGTGAGCGTGCCGGGGTAGCCCTCCTCGCCGTCCTGGCGACGCACACGAGCTCGAGGGCCTCGGCCGTCGGGACCGGACACGACCTTCTCGGCGCCCACAGGCGCGTATGGAGGCCGGTCGGGCCGCCGGAGTGGCTCGGCCCGTTGGCAGGGCGAGGGTGTAGGCCTTGCCGTCGAGGCCGAACTCCCCGCGATGCGGTTCGCGTAGCGGCCGACGAGGCAGCCGAGGAAGTCCTTCCCCTTCTGTGTAGCCGTCGAAGTCCTTGTAGCCGAGGGCCACGTCCGCGACCTTGCCGGCGCGGTCCTTCGCCAGGATGGAGACGATGAAGCCGCCCTGGTTCGTGATCGCGACGGTGGGGCGCCCTCGCGCGAGAGCGTGAACAGGGGAACGCGCTCGCCGGCGGCGGCCCGAAGGGCTTCTTCTCGATGCGGGTGGCGGCCTCGGAGGTCATGGCGGCTCCAGAGAGAGCGAGAACGGAGAGGAAGAGAGCGGAGGTGCGGAGCGTCGCGCGGGCAGGGTTCATCGGCAGCTCCTTGATCCAACCGGCGGAGTCTAGCAAGAGGACGGCCCGTCGCCTCGGGCGGCCCCCGATCTGCGATGATCGGCCGGTGGCGAACGGGGAACGCGCGTCGCGAGCTTCGAGGCGACAGGCGCCGGCGCGTGCCCTCTGGGTCGCGCCACCCGAGCCTCGCGGCCCTCGCCGCGGAGCGCCCCCGAGGGGCCTGTCGACCCTGCGGACCTACGGCGGGCGGCGTCCTGCGGCTCGAGAGCCACTTCCGCCGACTGGAGGAGTCGGTCGCCCTCAAGGGCGGCGCGGGAACGATCGGGCGCGGCGCGAGCCGCGGTCGCCGCGGCGCTCGACGCGACCGGCCACGCCGAGTCGCGGCTGCGCCTGACCCGCCCCCGCGGCTCTTCGTGGGTGTCGAGCCGTTCGCTCCCCTGCCGGCGGCCGCCTACGACGACGGCGTGTCGTGCGTCACGGTCGACGTCCGCCGCGACAACCCGCACGCGAAGGACACGGGTTCATCGCCACCGCCCAGAGCGTCTACCGCATCGCTGCCCGGCGGCGTCGAGGAGGGCTCCTCGTCGGCGAGGACGGCGCCGTCCTCGAGGGGCTGTCGAGCAACTTCTTCGCGGTGAGGGACAAGACCCTGCGGACGGAAGGCGAGCGGGCGCTTCGCGGCGTGACCCGCTCGGTCGTGCTCGAGGAGCCGCGGCCCCCGCCGTCGACGAGCGCGCTGCATCCGCGCCGAGCTCGCGTCGATCGACGAGGCCTTCGTGACGAGCGTCTCGCGCGAGGTGCTGCCGGTCGTGGCGATCGACGGCCGCCCGGTGGGCGACGGCCGCGTCGGCCCGGTCACGCGGGCGGTGACGCGCCTTGCCGCCCTCGTCGCGCGCGAGGCCGAGCCCTGTAGGGAGCGGCTAGAGTCGCGGGATCGTCAGCCCGCCGTCGACCACGATCACGGCGCCCGTCGAGTAGGGTGCGTCGCCGCGGGCGAGGGCGGCCACGACGTGTTTGTCCTCCGCCTCGCCCCAGCGCTGCTGCGGGACGAGACCGGAGGCGATGAGGGCGTCGTACGCCGCAGACGCCCGCGGTCATGTCCGTGCGGACGATGCCGGGGCCGGACTCGTAGACCGGGATGCCGTGCGGAGCGAGGCGCACGGCCCACAGCTGCGAGGCCATCGCGAGGCCGGCCTTGCTCACGCAGTACTCGCGGTCGAGACGACCGTCGCCGAGACGGACGCTCGGCCGTTCACGATCGCCCCGGCCCACGCCGCGCCGCGGTCCTTCTTGCTCGATCAGCAGCGCGCGAGGGCCTGGGTCAGGAAATAGGGCCCCTGAGGTTCACCCGCAGGGAGCTGCTCGAAGCTCTCCTCGCTCGCGTCGAGGACGTCGGCCCGCACCGAGGGGGCGATGCCGGCGTTGTTCACGAGCACGTGCAGCCGGCCGATCGCGCGAAGGCCCTCGACGCCGCCGCCGGGCCCGGCGGTCGCCGAGGTCGGCGCGGAAGTACCGCACGTCGATCCCGCCGTCGCCCAGCTCGCGCAGGACGGGCGCGACATCCTCTTCCCGCACGCCGCACAGCGCGAGGTCGAAGCCCGCGGCGAGCCGGCGCGCGATCCCGAGCCCGATGCCGCGCGTCCCGCCCGTGACGAGGGCGAGCCGCCTCACCGGGGCTCCGAAGGGCCGAAGAGGTAGTAGGGGACCCTGCTCGGCGAGCCGCTGGACGTGGAGGGCCGGCTTCCGCGTGGTAGTCGCCCACCGCGCCGACTCGCCGCAGGGGGATCTTCCGGCCCGGCGGGACGTAGTCCCACCCGTTCGGGCGGTGGTAGACGGTGGAGCAGAAGCCCCTGGTGGGTCGGGTCCTCGGACAGGTACGGCGGCGCGAACAGCGTGCGGGCCACGGTGAGCCCGGCCTGGAAGAGCAGCCGCCCGTCCTCGCCCTCGCCGTGCGCCCAGCCAGCGGCCGAGGCGCAGCAGGCGGCCCTGGGCGGCATCGCCGCGGCCGACGAGTCGACGGGCTCGTGTCGTTCCGGATCGGCCGGCACTTCGCGGTGGCGCGGCATCGCGGCGAGGCCCGGCGCCCCGGTGTCCCAGTACGGCACGCCGTCGGGAGGCGTCACGAGGACGTAGTGCGCGGCGATCGCGCGCACCGCCTCGAACATGAACTTCGTGACCTCGTCCCGCTCGCCGAACGGCTCGAGCTCGGCGTCAGCACGGTCTCGAACTCGAGCTCCCCGGCGTAGCCCAGGAGCACCCAGGCCTGGCCGCGGGTCCACGTCGTGAACGGCGAGTAGCCCTGCTGCGTGGCCGGGCAGCGGTAGCTGCCGTCGACCCGGTCGAACAGGTTCTCGGGCGACCCGGCTCGTCCCACACGTCCTGGCCGCGGCCGTGGAAGACGGCGAAGCGGGCCGTCGTGCGCGCGTGCAGCAGCAGCCGCTCGAGCAGCGACACCGTGGCCGGTCGCCCTCCTCGAGGAGGGCGTGGCCCAGGCGGTGGGCGACCGCGAGGGCGCGCAGCGTCCGCATCGTGTCGGCGAACAGCGAGCAGGGGGCTGCTGGAACGAGTAGATGAAGCCGCCGCCGTCGAAGGTGCGCGTCCAGCGCCGGGCCTGCACGGCCCCGCTCGCCTTCAGGGCCAGCTCGCACAGGGCGCGCCGTGGCCTTCCGGCTCGTACCGCCTCGAGGACGAGGCGCCGCAGCGCCCCCACGTGCAGTTGTTGAAGCCGTGGTCGTGGACGCCCATGTGGGTGACGTGGGCGGCCATGTGGGCGAAGGTCCGCTGGCGGCCGAGGTCGAGGAAGGAGCTGCTCGCCCGTGGCGTGTCGAACTCGCAGGATCGCCGACCCCGAACTGGAAGCCCTGCGTCCAGTCCAGTCCAGCCGCGGGCGGTGCGTAGCGCCCGCGCAGCGTGAAGACGGGCGCCCCGTCCTCGGCGTTCCAGGTCTTCTCGAGAGCCCGGATCTTCTCCGCCGACAGCGCCCAGACGTGGTCGATCGCCGGGCGCAGGTCGGCCGGGTGGATCGACTCGTCGATCCTTATCATCGACCCCCGCCGCGGCCTTCGGCGAGGCGCCCGTCTCGCCCACTTGGCGTGCTCCCCTCGTAGACGCGGATCGAGAACGGGAACGCGAGCTTCTCCGCGAGGTCGTCGGCGAGGCGCTGGCAGATGTTCTCGACCGTCGGGTAGTCGAGGAAGTCGTTCCAGTGACGATGGTCGTAACGTGAGAGCACGGAGCGGACCTGGGCCTTGAGGTCGGCGATCACCATGCCGCCGGTCGGCGGCCCGTCGACCACGACCTCCACCCGGTAGGTGTGGCCGTGCAGCCGGCCGCACTTCGCGTGCCCGGGCAGCAGGTGGGCGCAGTCGATGTGGTCGGTGATCCGAGGCGCATGGGTCGCACAGCCTACTCCAGCGCCGTCACGGTCTCAAACCCCGGCCGGCGCGGCGTGCTCGACGGCCGTGCCGAGCGCGGCGTCGAGGCCGGTCAGGGCCGGCCGAGGAGGGCCTCGAGCGGCTCGGCGTCGGCGACCTCGTCGCACAGGAGGCAGTCGAGCCACCGGGCAGCATCCCCTGGTAGCCGCCGCCGCGGCGCGCTCGGCCTCGGCGATGGCGATCTCGCGGACGCGGAGTCGGCCGGCCGTCCCTGCGCGCGCGCGACGGCCGCCACGCGCTCGAGGAGCCTCGCGTACGTCACCGGCTCGGGCCCCACGAGGTCGAACACGTCGGGAACGCCCCGCCGGCCGGGCGAGCGCGGCGAGGGGATCGCCGCCGCCGTCCGCGACGGCGATCGGCTGCAGTGGTACGAGCCGTCTCCCGGGGCGCTCGATCTCGCCGCCCTCCAGGCGCGCAGCACCATGGGCACGAAGGCGTCGCCCGGTCCGACGACGTACGAGGGAAGACGATTCCCTCGGGAGGCCGAGCGGAAGACGATCGTCTCCGCGCCAGCTTCTTGGAGAGGAAGTAGGGGTTGGGACGAGCGCGGCCGCTGGCCGTAGCGCGCGACGCCGAGGCCGGAGAAGTAGACGACCCGCCGGATCCGCGCGGGCGCGCGTCCTCGACGACGCGCTCGGTGAGGCCCACGTTCACGCTCTCGTAGGTCTGCCCTCCCGCTCCGCGCCGATCTGGGCGAGGTGGACGACGGCCTCGCATCCCTCGAGCGCGCGCAGGAGCGCCTCGGGATCCCGGCCCACGAGCACGACCGGGTGGGCGCCGAGGCGCGAGATCGCCTGCGCGGCGCCGTCGGACCGGACGATCCCGACGTGGAGTAGAGGCGCGGGCGGCGTGCTCGACGACGTGCCGCCCGACGAACCCGCTCGCCCCGGTCACCGCGATCCGCTTCATGCCAGAGCCTCCTGGCGTCCCCGGTCCCCGGCCGATGCCAGCACGCCGAATCCGGGCGCCCCGGCCGCGCGACGGGTCAGAAGCGAGCGAACGCCGAAGGACGGCAGGAAAGGACGGCGGCCGCCCGCTCCTCCACCAGCCGCGGCATCTCGAGCGTCGAGGCCGGGTCGTACTCGAGCGAGGACGCGATCTGGCCGGCGTTCTTCCGGTTGGTCGCGTTCAGCACGTCGAGGTAGACGAGCCAGCGTCCGGCCGCGCCCCGCGGCCGCCAGGAGAGCCGCAGGTCGAGGCGGACGAAGGCCGGCAGCCGGGCCGAGCCGAGGTTCCCGACTCCCCCGAGCGTCGTCTCGTAGACGTAGCGTCCCTCGGCGTCGAGCGCGGGCACGAAGCGGCCGTCGGGCATCTCGTCGGCGGCGACCCGCAGGCCGAGGACGGGCGTGCGGGGGAAGCCGGTGTACGCGCGCAGCGTGGCCGCGAGGTCCCACCGCCGAGGCGCCACGCGCCGACGAGCGTCGCGGCGTGGGCCGGTCGTACTCGAACGGCCTCGTGAGGCCGTACTCGTCGCGGCGCGCCCGCGCGTAGGCGTAGGATCGCCGGACAGCCGCGCCAGGCGCCGCGCGCTTTCTGGAGGAGCACCTCGACACCCCAGGCCCGCCCGCGTGCGCGCCGTTCACGGGCTCGCTCGTGATCCGGGCCTCGGTCGGGACGCTTGCGGCGAGCGCGGCCGGAAAGTCGTAACGCGCGACGCGAGCCTCCGTCTCCGCCTCGGTCTCGAGGCGGCCGACGACCAGGTCGCGAAAGCCCTTCCAGTAGCCCTCGACGCGGGCGGTCACGCCCGGGGCGAGGTCGCGCTCGAGGCCGACGACCGCGTGGGCGGCCCGCTCGTGGCGGAGCGAGCGACCGAGCCCTCCCGTGAGGTCGAGGAAGTAGTCGGACTGGATGAGCTTCTCGTAACCCGGGCTCTGGGTGAAGAGCCCGCCGCCGGCGCGCACCCGCGTCGCGTCGTCGATCCGGTAGCTGGCCGTGAGCCGCGGCGAGAGCGTCGCGCGGCGGTTCACCCCGCTCCAGTCGAGGCGCAGGCCGCCCTCGAGCGACAGGGCGTCGATCGGGTCCCACCGGTCCTGGGCCCACGCGCCGAGGCGGGCGGCGTCGACCGCGGAGTCGAGGGCGTCGGGCAGCCCCGCCCCGCCCTGCACGCTCGAGCCGTTGGCCGCGTTCGGGTTGCGGTCCCCCGCGATGCGCCAGGTCGTCTCGGTGCGCAGCCCGTGGGCCTCGAAGCCGGCCTCGACGAGATGCCGGCCGGCGGAGACGAGGAGCTCCTGCCGCAGCGAGAGGTCGTTCACGGCGAGCAGGCGGTCGAACTGCACGTCGGCGACGCGGAAGCCGACGGCGTCATCCGGGGCGTTCGACCGGCGCGCGTCGGCGCGGAACCGGGCGTCGGCGGCCAGGTCCTCGCGGTTGCGGTAGAAGGACGCGATCGTCCGGGAGATCACCCTCCTCCCGAGCATCGTCCGGAAGTTGAGCGACGCGAGGTCGTTCCTCGTCCCGGTGACGAAGAGGCCCTGCTCGCCGGCGCGGTCGCCCTCGAACGAGGCGTCGGTCGACTCGCGGCTCAGCAGGCCGACGAACGTGAGGTGCCCGCTCGCGCCGACGTGCCAGTCGGCGCGGGCCTGGACGTCGCCGAAGGCCGGCAGATCGGTGCCCACGATGCGGTTCGCGACGAGGTCGTAGTACGTGCGGCGGCCGGCCACGAACCACGAGCCGCGGGCGCCGCCCGGCAGCCGGCCCTCGAGCACGACGTTCGCGTCGGTGAGGCTCAGCGCGCTCGCCCCGCGCAGCCGCGCCTCCTCCGTGCCCGGCCGGTTCTCGACGACGAGGAGCGACGAGAGGCGGTCGCCGTACTTCGCGGAGAAGGCGCCCGCGTAGAGGTCGAACGCGCGCACCGTCTCGGGGTTGAACGCGCTCGTGAGGCCGAACAGGCGATAGGGGTTGTGGATCTCGACCCCGTCCATGACGGTCAGGTTCTCGTCGGGCGAGCCGCCGCGGACGGAGAGCCGGCTGTCGAACTCCGCGGTCGCGGCGACGCCGGGCAGCGTCTGCAGGGCGCGGAAGACGTTGTCCGCGGCGCCGGCCACCGCCATCACCTCGGCCGGGCGGACCGGCAGCTCGCCCGGCGCGTCGGCCTCGGTCGCGCCTTCCGCCACGACCTCGACCTGCTCCTCGAACCGCCTGGGCTTGTCCGCGGTGCCGGTCCCGGCATCGGGGACCGCATCGGCGGCCCCGGCCCCCGCGACGGACGGGCCGACGAGAGCGACGAGAACGACGAAGACGAGCCGGATCGAGGGGCGGGGCATGCGCAGGTCCATTGATGTTACTCGAAACCTACGCAATGTCAGGTCGCGAGGTTCCCGGGCGCGGACCGGTTCAGCGCGCGCCCGCGGCCGGCTCCTCCGCGACCGGCGCGTAGGACGCGCCGCGGACCCTCCAGGTCCCGCCCTCGTCGGCGACGTCGAACGCGAAGCGGTAGGCGGCCGAGGGCGGCAGCAGGCCGTCGAGCCCGAGGAGCCGCCGCCCCTGCCCGCGGAAGTCGACCACGCAGCGCACGCGGGCGGCCGGCGCGCCGGGGGCGCGATCGACCTCGACGCCGTACACGTCGAGGGCCACGGTCTCGTAGCCGGCGAACCAGCGCTTCAGCTGCTGCGCGGCCTGCTCGCGGTCGAGCCCGTGGTCGTCGCGGAACTGCGCGGAGAGCCGCTCGGCGAAGGCCGCCGCGTCGCGCGCCTCGGCCGCGCGCTCGAGGTCGGCGAGGAGCGCGGGCACCGGGTCGGTGGGCGCGCGGGAACAGGCCAGGGCGAGGGTGGCAAGGGCGAGGGCGAGGGTCCTGCGCACCCGCTCATTATGGACGCGCGCCTCCATCTGTCAGACTGGACGGCCGTCGCTCGCGCCCCGCGCCACGCCGGGGCGGCGCGGGCCGCCGAAGGAGGGGCCGTGGATCTGCTCGGGGAACCCAGGAGGGACGGAGGCGGCTCGCGAAAGCCCGTCGTCTTCGTCGCGGTCGGGCTCGTCCTGCTGGCGGTCGCGGGCGGGGCCTTCCTGCTGCGGGCACGGGCACCGGAGCCGGCCGCCGCCCCCGCCCGGAGGCCACGCGCCGCGGCCACGCCCGCCCCGCGCGCGATGCCCTCGCCCGAGCCGTCGACCGCGCCCGCCGAGGCAGGAGAGAGAAGACCCCGGCCCGCGCCGACGGCCGCGGCCGTCGCCCGCCTGCGGGTCGACGCGGACGTGCCCGCGGCGAGCGTCTTCCTCGACCGCCGCTACCTCGGCACGACGCCGGTCGAGACGACGGACTTCACGCCGGGCAGCCACCGGCTGAACGTCTCCGCCGAGGGCCAGGACATGTACGCCGAGTCGATCGACGTCCCGGCCGAGGGCCGGGACGTGATGGTGCGGTTCAGGGAGGTCCGGCTCGACGCGCACGTCGACGTCGTGCACAAGCACGGCGTCGGCTCGTGCCGGGGCCGCCTCTCCGCGACGCCGGCCGGGCTGAAGTTCGCCGGCGAAGACGCCTTCGAGGCTCCGTTCGCCTCCCTCGACACCCTCCAGGTCGACTACCTGAGGAAGAACCTCCGCGTGAAGGTGAAGGGCGGCAAGACGTGGAACTTCACCGCCGACAGCGCGGACGCGCTCCTCGTCTTCCAGCGCGACGTCGAGGCCGCGCGCAGGAAGTTGTAGGTATCATCCAAGAGCAATGAACGATCTCTTCCTCCGTGCCTGCCGGCGTGAGCCCGTCGAACGGACGCCCGTCTGGTTCATGCGCCAGGCCGGCCGCTACATGGCCGAGTACCGCGCCCTGCGCGAGAAGCACTCGATGCTCGAGCTCTGCCTCACCCCGGAGCTGGCCGTCGAGGTCACGCTCCAGCCGATCCGCGCCTTCGGCTTCGACGCCGCGATCCTCTTCTCCGACCTCCTCGTGCCCCTCGCGCCGATGGGCATCCCCTTCGACTTCCTGAAGGGCGAGGGGCCGGTGATCGGGAAGCCGGTCCGCTCCGCCGCCGACGTCGACGCGCTGCGCCGCATCGAGCCGCGCGAGGATCTGAAGGTGGTGCTCGACGCGGTGCGGGCCCTGCGGGGCGAGCTCGACGTCCCCCTCATCGGCTTCGCCGGCGCGCCGTTCACGCTCGCCTCGTACGCGATCGAGGGCGGCCACTCGAACAACTTCGCGCGCACGAAGGGCCTGATGTACGGCGAGCCCGCGACGTGGCACAAGCTCGCCGAGATCCTCTCGTCGGTCGTCGCCGACTACCTCCGCGCGCAGGTCGAGGCGGGCGCCCAGGCGGTGCAGCTGTTCGACTCGTGGATCGGCGCCCTCGACGCCGGGGACTACCGCGAGTTCGTCCTGCCGCACGTCCGGCGCATCTTCGAGGCGCTCGCCGACGTCGACGTGCCGAAGATCCACTTCGGCACGGGCACCGGGCACCTCCTCGCCGCGCAGCGCGAGGCGGGCGGCACCGTGATCGGCGTCGACTGGCGGACGCCCATCGACGAGGGCCGCCGCCTCGTCGGCGACGGCGTCGCGGTCCAGGGCAACCTCGACCCGACGCTCCTCTTCGCCCCGCGCGAGAGGCTCCTCGCCCGCGTCGACGACGTGCTGCGCCGGGCTGGCCGCGTCGGCCACGTCTTCAACCTCGGCCACGGCATCCTGCCGGGCACGCCGGTCGAGGCGGTGCGGGCCGTCCTCGAGCACGTGCGCGAGGCTTCGGCGAGCCGCTGAAGCGAGCCCGCCGCCACGCCCCGGCGACCACGCCGGCCGGCGGTCCTACGGCAGCGAGGGCGCGGCGAACGTTTCGGCCGAGGCGGGACGGGACGGCGCAGGCGGCGCCTCGGCCCGGGTCCGCACCGCCGGGAACCACCGGTTGCGCAGCTTGAGCACCGGGTCCTCGACGAGACGCGTCGCCGCCCAGCCGACGACGATCGAGTAGCCGACGAAGAGCGCGACGTGGGCGGCGAGCTGCAGCGGCGCCCAGGAGACGGCACGCCCCACGGCCGCGTGCAGCGCCGGGTAGAGCGGGAACGGCACGAGCGGCACGAACGCGTGCCACAGGTAGATGTTGTAGGACCAGGTCCCGACCTTCGCGACCGCGGCCGCGACCGGGCCGCGCTCGGCCCGGCCGAGGAGGCCGCCGTAGACGAGCAGCAGCAGGATCGCGTCGCCGATCGACATCAGCAGGAAGCCGATCGTGAACATGAGCGGGTGCTCGCGCTCGACGAGCCCGGCCGGCAGGACGAGCGCGAGCCCGACGGCGAGCCACAGGAAGCGATGCCGCATCAGGCGCGCGACGATTCCGGAGCCCGTCGCGTCGAGGAAGCGGGCGTAGACGCCGATCATGAGGGCGTCCATCCGCAGGTGGCTCCGGGCGAAGTCCCAGGGAGCGACGCCGCTCTCCAGCGTGGCGACGCGCATCGCGAGGCAGGCGAGCACGACCGCGAGCGTCGCGCCGGGAACGAGCCGCCGCCAGTCGGCGCCGACGCGGCGCGCGAGGGCGACGATGCCGACGAGCACCAGCGGCAGGAAGACGTAGAAGTGCTCCTCGACGGCGAGCGACCACGTGGGGCCGTTCGGGTTGTCGGGCAGGTAGTTCTGCAGGAAGAGCACGTGCATCGCGAGCGAACGCAGGGCCGTGCCCGCCGTGCTCCAGTCGACGTACGACGTCGTGCCGGTGAGGGCGAGGACGGCGAGGAGCAGATAGTAGGAGGGCCAGATCTTGAAGCCGCGGCGCATCCAGAAGCGCCAGCAGTCGACGCCGCCAGTGCGCTTCAGCTCGTCGAAGAGAAGGCCGCCGATCAGGAAACCGCTCAGGACGAAGAAGAGCTCGACGCCGGTACGGCCGAGGCGGTGGAGCGCCCAGAACCCGTAGGCGGCGATCCCGGAGAGCGAGTCGATGACGGGGCTCGTGCGGCCGTCCACGTGGGCGACGAACACCATCAGGATCGCGACACCCCGCAGGATGTCGAGCGACCGCAGCCTCTTCCCCTCGATCTGAGCCACTCCACTCTCCTCGAAGCGCCGCGACACGCCCGACGGCCGGAGACGAGTGAGGGCAACGTTCGTGCCGCGTGGGGCCGCACGCCAAGACCCTTCGCTTCAGGAGGTTCCGGTCTGGGCCGACCACCGCGGCGACGACCGCTGGGGCGGCCCGGGGCGGACGCCGAGGCAGGCTGCCCCACCCCGCGCGTGACAGAATGCCGCCCGGAGACGAGCCATGCCGATGGACACCGCGTCGCTGCCCTGCCGGAGACTGCGCATCGCTTCGGCCCTCCTCCTCCTCCTCGCACCCGCGGTGGCCGCGGCCGAGCCGAAGACGGCCCGCACCGCGAGCGCGCTGCCCCTGGGCCGCCCGTCGCTCCAGGAGGAGCGCACCGAGCGGCGGGTCGGCGAGGGCCTCACGTACACGCGCATCCGTCGAGGCCTCGCGTCGGCCGAGGATGGCTGGACGCTGCGCCTCCTGCTGCCGAGCCGCGAGGCGGAGGGCGGGGGGATCGATCCCGACGCGCCGGTCGGCATGCTCGGCTCGCGGGCCACGGCCGAAGCGGCGGCGGCCCGCGTCGCGGCGCTGGGGCTCGAGGCCGCGGTGCGGCGTTTCGACACGGCCGAGCTCCCGTCGGACGTCAGGGCCCACGAGCTCGGCTACGCCGTCGACGTCGGGCGGGCCGCGTCCGCCGAGGCCCTCGCCGAGAGCGAGAGCCGCCTGCGGCAGCAGGGCCTGCGGGCTCGCCGGTGGCACACGTCGTTCGACGGCGACGAGACGACCGGGCCCTGGGACGTCCACGTGCTGACGATCGACCCGCGCCTCTGGTCGGTGACGAGCTCACCCGGGGAGTCGATCGTCGGCCGGGAGACCGTGCGCGCGATCGCCGCCCGCGCCGGTGCGACCGCCGCGGTGAACGGCGGGTTCTTCGCGATGCAGCCGTTCGACCCGGCCACGGGCCGGGGCGACGGCGAGCCCGGCGAGGCCGCCGGCATCGCGGTGATCGACGGCCGCCTCGTCAGCGAGGCGACGACGGGGCGACCGGGCCTGCTGCTCCGGGACGGCGGCCGGCGGGTCGTCATCGACCGCTTCACGACGCCGCTCTCGGTCGAGGGCCCGGGCGGGGAGCGCCGCGCGATCTCCGGCCTCAACCGCGTCCCCGGCGCCATCCGCAACTGCGGCGGCGGCGGCGCGCCGGCCGCGCGCGCGGCCCACGACGTCACGTGCGCCAGCCCCTCCGAGATCGTGGCGTTCACGCCGGACGGCCTGTCGAGCCTGCCGCAGGGCCCCGGGGTCGAGGTCGTGCTCGACGCGAGCGGGAAGATCACCGCCGCCGGAGAGAGGATGGGCGCGGCGCCGCCGCGCGGCGCGTGGGCGCTCCAGGCGACGGGCGACGAGGCGGCCTGGCTCGGCCGCGTCGCGCGAATCGGCCGCAAGCTGCGCATCACCACCGAGGTGCGCGACTCCCGCGGAGCGCGTGTCCGCCTCGGTCGGGGCGACTTCGCCGTCAACGGCGGGCCGATGCTCGTCGAGCGGGGAGCGGTCTCGATCGACGCCGACCGGGACGGGCTCGTCCGGCGCGAGCCGGGCGCCGACAACTTCTTCTTCGGCTGGGTCCGCCAGCGCAACCCGCGCACGATGGCCGGCGTCGACGCGCGAGGCCGCGTGCTGCTCGTGGCGGTGGACGGACGTCAGGCCGGCCGCAGCGCCGGGCTCTCGATCCTCGAGGCGGCGCAGGTCATGCGCGCGCTCGGCGCCGTGACGGCGATGAATCTCGACGGGGGCGGCTCGACCACGCTGGTCCTGGAAGGCCAGGTGATGAACCACCCCTCGGACCCGTCCGGCGAGCGTGCCGACGGGGACGCGGTGCTCGTCGCCCCGCGCCGGCGAGCGCGCTGATCCCCGCCCGCCCGGCGGCGGCTACCGCGTGAGCTTGCGGTACTTGATGCGGTGCGGCTGGTCGGCGTCGGTGCCGAGCCGGCGGTGCCGGTCGGCCTCGTAGTCCTGGTAGTTGCCCTCGTACCACACGACCTGGCTGTCGCCCTCGAACGCCATGATGTGGGTCGCGATGCGGTCGAGGAACCAGCGGTCGTGGCTGATGACCACCGCGCAGCCCGCGAAGTTGACGAGCGCCTCCTCGAGCGCGCGGAGCGTGTCGACGTCGAGGTCGTTCGTGGGCTCGTCGATCAGCAGCAGGTTGCCGCCGCTCTTCAGCAGGGTCGCGAGGTGGAGGCGGTTCCTCTCGCCGCCCGAGAGGTCCTTCACCTTCTTCTGCTGGTCGGGGCCGCGGAAGCCGAAGGACGCGGCGTAGGCCCGCGAGTTCATCTCGCGCTTGCCGACCATCACGAGGTCCTTGCCGCCGTCCGAGATCTCCTCCCAGACCGAGCGGTCGCCGACGAGCTTCTCGCGCGACTGGTCGACGTAGGAGAGGACCACCGTCTCGCCGATCTTCAGCTCGCCGGCGTCGGGCTTCTCCTGGCCCAGGATCATCCGGAAGAGGGTCGTCTTCCCCGCGCCGTTCGGGCCGATGACGCCGACGATGCCGCCGCGCGGCAGCATGAAGTTGACGTCGTCCATCAGCAGGTTGTCGCCGTAGCCCTTGCGGAGGCCCGTCGCGTTGATGACGAGGTCGCCGAGGCGCGGGCCGGGCGGGATCGCGATTTCGCGCTTGTCGTCGCGCTTCTCGGCCGCCTGCTCCTCGGCCAGCATCTCCTCGTACCGCGTGATGCGGGCCTTGCCCTTGGCCTGCCGCGCCCGCGGGGCCATGCGGATCCACTCGAGCTCGCGCTCGAGCGTGCGGCGGCGGGACGAGGCCTCCTTCTCCTCCTGGGTCAGCCGCTGGTCCTTCTGCTCGAGCCAGGACGAGTAGTTGCCCTCCCAGGGGATGCCCGCGCCGCGGTCGAGCTCGAGGATCCAGCCGGCGACGTTGTCGAGGAAGTAGCGGTCGTGCGTCACCGCGACGACGCAGCCCGGGAATTCCTTGAGGAACCGCTCGAGCCAGGCGATCGACTCGGCGTCGAGATGGTTCGTGGGCTCGTCGAGGAGCAGCATGTCGTGCGGCTGCAGGAGGAGCCGGCAGAGCGCCACCCGGCGCTTCTCGCCGCCCGAGAGCTTCGTGACGTCGGCGTCGCCCGGGGGCAGGCGGAGCGCGTCCATCGCGATCTCCACCTGCTTGTCGAGGTCCCACAGGTTCTGCGCGTCGATGATGTCCTGGAGCCGCGCGAACTCGTCGGCGGTCTCGTCCGAGTAGTTGGCCGAGATCTCCTCGTAGCGCTCGACGATCTTCTTCTTCTCGGCCACCGCCTCCATCACGTGCTCGAGGACGTTCTTCTTCGGGTCGAGAACGGGCTCCTGCGGCAGGTAGCCGATGCGCGTGCCCTCGGCCGGGAACGCCTCCCCCGCGAAGTCCTTGTCGACCCCGGCCATGATGCGCAGCAGCGTCGACTTGCCCGCGCCGTTCGCGCCGAGGACGCCGATCTTCGCGTCCCCGTAGAAGGACAGCCAGATGCCCTTCAGGATCTCCTTGCCCTGGGGGGTGACCTTGCGCAGGTCCTTCATGGTGAAGATGAACTGGGGCATGCGGGTGGCCTCGTCTCCTCTCTCGTCTCGGTTCGGTTCGACCGGGGAGCCGCTCGGGGGCGGCGGCGGCCGACCATTGTGCCACGAGTCGCCGGGGCGGGCCGGTCGCGCCGCCGGCCCGGACGGGCCGGCCCCTCCGCCAGAATCTACTCAATACCTTGACAAACGGACAGCCGACCGATAGCGTTTCCGGAGGATGCCGAGACACGTCTTCGTGAGGAGAAGCCGCATCGCGGCCCCGGCGGAGGCGGTCTACCGCTGGCACGCCCGTCCGGGAGCGCTCGAGCGGCTGAGCCCGCCGTGGGACCCGCCGGTCGTCGAGGCGCGGACGGGCACGATCGAGGACGAGGGAGCGCGCGTCGTCCTCCGAGTCGGACCGCTGCGCCAGAGATGGGTGGCCGAGCACCACGACGCCGAACCCGGCCGCGCCTTCCACGACCGGCTCGTCGAGGGCCCGCTGCCGTTCTGGGAGCACGCTCACCGCATGACCCCGGACGGCGAAAACGCCTGCGTCCTCGAGGACCGCATCGAGTACGCTCTTCCCCTGGGCCGGGCCGGCGATCTGGCGGGCGGCCGCGCGATCCGGTCGCGGCTCGAGAGGATGTTCGCCTACAGGCACGCGGTGACGGCCGGCGACCTCGCCGACCACGCCGCGTGCCCCGGAGACAAGACCATGAAGGTCGCGATCACCGGGGCGAGCGGGCTCGTCGGGCGGGCCCTCGTCCCCTACCTGACCACGGGGGGCCACGGCGTCGTTCGACTGGTGCGGCGCCCGTCGGCGGCCCCCGACGAGGCCGCGTGGGATCCCGCGACCGGCCGGATCGACCCCGCTGCACTGGAAGGCGTCGACGCCGTCGTCCACCTCGCGGGCGAGGGCATCGCGGACCGCCGCTGGACAGCGGCGCGGAAGGAGGCGCTGCGGGCAAGCCGCGTCGGACCGACGCGGAAGCTCGCCGAGACGCTCGCCGGCCTGAAGCGAAGACCGCGCGTGTTCGTGTCCGCCTCGGCGATCGGCTACTACGGCGACACCGGAGATCGCTGGGTCGACGAGACGAGCCCGGCCGGCGACGACTTCCTGGGCCGCCTCGCCGCGGAGTGGGAGGAAGCCACGGCGCCCGCCGCGCGGGCCGGGATCCGGGTCGTGAGCCTGCGGACGGGCATCGTCCTGAGCGCGAAAGGCGGCGCGCTCGGGAAGATGCTGCCGCCCTTCCGGGCCGGGCTGGGCGGCCCGCTCGGCCCGGGGACGCAGTACATGAGCTGGATCGCGATGGACGACCTCATCGGCGCCGTGCACCACGCGCTCGCGAACGACGGGGTCTCCGGCCCCCTGAACGCGACGGCCCCCGAGCCGGTGACGAACGCCGTCTTCTCGCGGACCCTCGGCCGCGTCCTCTCTCGGCCGGCGATCGCTCCCGCCCCCGCCTTCGCCCTGCGGCTCCTCTTCGGCGAGATGGCCGACGCCGCTCTCCTCTCGGGCGCGCGCGTGCGGCCGGCGAAGCTGCTCGCCGCGGGGTACCGCTTCCGGTTCGACAACCTCGAGCGCGCGCTGCGCCACGAGCTCGGCCGATGAGCGCCGACGTCGTCGTCATCGGCGCCGGCCTCGCCGGCCTGTCGTGCGCGCGTCGCCTCCACGAGGGCGGGGCGAGCGTCGTGGTGCTCGAGGCGGCGGACGAGGTCGGCGGCCGCGTCCGAACCGACACGGTCGACGGCTTCCGCCTCGACCGCGGCTTCCAGGTGCTCCTCACCGCGTACCCCGAGGCGCGCCACCGGCTCGACTACGGCGCCCTCTCCCTGCGCGCCTTCGCCCCCGGCGCCCTCGTGCGCCGCGGCGGCCGCTTCCGCGAGCTGTCCGATCCCTGGCGCCGCCCCTCGCGCGCGCTCGCGACGCTCCTCTCGGGCATAGGCTCCGTCGGAGACAAGCTGCGCATGGCCGCGATGCGCCGCGACACGCGCCGCGGCAGCGTCGAAGAGCTGATGCGGCGGCCGCAGTCGACGGCGCTCGAGAGCCTGCGCGCCCGCGGCTTCGGCGACGGCATGATCGACGGCTTCTTCCGTCCGTTCTTCGGCGGGATCCTGCTCGACCGCTCCCTCTCGGCCTCGAGCCGCGTCCTGGAGTTCGTCTTCCGGATGATGGCCGAGGGAGACGTGACGGTGCCGGCCCTCGGTATGGGCGCGATCCCGCAGCAGATCGAGTCGCGCCTGCCGCCCGGGACCGTCCGGCTCGGAGCGCGCGTCGCCTCGATCGACGCGGGCCGCGTCACGCTCGCGTCCGGCGAGGCGATCGAGGCCGGCCGGGTCGTGATCGCGACGGAGGGCCCCGAGGCCGCCCGTCTCGCCGGGACGCTCGCCGCCCCCCGCTCGCGCGGCGTGACCTGCGTCTACTTCGCCGCCGACCGGCCGCCGATCGAGGGCCCCGTCCTCGTCCTGAACGGCGAGGACGAGGGCCTGGTGAACAACCTGTGCTTCCTCAGCGAGGTGGCTCCGTCCTACGCGCCGCGCGGCGCGACGCTCGTGTCGGCGACGGTGCTCGACCGCCGGGGCGCCGGCGCGACGACCGAGGAGGGCGTCCGGGAGCAGATGGCGTCGTGGTTCGGGCCCGAGGCCCTGCGCTGGCGCCACCTGCGGACCTATCACGTCACCCACGCCCAGCCCCATCAGGGCCCGGCCGACCTCGAGCCGGCCGAGAGGCCGGTCCGCCTCGGCGAGCGCCTCTTCGTGTGCGGCGACCACCGGGACACGGCCTCGATCCACGGCGCGATGCTCTCCGGCCGCCGCGCCGCGGAGGAGCTCCTGGGAACTCCCCCCGCATCCCGCGCGTAAAGGGATGTGAAAGGCGGAGAGAGATGAGTGTCCTGGTGGGTCTGGCGGCGCTCCTGGTGGTGCCCTTCGTGCTGCTGGTCGTCGGCCTGAAGGTGCTCTTCGCGCTGCTCTTTCTGCCGTTCAAGATCGTGGGCGGCCTCGTCAAGGGCCTCTTCGGCCTCGTCTTCGGCGTCCTGGGCGGGCTCTTCGGCCTGGTCGCGGGCGGCGCCGGGCTCCTCTTCGGCCTGCTCGTGACCGTGCTCGTCCTCGTCGTCCTGCCCCTGGCCCCGCTCCTCCTGCTGGGTGCCGTCGTCTGGCTCGTGCTGAGGGCGGCGAGCCCCGCAACCCGGGCCGCCTGACCGCGAGAGGGCCGCGCCGCCCGGGGACCGCGCGCAAGGCGCGTGCCGTGACGCAAGTCTGACAATCCGCCCGCGCCGTTCCTGCTAGCTTGACCTCCGCGCGGCCCGGGGCCGCGAGGAGGCCTCTTCTTGACCCTGACCTGGAACGGCAAGCGCTTCGACTGGGTGAACGTCGCCTGGTTCGGGGCCCTTCACGTCGGGGCGCTCTTCGCGCCGCTGACCTTCACCTGGTCGGGGCTCGGGATCGCCCTTTTCCTGTGGTGGCTGTCGGGCTCGATCGGCATCTGCCTGACCTACCACCGGCTGCTCACGCACCGCGGCTTCCGCCTCCCGAAGCCTCTCGAGTACCTCGGCACCGTCGCCGGGATGCTCGCGAGCGAGGGCGGTGCCATCGAGTGGGTGGCGATGCACCGCGTGCACCACGCGCGCTCCGACCAGCCCGGCCAGGACATCCACACGCCGAAGGACGGCTTCCTGTGGAGCCACATGGGCTGGGTGCTCACGAAGATCGGGCCGGACCACGGCGAGCTCGCGCGGCGCTGGGCGCCCGAGCTCGTGGCCGACCCGATCCACCGCTTCCTCAACCGCATCCACTGGGTGCCGAACGTGGCGCTCGGCCTCGCCCTCTACGCCTGGGCCGGCTGGCCGCTCGTCGTCTGGGGCGTCTTCGTGCGCCTGATGCTGACGCTGCACGGGACGTGGTTCGTGAACTCCGCGGCGCACACGTGGGGCTACCGCACCTGGCAGACGAAGGAGGACTCGCGGAACCTGTGGTGGGTCGGCCTCGTCGCCTGGGGCGAGGGCTGGCACAACACCCACCACGCGTTCCAGCGCTCGGCTCGCCACGGCTTCGGCCGCGAGCTCGACATGACGTGGCTGGTCATCCGCGCCCTCGCGGCCGTGGGCCTCGCGACGGACGTCCACCTGCTGCCGAAGAACGCGGAGAAGTTCCGGATCCGCCCGGGCGCCGCCACGGCCGTGGCCGACGGGACCGCCGGCGCCGTCGTCGCCGCGGCCTGAGGCCGACCCGTCTCCTCCCCCGCCGACCGCTCTAGTCGCCGCCGAGCGTCGCCTTCAGGGCCTCGATCCGCGCGTTGACCTGCGCGAGGGACAGCTTGCGGAAGCGGTCCGGGAGGAAGCGGCCGTCCGTGCACTCCTTCACCGCCAGCAGGTCCATCAGCTCGAGCCGCTCGACGTGCGCCGAGGGACGGAAGTCCGCGATCGCGCGCGACACGCACTCGGCGAGCGGCACCGCCTTCCCTGCCCCGCGCTCCTCGGCGTCCTTCGCGGTCTCGAACTCGCGCAGGGCTCGCACGAGGACTCCCTCCATCTCGTTGCCGCCGATCTGGTCGTTGTCGGGGAGGGCCGGCAGGTCCTCCGGCTTCACCGGCAGCTTCAGCTTGCGCGCCATCGCCGCGAAGAGCCCGGCGCGGCCGGCCGCGTCGCCGGGCGGAAAGAGCGGGATGTGGACGTCGAGGCGCCCCTGGCGCTTGAGATCGACCTCGACGAGATCGGGCCGCGACGTCGCGAAGATCCAGATGATCCGGCCGCGGTTGCGGGTGTCCGACATCTCCTTCGCGAGCATCCCGTAGATCCGGCCGGAGAGGCCGGAGTCGGAGTCGCCGCCGCCGCGCTTGCCGGTCATCTGGTCGGCCTCGTCGACGAAGACGATGACCTGGCCGAGCGCGTGGAGGATCGAGAAGACCTTCTCGAGGTTGCCCTCGGTCGCGCCCACCCACTTGTCGCGGAAGTTCTTGAGCTCGACGCAGGGGATGCCGATGTCGCCGGCGAGGCACTCGACGAGGAAGGTCTTTCCCGTGCCGATGCGGCCGGTCAGGAGATAGCCCATCGGGATCGCCATCGTGCGGCCGCGCTTGAGGAGGACGGCGTCCTGCCGCAGCCACGCCTTCGCCTCGTCGTGGCCGGCCACGTCGTCGAGCGTCCGCGAGGACTCGAGGAACTCGAGCCGCCCGGCCGCCTCCTTCTCGATGAACTCCTTCTTCATCCGCGTGAGGTAGGCGCCCGAGATCCGCTCGCCGCTCGTGAGCGCGCGGCGCACGAGCGAGCGCACGGAGACGCGGGAGAGGCCGACGAGCTTGTCGGCCAGCACCTCGCGCGTGACCTCGGAGGCCTTCGCGAACTCGTCGGCGTCCGGGACGAGGTCCGTCACGAACACGCGGATCTCGTCGGCGGTCGGCAGGTCGATGCGGATCTTCGCGCTGTACGGGCTCTCGACGAGCGCGCGGTTGAGGTCGGCGAGGTTCTCGCTCACGAGGACGGTCGCCACGTAGGACGACGTGACGTCCGGGTTCGCGGCCCAGTCCTGGATCTGGATGAGGGTCTGGCTGAGGTCGGCGACGTAGATGGGGTCGCCCTGGGGGGCGATGAACTGCGCGTAGTCGAGGAGGACGGCCACCTTGAGCGGCGCGGCCACGACCTTGCCGTCCTGAACCTTCGTCCGCCGCCGGGCGAAGGCGAGCACCCGGTCGACGAGCTCGAGGGCGCGCTTCGGGTCGCGCGGCAGGAGGTTCCGGTAGTCGAGGCGGTCGACCTTCTCCGCGACCGCGTCGTAGGCGGCGGGAGCGCCGCGGAACGCGTCGACGTTCTTCAGGAAGACCTCGATCTCCTTGACCGCCCAGTACGGGTCGCGCGCGGGCTTGTCGCCCTTCTCGGCCGTCCGCTCGGCCGCCCGCGGCGGGCGGGGCGGCTCGATCGTCAGGCCGCGGCCGCGGTCGTAGCGGATCACGGCGTCGAAGGGCTGGAACATCGTGCCCGAGAGGAAGTCGATGAGCGACACCCAGTCGCGCCCGCCGCTCCCGTTCGGCGCCGGCACGAGGTCGAAGACGTTGCCGTGCAGGACGAACTGGCTCGTCGCCCCCGCCACGAACACCTGCCGCATCTCCTCCGCCCACGCGGGCAGGCCGGCACCGGCGACAGGATCCCCCATCTCGCTCACCTCGGTGCCGGATTATGCCTCAGCGCCGGGGGGCGGCACGGACGGCGGGCGGCCCGGCGGAGGGGGGCGAGCCGGGCCGCCCGCCACGACCACGCTCTAGGCGCCCGGCTTGCCGGCCCTGGCCGCCGACGCGCGCGGCTTCTCCGGAGCGGGCGAGAGGATCGTCACCCGGTCGGCCTTCTGCCCGACCGAGCCCGTCGGGTGGTAGACGACGCTCACCCGCGCTCCGGCCGCGAGGCCTTCCGGCAGGGCCGTCGCGGCGTCCACGTCGAACGCGATGCGGTGGCGGTGGTCGTCGATCCGCACCACCAGCGAGGACGCGCTGCGGGACACGACGGTTCCGGTGGTGGTGATCTCGTTCGACTGGGCGACGAGCGTCGACGTCACCGCGGCGACGCCGAGGACGGCGAGGGCGACAGAACGAAACGTCATGGGTACCTCCTTCGGTTCGCGCGCCGTCGCGGGCGCGCGAGGAAGAGGCTCCTGGCGGCTCGGCCAGCCCCGCGGGCGCGGGGTCCCGTGGCTCTGCGTCCCCGGGTCGCCCCGGGTTTGCTCTGAGCAGGAGCGTGTGGAAGCGACCCTTCGAGGATCGGCCCGCGCGCGGCCGAAGGCCGTGACCACGCTCACGCTCTTTGCGTCCTGTGACTTATCGGCGGCCCCGCGGCCGCGCCGGGTCAGCGCTGGCGCTGTCCCTGCCGCGGCCGCGGCGGCGGGGGCGTGCGCGCGGCCTCCTCCTCCTCGCCGGGCAGGCGCGGCACGGCGGGGACCGGCACGCTGGAGTCGAAGTCGGTGCTCGCCATGTCGCTGAAGAGCTCCGAGTGCTGGTCCATCCACCGCGACGTCTCGGAGAGCGTCGAGGAGACGGCGTCGAGCCGGGCCGAGAGCATGTCGGGCGAGCCGCCGGACATCGCGGCCTCCTCGCGCACGAGGCGCACCTGGGTCTCGATGCGCTCGAGCTCCGCGTCGATCACGGCGAGGCTGTTCGCCGCGTTGTCCAGGTTCGCGAGCCGCTTCTCCTGGATGTCGAGGGTCGCCTTCAGGGAGCGCGCGAGCGCGCCCTCCGGGTCGCCCGCGGCGCCGAGCCGGCTCTTGAGCGTGGCGATGTTCCCCTCGAGCTGCCGGCGGTCGACGCGGGCCACCGTGTCCTGGATCCCCTCGCGCGAAGCGAGGAGCCGCAGGAAGAGCCACAGCAGCTGGTTGAGGTTCCCCGCCCGGATGTCGGTCGGCGAGCCGTCGGAGTCGGTCCCCCCGAGGCCGAGCACTTCGCGGCACTGCACGACGAGCGCCCGGTAGCGCGACTGCGAGGCCGGCTGCAGCCGCTCGAAGAGCTTCTGCATGCGCACCTCGGCGCTCTCGGTGCGGGCCGCGATGCGCTGCGCCTGCAGCAGACGCTGGAAGCGCTCGCTCGACGAGCGGCCCCCGATCCAGGCGACCACGGCGCCGACGCCGAGCAGCCAGAAGCCGGGGTTCACGAAGCCGGCGAGGCCGAAGCCGACGAGCATCATCTGCGTGACCGGCATCGCGCCGAGGAGGCGCGTCTGCACCGGCCGCCACAGCGCGGCCTTCACCACGTCCTTGTACGAGAGCGGCTCGCCGGCCATCGCTCTAGGCCTTCCTCACCGCTTGTCGACCTCGCGGAACGCGCGGGCGACCTCGGCCACCGCGTCCTTGAAGGGCTTCGACTCCTGGACCTCGAGCGGGTCGGCCCCCCGTGTCTTCGGGATGATCGAGTCGAACTGCTTCACGATCCGGCCGGGGCCGGCGGCCATGATCCACACGCGGTCGCCGAGGAACACCGCCTCGGCGATCGAGTGGGTCACGAGCATCACCGTCGCCTCGACCTCGTTCCACAGGTCCATGATGAGCCGCTGCATGTCGTAGCGGGTCGGCTCGTCGAGGGCCGAGAACGGCTCGTCCATCAGGATGATGGCCGGCTTCAGCGCGAGGCTGCGGGCGATCGCCACGCGCTGCTGCTGCCCGCCCGAGAGCTGGTGCGGGTACTTCCGCTCGTGGGCCGAGAGGCCGACCTTCGCGCACCACTCCCGGGCCCGGGCCCGGATCGCCGCCGAGTCGAGGCCCAGCACGTCGCGGTTGAGGTCGAGGCCGAAGGACACGTTGTCGAGGACGGTGAGGTGCGGGAACGAGCTGTAGCGCTGGAAGATCATGCCGCGGTCGCGGCCGGGGCCGCTGATCTTGCGTCCCCGCACCAGCACCTCGCCGGTGGTCGGCGGGTAGACGTCCGAGAAGCCCTGGATCAGGTTGAGGATCGTGCTCTTGCCGCAGCCCGAGGGCCCGAGGATCGCGACGAACTCCCCGTAGTCCGGGATGTCGTCGATGCGGAAGTCGATCCCCTCGAGGGCCTTGAACTGGGTGGGCTCGCCCGGGTTGAACGTCTTCGAGACGCCCTTGAACTCGACGACCGGCGGGAGAGTGCTCACTTCGCCACCCGGTACGGGAAGAGCCGCCGTCCGATCGCCGCCCACAGCCGGTCGGTGACGAACGCGACGGCGACGATCACCAGCAGCACGAGGTAGATGTGCTCGCGCGGGCCGCGGCGCTGCGAGGTCATGATGATCCCGCCGACGCCGTTCTCCATGTCGACCATCTCGGCGAGGAGGATGTAGCTCCAGCCGACGCCGAAGCCGAGGCGCATGGCCTGGTAGATCTCCGGCCACGAGATCGGCAGCAGCACGCGCCGCACCGCCTCCGACTTGCTCGCGCCCAGGGTGTACGCCGTCTTGAGGTAGGTGTCGTCGACGGCGTCGACCGCGGCCACGAAGAGCGGCACGAGGTAGATCGTGAACGCGAGGGCGAGGAACATGACCTTCTGCAGCTCGCCGATGCCGAAGAGGGACAGGGTGAGCGGCACGAGGGTCGGGATCGGCAGGTACGCGCCGAACACCGTGAGCGGGGTGAACGCCGCCTTCACCTTCGAGAACGAGCCCATGAGCAGCCCGAGCGGGAAGGAGACGACGACCGCGAGGCCGAAGCCCTCGATCACCCGCAGGAACGAGACCGCGACGTTGCGCGTCAGCATGCGGTCGAACCACAGCGACGGGAACGACGCGACGACCTCCTTCGGCGAGGGCAGGATCGTCGGCGAGATGAGCCGCTCCTCGGCCGCGCCGAGGGTCACGCCGAACCACACGGCGAGGAGGGCGGCGATCGGCAGCACGCCGAGGAGCCACGCCTGCCAGAGCGACAGCGGCTCGCGGATCCGGAGGAGCCCGCCGTGGAGGTCGGCCGGCGCCTCCCGCCTGACGGCGGGGGCGCCGGCCGCGGGCGTCTGCGGCGTCACTTCTGTTCCGGCGGGTAGACCGAGATCTCGACGCGCCGGTTGAGCGCCTGGTTCGTCGGATCGTCGGGGTTCGCCGGCTCGTCCCAGGCCTTCCCCTCGACCGTGAACTTGTTCGGGTCGAAGTTGTACTTCTTGACGAGCGCCTGCTTGACCGCCTCCGCGCGGTCGGACGAGAGGGCCTTCACGTCCTCGTAGCGCGTGCCCTTCCCCTTCATCGAGGAGTCCGTGTGGCCGACCACGGCGACCACCGCGCGGTCGTACTGGCCGACGAGGCGCGCCACCTTCTCGAGGGTCGCCGAGACGCTCGGGTCGTAGAGCGTGTTCGAAACCGCCTTGCCGTTCTCGTCGTGCTGCGGCTCGTAGACGTTCGCCGAGTTCGGGTAGAAGTTGATGCGGATCGTCTGGGTGAGGATCGGCGCCTCGGCCGAGACCTTCTTGTAGCTCGTCGGGGCGAAGGTGGCCCGGCTCTCGTCCTTCTGCGCGGCGAAGGTGCCGGCCTTGTCGAGGTCCTGGATCACCGAGAAGTCCATCACCTCGTCGAACCGGGCCGGCGTGTCGATGAGGCCGAGCTCGCGGTAGACGAAGGTGACGTTCTTCCACGTCCGCTCGAAGTTCGCGGGGTCGTTCGCGTTCAGGAAGAAGGTCTTGTTCTCGCCGAAGTTCGTCGAGTGGGCGTCGTTCGCCATCGCCTTCACTTCGTCGGCCTGCATGCCGTAGCCCTCGGCCATCCAGGCGTACGCCTTGGCGCGGGTGGTCTCGTCCTTCAGCGTGTCCATCCCCTCGAAGATCCCGGCCACGAGGCCCTTGATGATCTCGGGGTGGTCCTTGGCGAAGTCGGCGCGGGCGGCCCACACGTCGGCGATGAGCTTGTTCGCCTCGGCGGTGGTGGTCAGGATCTTCGTGTTCTTGACCTTCTCCGGGATGTTGTAGATGTCGGGCGCCCACGAGACGCAGCCGTCGATCGACTTGTCGGCGACGAACGCCGCCGCCGCCTCGAACGCGGTCGCGGTGTACTTGTGCTTCACCTCGGACGGCTGGACGCCGGCGTTCAGCAGCAGGTTGTTGATGAAGTACTGCGAGGGCGAGTTCTGGGCGTAGACGATCGTCTTGCCCTTGAGGTCGGCCACCGAGCGGATGTTGCCGCGCACGACGATGCCGTCTCCGCCGGAGGACCAGTCGACCTGCTGGAAGATGCGGGGGGCGCTCCGCGAGTCCTTCATGAGGTCGGGAGCGAAGAGGACCATCATGTCGAGGGTCCCCCACAGCACGTGGCTGTCGCCGGAGGCGAACGCGTCGCGGGCCGTGACGGGGTCGTCGATCAGCTTCAGGTTGACCTTGAAGCCGTACTTCTTCGCGAAGATCGAGTCCGCGTTGGGCGCGAAGCCGTGGTTCGCCGCGACGATCGGGAGCCAGCCGATCCACACGTTGATCGGGAAGTTGACGACCTTCTGGGCGTTGTCCCACTTGTAGCTCGAGACGCCCTTCACCGGCGGCAGCTTCTCGCCCGGGACGTACTTGTACTCGCTGACCGTGGTGATGCCCTTCGTGTCGGGAGCCTCGACCTTCTTGAAGTCGTCGAGGTCGACCTGCTTGCCGTGCTTGGCGCCAGGGGCGATCAGGTCGCGGAAGTACCAAGCGGCGCCCGCGACGCAGGCCAGCACGAACGCGAACAGCACCAGCTTCCCGAGCGCGGTGGGTCCGACCTTGGGCTGATCTTCCATCGGCTTCTCCGTTCTCCCTCTCCTGACAAACCCCGGCGGCGGCGGACGTCCCGGCGACGGCGGCTACTGCTTCTGCTGCGGCCCCATCTCCTTCGGCGCGGGCGGCGCGGCCTCGGCCTCCGGCGCCTTCTCGGCCGGCGGCGTCGCGAGCCCGTAGGCGGCCGCGAACTCGTCGAGCGCGGCGTCGGCGAGGGCCTGCTGCTCGGCCTCCATCAGCTCGACCTTGCCCGTGTCGATCGTCGACGAGGCGACGCGAGCGCGGCCGGCGGCCTTGTCGCGCCGCTCGGTCAGGTACTCCTCGACCCGGTTCAGCGTGTCGCCCGACCCGCCGATCGAGGAGACCATGCCCGTCGCCATCTCCTGCAGCTCGGCCTGGGCCTCGAGCATCTCCGTCTCCGTCATCATCCGCTTGAGCTTCTCGATCTTCTCCTGCGCGTCGCGGACGGAGACGTCGCGGGCCTTCACGAGCTTCTTGTAGGTGTCCTCGGCCGCCTCGAGCTGCTTGCGGTTCTCCTCGAGCTGCTCCTTGACCGTCTTCAGCTGGAGGGCGTACTGGCCGGCCGCGTTGCGGTTGCCGACCTTGAGGTTCGCCGCGGCCTTCGCCGCGAGGTCGCGTTCCTGCGCCTCGAGGTTCTTCACCTGCCGCAGCAGCCGTTCGCAGAAGCCCGCGTGGTTCGCGAGGTTGTCGTTGAACCGCGCGATCTGCTTGCGCAGGTTCTCCTTCTCGGCCTCGATCAGGGCCTTGGGGTTCTGTCGCTCCAGGCCGGAGATGAAGAGGCTCAGGAACCCCTTGAAGAGGTTCGCGATACGGCTGAACATGGCGGCATCTCCTCCCGGGCGCTCAGGCCGGCCTTACGCCCGCACCATCGCAGAGATACGGATCCCCGCCCGGCGGGGTTGCATTCGGTCCGCGAGGCTAGCAACCAACCCGCGCTGCGTCAATGGCTTCGCGCCCTCGCGGGGCAGCCCGCGGCGATCGCCCGGGCGCATGAGGCCATGAGTCCTCGCGCGGGTCTCGCCGGGCGGCCGGGCTCCCTCATGCCCGCACGGCGAGGCGCCCGTCGAGGTCCGGCCGCCCGCGCTCCGGGACGAGCGGAAAGCGGACCGGCCGCCCGTCCCGCTGGGAGCGGTAGATCGCGGTGAAGATCTCCACCGTCTTGCGCCCCTCCTCGCCGGGAACCATGGCCGGACGCCCGGCGAGCGCCGCCTGAAGGAACTCCCGGATCTGCAGGGCGTGGTAGTGCTTCGTCGCATCGACCGTCGCGAAGAACGCCTCGTCCTCGGCGCGCCACTTCTCGAGGAGCGTCTCCTCGCCGGGAATCGTCCACACGTCGTTGACGGGCGGCTCGGCTGCGCTCGTCATGCCGGCGATGAACATCGAGCCGCCGTCGGTCTTCACGCCGACCGTCGCGCCGTTCGAGCCGTGGACCCAGACCTTGCCGTGGATCCCCGGGTTCTGCGAGTTGCTGACGACGATGTTCCCGAGGGCGCCGCTGCGGAAACGGAGGAGGGCGATCGACGTGTCCTCGACCTCGACGTACGGGTGGTTGAGGTTGGCCCAGGCGCCGTACAGCTCCTCGACCTCGCCCATGTACCACTGGAGGATGTCGATCTGGTGCGGGGCCTGGTTCACCAGGACGCCCCCGCCCTCCCCCGCCCAGCTCCCGCGCCACGGGTCGCTGCGGTAGTACTCCTCGCTCCTCCAGCCGAGCATCGTCACGGCGCCGAGCACCGGCCGACCGAGCTTGCCGGCGTCGATCGCGGCGCGGATGCGCAGGGCCGGCGCGTAGAGCCGGCGCTGGCTGATCATCGCGAGCGTGCCCCCCGACTCGCGGGCCGCGGCGATCATCGCATCCGCGTCCTCGAGCGACGAGGCGAGCGGCTTCTCGACGATCGCGTGGGCGCCCGCGCGCAGGGCCGGCACGGCGACGGAGGCGTGGGCCGGGTGGGGCGTCGCGACCACCACCGCCTCGACGCCCGCGCCGACCATCTCGGCGACGTCGGTGAAGGCGCGGACGCGGTAGCGCTCCGCGAAGGCGCGGGCCTTCGCGGCGTCGCGCCCGCAGACGGCGACGAAGTCGGACTCCGGGATCGCCTGCAGGGCCTCGGCGTGGGTGTGGGCGACCTTGCCGTAGCCGATCACCGCCGTCTTCAGCTTCTCCATCTCGTCCTCGCTCGCGCTACGGCTTGAGCACGACCTTCATGAGCCCCGGCTCCCGGCGGTGGAGCCTATCGAACCACGCCGCCCCGTCGGCGAGCGGCGCCACGGCCGACAGCATCGCGGCGACGTCGACCCTCCCGCTCGCGATGAGGTCGAGCGCCACCGGGTACTCGCCGGCGATGGCGGCGCTGCCCTGCAGCCGCAGCTGGCGCGTGACGACCGCCTGGAGCGGGATCTCCACCGTCGGCGCGAGGTTGCCGACGAGGGTGACGGTCGCCCCGCGCCGCGCGCAGTCGATCGCCGTCTTCACCGTCGCGCCGAGCCCGACGGCCTCGAAGACGACGTCGGCGCCCCGGCCCTCGGTCAGCGCCGCGACCTCGCGGGCCACGTCCACCGCCCGCGGGTCGAGGGCCGCGGCGGCGCCGAGCCGCGTCGCGAGCGCCCGCTTGTCCGGCTCGAGGTCGATCGCGACGACCCGCGCGCAGCCGGCCGCCTTCAGCACCTGCAGCAGGCACAGGCCGATCATCCCGGCGCCGACGACCACGGCCGTGTCGCCCACGGCCAGCGGCGTGAGGGCGACCGCGTGCGCCGCGACGGCCACCGGCTCGACCATCGCCGCCCGCTCCGGCGGCATGCCGTCGGGCACCCGGTAGAGGATGTGCTGCGGCACCGCCACGTACTCCGCGAAGGCCCCGTCACGCCGGTACTCGCCCGGCGAGACGCCGAGGACCTTCCGGCCGTCGCTCAGGTTGTAGAGGCCTCGGCGCGTGTACCAGTCGTCGAGGCGGTAGATCGTCGAGTCGAACGTGACCCGCGTGCCGACCGCCCACCCCGACACGGCGGAGCCCGCCTCGGCGACGGTGCCGGCGGCCTCGTGGCCCATCACGAGCGGCGGCCGCCGGCGGCCGGTGCTCCCGTCGAGGCCGTGGACGTCGCTGCCGCAGATCCCGCAGGCCTCGACCTTCACGAGCACCTCGTCCGGCTCGACGGCCGGCCGCGGCACGTCCTCGTACACGAGCTTCCCGTACTCCCTCAGGACGAGCGCCTTCATCGGATACGCCTCCCCGCGGCCGGGGCCGCCAGGCGAATGTTGCCACCGCCCGCCACTCTTGCGAACCCGCCGGGCGGAATCGGCGTCTATTGGGATGACGGCCGCGGAGGCGGGAGGCGGCCGGGGAGGCCGACATGACACGCGCGAGCTCGAACGGGACGCACGGCGCGCTGTTCGCCCACGCCGAGGCCATCGCCGCCCCGCGGCGCTGGCTGGCCGTCCCCACCTCGATGGCCCTGCACGGCTTCGCCGCCGCCGCGATGGTCGTGGTTCCGCTGCTGCTGGCCGAGAGGCTGCCGGCGACGGACGTCCAGGCGTTCTTCGTCGAGCCGATGACCGTGCCGGCACCCCCGCCGCCCCCGCCGGCCCTCCCGGCCGGCGCCGGAGCGAGGCGGGCCGTCCCGAAGATCGAGCCGCGCGCCGGCGGCCTCGTGCCGCCGGTCGAGACGCCGACGCAGATCCTCCCGGAGGAATCCATCGACATGGGAAGCCTGACGGGCGATCCGAACGGCGTCGAGGGCGGGGTGCCGGACGGCGTCGTGGGAGCGATCGTCGCGGACCAGACGTCCGCCCCGCCGAAGGCTCCGGCCGTCGCCGCGGTCCGCATCGGCGGCGTCGTGCACGAGCCGAAGAAGGTCGTCCACGTCGCCCCTCTCTACCCCGACCTCGCTCTGCGCGCCGGCATCGAAGGGGTCGTGATCGTGGAGGCCACGATCGACGAGCACGGACGGGTGCGCGACGCGAAGGTGCTCCGCGGCGTCCCGGTGCTCGACGCCGCCGCGCTCGACGCGGTGCGGCAGTGGGTCTACACGCCGACCCTCCTCGACGGCGTGCCCACGCCGGTGATCATGACCGTGACCGTGCGCTTCACGGTGAGGGCCGCCGCCCGGTAGCCTCCCCTGCCGGGCGCCGCGCCCGCCGCGGCCGGGCCCTCCCCGGCCGCGGCCTTTTTCGCGTCTTTCGAGGCCGGCGGGGCGGGCCGCGGCGACTACGGGTAGAGGACGGGGTTCTGCGGCGTCGCGATCGTCTCGCCGACCTCCGCCCCCGGGCACCACGTGTCCCAGTCGTTCTGCTGGTTGGCGTTGCGGGGGGCGGCGAGCCGCATCGACGCGTCCATGTAGATGACGGTCATCACGGCCCGCGTGCGCGCCGTGCGGTTCGCTCCGGCGCGGTGGAACGTCCAGCCGGCGTGGAAGCTGACGTCGCCCGCGGCGAACGGCTCCTCCACGAGCGGGAACCCGGCCGCCTCGATCGCGCGGGCCATGGCGGCCTCGCTCTCGTCCGAGATCGGCAGGTCGCGGCCGACCTCGAGGCGGTGGCTTCCCGCCGCGAACGCGAGCGGCCCCATCTCGAGCGGGACGTCCTGCAGCGGCACCCACGCCGTGCAGCAGCGGTCGGTGGCGAGCGGCCAGTAGTACTGGTCGGCATGCCACGGCGTGTGGCCGCCGCCGGGCTCCTTGTAGAGCGCCTGGTCGTGGTAGAGCCGCACGCTCGCGACGCCCATCAGCTCGGCCGCGATCCGCGCGAGGCGCCGGGAGAAGACGAGCGCCCGCACGTCCGGGCGCTCGCGCCACAGGTTCATCACCTGGAGGAAGGCCTTCTCGTAGGTCGTCCGCTCCTCCATCGGCCGGTGGAGAGTGTTGAGGTCGGCGACGGCGCGGGTGACGGGCCGCCCGTGGCGCTCGACGGCCTCCTCCGAGAGCACCCCGCGCAGGTGCACGAAGCCGTCGCGCGCGTAGTCCGCCGGCGCGGACGCGGGAAGAGCGAACGGCGCGTCGAGGTCGTCCGTCACAGGGTCTCGATGCTGATGCGCCGCGGGGGCAGCGTCTCGAGGTGCGCGGCGAAGACCTCGTTGAAGAGGGAGCCCGGCCGGCGGCGGCGCAGGTCGAAGAGGGCCTGCCGGCCCGAGAGCCCCATGTACGTGAGCGCGGTCCCGATCACGAGGGCCGAGCGGTTGAACCCCATGCGGCAGTGGACGAGGACGCGGTGGCCGGCCGACACGAGGTCCGCCACCAGCCGGCCCAGGGCCTCGATCTTCGCGAGGTTCGGGAGGTCCTCGTCGCGGATCGGGTGGTACACGTAGAAGATCGCGTCGGGGGACTCCGGCAGCCCGTGGTCGACGCCGCCGTCCATGTCGACCACGACGTCGATGCGCAGGCGGTGGATCTCGGCCCAGTCCTCGATGGCGCCGGAGACGAAGAGCGTCTCCCCCGGGTTGACCGCGACGATCTCCATGGCGAGGCGGCAGTCTGCCACCGCCGGCCCGCGCCGCGCAATCGGGGCGAGCGGCCGCGTCGCCGCGCCTCAGCGCGGGCGGGCCGCGGCCCCGGGCGCGACGGTGACGCCCTGGACCTGGCGGTCGACGTAGGCGGCGAGCTCCGGGTCGACCGGCGCGCGCGGGTCGATCGACAGCGCGGTCGCGAGGGCCTCCTTCGCCCCGTCCCACTTGCCCTGCCGCGCGAGCGTCGCGCCGAGGCGCAGCCAGGCCGAGACGTTGGCCGGCTCGAGCCGCAGCAGCGCGCGGTGCGCCTCCTCGGCCCGCGGGTAGTCGCGCCGGTCGAGGTAGATCGACCCCAGGCCCTCCCACGCGCGGGCGCGGTTCGGGTCGACTCGGACGGCGGCGGCGAGGAGCCGCTCGGCCTCGGCCGCCTTCCCGTCGGCGAGGAGGAGCTCGCCGCCGCGCAGCGCCGCGCTGGCGTTCTCGGGATCGGCCTTCGCCGCGGCCACGAAGGCGGCCGTGGCGCGGGCGGGCTGCTCCGCCGCGGCGTAGCGCTCGCCGAGGCGCACGAGGAGGACGCCGGCGAGAGGCCCGCCGGACGCGAGCAGCGGCTGGTTCACGACCGCCCCGCGCAGGTCGCCCGCGGCCCGCCCCATCGCCTGGTACTGCAGCGCGGCCGCGCGCGCGGCGTCCTGGGGCAGGACGACGTTGCGCCGCGGGGCCACGAGCTCGACGTAGGGGAAGTCGTCGGTATTGACCGGGAGCCCGCGCGGGAAGGCCGCCGCGTCCTCCTTCAGCCAGCGCTCCATCTCGGGACGGCCCATCGCCCACGCGGCGGCCACGGCCGGCGGGTCGGCGAGGACCCGGGTCGCGCGCAGGTCCGCGGCGATCCGCTCGTCGCCGAAGGCCCGCTCGAGGCGGGCCCAGTCGATCGGCCGCGGCTCCCGGGAGCCGACGAGGAGGAGGTCCGCGCCGAGCGTACGCGCGCCGTCCTTCGACTCCGACGGGGGCACGAGCCAGAGCGACGCGCTCGGGAAGACGTCGAGGAACGTCCGTACCTCGACCTTCACGTCGGCCGGCGCGAGGTTGTAGTAGTGGAACCACTGCCCGAAGACGCCGCCGGGGGCGAGCCGGTCGAGGGCGATCTCGTAGAAGTCGCGGGTGAAGAGGTTCGCGACGCCGGTGATCCAGGGATTCGAGGGCTCGGACACGATCGCGTCGTACCGCTCGCGCGTCCGGAGAAGGTGCGTGCGGCCGTCGGCGAACGCGATCCGGAAGCGGGGGTCCTTCGCGAGGCCGCCGCTCAGCGAGGCGAAGAAGGGCGCGGCCTCCCAGGTGGCCTCCTCGATCTCCACGCACTCGAGCGACTCGAGGGGATGGAGGGCCATCGACGCGGCGGTGGCGCCCGCGCCCCACCCGACGACGAGCGCCCGCCGCGGCGCGGGGTGCAGCAGCAGCGGAACGTGGGCGATGAGCTTCTGGGTGACCACGTCCTCGGCGCCGCTGCCGGCGTCCGTCTTGCCGTTGACCGAGAGGAACCGCCGGCCGCTCGCCTTCGACTCCGACACGGCCACGACCGCCTCTTTGCCCTCGCGGTAGAAGAGGAGCTGCCGCTGCTCGCGCAGCCACGCGCCGAGGCCGCCGGCCGAGGGCCCGCGCTCGCGCCACTCGAGGCCGTAGCGGTGCACGCCGGCCGACATCGCGACCGGGTCCCACGGCTTCCAGCGGGGCGCGGCGACGAGCGCCGCGGCCGCGACGGCCGCCGCGGCCACCGCCCCTGCCGCCACGCGTCCGCCCCGGTCGCGCACGAACGCCCACGCGGCGCCCGCCGCGAGAAGGCCGGCGCAGACGAGGAAGGGCGGCTGCAGCCCGAAGGCCGGCACCAGCCACAGGTGCGCGCCGAGGGCGCCCGCGATGGCGCCGGCGGTGTTGGCCGCGTAGAGCCGCCCGGCCGCCCGCTGGGCCGAGGCGGGAGCGCCCTCGACGAGGTGGAGGAGGACCGGGAAGGACATGCCGAGAAGGACCGTGGCCGGGAGGAGGGCGGCGAGGCAGAGGGCGAGCGTCGACGCCTGCGTCCAGAAGAACGACACGGGCAGCGCGCGCAGGGCGGCGAGCGAGACGTCGGGCAGCCGGCCGATGACCCACTGGCCCGCGAGCACGGCCCCGGCCGCGGCGAGGAAGAGCGCGGCGGCCGCCCGCGCCGGCGCGGCCACCCGCGGCCGCAGGCGGCCGTAGAGCGCGGCGCCGCCGGCGATGCCGAGGAGCACCGCCAGGAGCATCAGGTTGAACGCGTAGACCGAGGAGCCGACGACGAGCGCGAGCGAGCGCGTCCAGACGACCTCGACCGCGAACGTCGCCGCTCCGGACAGAGCCGCGAGGGCGAGGGCCAGGCCGTCGCCGGGAGCTGCGGCCGCCCGCAGGGCGCCCTCCGGCGCGGAGGACGCCTGCGGCGCGGCGAGGTCGAGCGCGCGGCGGCGCGCGAGGCCGCCCACGAACAGGCTGCACGCGGCCGCGCCGACGAGCGTCGCCCGCAGGCCGAGCGACGGGAGGAGGGCGTACGTGGCGAGCGCGACGCCGGCGACGCCGCCGAGGGTGTTGACGAGGTACAGCCGGCCGAAGCCCTTCCGCGGGTCGACGCCCGCCTGCTCGAGGAACGCGAGGGCGAGGGGCACCGTGGCGCCGAGGAGCACCGTCGCCGGCAGCAGCACGAGCGCGGCGAGCAGCATGCGGCCGGCGGCCTCGGCCGCGCCGCCTATGCCCGCGGCCCCGGCGAGCGCGGCATAGGCCGCGGGCAGCGCCCGCAGGAGCGGCAGGGTCAGGAGGGCGCACGCACCCACCGCCATCTCGACCGCGCCGTAGGCCGCGAGCGGACGGCGCGCCGGGCGCCGGGCGGCGAGGGCGGCGCCGAGGGCGAGGCCGCCCATGTACACGGCCAGGACGACGGCCACGGCCCCGGTCGTGCTCCCGAAGACGAGGCCGAACGAGCGCATCCAGAGCGACTCGTAGACGAGCGCGGCGGCGCCGGAGAGGAAGACGAGGAACGGGACGAGGCGCGCGGCGGAGGACTCCGCCGAGGCGGCGCGGGCTTCGGGCATCGAGGCCGGAGAGTAGCAGATGCGGGCGGCCGTTCGCGCCGACGCGGATCCGTTCTAGGATTCCCTGCCCCCATGGCTCGAAACGCGTCGCTCGCCGCGGCCCTCGCCGCCCACGCGCCCTCGGACGAGGACGAGGCGCGCGACCTCTCCCGGATCCGCGCCTTCGTCGACGCGCACGAGCGGCCGTTCGACCGCGCGATCCTCGAGGGTCACCTGACGGGCAGCGCGATCACCGTCTCGCACGACGGCGCGCGCGTCCTGCTGCTGCACCACCGCAAGCTCGACCGCTGGCTGCAGCCCGGCGGGCACGGCGATCCCGGCGAGACGACCGGGGAGGAAGTGGCGCTGCGCGAGGCGCTCGAGGAGAGCGGCATCCGCGGCCTCTCGCTCCACCCGTCGGCTCCGCGGCCGCTCGACGTCGACGTCCACGACATCCCGGCGCGCGGCCACGAGCCGGCGCACGAGCACCTCGACCTGCGGTATCTGGTCGTCGCTCCCGAGGACGCGCGGATCGCTCCCGACCTCGCGGAGCTCCACGAGATCCGCTGGGTGGCGTGGGACGGGACGGAGGCCCTGCGCCCCGACCACGGCCTGCGCCGCGCCCTCGCGAAGGCGCGGGCGCTCGTCGAGCGCCGGACGGCCTAGCGGCCGCCGACGAACGCCGCGAGGCGGGCGAGAGCGCCCGGGCTCGGGTCGACGAACTCCACCGCGACGCCGCGCGGGTGGTCGTGCGACTCGTCGCGGTCGACCGAGACGCGCACGACGCGGGCTCGGAGGCGCAGCTCCGCCCGCTCGGGGAACAGGAACAGCTTGAGGAGGTGCTCGTCGCCCGCGCGGAGGGGCAGGCGCATGCGGAGGTACGCCCCGCCCACGCTGAGGTCCGCGAGCCCGACGATGTGCGAACGGTCGCCCACGAGGAGCACCGCGCCGCGGCCGAACGGCAGCTTCTTCCGGTGGGAGCGACGGGACGCGCGGCTGCCCGAGCCCAGGTCCTCGCCGCTCAGCGACCCGCCCGCCGAGCCGTCTCTCAGCATCGAAGCCCCCTTCACACGGCCCGGCCGTGCGCGCGGCGGCGCGCGCACGGCCGTCCGCCAC
>JAXLRD010000031.1:0-93730 GCA_046331285.1 Vicinamibacteria bacterium
TCTCGGGTGTCCTGTGGTCCCGCGGGATCCGGCACTCGGTCGACGACTGGGGACCGGAGGGCGGACACGACTGGCCCTTCTGGAAGCGCCAGATGGACGAGTACCTGGCGCGGTTGTACTGACGCCCGGGCCCTCCGCGCCGGCCTCCGCCGTTCGCCGACGCGAGACGGGCGTTGACCGATTTTCACGGGGCAGCCGTCCGCGGCGGCCGTAGTTCCCACCGCGGGGCGGATCTTGCCCCCGGGGGGGAGCGACCGTGGCGGACCTGAAAGGCGAGCTGGCCTCACTGAAGATCGACCGGACCCGTCCCAAGGCGAGTCCCTGGCGGTGGCCGCTCATGCTGCTGGTGCCGGCGGCGGTCCTCATCGCCGGCCTCTACGCCCTGCGGGCTCGGCAGGCGTTCTCGGCCCCGGTCGTGGAGACCGCCACCGTCGCGGTGAGCCGGGAGGTCGCGCCGAGCGCGGGCACGCCCATCCTCACGGCCTCCGGCTACGTCGTCGCCCGCCGCAAGGCGGTCGTCTCCGCCAAGATCCAGGGCCGGCTCTCGGAGCTCCGGGTCGAGGAGGGCAGCGTCGTCCGCGACGGCGAGGTCCTCGCCCGGCTCGAGTCGTGGGACTACGAGGCCACCGTCGTGCGGGCCCGCGCCGCGGTGCAGCGGGCCGAGGCCGACCTCGCCGAGAACGAGCGCCAGCTGCGCCTCGCCGAGAAGCTCGCGGAGCAGAGCATCGTCGCCGTCGACCAGAAGGACGCGGCGGCGAGCCGCGTGAAGATCGCCCAGGCCGCGCTCGGCCAGGCGAAGGCGGACCTAGCGTTCGTCGAGGCCCAGCTCCAGAACACCGTGATCCGCGCGCCCTTCGCCGGCGTCGTCGTCAAGAAGATGGCCGAGGTCGGCGAGAGCGTCGCCCCGATCCCGCCCGGCGTGAACCTCTCGACGTCCTCCGGCGCGATCGTCGCGCTCGCCGACCTCGCGACCCTCGAGGTCGAGGCCGACGTCGCGGAGTCGAACGTGGCGAAGGTGGCGGGAGGCCAGCCGGCCGAGGTCACGGTCGAGGCCATCCCCGACCGCCGCTACAAGGCCGTTCTCCGGCAGGTGATCCCGACCGCCGACCGCACCAAGGCGACCGTCATGGTGAAGGTCACCATCCTCGACAAGGACAAGGACCTGAAGCCCGAGATGAGCGCCAAGGTCACGTTCCTCGAGCCCGACAAGAAGGAAGCGGCTCCCGCCGCGGCGCAGGAACCCGTCGTGCTCGTGCCGAAGGAGGCCGTGGCGACCCGCGGCGGAGCGAGCGTCGTGTTCCTCGTGCGCGAGGGCAAGGCCGTGCTGAAGCCGATCGTGCTCGGCACCGAGCGGCGGGGGCAGGTGATCGTGAAGAGCGGCCTCGCCGGCGGCGAGACGCTCGTCGTGAGCCCGGCCGACGTCCTGCAGGACGGCGCCGCCGTGCGCGTGAAGGGCCAGTCGGGGTAGGATCCCCGCCCACACACCAGGCAGACATCCGGTCCGGACTTTGGAGGGCGGGGGAGCCAGCGCCCCCGCGGGGGAGAGGTATCGGCGATGGCGATGGTCGACGTGCGGAGCGTGACGAAGGTGTACCGGCGCGACGCCGAGGAGCTGACGGTCCTGAACGGCCTCAGCCTGCAGGTCCTGGAGGGGCAGTTCGCGGCGCTCATGGGCCCGTCCGGCTCGGGGAAGTCGACGCTGCTCAACCTCGTCGCGGGGATCGACAAGCCGACCTCGGGCGAGGTGGTCGTGAACGGCACCGACGTGGCCCGCCTCGACGAGACCGGCCTCGCCGAGTTCCGCAGCCACAACGTCGGCTTCATCTTCCAGTTCTACAACCTCATCCCGGTGCTGAACGCGACGGAGAACGTCGAGCTGCCGCTGCTGCTCACGCACCTGTCGAAGGCGGAGCGGCGCGAGCGCGCGCTCACCGCGCTCAAGGTCGTCGGCCTCGCCGACCGCGCGGGCCACTACCCGCGGCAGCTCTCGGGCGGTCAGGAGCAGCGCGTGGCGATCGCCCGGGCGATCGTCACCGACCCGAAGGTGATCGTCGCGGACGAGCCGACGGGCGACCTCGACGCGAAGAGCGCGACCGAGATCCTCGACCTCATGGGCACGCTCAACCGCGACTTCGGCAAGACGATCGTGATGGTCACGCACGACCCGCGCGCCGCCGAGCGGGCCTCCGTGCAGCACCACCTCGAGAAGGGCGTCCTGCGGGATTAGGAGGAGAGCCATGAAGTTCCTGCCCTACCTCCTGAAGCACCTGCGGAAGAACTGGTTCCGCACGACGCTCACCGTCCTCGCGATGGCCCTCTGCATCTTCCTCTTCTGCACGCTGCAGTCGGTGCTGGCGGCGATCGAGGGCCAGCTCGAGGCCACGAGCGCGAAGCGGCTCGTGACGCGCCACGCGGTGAGCCTCGTCTTCAACCTGCCCCTCGCCTACGGGCCCCGCATCCAGTCGGTCCCGGGCGTGACGCGGGTCTCGACCGCGTGCTGGTTCGGCGGCTCGCTGCCGGCCAAGAAGGAGGAGAAGAAGAGCGAGGAGTCGACGACCACCGACTTCAGCAACTTCTTCCAGAACATCGCGGTCGAGCCCGAGCCCTTCTTCGCGATGTTCCCCGAGTACCAGGTGCCTCCCGACCAGTGGCGGGCGTTCCTCGCCGACCAGCGGGGCGCCGTCATCGGGCGCAAGCTCGCCGAGCGGTTCGGCTGGAAGGTCGGGGACACCTTCTTCCTCGAGAGCTTCATCCCGCCCTACCGCAAGTCGGACGGGCCTTTCGAGTTCGTGGTGCGGGCCATCTACGACACCGACTCGGTGCGCTACCCGAGCGCCGACCTCAACCAGATGTTCTTCCAGTTCAAGTACCTCTACGAGGCGACCGGGCGGCGGAGCGGCGCCGGCTACTACTTCGTCGAGATCGCCGACCCCGACGCGGCGGGGAAGGTGAGCCAGGCGATCGACGCGCTCTTCGCGAACTCCGACGCCACGACCCGCACCGAGACGGAGAAGGCCTTCGCCGCCGGGTTCATGGCGATGGCCGGCAACCTCTCGCTGCTGCTGAACGGCATCGGCATCGCGGTGACCTTCACGATCCTGCTCGTGGTCGCGAACACGATGTCGATCGCCGTGCGCGAGCGGCGCACCGAGATCGCCGTGCTGAAGACCCTCGGCTTCCGCAGCGGCCAGGTGATGGGCCTCATCGTGGCCGAGTCGCTCCTCATCGCCGTCCTCGGGGCCGCGGTCGGGATCGGCGTCTCGCAGGGCCTGCTGTGGGTGCTGTCGCACGCCCCGGCGGTGAAGGACCTGCTCGCCGGCTTCGGCCTCTCGGCCCTCGTGCTCAAGCCGATGGTGGCCGCCCTCGGCGTGGGCGTCGCCCTCTTCCTCGGGCTCCTCGCCGGGCTCGTCCCGGCGCTCGGGGCCTACCGCGCGAAGATCACCGACATGCTCCGGACGGTGTGACCATGGCCCTCCCGCTCCGCTACAACGTCCGCAACGTCCGCGTCCGGTGGCAGCTCACGCTGCTCGCGGTCGGGGGGATCGCCCTCGTGGTGGCGGTCTTCACGGTCCTCATGGCGATGTCGGCCGGGTTCGAGAAGGCGCTGCGCACCACGGGCCGCACCGACAACGCCATCGTCGTCCAGCGCGGCTCGGGCTCGAGCTCGCTCGTGGTGCGGATGACGGACAAGGCGGCGATCCCCGAGCTCGACCGGTGGATCCGGGCCCAGCCGCAGATGCAGCTCCAGGCGGTCTCCGAGCGGAAGTACTACGAGGACCAGGCCGGCCCCCTGTCGAAGGCCCTCCGCGGCCTCGCCACCTTCGTCGCGGTCGTGATGGGGGTGGGCGCGGTGTTCGGCGCCATCAACACGATGTACGCGATCGTCTCCGCCCGCACCCGCGAGATCGGCACGCTGCGCGCTCTCGGCTTCTCCCGCCGCTCGATCCTCGTGTCGTTCCTGATCGAGTCGGTCATCCTCGCCGCCGTCGGCGGGGCGATCGGCTGCGTGCTCGCCGTGCCCATGAACGGCTTCTCGACCGGCACCGGCCAGACGCAGAGCTTCAGCGAGCTCGCCTTCGCCTTCCAGATCACGCCGCAGATCGTGGCGACCTCGATGGTCTTCGCGGTCCTGATGGGCGTCCTCGGCGGCCTGCTGCCGGCGCTGCGCGGCGCGCGGCTGCCGATCACCTCGGCGCTGCGGTCGATGTAGCGGTCGCTCGCGGCCGGCGGGCCGCGCCCGCCGGCCCGCGGGCGCCGCCCCTCAGGCCTTCTTCGTCCGGAAGCCGAGGAAGGGGTAGAGCGGGCAGAAGCCGACGACGCCCGTGAGGAGCGGTACGAAGCCCAGCCACTTCAGGATCGTGCCGCCTCCGCCGCCGATGACGCCGGCCCAGCCCAGGTACAGCATCACGAGGCCCGCCACGACCCGCACGGCACGGTCCCACCCGGCTTCGTTCACGCTCATCGTCGCTCCCCCGCGGGCCGAGCGCCCGCACGCCCGTTCCGACGCGAGGAGGAAGGAAAGGTTACAGTCCTCGAAGGAGGGAGCCATGCCTTGTGGCCTGAGGTCGGCCGTCGTCCTCGTCGCGGTCCTCGCCGCCCCAGCCGCGGCTCCGGCCGCGGGAGCGGACTGGCTCTGGGGCGGCGGAGGCCACGCGGCCGTTCCGACCGGCTCCTTCGCGGACGCGGCGGACGAGGGGTGGGGTGCCGCCGCCCACGCGGTCGCGCTGCCCCGGGCGCGGCCGCTCGGCCTGCGCCTCGAGGTGTCGGCAGTCGTCTACGGAAGCCGCTCGCTCTCCGTGGAGGTCCCCGGCGAGGGCTATCGGGAGGCCGGCCGCGTCGACGCGTGGTTCGGCCACGCGATGGCCGGGCCGGAGGTCCGCGCGCGGCGCGGCGCGGTGCGGCCTTACGCGCACGTCCTCGCCGGCGTCGGCTACTTCGCGACCACGGTCGAGCCGTCGTCGCGCGGCGGCACGACCCGGGACGACGCCGCGTTCGCCTGGGCCGCGGGCGGCGGCGTCGAGCTCGCGATCTCGCGCGACGTCTCGATCGACCTCGGAGCCCGCTACCTCGCGAACGCCACGGTCGACTACTCGGTCGAGGGGTCGGGCGGCGCGCTCGTGCCGCGGCGCGGCGCGCCCCGCGTCGTCGCCTTCACCCTCGGGCTCGCCTTCGGGCGCTGACCGCGGCGGCGGGCTAGCAGCCGCCGCGAGCCTTGCAGGCCGCCTCGAGCTTCGCGAGGAGGAGTCGCTTGCGGTCCTCGGCGAGGGCGGTGGTGCGCGCGGCGCGGGCGAGGAGGATCGTGCACTGCGTCGTGTCGAGGACGACGTGGCAGCCGTGGCAGGTCGCCACGTGGCCCTCCACCTCGGCCGCGAGAGCGGCGTCGAGCGTGCCGTCGATGTAGTCGGACAGCCTCGCGACGAGCTCCTGGCAGGTCACGAGGGCCTCCCGCCGGGCGCTCCGGCCACGAACGACGACAGCCGCTCGCGCAGGGCGAGCCGCGCGCGGTGGAGGCGGACCTTCAGGTTGGCCTCGGTGACCCCGAGCGCCTCGGCCGCCTCCGCCGTGCTGAGGCCCTCGACGTCGCGCAGCAGGAACGCCGCGCGCAGCGTCGGCGACAGGGTCGCGATCGCCTCCTCGAGAGCCTCCCGCGTCTGCGCGTCCTTCAGCATCTCCTCCGGGGAGAGGCGGAAGTCGACGAGCACGCGCGGCATCGGCACGGCCGCGTCGTCGGCCTCGTCGGGCACCGGGACGAGGCGCTTCCCCTCGCGCAGCCGGTCGATGCAGGCGTTGTAGACGACGCGGTACAGCCACGTCGCGAGCCGGGCCCGGCCCTCGATCCTCTCCGCCTTCGCCATGAGCTTGAGGAACGACTCCTGCACGACGTCCTCGGCCGCGGCCGGGTCGCGGAGCATCCGGAGCGCGAGCCCGTAGAGCCTCTCTCCCCACGCCTCGAAGAACGTCCCGAGGCACGCCGGGTCGCCCTTCTGCATCGCCTCGAGGCAGGCCGTCTCGTCGAGGCGGTCCGTCGCGCCGGCCGCCGCGTCCGGGAAGTTCACCCTTCCATTACAGCACGCCGGAGACCCGCCCGCGCCGCCGCGGCCGTACCATGGTCGTTCCTGAGCGACAGCGACGCGTTGGACCGCCCGAGTCGGCGGGTGGATCGGAGGCTCTCGTGGGCTTGCGAGCGACGGCACTCGGCGGGGCGGCGATCGCATCCCTGATGGTGGGACCCGAGGCGGGGACGGCTTCGGCCCCGGACGTCGGGAGGATCGACCGTGCCGTCCGCTCCTTCATGGCTCGCGAGAAGGTCGGCGCCGCGCACGTCACGGTCTTCCGAGGCCGCGAGACCCTGCTCGAGCGCGGCTACGGGTCCGTCGCGGCCGGCGCGGGGCGGCCCGACCGCCGATCGGTCTTCCCCGTCGGGTCGATCTCGAAGCAGTTCACCGCCACCGCCGTCGTCGCTCTCGCCGACGACGGCAGGCTCCGTCTCGACGCGCCGGTCGGCGACTACCTTCCCGAGTGGTTCGCCGGCGAGCCGGGCCTCAGGGTCTCCCACCTGCTGACCCACACGTCCGGCCTCGCCGACTTCCTCTGGCTGGACGGCTACCGGCCGCTCGCCGACCGCCCGGCGACCCCGATGTCGGCGTTCATCGCCCTGGCCGCGGCCGCGCCGCGTCGGTTCCCGCCGGGCGAGCGCTGGGCCTACAGCAACACGAACTACAAGGCGCTGGCCCTGATCGTGGAACGCGTCGCCGGCCGGCCTTTCGACGCCGTCGTCTCCGAGCGCGTCCTTCGACCCGCTGCCCTCGTTGGCATCGGACCGTGCCACGACCTCTCGCCGGACGGGTTCGTCGCCGGCTTTGCCGCGACGGGGAAGCCCGCCCCGCTCGACGCCAGCCGGGCCGCTTACGCGGGCGACGGCGGCCTCTGCGCCAGCCCGGCCGCTCTCGTGGACTGGGTCCGCTGGGGTCTCGTCGGGAGCGGGAGCGGGCAGCCGAGGCTGGCCCGACTGGCCATGCCCACCCGGCTGAGCTCGGGACAGACCGTGCCCTACGGTTACGGCCTGTCGACCCGCGCGTTCCTGGGCCACAAGATGGTCTGGCACGCGGGCAACGTCGACGGACACAGTGCGCTCATCGGCTACGCCCCGGAGGACGATCTCGGGATCGTCGTCGTCACGAACAAGGGCTTCGTCTGGCTGACGGAACTGCTGCCCGCCTGGATCGGGGAAAAGACTCCCGCGCGCGCTCCTGCGGGCGGTGCCGTGCCGGTCGGCCGCTTCGACGACGGGCTCTTCCGCTACGAGATCTCCGCGAGCGGCGACGGGCTTCGAGTCGAGATCGACCTCATCGGCCCCCTCGTCTTCGCGCCGGCCGGCCCGAACCGTTACGTCGCTCGTGACTACCCGGCCACCTTCCAGATGCGCCTGCCGGCCGATGGCTCGCGCGATTCGTTCGAGCTCGACTGGGGCGAGGTGCGGTCCTTCGCCCGCCGCGTCCGGGACTAGAAGCCCGAGGCTGCGCCGGCGACGGGTGAGGCCCGCCGCCGCCTATTTCAGCGCGCCGCCGATGAACCGGAGGCTCTTCTCGAGCCGGCCGCGCACGAACTCGTAGCCGTGGTCGCCCGGCGCGAGCTCGAGCGTGTGGGCGATCCCGCGCCGGTTGAGCACGGCGTCGAGATCGCGGTGGCCGGCGAAGAGGCCGTACCGGTCCTCCGTGCCGCAGTCGAGGTAGAGGGCGGGTGTCGCCTTCGGGTCGACCTTCTCCGCGAGGGCGATCGGGTCGTTCGCGGCCCACAGCGCCGGGTCGATCGGGCTGCCGAAGACGGCGTTGAACGCGGCCATGTGCCACCGGCCCGCGCCCTGCTCGGCCGACGGGACCTTCTCGAGGAGCATCGCGCTGTGCGTGGCCACTGCGCGGAAGAGCGCCGGCTGGGCGAACGCGAGGCGCAGCGCGGCGTAGCCGCCCATGGAGATCCCGAGGGCCGCGCGGCCGGCCCGGCCCGGCACGACGCGGTAGGTCTTCTCGACGTGGGCGAGGAGGTCGCGCGTGACCATGTCCTCGAACCGTCCGGACGGCCCGTTCACGAAGAAGGAGTTGCCCCCGTCGACGGCGACGAGCACGAGCTCGGGCACGGCACCGCTCGCGCGGAGGGACGCGAGGATCGGGGCGAGGCCGCGCCGCTCCCAGAAGCCCGGCCCCTCGAAGAGCCCGTGGAAGGCGTAGACGACCGGGTACCGCTTCGTGGGCTGGGCGTCGTAGGACGTGGGCAGGTCGACGACGTACGACACGTCGCGGCCGAGCGCGTCGGAGCGGAACGAGCCGGCGCGGACCTCGGCCTGCGCGGGTGCCGCCGCGGGGGCGAGGGCGACGGCGAGCGCGAGCGTGGCGAGCGGGCGAGGCGTCATGGGTTCCTCCTGCGGGCGGGCGCCGCCGCGAGGTGGGCCTTCACCTCGCCGAGCACGGCGTCGAAGCCGGCCGGGGTCAGCCGGCCGGTGAAGGTGTTCTGCTGCGAGACGTGGTACGAGCAGAAGAGCCGCACGCCGTCGCCGAGGTCGTGCGTCCGGCCGTGGCCGAACTCGAGGCGGCGGTCGGGCGGCCGCCCGCTCTCCCGCAGCATGGCGAGGAATCCGTCCATCGCGATGCGGCCGAGCACGAGGACCGCCCGCGCGTTCCCGAGGAGCGCCCACTCGCGGAGGAGGTACTCGCGGCAGCGGGCGACCTCGGCCGGCTGGGGCTTGTTCGCGGGCGGGGCGCAGCGGGCGACGGCCGCGACGTAGCAGCCGCGCAGCGCGAGCCCGTCGCCCCGGCCGACGGACTCCGGCTGGCTCGCGAAGCCGGCGCGGTGGAGGGCGGCGAAGAGGAAGTCGCCCGAGCGGTCGCCCGTGAAGACGCGGCCCGTCCGATTCCCGCCGTGCGCGGCCGGCGCGAGGCCGACGACGAAGAGCCCGGCCCGCGGGTCGCCGAACCCGGGCACCGGCCGCCCCCAGTATTCCTCGGCCGCGAAGCGCTTCACCTTCTCGCGCGCGACCTTCCGGCACCACCGGACGAGCCGCGGGCACCGCTCGCAGGCGACGACGTCGCGCGCGACCTTCGCGATCGAGTCGGCCGGGCGGGCGGCCGCCAAAGCCTCTAGCGCCCCTCGGTTCCCGTCGCCTTGTCCTGAGACCGCACGACCGGCCGCTCGGGCGCGGGAGCGGCCTTCGCCGCGAGGCTCGCCTTGAGCGCTTCCATGAGGTCGATGATCTGGGCCTTCGGCTGCTCCGGCGGGGCGGTGATCTCCTGGCCCTCGACCTTCCGCTGGATCGCCTCCTGGTAGCGCTTGCGGACGTCGTCCTCGTAGCTCTCCGGGTGGAACTCGTCGCGCGCGATCTGCGCGACGAGCTGGGTCGCGAGCTTCAACTCCCCTTCCTTCACCTCGGCGTCGCCGATCGGCACCTCGGAGATCGGCCGCACCTCGTCCGCGTAGAGCAGCTGCTGCAGCACGAGGCCGTTCCCCGAGGGCCGGATCATCACGAGGTACTGCTTGCCGCGGGCCGCCCACTTCGCGAGGGCGACGCGGCCGGTCGCCTTCATCGCCTCGTTCAGCAGACGGTAGGCCTTGTCGGCCCCGGCGTCGGGCCCGAGGTACGTCGCGCGGTCGAAGTAGACGGGATCGACGGCCGAGGCGGGGATGAACTCGGTGATCTCGATGGCCCGCTCGCTCGCCTGCTCCATCGCCTTCAACTCTTCGGGCGTGAACGTGACGTACTGGTCCTTCGAGAACTCGTAGCCTTTCACCATCTGGTCGCGCGGCACGATCTCGTTGTCCTTCGGGCACACGTACTGCTGCTTCAGGCGCGTGCTGCACTTGCCGTGCAGCAGGTTGAAGGAGACGGCCGAGGACGACTCGGCCGCGGAGTACATACGGATGGGGATGGAGACCATGCCGAAAGACAGGGTCCCCGTCCCAATGGATCGGGCGGGCATGAGCCGATTCTAGCAAGCGGTCCCGCGGCTTAACATGGACGGATGGAAGCCGTGCGGGATCTCCTCGTCGTGGGCGCCGGGCCGGCCGGCCTCGCCGCCGCGATCGCCGCGTCCCGGGCCGGGCTCGACCACGAGGTGGTCGAGAAGGGCGTTCTCGTCAACGCGATCTACGGCTACCCGCACGGCATGAGCTTCTTCACGACGGCGGAGCTGCTGGAGCTCGGCGGCCTGCCGTTCGTGACCCCGTTCCCCAAGCCCACGCGCGAGGAGGCGCTCGTCTATTACCGGCGGGTGGCCGACGCCTTCTCGCTGCGCGTCGCCCTCGGGGAGCGAGTTCTCGAGATCGATCCGCGCGACGGCGGGTTCCACGTCCGCACGGCCTCGGAGCGCTCCGGCCGGCCGCCGGTCGAGGGCTCGCGCCGCGCGCGGAACGTCGTCGTGGCGACCGGGTACTACGACACCCCGAAGCGGATCGGCGTGCCCGGCGAAGACCTGCCCCACGTGGCCCACTACTTCGACGAGCCGCACCCGTACCACGGCCGCCGCGTGGTGGTCGTGGGCGGGAGCAACTCCGCGGCCGAGGCGGCGCTGCTCCTCTACCGCGCCGGCACGCGGGTGACGCTCGTGCACCGGCGCGCCCGGCTGTCGGACTCGATCAAGTACTGGGTGAAGCCCGACGTCGAGAACCGGATCGCCGAGGGGAGCGTCGCCGCGCGGCTCGAGAGCCGCGTCGTCGAGATCACCCCCGAGGCGGTGCGGGTCGAGGGGCCGGCCGGCGCGGAGGAGATCCCGGCCGACGCCGTCTTCCTGCTGACCGGCTACGTGCCGGACGTCTCGCTCCTCGAGCGGGCCGGCGTCCGCGTGGACGCTGCGACGCGGAAGGCCGAGCACGACCCCGGCACGTTCGAGACGAACGTGCCGGGACTCTACCTCGCGGGCTCGATCGCCGCGGGTGCCGACAGCAACAGGATCTTCATCGAGAACGGCCGCTTCCACGGGGAGGCGATCGTGAGGTCGATCCTCGCGAAGGCCTCCCCGCGGGCGGCGGCCGGGGCCTAGTTGGCCCCGTCCTGCCGCGCGAAGGCGACGGTGTAGCCGCCCACGCGGGCGCCGCAGTCCTTGCCCGCTTCGATGTCCGAGCGGTAGTGGATGGCCGCGTAGAGCCGCGAGATCGCGGCCTCGTCGCGCATCGCCTCGAAGCTCGAAGCGGAGCCCGGGAAGAGGTGAGCGAGCACCGCCGCCGCCGCCGCGGAGAAGCTCGAGTGCCCGGAGACGTAGGACGGGAAGTTCGGCAGCCCGATCCGGGTCTTGATGGACGGGTCGAGCTGCGAGGGCCGGGGGTTGAAGTAGTAGAACTTCGTCTCCCAGCAGACGATCGCGGCGTCCTCCATGGCCATGTTGAGGAGGGCGAGGGCGCGGGCCTGGCGCACCTCGCTCCAGCCCGACTTCGAGAGGTGGCCGCTCGCGATGTCGTTCCAGTGGCCGGGCGGGGTCGCCGTCGCCGCGCCGTCGTTCCAGAACTGGGCGATCGCGAGCTGCTCGTTCGTGAGGCTCTCGCTCGTCTCCTTGACCTCCGCGAGCTCCTGCTTCATCTGCTGGGACGAGGTCGACGGCGGCGCCGGCGCGCGCTCGGCCACGACGTCGCTCGCCGTCATCATCCACGCCTGCACCTTGCCGAAGTTCGCGAGCATCGGCGGCCGGACCGGGTCCTCGAGGCTCTTCCACGCGACCTCGCCCCGGGCCTCGGCGGCGGCGGCGTACGCGGCCCACTGGGCCGGCGTACCCGCGGCGTTCCTCATGCCGTCGCCGGCGGCGCGCGCCGAGACGGCGGTGGCCACGGCGTTGCCGAGGGCGAGCCCGGCCGCGATGTCGCTCGCCACGGCCCGCCCGCCGAGGAGCGCGGCCTCGCGCTGCGACGCCGCCTTGCGCGTGATCTCCTCGACGGCGGCGGGGAAGAGCAGCTTCAGCATCTCGGCGGTCACCCCGGAGAGGACGGCGTCCTCCGACGGGTAGGCCGGCGCGCCGCTCGCCGGCAGCAGCGCCTTCACCCCCGAGTCGACCTGCGACGGCGCGGGGCGGTTGTACTGGTACTTGTAGTACCAGGCCGACTTCAGCGCCTCGTACTGCGCGACGGTGACGTAGGCATACGCCCGCGCGGCGTAGGGCGGGTTCGCGAACGGGAACTGCGGGTCCGCGAACGGGTTCGCCGCGTCGGGGGCGGGGTAGGTGCCGTCCGCGCGCGGCGCCGGCGGCAGGTTGTAGCGGGCCACGAGCTCGCGCAGGACCTGGTTCCAGCGCAGGACGCCGCCGCCGGCCCAGTAGTCGATGTTCTCCCGCTGCGCGTCGGTGAGCCCGCCCTGGGCGCTCTTGAGCGCGGCGAGCTCGGCGGCGTAGGCCTCCGACCCGGCGGGAGCGGGGGCGGCCACGGGGATCTGCGCGGGGCTCGTGAGCACGATCATCTTCCACGTGCCGGCGGCCGCGTCGGGCGAGGAGGCCTGGGAGGGCGGGAGGTCCGCCCGGGTCGGGACGTCCTTGCTGCACGAGCTCAGGAGGAGCACGGCGAGGAGGGCGTGAGCGGTCGTTCTCATCGTGGCGCTCCTAGAAGTGGAAGGTGTAGAGGATCCCGGCCTGGACCGCGGTCGACTTGCCGACGTTGCGGCCGCTGACGATGCGCGAGACGCCCGCGCGGAAGACGAACCGCGGGCTCTTGAGGTAGTACGCCGCGACGACGTCGACCCGCGAGAAGTTCATGCGGTTCGAGACGAAGGGCGCGTCCTGACGCCGGATGTCGTATCCGCCGGCCGTGATCTGCTGCGTGAAGGACACGGGGACGTAGAGCCCGTGCTTCCAGTACCCGACGCGGAAGGTGTAGTCGATGACGTCGGGCATCGCGACCTCGTTCGACATCACGAGGTGCTCGCCGTCGTAGTAGGCGTCGCGGTTCAGCGTGACGTTGCCGCGCCAGGTGTAGGAGCCCGTGCCCTCCACGAAGAGGCCGGGCTCCGACTCCCAGTTGAGCGTCGCGCGGGCGGCCGCGCGCCGGCTGTGGAGCCCGATCGACATCGGCAGGAAGTCCGGCGTGTAGTCGCTCACCGGCGCTCCGGCCGACGCGACCGCGAACGCCCTGAGCGTGCCCCGGCTCGTGAGGGGGGCCTGGAGCGCGGTCCACTTCACCGCGACGGTGGCGTCCTGCAGGCCCGAGAGCCCGCTCATCACGCCGCGGCTCGCCCCGGTCGTCACCCACGGGAGCATGGCGATCACGTTCAGGCGGTCCGTCACCCCGTACGTGCCCATCCAGCTGACGCTCTGCGTCGTCAGCGTTCCGACGTTCCCGTTGCCGCGCTCGAGCGTTCCTTCCCAGTAGCGGTCCCACGCGTCGTGCGCGTAGACGAAGCCGGTGCAGAACTGCCGCCGCGGCATCATGAGGCCGTCGTCGATCGTCTGCGCTCCCGCGCCCGCCGCGGCCGTGAACGCCAGCGCGGCGAACGCGGCGCGGCGAAGCGCGCGCGCGCGCCTCCCCCGAGGCTCGTGCATCTCTTCCCCCCTTGTTTCGAAAGATGGCTGGGCGCGGAGCAGCAAGCGCCGTTCCCGCGGCGAGGGGGCTGCGCGGATCGCCGGCGCTTGACGGCTATGCGCGGCGGAGTCCGGGAAACGCGACCGCGGGTCGCTCCCGGGCCGCCACCCGCGGGACGGGCGGGGTCGGAGGCGGCCCACGGTCGTTGCTTCTACGCGAAGGCCCTTAGAGGAAACGCTCCAACGGCACGACCGGTTGAATTCGACCGATCGGAGCGAGGACCTCGCGAGCCGGCGACTACTGGAGCTTGACCTCGGAGGCCGTCGCGGTCGCCGACGTCGCGGTACAGGTCATGAGCGTGCCGCGCACGTGCACCCGGGCGCCGACCGTGAGCGTCGCCTTGCACTGGGCGTCGGTCAGCGCGTTCCTGCCGCCCCCGTTGCACCTGTAGGCCGCCGAGCTCGCGGAGACGTCGACGACGCCGGCGCGCTGGCCGTTCACCTCGAGGCCGAAGGCCTTGTCGTTGCCCGAGGCGACGACGCCCTCGAGCTCGACGCCCTGGCCCACGCGGCCGCCGGAGACGAAGCACGCGGCGGTCGTGCCGCCGTCGCTCGTCCCGCGGCCCGACTTGTCGTCCACCACAAGCTCGGTGACCACGATCGTCGAGCCCGTGACCGTGACGGTGATCGTCACCTCGGCGCTCGCCGTCGTCGTCACCTGAACACGGCCGATCTCGACGCCGTTGCCGGTGAAGACGAGCGTGAACGTGCCGCCCTCCACGCCGACGATCTCGAAGGTGCCGTTCGCCGGCTGTGAGTCGCCTCACTCGCCCGGCCCCCGCCGACCGGAGCCCGGGAACCGGCCACGGTCCAGTGCTTTACGGTGTTCGGGCGACCGCTATACTTCCGCCAGGTGCTTCCCGAAGCGATCCGGCCCCAGGGCCCGTCTGCCGCCACGGACTCGTCCGTCGACGTGCGGCTGCTGCAGGACCGCCTGCGGGTCTACGCGGCCGTCGCCCTTCCGATCGCCTCCGTCTTCTACGTGATCAGCCAGGTGCTGAGCGCGCTCGGCTACGAGCCGCCGATGTCCGGCCCGGCGCACGCCGCGTTCGGAGGCGTCCTCGCCGCCCTCTCCGGGACCTGGCTGTACTGCCGCGGGGCGGCCCGGCCGGAGGCGTGGCTCCGCGCCCTCGACACGGGCGTTCTCGTCCTCCTCTGCGGCCTCGTCCTCTTCGTGCCCGCGGGGACGGTCCCCGAGCCCGCCATCCGCGGCCTCGTGATGCTCCTGTCCGTCGAGCTGATGCTCTTCACGCGGTCCATCTTCATCCCGAGCTCCGCCCGGCGGACGCTCGCGGTCGGCGTCGTCGCCGCCCTGCCCCTCGTCGCCTACTCGGCCCTCACCGAGACGACGCGCTTCTTCGTGTGGAAGGTGGCATGGCTCGTCGCGGCCCTCTTCGTCGCGACGGCGGGGTCGGCCGTGATCTACGGCCTGCGGCGGGAGATCCGCCACGCGCGGCAGCTCGGGCAGTACACGCTCGAGGAGAGGCTCGGCGAGGGCGGCATGGGCGTCGTCTACAAGGCGCGCCACGCGATGCTCCGGCGGCCGACCGCGGTGAAGCTCCTCAAGCCGGACCGCGTGGGCGACGCGGCGCTGCGGCGCTTCGAGCGCGAGGTGCAGATGACCGCCGGCCTCAGCCACCCCAACACGGTCTCGGTGTTCGACTACGGCCGCACGCCCGACGGCGTTTTCTACTACGCGATGGAGTACCTCGACGGGCTCGCGCTCGACGAGGTGGTGGCGGGCGACGGGCCGCAGGATCCCGCCCGCGTCGCCCACGTCCTCCGCCAGGTGCTCGGCGCCCTCGCGGAGGCGCACGGGATCGGCCTCGTCCACCGCGACGTCAAACCGGGGAACATCGTGCTGTGCGAGCGGGGCGGGATGCCGGATGTCGCCAAGGTCCTCGACTTCGGCCTCGTGAAGGACCTCGACGGCGACGTCGGGACGAGCCTCGAGGGCGCCCTCGTGGGCACGCCGCTCTACCTCGCCCCGGAGGCGATCCGCTCGCCCGCGGCCGACCCGCGGGCCGACCTCTACTCGGTCGGGGCGGTCGCCTACTTCCTCCTCACCGGGGCGCACGTCTTCACCGGGCGCACCGTCATCGAGATCTGCAGCCAGCACCTCCACGCGACGCCCGTGCCGCCGTCCGCGCGCCTGGGCCGCACGCTGCCGGCCGGGCTCGAGGCCTGGGTCCTGGCGTGCCTCGAGAAGGACCCGGCGAAGCGGCCCCGCTCGGCCGCGGAAGCCGCCGCCGCGCTCGAGGGCGCGGCGCCCGGCGCGTGGTCCGTCGACGCGGCCCGCGCGTGGTGGGCGGGGAAGGGCCACGCCCTGGCCGCGGCGCGGAGGAGCGGCCCGTCCGTCGGCCACGACGCCGTGACCCTCTCGCGGGGGTGAGGCCGGACGGAAGGGCCTCTTCGGCCTGGGGACGGATCAGGGGAAACGGACATCAAGGGACGGACAACGGACAACAGGGGACGGACAACGGACGACGGAACGAACGGATTCCGGGTGAATCTCGACGCTGTGGGACGAAGTCGAGATTCGCCCGGGGCCTAGCTCAAGTCCGAGATCGTGATCTCGACTGTCCGGGCCTGGTCGGGCGCGGCCTGCCACTGGACGAGAATCGGGCTCTGGTACTGGCCGCGCACGAGCGTCGGCCGGCCGAGCGCCGGGTCGTGGGAGGCGAGGAAGGTCACGCGGCGGGAGCGGAGCAGGCGGCGGGCCGGCACCGACATGAGCTTCGCCATCGCCCGCTCGAACACCGAGTGGTCCCAGTGGAGCGCCTCGACGAGCGAGTTGAGGACCCGCGGGACGTCGTACTTCGCGTAGTTGATCGTCTTCGTGGGTATCGCCAGGGGGTCGTCGATCATGTGGCGCCCGCGCTGCTTCGCGTACTTCAGGGGATCCTTCAGCACCTCGACGAGGTCGTGACGCATCAGGAGCGTCTCGTACTCGTTGACGGTGAGCCCGACGCAGCGCTCGGCGGGCTTGAGCCAGATGTCGACGCGGCCCTTCTCGAGCCCGCTCCCCACGAGCAGCTCCTGGATGCGCTCGACGAGGCCGACCCGCGGGTCGGCGAGGTTCACCGACTCGATCGGGTGGCGGCCCACCGGGACGCGGAAGGAGTCCCGGATCGCGACGCGCTCCTCGTCGTACGCCACGATGGTCGTCTGCCGCTGGCGGCGGGTCTCGCCGTTCGTGCCGTCGAGGTCGATGAAGAAGACCGGAGCGGCCGGCTGGTTGCGGTAGGTCACGCAGTTGCGCATCCCCGAGCCGATGAAGGTGAGGTGGGAGTCGCCGTTGCGGGGCTCGACCTCCTTCTGCTCGTCGGAGAGCTCGCTGCGCAGCTCCATCTGGTCGTGCCGGTAGTCCGCGTGCTGGGGGAAGAGCGCGTGCCAGGCGTCGAAGAACTGGGCGAGGCGGCCGTGCTGGTGGTGCATCCGCCCGGCGAGGCTCTGGTCGAGGTAGCCGGCCGTGGTGTGGAGCGAGCAGTAGAGGGTCTTGCGGTAGCGGGCGAGGACGTCGCCCGCGTCTTCCTGGACCCTGCGGTTCACGTCGATCGCCTCGAACCGCCGCGAGGGGTTCAGGGTGAGACGAATCTCTGTCGGGGAGGAACCCATCTGCGCCAACCCGAGATTTTACCCACCAGGCGGCCGGGGGCGCAAAACGATGCGAAGCGGGGCCCGGGCGACCCGCCGGCGCCCCCCGTCCCGTAACATCGGACGGAGGAGGTCCTCCCGATGACCCGCCCCGCCCTCGCCTTTCTCGCGACTGTCCTCGCCTTCGCCCATCCCGCGGCGGCCCAGACCGTCGACGAGGTCATCGCCCGCAGCTTCGAGGCCCGCGGCGGGCTCGAGAAGGTGAAGGCGATCCAGTCCCTGCGGATGAGCGGGCACGCCACCGTCGCCCCCGGCAACGAGTCGCCGATGACCGTGGAGATCCGGCGCCCGTCGAGCCTGCGCCTCGAGTTCTCCTTCAACGGAACGAAGGCCGTCCAGGCGTACGACGGCCGCCAGGCGTGGGGCATCGCCCCGGGCGAGACCCGGCCGCGCGTCCTGCCGGGCGACGCAGGCAAGAGCCTGTCGCAGCAGACCGACCTCGAGGGGCCCCTCGGCGACTACGCGCGGAAGGGCCACCGGGTCGTCCTCGTCGGCCGCGAGCGGCTCCGGGGCCGGGACGTCTTCCGTCTCCGCCTGACGCGCAACGACGGAGACGTCGAGGACCACCTGATCGATGCCACGTCCTACCTCCCCGTCCTCGTCTCGGTCGAGCGCACCGTGCGCGGCACGACCGTGAGGAGCGAGACGCGCTTCGACGACTACCGCCCCCTCGCGGGCGGCTACCTGTGGCCGTTCCGCCTCGAGAGCGGCGCGGCGGGCCGGCCCGAGCGCCAGGTGATGCAGCTCGATGCCGTGGAGGTCGACCCGGCCCTCGACGACGCGCGCTTCTCGATGCCGGGCGGCCCGTCCTTCTCGGGACGGCAGTACTAGCCCGGCCGGTCTGCACGGTTTCCGGCTCGGCCGGGAACGTTGTGACGGTCCTCGCTTGACGGGGCCGGACGCCGGGTCGAGCATCGGCCGTGCGTCCGAGGATCGGGGTCATCGCGGGCTGGCAGGTCTACGAGCGCACGACCCCGAACTGGTTCCTCGACGCCCTGCTCCAGGGCGTCGCGTCCGCCGGCCGCCGGCTCGGCTGCGACGTCTACCTCTCCTGCGGCGTCGGGGCCCGCATCGAGGATCCGCGCGAGGTCCGGCCCGGCTGGCCGGAAGGCCTTCCCGACGTCCAGTTCATCCCGGTCGGCCGGGAGACGACGGACGGCCTCCTCTTCGTCTCCCCGCTGCGGACGCGCGAGCGGCGCGACTACGCACGGCGCCTGCAGGACGACGGCTTCCCGGTCGTCTTCGTCGGCGCGGGCGACGGCCGGCCCGCGGTCGTCGCGGACAGCGCCACGGGATTCCGCGAGGCGCTCGTCCACCTCCGCGGCCACGGCCACCGCCGCGTCGCGTTCGTCTCCGGCGACCCGCTCGACTGCGGAGACAGCCTCAGGCGCCTCGGGGACTTCCGCCGCCTCTGCCTCGAGCTCGGGCTGGAGCAGGACGACGAGCTCGTCGCGCCCGGGCTCCACAGCGAGCACGGCGGCCGCGAGGCGATGCGGGCGATCCTCGAGACCGGGCGCGGCTTCACCGCCGTGCTCGCGAGCAACGACATGTCGGCGATCGGTGCCATCCGCGCGCTGGGCGAGGCGGGCCGGCGGGTGCCGGAGGACGTCGCGGTCGTCGGCTTCGACGACCAGCCCTGGGCCTCCGCGCACCACCCGCCGCTCGCGACGGTGCGCTATCCCCTGGCCGAGGCCGGCGCCCTCGCGGTCGAGCGGCTGCTCGCGCTCGTGGGCGGCGCGGCGTCCCTTCCCGAGGAGATCCCGGTCCACACGCGCTTCGTCGGCCGCCGCTCCTGCGGCTGCCTGCCGTCCGAGGACGCTGAGGGCGCCGCTTCCGCCTCGACGGGCGCCGGGCCGGCCGGCCTCGCGGCCGAGGTGGACCGCGCGGTGGCGGCGGCGGGGTCGACCCTGGCGCCGGACGTGCGGCGGCGCGCGAGCGAGCGCCTCGCCGAGGGCTTCGCCTCGAGCCTCGCCTCCGGCGCGGCCGCGCCCTTCGAGGGCGCGCTCGTCGAGGCGCTGAACCGCCTCGAAGAGGGAGGGGACTCGGCCCACCGGTGGCAGGCCGCCCTCTCGGCGCTGCGCGGCCTCGCGATCGCGTCCGGAGCGGACGACCGCTCGCGCGGCGAGGACCTGCTGCACCGCGGGCGGCTCGCCCTCAGCGAGAGCGCCGCGCGGGCCGCCGCGCGCCAGCGTCTCGTCGACTCGGAGATCGCCGACCGCGTGAGCGCGCTGACCGTGCCCCTCCAGTCCGCGCAGGAGGAGAGCGAGGTGTGCGGCCTCCTCGTCCGCCACGCGCCCCGGATCGGCCTGCGCCCGGTCTGTCTCGCGCAGTACGACGAGGGCTCCGGGCTCGAGCACGCGCGCGTCCACTGCCTCGACGGCGAGACGGTGTCGGACGAGCGGCGCCTCCCCGTGCGCGACGTCCTCGGCACGCTGTGCCAGGGGACGGGCGAGCCGCGCTGCGTCGCGGTCGTGCCCCTCGCCCGGCCCGGCCGCACGCTCGGCTTCTTCGCCTTCGAGTCGCCGACCCTGGCCTCCGGCGGGGCCGTCGCCCTCCAGCTCGCGGTGGCGCTCGAGAGCGTGCGCCTCCAGGCGGCGGTGCGCGAGCTGACCCTCACCGACGCCCTCACCGGGCTCCACAACCGGCGCCACTTCGACGCGGAGCTCCGCCGGGAGGCGGAGCGGGCCCGGCGCTTCGGGGGGCGGGTCGCGCTCGTCCTCGTCGACGTCGACCACTTCAAGTCCTACAACGACAGCTTCGGCCACCCGGCCGGAGACGAGGCGCTGCGGCAGGTGGCGGCCCTCGTCGCCTCGACCGTTCCCCGCCGCCTCGACGCGGTCGCGCGCTACGGCGGCGAGGAGTTCGCGGTCCTGCTGGCCGAGACGGACGCCGAGGGCGCCCGCGTCGTGGCCGAGCGGCTGCGGGCGGCGGCCGCCGCGTCGACCACGTTCCGCCGCCCGCTCACGATCAGCGCGGGCGTCGCTTCGCTGGCCGGCCCCGAGTCGTTCGCGGACGCGCTCCTCGCGGCGGCCGACGACGCGCTCTACCGCGCCAAGCGCGAGGGGCGCAACCGCGTGTGCGTGGCCGGCCGGGACGCCGACCCGGCCGGCGGCGCGGCGTAGCGCGATCCTGCTATCCTCGCCCGGTAATCGCCGCTCCCCGGTTCCGCTCCTCTCGGAGGTCGCCTTGATCCCCTCGCTCAAACAGTCGGAAGTCTGGCTCGTCACGGGCTCGCAGCACCTCTACGGCCCGGAGACCCTGGCCCAGGTCGCGGCCAACTCGCAGCAGATCGCGAAAGCCCTCGACGCCTCGCCGCGCATCCCGTGCCGCGTCGTGTTCAAGCCGGTCGTGAAGACGCCCGAGGAGGTGCTGGCGCTCCTCTCCGAGGCGAACGCGGCCCCGTCGTGCGTCGGCCTCGTCCTGTGGATGCACACCTTCTCGCCGGCCCGCATGTGGATCGCGGGCCTCAAGGCGCTGCGCAAGCCGTACGCGCACCTGCACACCCAGTTCAACCGCGATCTGCCGTGGGGCACGATCGACATGAACTTCATGAACCTGAACCAGGCCGCCCACGGCGACCGCGAGTTCGGGCACATCTGCACGCGCCTGCGGCAGACCCGCAAGGTGGTCGTCGGCCACTGGGAGGACGAGTCCGTCCACGCGAGCCTCGACGTCTGGATGCGCGCGGCCTGTGCGTGGGCCGACAGCCAGCGGCTCAAGCTCGTCCGCTTCGGCGACAACATGCGCGAGGTGGCGGTCACCGAGGGCGACAAGGTGTCGGCCCAGCGGCAGTTCGGCTACGCGGTGAACGGCCACGGCATCGGCGACCTCGTCGCCCGCATCAAGCAGGTGGCCGACGCCGACGTCGAGCGGCTCGTGAAGGAGTACGGCGAGCGCTACGAGATGAAGGTCGCGGCCGACCAGATGGGAGCGGTGCGCGGGCAGGCCCGCATCGAGCTCGGCCTGCGCGCGTTCCTCGAGACGGGCGGCTACCAGGCGTTCACCGACACCTTCGAGGACCTCCACGGCCTCGACCAGCTCCCGGGCCTCGCCGCGCAGCGCCTGATGGCCGACGGCTACGGCTTCGGCGCGGAGGGCGACTGGAAGACGTCCGCCCTCGTGCGCGCGGTGAAGGTGATGGCCGCGGGCCTTCCCGGCGGCACGTCCTTCATGGAGGACTACACCTACCACCTCGACCCGACCGGGGCGAAGGTCCTCGGCGCCCACATGCTCGAGGTCTGCCCGACGATCGCCCAGGGGCGGCCGACCCTCGAGGTCCACCCGCTCGGCATCGGCGGGAAGGCCGACCCCGCGCGGCTCGTCTTCAACACCGCGCCCGGGCCCGCGCTGAACGCCGCCGTCATCGACCTCGGCAACCGCTTCCGCCTGGTCGTGAACGCGGTCGACTCCGTGGCGCCCGACGCCCCGCTGCCGAATCTGCCGGTGGCCCGCGCCCTCTGGGTCCCGCGCCCCGACCTCAAGGTCGCGGCCGCGGCCTGGATCCACGCCGGCAGCTCGCACCACACCGCCTTCAGCCTCGCCGTCACCCCCGAGCACCTGCGGGACTTCGCGGAGATGGCCGACGTCGAGTTCGTGCTGATCGACGAGCACACGAAGCTCCAGGAGCTCCTGAAGGAGCTGCGCTGGAACGAGGCCTACTTCCACACGACGAAGGCCCTGTAGCGCGCCGATGTCGATCCGGCTCTTCATCACGGGCGGGACGTTCGACAAGACGTACGACGAGATCACCGGCCGGCTCGTCTTCCAGGACACGCACGTCCAGGAGATGCTCCAGCTCGGCCGGTGCCGCCTCGACGTGAGCGTCCGCACGCTGATGATGGTCGACAGCCTGGAGATGACGGAGGCCGACCGGCAGCTCGTGCTCGAGAACTGCCGGTCGGCCGCCGAGGAGCGCATCGTCGTCACCCACGGCACCGACACGATGACGGACACCGCGCGCGTCCTCGGCGAAGCCGGCCTCGCGAAGACGATCGTGCTGACCGGGGCGATGGTGCCCTACGCCTTCGGCAGCTCCGACGGCCTCTTCAACCTCGGCAGCGCGCTGTCCTTCGTCCAGGCGCTGCCGCACGGGGTCTACGTCGCGATGAACGGCCGCTGCTTCCCGTGGGACGACGTCACGAAGAACCGGCAGCTCGGGGTGTTCGAGACGAAGACGCCGGCCCGGTAGGCGCGCGAGCCGCTACCGCTCCACCCGCACCGCGTACCACACGGCGTCCGTGTCCCCGATGCGGAAGCTCCAGTCGCGGCCCGCGCGGGCGGCGCTCGCCGGCCGGCCCCTCGGCCGGCCCTCCTCGTCGAGCGGCTGGACCTCGACCGCCTTCGCGCCCTCGAGCCCGCGCAGGGTCACCGTCCCTCGAACCGGCTCCGCGACGACGGGCGCGCCGCCCCAGGCCTCGAGTCCCGTGCGCTCCGCGCTCCACTGCTGGCCCGTGTTGGCCACGCGGCCCCCGGCCACGAGCAGCAGGCGCGACGCGCGGGCGATCGGCCGGTCGTCGAGCGGTCCGAGCGTGAGTGCGGCGAAGGGCGTCTCGATCTCCGCCGCGAGGTGCGTCAGCCTGACGCCCCCGGCCGGGGAGAAGCCGACGATCGCCTGGGCGCGCGGCGCGTCGACGGTGACGAGGCCTGCGCCCTTCGCGCCCCGCCGCCACGACAGCTCGCCGGTGTCGGACACGATCGCCCCCGCGGGCGCGTCGCCGGCCGCGTCCGTCGCGCCGCCGTCCAGGCCGCGGATGCGCACTCGATGCCGCAGGGGCAGGGTGAGGTCGAAGCCCGGGGTGAAGTACGGGCGCTCCTCGTGCGGCAGGCGCAGGCTCTCGAGCGCCTGCGTCTCCGTGTACGACCGCTCGAGCGCGACGCGCGCGGGAGCGACGTCGGCCCGGAGGAACGCGAGCGATCCCGCCGTGAGCTGCGCCATCTTCACCGGGTCGGGCCGCAGGTCGAAGTGGCCCGTCACCGCTGGCTTCCATTCGGCGGGAGCCGCGTGCTCGAGCGTGTACCAGAAGATCCCGTCCCAGTCCTGGAGCGCCGCGTACGCCGCGAGCACCGGGATCCCCTCCGCCGCGTGCTCGGCGGGGAACGGGTGGTTCACCTCGGACACGGTGTAAGGCTTCCCGGCCACCGCCGAGCGCGACAGCTCGACGACCGTCGAGTGGAGCGGGTCGTCGACCATCGCGGTGTTCGGGACGCGGAACCGGCCGTGGCCGTCGGGAGTGCGGCCCTCCAGGTAGTCCGGGTGCTGCCAGTAGTCGTGGCCGTCGACGACGTCGAGGCGCGAGGTCGACAGGAGCAGCGGGTAGCCGCTCCAGTAGTGGTTGTGGTCCGCGGTGCCGAGGACCGGCATCCGCACGCCGAGCTCGTCCTTCAGGAACGACGCCGTCCCGGTGAAGAAGCGCGTCTCGAGGTCGACGTAGAAGCGGGCCTCGGTCCGGAAGCGAAGCTCCGACGACCTCGCGAGCTCCTCGGGACGCAGCCGAGCCACCTCGCCGTCCGGCCCGGCTCCCGCCTCCGCCCGCACGCGGGCGAGCTCCTCCGGCGAGAGGCGCTCGCGCAGCCACGACTGGTAGCGTGCCGTGAGGTCCCGCGCGTAGCTTGCCGGAACGTCCGTCCAGGTGCCGGCGTCCTTCGCGGCCTTCTCGCCGAGAAGCCTCCCCGAGAACCACGACTCGACGACGGAGTTCTCGTTCACGAGCTCGACGAGCGCCACCGCCGGCTCGTGCCGGTACTCGCGGCCCGTGTAGGGATTCCGGTGGGCGAGGAGCGCGCGCGCGTAGTCCCTCTGCAGAAGGACGAGGCGCTCGTCGAAGTGGGTGGCCGCCTTCCCGAAGCCGAGGAGCTCGTGCTCGCGGACGCCGTCGCCCGCGCGGTAGCGCCGGCCGACGTTCAGGTTGAGGTCGGTGTAGACGCCGCGCTTCGCGAGCTCAACCACGAAGAAGTCGAGCCGGTCGAGCATCGCCGGGTCGAGCGCGCGCGAGTCGGGCCCCGGGGCGAGGAGGCCGCGCGGCGCGTCGAGGTCGAGGAAGTGCAGCCGCGCCGCGTTCAGCCCGTGGCCAGCGAGGCGGGTGGCGAGGCGCGGGGCGTCTTCCTTCGCGGGTAGCGCGGCGGCGCCGGTGAGGTTCACGCCCCAGAGGCGCAGGCGCCCGGCGTCCGTTGCGAGGTGGCCGCCGCGGACGCGCACGAAGCCGTCGCCTCCGGCCGGCGCCCGCAGCAGGAAGGAGACGTCCGCGGGGGCGGGCGCCCCTCCGCTCGCGGCCGGCGCGGCGGCGGGTGCGCTCGCGGCGGCGGCGAGCACGAGGAGCGCGAGGGCGGGCCGGGGAAGAGACGGTCGGATCATGGCGGAACCTCGCCGCGGCACGGGGCGCCGCGCGCGAATTCTAACGCCCCGGTTCCGCTACACTCCCGGCGTCATGGTGCGAACGGAACGGTTCGACGATCTCGACGCGGACGACCTCGCTCCGGCGCCGATCGAGACCGCGAGGACGATCCCGGCGGCGTGGTGCGTGGAGCCGCGGTTCCTCGAGCTCGATCGCGCGGTGATGGCCGCGTCGTGGCAGCCGGTCGGCGCGCTCGAGGCCCTCGAGCGCACCGGGGCGCTGGCGGCGACCGTCGCGGGCACGCCGGTCGTGGCGACGCTCGGCGCGGAGCTCGGCCTGCGCGCGTTCCACGGCGTCTGCCGGCACCGCGGCGGCCCCCTCGCGCCCAAGCGCGGGGTTCCCGGCGTGCTGCAGTGCCGCTACCACGGCTGGACGTACCGGCCCGACGGGCGGCTCCTCGGCGCGCCCGAGGTCGACGTCGAGGCCTTCGGCGAGCGGCGGCCCTGCCTGCCCCGCGCCGCGGTCGAGGAGTGGGAGGGGCACGTCTTCGTGTGCGCGGCGGCGGCGCCCGAGAGCGCTCCGCGGCCACTCTCCGTGCGCCTCGACGGCCTCGCGAAGCGTGTCGGCAAGCCCCCGCTCGCGCAGCTGCGCTTCGCGCGCCGCGTCGAGTACGACGTGCGCTGCAACTGGAAGGTGTACGTCGACAACTACCTCGAGGGCTATCACGTTCCTCACGTGCATCCGGAGCTGCTCGCCCTCTACGACTTCCGGCGCTACCGCACCGAGCTCCACGACGACTGGTCGCTCCAGGTCGGCCCGCTCTCGGACGAGGCGAACCTCTACACGGCCGGCGGCGGGGAGGCGCTCTACGCCTTCCTCTTCCCGAACGTGATGCTGAACGTGCTGCCGGGCCGCCTCCAGACGAACCTCGTGGTGCCGACCGCCGCCGACCGCTGCCGCGTGGTGTTCGAGTACTACTACGACGACGCGGCCACGGAGGCCGGCCGGGCGCGGGCCGAGAAGGACCACGAGTTCTCCGACCTCGTGCAGCAGCAGGACGTCGAGATCTGCGAGCGCGTCCAGGAGGGCCTCGCGTCGGGCTCGTACTCCCGCGGGACCTTCAGCCCGGCGGCCGAGTCCGGCGTCCACCACTTCCAGCAGGCGCTGAAGGCGGCCTACCGCCGCATCCTGGGCGGCTGAGTCGTCAGGCCCGGGGCGGAGCGGGAGCGCCGCCCGCGGGCTCGTCCGGGGCCGGCTCCTCCGCCGGCGGGGCCGGCCGCGCCTCGAGCTCGCGCACGAGCGCGTCGAGAACCGTCTCGCGCTCGGGGGCGTCGGAAAGATCGAGGCGGACGAGCGTCCCGTCGCGGCGGGTGAGGTCGAGGCCACAGGCGTCGCGCCGCCACTGCGCGACCTGCGACCAGTCGAGCCGCGTGCGCTTCCACGGCGAGAGACGGATGTCGAAGCCGTCGTCGTCGAGGCGGAGTCGCCGCAGCCGCGCCAGGCGGCCGTGGAAGAGGCCGATGGCGAGCAGCAGCGCGGCCGCGAAGAGGTACGCGAACGGCAGCAGGTGCTTGCCCTGGTGGTGGAGGTGCCATGCCTCGACGCCGGTCACCGCGGCGGCGAACACGTCGACGAGGTTCGGACCGTGGCCGGCGTGCGGCGCGCCGCGCCGGGCGGCGCCCAGCTCGCGCGCGAACGCGCCGATCAGGAGGACGCCGGCGACGATCCCGGCCGCGTCGGGCCACGCCGGGCCGTGCCCGCCGGGCCGGAGCGCCTGGAGGCCGCCGAGGACGAGAGCCGCGCCGACGAACGCGTGCCGCAGGCCCTGGACCCGCTGCGCGCGCGACGCGCGCCGCGAGGTGAAGTGGAGGGTGCGCGGGTCCGTCATCCGAGGACGATCGGCTGGGGCTCGACGTCCCAGATCAGGCGGCAGTAGTCGCGGATCGAGCGGTCCGACGAGAAGCGGCCCATGCGCGCCACGTTGAGGATCGACATCCGCGTCCAGTGCTCCTCGTCGCGCCAGGCGCGCGAGACGGCGTCCTGCGCGTCGACGTAGGCGCGGAAGTCGGCGAGGAGGAGGAACGGGTCGTCGTTCAGCAGCGAGTCGACGAGCGGGCGGAAGAGCGACGCGTCGCCGTTCGAGTAGAAGCCGGAGCCGATCCGGTCGAGGGCCGAGCGCAGCTCCTCGTCCCGCTCGTAGTGGTCGCGCGGCCGGTAGCCCCGGGCGCGCAGGGCGGCGACCTCCTCCACGGTGAGGCCGAAGAGGAAGAAGTTCTCGGGGCCGACGTCCTCGCGGATCTCGACGTTCGCCCCGTCGAGGGTGCCGATCGTGAGCGCGCCGTTCAGCGAGAACTTCATGTTGCCGGTGCCGGAGGCCTCCTTGCCCGCGGTCGAGATCTGCTCGGAGAGCTCGGCGGCGGGGAAGATGCGCCCGCAGTTCGTGACGTTGTAGTCGGGCAGGAACGCGACCCGCAGCCGCCCGGCGACCGCGGGGTCGGCGTTCACGACCGCGGCCACCGAGTGGACGAGCTTGATCACGAGCTTGGCCGTGCGGTAGCCCGGCGCGGCCTTGCCCCCGAAGACGACCGTGCGCGGCGCGGCGGCGAGCGACGGATCGCGGCGCAGCCGCTCGTGGAGGGCGGCCACGTGGAGCACGTTCAGGTGCTGCCGCTTGTACTCGTGGATCCTCTTCACCTGGACGTCGAAGAGGGTGTCGGGCGACGCCTCCACCCCCGCCCGCTCGCGGATCTCGGCCGCGAGCGCCTCCTTGTTCGCGAGCTTGACCGCGCGCCACTGCGCGCGGAACGCCGCATCCTCGGCGAGCGGCTCGAGCTCGCGCAGCCTTTCGAGGTCGCTCACCCAGCCGTCGCCGATCGCCGACGTGACGAGGGCGGCGAGGCGGGGGTTGACGAGGGCGACGAAGCGGCGCGGGGTGACGCCGTTCGTCACGTTCGTGAACTTGTCCGGCCAGATCTCCCGGAAGTCCCGCAGGAGCTCGTCCCGCAGGAGCTCGGAGTGCAGCCGCGCCACCCCGTTGATCCGGTGGGAGCCCACGCAGGCGAGGTTCGCCATCCGCACGTAGCGCGGGGCGGTCTCGTCGATGAGCGACACGCGCTGCACCTTCCCCTCGTCGCCGGGGAAGCTCGCGCGCACCTCGTCGAGGAAGCGCCGGTTGATCTCGTAGACGATCTCGAGGTGGCGGGGCAGGACCGACTGGAAGAGCGGCAGCGGCCACTTCTCGAGCGCCTCCGGCAGCAGCGTGTGGTTCGTGTAGCCGAACGTGCGCGTGGTGATCTCCCACGCGCGCTCCCACGGCATCGCGCACGCGTCGACGAGGAGCCGCATCAGCTCGGCCACCGCGATCGCGGGGTGGGTGTCGTTGAGCTGGATCGCGTACTTCCGGTCGAAGCTCTCGAGGTCCCTCGCCCGCTGGAGGTGGATCCGGATCATGTCCTGCAGGGCGCAGGTGACGAAGAAGAACTGCTGCTCGAGCCGCAGCTGCTTCCCGGCCGCGGTCTCGTCGTTCGGGTAGAGGACCTTCGTGATCGTCTCGGAGAAGGTCTTGCGCTCGACCGCGCGGTAGTAGTCCCCCTCGTTGAAGGCCCCGAAGTCGAAGGCCTCGGACGCCTGCGCGCTCCAGAGGCGGAGCATGTTCGCGGTGTTGACCCGGTAGCCGAGGATCGGCGTGTCGTAGGCGACGCCCTTCACGACGCGGTCGGGCAGCCACACGACGCGCTCGCCGCCGTCCCGGGTCGCGATCCGCTCGGTGCGGCCGCCGAGCAGCACCGGGAAGGCGATCTCCGGCCGCGGGATCTCCCACGGGTTGCCGAGGCGCAGCCAGTTGTCGGTCGTCTCGACCTGCCAGCCGTCGCGGATCGTCTGGTCGAAGATGCCGTACTCGTAGCGGATGCCGTACCCGATCGCGGCGATCTCCTGCGTCGCGAGCGAGTCGAGGTAGCAGGCGGCGAGGCGGCCGAGGCCGCCGTTGCCGAGCCCCGGCTCCTCCTCCTGCGCGATCACCTCGTCGAGGTCGTAGCCGAGCTCGGCCACCGCCTGGCGGACCTCCTTCTCCACCCCGAGGTTCAGGAGGTTGTTCGCGAGGTGCGGGCCGAGCAGGAACTCGGCCGAGAGGTAGCAGACGGTCCGGCTCCCCTCGCGCGCGTAGGTGGAGGCCGTCGCGAGCCACCGCTCGAGCAGGCGGTCCCGCACGGCGAGGGCCACCGCGAGGTAGCGGTCGTTCGCCGTCGCCACCGCGGGGAAGCGGGCCAGCGTGTAGTAGAGCTTGTCGGCGATCGATCGCTTCCAGTCGGCCGTGCCCAGGCCGGCGGGAGAAAGGCCCGGAAGGCGGGTCCTGTCCATGGGACGACCTCCGCGGTGTGGGTGCGATTATAAGCACTTGCCCGCGGGGGCCTCGTGGCACGGATCTGGCAGCAGCCTCTCACCGCAGAGCGCGCGTGCGCGAAGGGGTGGGGAAGAACATGAGGACGATCCCGATGGCTCAGGGGGCCCGGACTCGGGCGCTGGCATTCGGCACCTTCCGTCTCGAGCCCGACGGCTCGCTCTACCGGGACGGCGCTCTCGTCCGCCTGACGCCGACCGAGCAGCGGGTGATGGAGCTCGTCGCGAGCGCCCGCGGCTCGCTCGTCCCCAAGGAGGATCTCCTCGACATCGCCTGGGAAGGCGCGAACGTGGGCGAGGCGAGCCTGACGCGCTGCATGCACACGCTCCGCCGCCGCCTCGGCGACGCCCGCGCGATCCATACGGAGTACGGCCGCGGCTACCGCCTGGCCCTGCCGGTCGTCGAGATCCCGCCGTTCGCGCCTCTCCGGATGGGCGACGTGCCGGCGAGCGTCACCGACAGCGCCGCCCCGAAGGAGACGCCCGAGCTTGCGGCCCGGGCGCTCGCCGCCGCCCGGATCGCCTTCGAGCGCGCCTGCGCTCACGCCGGAATCGGACCGTCGGCCCGCCGCCGCCTGGAGGACGCCGCGTTCGCCCAGGCCCTCGGCCTCAGGTTCACGACGGCCCTCGCCTACCTGGAGCAGCCGGTCGCCTGAGACCGGCCCCGGTCCCAGGAGTGGGGCAGACCGCCCCACCCCTGTGGCAGTTCGCCCTAGAATGCCGGTCCCGATGGGCCGGATCGACTGGCACGAGCTGAGTCGGAGGGTCGCGCCCCTTCTCCTCGTCGCGGCCCTCGCCAGCGCGGCGTGGGCGTGGCGACGCGGCGCCGAGCGGCCGCAGCCCGATCTCTACCCCTTCATGAAGCGCGCCTGGCCCGGCGCGACCTACTCGCCCCGGCCGGGCGGAGGGTTCGCCGTGAGCCGCGGCGGCCGAGCGATCGGCCACGCGGCTCTCGGCACCGCGTCCGGGTACGGCGGCCCGCTCACCGTCGCGATCGGAGCCGACGCCGACGGCCGCATCCGCAGCGCCGCCATCCTCTCGTACGGCGACACGCCGGCGCTCATGCGCGACGCTCCGCGCTTCCTGCGCTCGCTCCTCGGCCGCTCGGCGCGCGACGGCTTCGAGGCCGGGCGCGACTTCGACGCGGTGAGCGGCGCGACCTTCTCCTCGCGCGGCCTCGCCCGCGCCGCGCAGAGCGGGCTCCTCGCGGTGGCCGAGAGCGGCGACGCGCGCGGGGCCGCTCGCTCCGGGATCGCGTTCGGCGCGCCGGAGCTCTGCCTCGTTGCGCTCTTCGGCGCGAGCCTCGTCGGGCGGAACCGGCCCGGCGTCCCCCCGCGCGTCCGTCGGGCCCTGCGACTCGGCGTCCTCGTCGCGAGCCTCGCGACGCTCGGCGTCCTCTTCGTGCGGCCCTGGGTGATCGCCTTTCCGATCCGCCTCGTCTCCTTCGACTGGCCCGACTGGCACGCGCACCTCTACTGGTACCTGCTGCTGGGCGCGCTCCTCCTCGCGTTCTCCCGCAGCGGCCGCGGCGTCTACTGCCCGTGGGTCTGTCCCTTCGGCGCGGCGCAGGACGCCGTCGGCCTGGCGTTCCGCGCGCACCGGCGCAGGCTGCCGCACGCGGTCCTCTTCACCTGGACGAAGCGGGTCCTCCTGTGGCTGGCCGTGGTGCTCGGCCTGCTCTACCGCAGCCCCGGCGCGGCGAGCTACGAGGTGTTCGCGTCCTTCTTCCGCCTCACCGGCACCGGCTTCCAGCTCGGGATCCTCGCCGTCGTTCTCGCGGTGGCGCCCTTCTTCCGCCGGCCGTTCTGCCACTGGGCCTGCCCGGTGGACGCACAGGAGCGGCTCCTCGGCGGCGTGCGCGCCCGGCTCTTCCGCCGCGCCCGCCCGGGCGCCGCCGGCGCGCGCCGGCCCGTGCGTGTGGCGGTGGCTTCCGCGAGGCCGCCGGCGCCCGTCTTCCGGCGGCTGCGCAACGGCCTCCTGACGCTGGCCGGGCTCGTCTGCGCCCTCCTCGTCCTCGGCCACTGGCACGAGCGCTTCGCGGGGGGCGCGGTCACCGGTGAGGAGAACCTGATGGGCCGGACGTTCGTGAGCCAGCCGACGGGAGATCCCTAGAGAGAGGGCGCGCGCGTTCGCTCCTCCTGATCGGCCGCGCGTTCGCCGAGGCGGCGATAGCCGGCGAGGAGCAGGAGCGCCGCGGCGTAGGTCGCCGTCCCCAGCAGCATCAGCCGTTCGATCCCGGCGCTCGCCGCGACGATCATCGCGAGGACCGAGGCGACCACCGACGCTCCGCCGTTCAAGGCCCAGAACCAGGCGGTGGGGCTCATCGGGATCCGCTGGGCCACGGACATCCCGAGCGGAAACAGGGTCCCCATGACGAAGCCGGCCGGCGCGACGATGGCCACCGCCAGCGCGACGCGGGCGAGCGTCGGCGATCCGGCGAAGGTCGACATGGCCTCGCGGGAGACGAGCGTCGCGGCGCCGAGAACCACGCCGAGGGCGACCGCGATTCGCACCACGAGCCGGCGCGACACGGGATCCCGGCCGACCCGCCCGCCGACCCACAGGCTGCCCGCGCCGGAGGAGACGAGCAGGGCGCTCAGGGCCACGGTGAGGCCCAGGGTCGGGTTTCCGAGGAACAGGCTCAGCCGCTGCATGAGCCCGATCTCGACGAGCATGAAGGCGAGGCCGATCGCGGCGAAGTAGGCCGCTCCGGTCCGGTGGCCGCTCCGGCGCAGCACGGACGCGTCCGACGCGGCGAGGGCGGGAAGGAGGATCACGACCACCGTGAGCGCAGCCGTGACGAGCAGGAGTCGATGAAGGAGCCGGAGGCCGCCGGCGTAGATCGGCGCGCTGCGGTGACGCTCGAGCGCGCCCGGCTTCGCTCCCATCAGGAAGAAGAACGGTCGGTCGTCGGTGGACGGGCTCACGTCGAGGTCCTGCCCGGCGACGAACGCGTCGAGGTCCGGCGCAGTGGCCAGGGCCTCCGCCTGCGACAGGGTGGCCACGCCCGGCGCGTAGGCGAGACCCAGCCCGCGCGCCCGCGTCCACTCGGCGATCCGCGCCACCTCCTCGGGCGTGAAGGGCGTCTTCTTCACGAGGACGGTGGACGTGCCACGAGGTCCGAGCATCTGCCACTCGCCGCCGACCGCGACCACCAGGTGCCGTGCCGGCTCGCGCGCTCCGGCCTCCTCGAGCGCGCGGCGCGCGATCGCCATCGTGCGGAGGGTCTCGAACGGGGGATCCGCGTAGTAGTGCCAGCGGGACACGCTCAGCACGCCGTCCTCTTCGAGGTGGGCCAGGAAGGAGCGGAAGGCCTCCACGGTGTAGAGCCCGTTCTCCGTCAGGGCGAAGGCTCCGCTCGCCGAGGCCGCGAAGGTGTCCACCATCGAGACCTGAACGAGCCCGTACCGCTCCCGGCTCCGGGCGACGAAGCTGCGGGCCTCGTCGTTCACGACGCTCACCCGGGGATGCCGGGAGATCCGCCCCGTGAAGTCGAGCAGGGGGCCCTCGAGCAGCTCGATGACGAGCTCGTTGACCTCGACCGCGGTGACGCGGGCCTGCCCGGCGAGCAGATTCGCGAGGACGTCGCGCCCGCCGCCGAGGCCGACGACGAGGACCCGGCGACCGGCGGGAAGCGCCGAGGCGACGTAGGTGACGTCGCAGGTGAGGAAGCCCACGGCCCCGAGGTCCCCGGCGAACCGCGTGAGGGGGGTCCCGGCCGAGCGGTCGATCATCAGCATGCGCTGGTCCGCGCGGAACGGCGCGGCGCAGGAGGCGTTCTGTCCCCAGCCGAACGGCCGCGTGCTCTCCGGGAACACGGCCACTCTGGAGTAGGCGTTCCAGCGCTCGGAGCTCATCCGCGCGTCGCCCGCGAGGGGTGGGAGCACCGACCGCCACTCCTCCTGGACGACCGTGGCCACGGACATCCCCAACGCGGCCGCCGCGCACAGGCCCACGACCGCCCGCGAACGGGCGAAGGCTCCGGCCGACAGGAGGAGGCCGGCCGACAGGACGAGGACGACCGATGACGGGTGGAGCCGGCCCGTGACCGTCACGTAGAGGGCGCCGGCCGCGCCCGCGCCGGCGAGGTCGGCCGCGTAGAGCCACGGGACGCGGTCGTACCGGGTGAGGACGAGGCAGATCGACACGCCCGCGAGGGCGAAGGGAGCGGCGCTCGCGAGGTAGAGAGCGATCAGTCCGGCGCTCCAGGCCCCCGACCCGACCGCCGCCGTCGTCCGGGCGAGGTACGCGTAGGCCAGGGGCAGCGCCAGCGCGGCGAGGGCGGTGGCGCCGGAGAGGTGTCGACGAACGCGCTCCGGGCTCCCGGCGAAGGCCCGAGGCGCCAGCTGCGTCGCGAGCGCGCCCGCCGTCAGCCCGAACATCGCGAGCGAGATGACGGCGAAGGACATGTGGTTGCCGAAGCGAACGCTCGCTACCCGCGTCAACAGCAGCTCGAACGCGAAGAGGCAGCCGGAAGTGAGGGCGAAGGCGACGGCTTCACGGAGCGTCGGCGGGATCGCAGGGCGAGGCGGAGGACCGTCCGTCACGGCCGCGTCCCGCTCGCCGCCGCCGCGGCGAAGCGTTCGATGGCCGGCCAGCCGAGGGGGGCGCCCTCCTCGTGCTTGAAGAACACGAAGGCCTCGCGCCACGGCTGGGCGAGGAGCCACTCGCGCCAGGACGCGAGGCCCGCGTCGTCGTAGTCCTTCCGCCGCAGGCGCACGTAGCCCCAGTCCGCGGTCGCCACGAGGGGCGCGCCCTCGTCGCCCGCCTCGTCCCGGTCGACCGCGACGAGGGCCGCGTTGCGCTCCCGCAGCGCGGAATACACCTCGTCGTCGAACCAGGACTCGTGGCGGAACTCGAACGCCACCGGGTGGTCCGCCGGGAGGAAGCCGAGGAAGGCGCGCAGCCGCTCCGTGTCCCGCTTCAGCAGGGGAGGCGTCTGGAAGAAGAGCGGGCCGAGCCGACGCCCGAGGGCCCGCGCCGTCTCGAACAAGAGGCTCACCGTCTCGGCCGACCCGGCGGAGAGGCGCTGGCGGTGGGTGATGCGCTGAGAGGCCTTGAGGACGAAGGTGAAGCCCTCCGGCACCTGCTCCGCCCAGCGGAGGAGCGTCTCGCTCGACGGCATGCGGTAGAAGGTGTTGTTGATCTCGACCGCGCCGAGCCGCTCCGCGTAGTAGCGGAGCATGTCCTTCTCCTTCATCTTCTCGGGGTAGAAGGACCCCCGCCACTCCTTGTAGGCGAACCCGCTCGTGCCGACGTGGACGCGCATCGAGACCCCCGAGGCGCCCAGCATATCCCGGCCCGCCGCGAGGCGCGGCGCGCCCGCGGGATCAGGCCCGGGGGAAGTGCCGGGCCGCGCAGTCGGGGCAGATCCCGTGGGTGACCTGCGCCTCGGTGCGTTCGCTGACGTAGGTCGAGACGTCGGACCACGTGCCCCCTTCGTCGCGGATGCGGTGGCACCAGCTGCACACCGGCAGCAGGCCGCGCAGGGTCTTGAGCTCCGCCAGCGTCCGCTCGAGGACCCGGTTCGACTCCTGGAGCTGGCGCCGCTCGCGGTCGTACGCCTCCAGAACCGACCAGACGAGGAGGGCGCAGGTGAGGATGCTCAGCGGGAAGCCGGTGACGAGGTCGGCCACGCGGTCGCGGGCCGACGCGTAGGGCGCCACCGCCTCCGGGTGCAGCATGTCGATCCAGTAGAGACCAAGCCCGTTCAGCACGAATGCCGCGAGCGCGACGAGGCGCGCCCGGCCCCGAAAGAGCACGGTCAGCAGGGCCGTCGCCGTGTACATCCACATCACGCCCGTCCCGAGCGATCCGGCGGTGAGGAGCCAGCCGGCGTCGAGCAGCGCGACGACCAGCAGGCAGAAGGCCACCGGCCAGATGCGACCCCGGCGGGCCAGCCAGTGCAGGCCCAGGCAGAGGAGCCCGAAGGCGGCGATCACCGCGTTGAGTCCGGGGGTCAGGCCGAGAGCCGCGTTCGAGGGCACCATCAACAGGAGGCAGATGGCTCCCGAGAAGAGGGTCGAGACCCGATAGACGGTGACGCGAAGGCTCTCGCTTCGACCATGCTCGAAGAGCCATGCGACCGGCCGGAAGAGGACCATCCGCGTTCTCAGCCGGCTAGTATCCGCCGGACGCGGAGCGTCCGCACCTCGTATTGTTCCGACCGAATTCGGGCGGCGAGTGGGTAGCGATCGCGCAGCGAGGGTCTACCCCCCGACGCGGGCGAGGGCCGCGTCGAGCGACGCCCGCACCGCGTCCGGCGCGGTGCCTCCGGCGAGGGACTTCGTCTTCACCGCCTCGAGCGGGTCGAAGATCGCGTCGAGGCGCGCCGCGACCGCGGGGGCGCTCGTCGCGAGCCGCTCCGCCGCCACCGCTTTCAGCGATCGCCCGCCCTTCTGCGCCTCGCCGACGAGCGCGCCCACGAGGTGGTGCGCCTTGCGGAAGGGCAGGCCCTCGCGGGCGAGGGCGACGGCGAGGTTCGCGGCGATCATCTCCTCGCGGGCCGCCGCGGCGCGCATCGCCTCCCGCTGCGGCACGAGCCCCGCGACGACGCCGGTCAGGATGGCCACCGAGCCCGTCACGGTGTCGGCCGCGTCGAAGACGCCCTCCTTGTCCTCCTGCAGGTCCTTCTGGTAGCCGGCCGGCAGGCCCTTCAGCAGCGCGAGCAGGCGCACGAGGTCGCCGTCGACCCGCGCCGCCTTGCCTCGCACGAGCTCGAGGGCGTCGGGGTTCTTCTTCTGCGGCATCAGGCTCGAGCCGGTGGTGAAGGCCTCCGGCAGCCTCACGAAGGCGTACTCGGGGCCGGCGAAGTGGACGAGGTCCTCGGCCGCGCGCGCGAGGTGCGTCTGCAGCTGCGCGCAGCACGAGACGAACTCGATCGCGAAGTCGCGGTCCATGACGGCGTCGAGGGCCGACGGCGAGACGGCGGCGAAGCCGAGGTCGCGGGCCATCGCCTCCCGGTCGAGCGGCAGCGCGGCCCCGGCGAGAGCGCCCGAGCCGAGGGGCATCACGTCGACGCGAGCGCGCGCGTCGCGGAGCCGCTCGTGGTCGCGCACGATCGCCCACGCGTGGGCGGCGGCCCAGTGGCCGAAGGTCACGACCTCGGCCGCGCGGGTGTGGGTGTAGCCGGGCATCACCGCGTCGGCCCCGGCCCGCCCCTGCTCGACGAGGGCGCGGACGAGGCCGGCGGTGCCGGCGCGGAGCCGGTCGATCGCGCCGCGCACGAAGAGGCGGAGCGCGGTCACGGTCTGCTCGTTGCGGCTGCGGCCGAGGTGGGCCTGGCCCGCGAGCTCGCCCACGATCTCGCCGAGCCGCTCCTCGACGAAGCTGTGCACGTCCTCCACGTCGAGCTCGAGGTACGCCGGGTCGGTCGTCGCCTTCGCCAGCACCTGCTCGAGCCCGCGGTCGAGCGTGTCCGCGTCGGCGGCGGAGAGGGCGCCGCAGCGGCCGAGGGCGCGGACCCACGCGCGCGACGCCGCGACCTCCTCGACGATCAGCCGCCGGTCGAACGGGAACGAGCGGTTGAACTCCCAGAACGCGGCGTCGGGAGACGTCTCGTAGTTGCCGCCCCAGAGCTTCATGGTCACCTCGGTTGCAGGGCCGGGTAGGCGTCGAGCACCCACTTCGGCGGGTCGGGCTCGTCGCGCAGCCGCGAGGGGAGCCCCTTCGCCACGCGGAAGCGGTGCAGCCACGACGGGCCGAACCGGCCCACGTAGCCGTCGGGGCTGCGCCACGCGGGATCCTCGAGCGCCGTCTCGAGCGGGACGAAGCGGTAGCCCCGCGCCTCGAGGCGGCCGAGGACGGCGTCGAGGCCGTCCGCGTTGGTGGGATCGGCGTGGATCAGCAGGATCTGGGGGATCGGGCGGCCGAACGTGTCGGCGGCGAGCTCCTCCATGAAGCTCACCACCGCCGCCGCGTGGTCGAGATAGGTCGGCCCCAGGCGGGCGAGCGTCGCCTCGTCCTTCCGCGCGAGCGCGTCCTCCCGCACCGCGTCGAAGACGTAGTCGGAGGTCTCGACGCTGAAGGGCGCGACCGCGTAGCCGTGCGCCGCGAGGAAGGCCTCGAAGGCCTGCCGCGCCTCGAGCGTCGGCCCGGTCTGGGTGAACGGGTGGCGGAAGAACCGCGGCGTGCGCCCGCGCTCGGCGAGCAGCTTCCGCGTCTCGACCTCGCCCTTCAGGACCTCGGCCTCGTACGCCTCGAGCGGCGTCGTCTGCAGGCCGACGTGCGAGTACGTGTGGTTGCCGAGGTCGAGGCCCGCGTCGATCCACCGCCGCAGCAGGGCGACGCGGGCCTCGCGCTCGCCCGCGGTCGCGAGCCCTCTCTCGTTCACGAAGCCGATGGCCGGGACGCGATGCGCGCGGAACGCCGCGAGCATCGCGTCGGTGATCCGCCGCATCTCGCCGAGGTCGCGGGCCGGGATCGCCGGCAGGTCGTCGACCGTGACGGCCATCGTCCGCTCGAGTGCGCCGGGCGCGGCCGAACGGCGGTCGGCCGGCTCTCCGAGCGCCGCGCACAGCCCCGCACCGGCGAGGAAGGCGAGGATCACCGCGCGGCCCACCGCCCGATCAGCTCCGGTAGTGCGCGTTGATGTCGACGTATCCGCGCGAGAAGTCGGACGTCCACAGGAAGCCCGTCGCGTCGCCCTCGCCGATCCGCAGCCGGAGGCGCACCGGGTCCTCGTGCATCGCGGCCGCGGCCTCCTTCTCGACGTAGTCGAGGGCCGCACCGCCCGCGCACACCGCCACGTCGCCGATCCAGACCGCCGCGCGCGCGACGTCGAACGGCACGCCGGCCCGGCCGGCCGCGAGGATCCGGCCCCAGTTCGGGTCGCCGCCGTGGAGGGCCGTCTTCACGAGGGGCGACTCCGCGATCGTGCGGGCGATGCGGTCGGCGTCCTCGTCCGTCCGCGCGCCTCGACCACGACCTCGGCGATCGTCGTCACGCCCTCGCCGTCGCGGACGAGCATCAGCGCGAGCCGTCGCGCCGCCTCGGCGAGCGCGGCGGCGAACGCTTCGTACGACGGCCCCTCGCGGTCGACGACGGCCCCTCTCGCGCGCCGCTCGCCAAGGCGACCGCGCGGTCGTTCGTCGACGTGTCGCCGTCGACCGTGATGCGGTTGAGGCTCGCGCCGACGGCGGCGACGAGGGCCTTCCGGGGAGGGCCGGCTCGACCGCGGCGTCGGTCGAAGAACGCCAGCATGGTCGCCATGTTCGGCGCGATCATGCCGGCGCCCTTCGCCATCCCGCCGACGACGCACGGCACGCCGCCGATCGTCACGTCGACCGACACCTCCTTCGGCCTCGTGTCGGTCGTCATGATGGCGCGGGCCGAGTCGGCGCCGCCCTGCCGCGACAGCTTCGCGGCGGCGGGACGATCCCGGCGCGCACCTTGTCCATCGGCAGGCGCACGCCGATGACGCCGGTCGAGGCCACGACGACCTCGCCCGGCGCGCAGTCGGCGGCGGCCGCGGCGGCGGCCGCCATGTCGCGGGCGTCCGCGAGTCCCGCGGCGCCGGTGCCCGCGTTCGCGCAGCCGGCGTTCACGACGACGGCGCGCGCCCGCCCCGCCTCGAGGTGCTCTCTCGAGACGAGGACGGGCGCGGCCTTCGCGAGGTTCGTCGTGAAGACGCCGGCGGCGGAGCACGGCCGGTCCGCCACGACGAGCGCGAGGTCGAGGCGGTCCGGCTTGATGCCGGCCGCCACCGCCGCCGCCCGGAAGCCGAGGGGTGCGGTGACGCCCGAGCTCACTTCTTCTTCCGCTTCGCGGCGGCCTTCCGGCCCTGGACCGGCCGCGTGACCTCGACCGCCTTCACGTCCACCGGCACGCGGTCCCGGGTGAGCGCGCGCACGCGCTCGGGCAGGCCGAAGAGGCGGATGAAGCCCTCGGCGTCCTTGTGGTCGTAGGCCATGCCCTCGCCGAACGTGGCGAGGTCCTGGCGGTAGAGGCTGCGCGACGAGCGGCGGCCCACGGCCTCGGCCGTGCCCTTGTAGAGGCGGACGCGCACCTCGCCCGTGACCTCCTTCTCGGTCTCGTCGACGAAGGCGGCGAGCGCCTCGCGGAGAGTCGAGAACCAGAGCCCGTCGTAGATGAGCTGCGCGTAGCGGACCGAGACGCCCTGCTTGTAGTGCAGGGTGTCGCGGTCGAGCACGAGCCGCTCGAGCTCGCGGTGGGCGATGTGGAGCACGGTGCCCGCCGGCGTCTCGTAGACGCCGCGCGACTTGATGCCGACGAGCCGGTTCTCGACGAGGTCGAGGCGGCCCACGCCGTGCGCGCCGGCGATGCGGTTCAGCTCCTCGATCATCTGGATCGGCCGCAGGCGCTTGCCGTCGAGGGCGACGGGCACGCCGCGATCGAAGCGGATGACGATGAACTGCGGCTTCGACGGGGCGTCGAGCGGGTCGACGGTGAGCTTGAACATGCCCTTCTGCGGCGCGTCCCACACGTCCTCGAGGTTGCCGCCCTCGTGGGAGAGGTGCCACAGGTTGCCGTCGCGGCTGAAGAGGTCCTTCTTCGTCTGGTCGACCGGCACGCCGTGCTTGCGCGCGTAGGCGAGCGCGTCCTCGCGCGAGCGGATGTCCCACTCGCGCCAGGGGGCGATCACCTTCATGTTCGGCGCGAAGGCGCCGTAGGTCACCTCGAAGCGGACCTGGTCGTTGCCCTTGCCGGTCGCGCCGTGGGCGAGGGCGTCGGCCTTCTCCCGGATCGCGCACTGCACCTGGTGGTAGGCGAGGAGCGGCCGCGCGAGGGCGGTGCCGAGCAGGTAGCGGTCCTCGTACACGGCGCCGGCGGCGAGCGCCTTGTAGCAGTAGTCGCGGACGAACTCCTCGCGGAGGTCCTTGACGATGCACTTCGACGCGCCCGTCCGGAGCGCCTTCGCCTTCACCGCCTCGTAGTCGTCGCCCTGCCCGACGTCGCCGCAGAACGCGACGACCTCGGCGCCGCCGTAGTGCTCCTTGAGCCACGGGATGATGATCGAGGTGTCGAGGCCGCCCGAGTACGCCAGAACGACCTTCTTCACGCTGCCCTTGTCGCCCATCGCTTCTCCTTGAACCGTCGTTCAGGCCGTCGCCGCGCCGGCGCCCGTGCCCAGCACCTCGTCGAGCGCCGCCAGCAGCTGCTTGATCTCGCCCCGCTTGACGACGAGCGGCGGCAGGAGCCGCAGCACCTTGTCGCCCGCCTTCACCGCGAGGATGCCCCGGTCCTTGAGGCCCTTCAGCACCGGTCCCGCCTCGCCCCGGAACTCGACGCCGACCATCAGGCCGAGCCCGCGGATCTCGGCGATCGCGTTCTTGTGCTTCCGCGCGAGCTTCTTGAGCCCGCGCTGGAGGGAGAGGCCCTTCGCGCCGACCTCGTCGAGGAAGCCGGGCTCCTCGATGTGGTCGAGGACGGCGTTCGCCGCGGCGGCGCAGACCGCGTTGCCGCCGAAGGTCGACCCGTGGTCGCCCACGTGGAGGTGATGCGCGAGCTCGTCCTTCAGCAGGATCGCCCCCATCGGCAGGCCTCCGGCGAGCGGCTTCGCGATCGTGAGGATGTCCGGCACGACGCCCGAGTGCTGGAAGGCGAACATCTTCCCGGTGCGGCCGAGGCCGCACTGGATCTCGTCGAAGACGAGGAGGCAGCCCTTCGCGCGGCAGATCCGCTCGAGGCTCTTCAGGAACTCCGGCGCGGCCGGCCGGATGCCTCCCTCGCCCTGGACCGGCTCGATCATCACCGCCGCCGTCCGCTCGCCGACCGCCGCCTCGACGGCCGCGAGGTCGTTCCGCGGCACGAAGCGCACGCCGGGGATGAGCGGCTCGAACGGCTCGCGGTACCTCGCGGTCCACGTCGTCGAGAGAGCGCCCATCGAGCGGCCGTGGAAGGAGTGCTCGAAGGCCACGTACTCCGTCCGCCCGGCGTCCTTCCCGATGCGCCGCGCGAACTTCATCGCCCCTTCCCACGCCTCGGTCCCCGAGTTCGTGAAGAAGACCTTGGCCGGGAACGCGTGGGCCACGAGGCGCGCGGCCAGGCGGCTCGCCGGCTCGTTGTGGTAGAGGTTGCTCGTGTGGATGAGCGACTCGGCCTGCTTCTTGATGGCCGCGACGATCTTGCGGTCGCCGTAGCCGAAGCCGTTCACGGCGATTCCCGCCGCGAAGTCGAGCCACTCGCGGCCCTCCGAGTCCCACAGCTTCGAGCCCTTGCCCTTGACCAGCACGATGTCCCGGTCGTAGACCGGCAGGAGCGCGCTCGTCGTCATCTCGCCACCTCCGTCCCGGCCGCGTGGCCGGCCGTGTCGTTCCTCACCGCGCTGCGCCCGCCACGATCCGCGTGCCCGGGAAGCCGCCCAGGAGCCGCGCCTTGCCCGCGATCACGACCTCGGCGATGCCGGCCGCCGACGCGGCGAGCGCGACCCGCACCTTCAGGGCCATCCCGCCGGTGATCGTGCCGTCGTCGATGCGCCGCTGCATCTCGGCGGGGCTCAGGCTCTCCACCGCGCGATCCCCGATTCTGACGCCGTCCACGTCCGAGAGGTAGACGAGCGTCGCCGCCCCGACGGCCTTCGCGATGCCGAGGGCCGCCTCGTCGGCGTTCACGTTGACGCTCGCGCCGCGGTCGTCGCTCGACACCGGCGACACCACCGGCAGGAGCCCGCCCGCCCAGAGCGCCTTCAGCACCGAGACGTCGACGCGCTCGGGCACCCCGACGCGGCCGAGGTTCGGCTCGAGCCGGGCCCGCACGAGAGAGGCGTCGCGGCCGGAGAGGCCGACGGCCGGCACGCCGGCCGCCGAGAGCCCCGCCGCGAGCGCCTTGTTCGCCTGGCCCGAGAGCACCATCTCGACGACGTCCATCGCCTCGGGCGAGGTCTCGCGCCGCCCGTCGACGAACCGCGACTCGATGCCGAGGGCCTTCAGCAGGCGGTCGACCGCGCGGCCGCCGCCGTGCACGAGCACGACGTTCCCGCCGCCGCGCTTCACCTCCTCGGCGAGCGGCGCCGTGAGGCCCGGGTCCTCGAGGGCGGGGCCGCCGACCTTGTAGACGCGGACGCTCACGAGGCGGCTCCCTTCTCGAACGCCGAGACGAGCCCGTCTCTCTCGGACCAGCCCATCGCGAGGTTCAGGTTCTGGATCGCCTGGCCCGCGGCGCCCTTCACGAGGTTGTCGATCGCGGAGAAGACGACGGCCTGTCCCTTCGCCGCCGCGTGGACGCTGATGCGGCAGTCGTTCGTCTCCTGCACGTCCGACAGCCGCGGCGGCGCGCCGTCGCCCACGCGCACGAACGCGGTGCCGTCGTAGAAGGCGTGGAGGGCGGAGCGCAGCGCATCGACGTCCTTCGTCGGCCGCACGTAGAGCGCCGTGAGGATGCCGCGCTTCACGGGGAGCAGGTGCGGGCAGAAGGTCAGCTCGATCGAGCGCCCGGTCGTCTCCGCGAGCACCGCCTCGATCTCGCCGACGTGGCGGTGGCTGCGGCCGGGAGAGTAGGCCGAGAAGTCCTCGGCCACCTCGCAGAAGAGGAGGTCCTCCCGCAGCGTGCGGCCGGCGCCGGTGGCGCCGCTCTTCGCGTCCGCGACGATGCCCTCGGCCTCGACGAGTCCCTCGCGCAGGAGCGGCACGAGCGGCAGCATCACCGACGTCGCGTAGCACCCGGGGTTCGAGACGAGCTTCGCGCCGGGGAGGCGGTCGCGGTAGACCTCGGAGAGCCCGAAGACGGCCTGGCCGATCAGCTCGGGCGCCTTGTGGTCGTGGCCGTACCACTGTTTGTAGGACTCGGCCGTCGGCAGCCGCAGGTCGCCCGAGAGGTCGACGACAGTGGCCTCGGGGTGCGCGGCGCGGAGGCGCTGCGCGTACGTGGCCGCGACGCCGTGCGGCAGCGCGAGGAAGTACGCGTCCGCCGGCTGATCGAGCCCCGCCTCGTGGGCGAGGTGCCCGCCGCCGCTCCCCGTCGTGAAGGCGACCGTCCCGCGCGGGTGGCGCCGCATCAGGCGGACGAGCTCCCGCCCCGTGTAGCCCGTCGCCCCGAAGACGCCCACGCGTGCGCTCACGGCCTCGTTCCCTCCAGACGAAAAAACCCGCCGGGATCACCCGGCGGGCCGTGCGCTCGATCGGCCTTCGCGTCGTCGCTAGGCCGAGAGCGGGAGCCGCCGGGCGGACGAGCCCCGCCTGACGCGGGCTCGGGCTCGGGCGGCGGCCTTCTTCGACATGACGAAACCGAATCATAGGTCCCCCGTGCGGCGTGTCAAGGGCCCTCGCGGCGTCTCGCTCCCTGCGCGCGGACGACGAACCGCTCCACCCGTCCGACGCGCGCGAGCGGGGCGTTCGCCTCTCGACACGCGGCGTCGTTGGTGGTCTGCTAGCGCAGCCACCGAGGTGCGTGATGGTCTCCCTTGCTCTCTTCCTCCTCGCGCTGGCGCCGGCCGATGCCGCGTCGTCCGCGCAATCTCCCCCTCTCACCCTGGCCGAGGCCGTGCGCCTCGCCCGCGAGCGCTCGCCGCTCGCCGAAGCAGCTCGCGCCCAGGCCGACGCCGCGGCCCGCGCCGCGCGCGCCGCGGGCCGGCTCGCCGACCCCACGCTCGACCTGCGGATGGAGAACTGGCGGCCCGGCGCGTCCGACTTCGTCGCGAGCGCCGACGCCGACGTCTTCGCCGTCGCGACGCAGCCGCTCGACCTCTTCACCCGCGGCGGCCGCCGGGCGCAGGCCCGGGGCGAGAGCGACGAGGCCGCCGCCCAGCGCCTGAGAGCCGAGCAGGACGTCGTCCTCGAGACCGTGCGCCGCTACGCCGAGGCCGCGCGCGGGCGGGAGCTCGTCGAGGCGCTCGAGGCGCAGGCGGCGAACCTCGCGGAGATCGTCGTCGCGATGGAGAAGCGCGTCGCCGAGGGCTACGCGGCCGAGGCCGATCTCCTGCGCTTCCGCGCCGAGGCCGCGCGCGCGGCGAACCACCTCGCCCGCGCCCGCATCGAGGGCGAGCGGGCCGAGGCCGACCTCGCCTTCCTCGTGGGCCGGCCTCTCGCCGGCGAGCGGCTCGAGCTGCCGCCCGTCCCGACCGCGCCCGCGGGCGACGACGCGGCCCTCGCCGAGGCCGCGCTCGCGCGCCGCCCGGACGTTCTCGCGGCCGAGGCCCGCGCCGCGCGCGCCGCGGCGACGCTCGCCCTCGAGCGGGGGCGGCGCTGGCCCGACCTGGCCCTGGCCGGCGGCTACAAGCGGCACCGCCGGCCTCGACACCGCCGTCGTGGGCCTCGTGACGACGGTCCCGCTCTTCGAGCGCAACGGCCGCGCCCTGGCCCGCGCCGAGGGCGACGCGCGCGCCGCCGAGCTCGAGAAGCAGGCGACCGTCGAGCGCGCCCGCGCCGAGGCCGCGATCCTCGTCCGCGCGGCCCGCTCGCTCGCCGCCCGCGCCGCCCGCGTGGACGAGGACCTCGTGCGCCCCGCGGAGGAGGCGCGGCGTTCGGCTCTCGCCGCGTTCCACGAGGGCGCGGTCGACGTGCTCCGCGTCGTCGACGCCGAGCGCACCCACGCCGAGTCCCGCCGCGAGGCCCTCGACCTCACGGTGGAGGCGTTCGTCACCGCCTGCCGCGCCCGGCTCGCGGCCGGCCTGGAGGCCCTGCCATGAACGACAGCCACGACCACGCTCCCGAGCACCACGGCCTCGGCCCCGTCCGGGGCGGCCGCCTCCTCGTCCTCGTCGTCCTCGCCGCCGCCCTCGTCGGCGTCGTCGCCGCCTGGCGCGCGTGCAGCGGCCGGGGCGGGACGCAGGCGCAGGCGCCCACCGCCGGCGGCGGGACCGTCTCGCTCGCCGAGGCGGCCCAGAAGCAGGCCGGGATCTCGACCGCGACGGTGAAGAAGCTCTCCCGCGCCGACCGCGTCGAGGCCCCCGGCCTCCTCGCCCTCGACGAGAAGCGCACGGCCCGCCTCGGCTCCACCGTCGAGGGGATGGTGACCCGGGCGATCGCCGAGGTCGGCGACCGCGTGCGGCCCGGTCAGCCGCTCGCCGAGATCATGAGCCACGTGGTCCACGACTCGTGGGCCGCCTACCGCAAGGCCGTCGCCGAGAAGCGGCGCCGGGAGACCGAGCAGGTCTTCGCGCGCCAGAACGAGGCGCGGGCGAAGCGCCTCCTCGAGGCGAAGGCGGTGTCGCGCCAGGACGTGCAGCGCGCCGAGGCCGACCGCGTGGCCGCCGACGAGCAGCTCGACATGGCCAGCACCGAGGTGCGCCGGGCGGAGGAGGAGCTCGAGCACTACGGGATCACGAACGCCGAGGACCCGACCGGCGAGAAGGGCGAGTACATCCCCGTGCGCAGCCCCCTCCACGGCGTCGTGCTCGAGAAGTCGGTCACCCAGGGCACCGCCGTCACCGTCGGCACGCCGCTCTACGTGGTCGCCGACCTCACCGAGCTCTGGGCGGTGGCCGAGATCGACGAGACGCAGCTCCCGCTCGTGAAGGCGGGCCGCGCGACCGAGCTGCGCGTGGCCGCCTACCCGCGGGAGACGTTCGCGGGAACGATCTCGTTCGTCGGCGACATGGTGAACCCGAAGACGCGGCGGGTGACGGTTCGCTGCCAGGTGCCGAACGCGGACGGGCGCCTCAAGCCGGAGATGTACGCCACGATGACCCTCGCCGCGGGCGAGGCGCACGAGGTGCTCGCGGTGCCGGCCGCCGCCGTGCAGGAGATCGATGGCAAGCCGGTCGTCTTCGTGCGGACGGCGAAGGGCGCCTTCGCGCGTCGCGACGTCGAAGCGGGCCCCGAGGTGGACGGCTGGGTCGAGGTGCGCGCCGGCGTGAAGGAAGGCGAGGCGGTGGCGACGACGGGCTCCTTCCTCCTCAAGTCGGAGCCTCAAGGGCTCGATGGCCGGGGAGGAGTGACGTGGGACCGGTCGAGCGCTTCGTCGCCGGGGCGCTGCGCCAGCGCCCGTTCGTCCTCCTCTGCCTCGCCGCCGCCGTCGTCACCGGCTTCCTCGCGTGGCGCGAGGTGCCAGTCGAGGCCTTCCCGGACCTGACGAACAACCAGGTGGTCGTCGTGACCGAGGCCCCCGGACTCGCCGCGGTCGAGGTCGAGCAGCGCGTGACGTACCCGATCGAGACGGCTCTCATGGGCGCTCCCGGAGCCACCGAGGTGCGCTCGCTCTCGAAGTTCGGCCTGTCGATGATCACGGTGGTCTTCGAGGACCGCGTGCCCGTCTACTTCGCGCGGCAGCTCGTCACCGAGCGCCTCGCCGACGCGCGGGGGCGCATTCCCGTCGGGCTCGAGCCGACGCTCGGCCCGGTGGCGACCGCCTTCGGCGAGATCTACCAGTACCTGATCGAGGGCGACGCCTCGGCCATGGACAAGAAGACGTTCCACGACTGGGACGTGCGGGCGCGCCTGCGCAGCGTGCGCGGGGTCTCCGAGATCAACTCGTGGGGCGGGCTCACGCGGCAGTACCACGTGATCGTGTACCCGCGCCGGCTCGAGCGCTACTCGCTGTCGCTCCACCAGGTGGTGCAGGCGGTCTCCGACAACAACGCCTCCTTCAGCGGCGGCTTCGTCGAGCACCGCTCCGAGCGCTTCACGGTGCGCGGGAGCGGCCTCGCGACGGGTGTCGAGGACCTCCGGCGCGTCGTGCTCGCGTCCGTCGAGGGCGTGCCGATCCTGCTCGGCGACGTGGCCGACGTCGGCGTCGGCCCGATGCCGCGCAGCGGCGCCGTCACCCGCGACGGGAAGGGGGAGACGGTCGCCGGCATGGTCATCATGCTGAAGGGGGAGAACGGCAAGGACGTCGCGACGCGGGTGAAGGACCGCATCGCCGAGGTGCAGAAGACGTTGCCGGCCGGCATGCGGATCGAGCCCTTCTACGACCAGAGTGCCGTCATCGACCGCACGTCGCACACCGTCGCGCGGAACCTGCTCGAGGGCTCGATCCTCGTCGTCGCCGTGCTCTTCTTCTTCCTGCGCGACGTGCGGGCCTCGCTCATCACCGCGTCGGTCATCCCCCTCGCGATGCTCGCCGGCTTCTTCGGCATGCGCGTCTTCGGCGTGTCCGCGAACCTGATGTCGCTCGGGGCGATCGACTTCGGCCTCATCGTCGACGGCGCGGTCGTGATGATGGAGAACTTCATCCGCCGCCGCGCCGAGCACGACCCCTCGGCCGAGCCCGACTTCGTGGCCGACCCGGCGAGCCACCGCCGCCGCTTCTTCACCGCGGCCGCGGCCGAGGTGGCGCGGCCCGTCCTCTTCGGCGTCCTCATCATCATCGCGGTCTACGTGCCGGTCTTCACCCTCGAGGGGCTCGAGGGGAAGATGTTCCGGCCGATGGCGATCACCGTGTGCGCCGCCCTCCTCGGCGCGCTGGTCCTCGCCCTCACCTACGTCCCGGTCGCGTCCTTCTACCTCCTGAAGATCGAGGGCTCGGAGCACGAGGAGCCCTGGTTCGTCCGGCTCCGCCGCTACTACGTGGCGCATCTCGAGGACGCCATGAACCACCCGCGGCGCACCCTCGCGGTGGCGCTCGGGGTCGTCAGCGTGGCGATCGCCTCGCTCGCCTTCATCGGCACCGAGTTCATGCCGCGCCTCGACGAGGGCGCGATCCTCGTCGAGACCCGCAAGCTGCCGTCCGTCTCGCTCGAGGAGTCGGCCGCGATCTCGACGCGCGTCGAGCAGATCATCCGGCGCTTCCCCGAGGTGAGCCAGGTCGTCACCAAGATCGGCCGGCCGGACGTCGCCACCGAGGCGATGGGCATCTACCAGGGCGACGTGTACGTGAACCTCCACCCGATGGACGAGTGGAAGAGCGGCTGGTCGAAGGAGGAGCTCATCGACCACATGGCGGCCGCGCTCGCCGAGATGCCCGGCGTCGCCTGCAACTTCACCCAGCCGATGGCGATGCGCCTCGACGAGGTCGTCTCCGGGGTGAAGGCCGACGTCGCGGTGAAGGTGTTCGGTCCCGATCCCGCGACGCTCGAGAAGGTGGGCGAGGACGTTCGCGCCGTCCTCGACAAGGTGCGGGGGGCGGCCGACCTGCAGGTCGAGGTCCTCTCCGGCGCGGCGCAGGTCCAGATCGACGTCGACCGCGAGCGCATCGCGCGGTACGGGCTCAACGTCTCCGACGTGCGCGAGCTCGTCGAGACGGCGGTCGGCGGCGCGACCGCGACCGAGATCCTCGACGGCCCGCGCCGCTTCGACGTCGTGGTGCGCTTCCCGGACGAGGTCCGGGGCGACCCCGACCGTCTCGGCCAGCTCCTCCTCACGGCGCCGGGCGGCGAGAAAGTGCCGCTCGCCAGCGTCGCCACGATCCGCACGGTGCAGGGGCCGGAAGCGGTGAACCACGAGACGGGCCAGCGCCGGCTCGTCGTGCAGACGAACGTGCGTGGCCGCGACGTCGGCAGCTTCGTGGCCGAGGCGCAGCAGAAGATGGCGGCGGCGGTGAAGCTGCCCACCGGCTACTTCGTCGAGTGGGGCGGCCAGTTCGAGAACCAGCAGCGCGCGACGCGGCGGCTGATGGTCGTCATCCCCGCCTCGCTCGCGATCATCTTCCTGCTGCTCTTCCTCACGTTCGGCAAGGTGCGCCAGGCTCTCCTCGTCATCCTCAACGTGCCCTTCGCCCTCGTCGGCGGCATCGCCGCCCTGTGGATTCGCGGGCTGAACCTCAACCTCTCGGCGTCGGTCGGCTTCATCGCCCTCTTCGGCGTCGCGGTCCTGAACGGCGTCGTGATGATCGCGGCCATCAACCGCCTGCGCGAAGAGGGCCACCTCGAGCTGCGGGCGTCGATCCTGCGCGGCGCGGCGACGCGCCTCAAGCCGGTGATGATGACGGCTCTCGTGGCCGCCCTCGGCTTCGTCCCGATGGCCCTCTCCCACGGCGCCGGCGCCGAGGTGCAGCGGCCGCTCGCGAGCGTCGTCATCGGCGGCATCACCACCTCGACGCTCCTGACGCTCATCGTGCTGCCGACGCTCTACGAGATCGTCGAGGCGTGGGTGCTGCGGCGGCAGGAGGAGGACTGAGGTAGGCCCTCTCCAGGGCAGATCCCGCGCGAAAGGACCTTGTTTTCCTCGGCGCGCTCGGGCGCGCCGAGCCAGCCGCCGCCGCTGACCCGCAGTTCCTCTCGAGGGGGAATCCATGCGCGGTCAACGGCCTCGATGATGTTGCAGGTCTCCGCGTCAGCGCTGGCGATGGCGTTCGTCCTCGCGCCCATACTCGCGTCCGCGGGGCGGACGGGCGTCTCGCGGCGGTGCGCGCGTCGGCCGCGGTCCCGCTGCACTTCGAGGCGGCGTCGGCCGAGGGGCAGTTCGTCGCGTCCGGCGCGGGCTACGGCCTGCGCCTCGGGCCCGGCGAATCGACGCTGGTGCTCGCGTCGGGGGGGCGACGAAGCACACCGCTCGGCGCGGTGCCCTCTGCCTCCGAGCTCCGAGTGCGGCTCGTCGGCGCGAACGCTTCGGCTCGCGCCGAGGCGGGCGACCTCCTGCCCGGGCGTGCGCACTCCTTCCGCGGAGCGAATCCGTCTCGCTGGCGGCGCGACGTGCCCCTGTTCGGCCGCGTGACGTATCGGGAGGTCATCCCGGAGTCGACGTGATGTATTACGGAAACAGGAGAGCGGCTTCGAGCACGACTTCGTGGTCCTCCGGCACGCGGCGGCGTTCGGCGGGACGGGCATGGACAACGCCTGGGTGCTCGGGATCGACGCCGCCGGCGTGGTCCACGTCGGCAGCAACTCGTGCGGCGACGGCTTCCCGACGACACCGCTCGCCTACGCCCCGGCCCGAAGGCCCGCGGCCGGCACCGACGTCAACGACGCCTGCGACGTGGCGATCGCCCGCTTCACCGAGTCGCCCGCCGGGTTCTCGCTCGCCTACGGAAGCTACCTCGGCGGTAGCGGTGCGGACTTCGTCGCCGGGCTGGCCGTCACCGGGGGCGGCGCGGACTGGGTGGTGGGCGGCACGAGCTCCGGGGACTTCCCGACCGTGCCCGGCGCGCCGCAGGCCGCTAACCGAGGGGGCTTCGACGCCTTCGTGACCCGGCTCTCCGCGAGCGGCCGCGCGCTCGGCTCGTCGACCTACTTCGGCGGGTCGGGCTACGACTACCCCTTCGACGTGGCGCTCGACGCGTCCGGGAACCCCCACGTCGCGGGTCGGACCGAGTCGTCCGACTTTCCGGTCACCGCCGGCTCGTTCCAGCAGGCCAACGCGGGAAGCTCCGACGCGTTCGTCGCGCAGCTGACACGGGTCGGCGACGTCGCGTGGTCGACGCTGCTGGGCGGGACCGGCTTCGACTGGCCGTTCGCGATCGCCGTCGGCGGCTCGGGCGCGGTCTATGTCGCCGGCCTGACGCGCTCGGCCGACTTCCCGACGCTTCTGGCGGCCCAGAACGGGCCGGGCGGCGCCGACGACGCCTTCGTCGCCCGGCTTTCGCGGAACGGCTCCGCGCTCCGCTGGTCGACGCTCCTCGGCGGACCCGGCGCGGAGCAGGCCCACGGCCTCGCCCTCGACGGCGCGGGCGGGGTCTGGGTCGCCGGAACCAGCGCCGGCGGGCTCACCACGTCCGCCGACGCCACGCAGCCCTCGTTCGGCGGAGGCGGGAACGACGCGTTCCTCGTCCGGCTGGACGAAGCGGCCTCGGTCCGGCTGCGACCCTCCGCGCTGCGCTTCCCGCGGACGCGGGTGGGGCGCTCGACGGCTCCGCGGCAGGTGGTGGTCACGAACACCGGACAGGTGCCGGTCGACGTCCTCGGCGTCTCCGTGGGCGGTGCCGACCCGGGGGACTTCGTGCTGACGAACGGCTGCCCCGCGACGCTCGCGCCGGGCGCGGCGTGCAGCGTGGACGTGCGCTTCACGCCCGCCGCGGCCGGTCCGCGCGCCGCGCTCCTGCAGGTCGGCACGTCGGCCAGCGCCGCGCCGTCCACGGTCGCGCTCAGCGGCACCGGGTTCTGACGGCGTCGAGGCCTCGACCTTGCCGGGCGGCGTCGCGCGGCGCGGAAACTGCGACAATGGACGCGTGACGGACCGGAGCCACTACCCGACGAGGAAACTGACGCTGCAGGACGAGGGGCGAGAAGACGATGTCCGGCAGCTGACTCCGGGTGCGCGGGTGGAAATGGTGTGGCAGCTCACGGTGCAGGCCTGGACCTTCAAGGACGGACACTGGGATGAACCGCGACTTCGCCGAGATGTTGTCTGCACTCTCCGACGCGGGCGCTGAGTTCCTCGTCGTCGGGGCCCACGCCCTCGCGGCCCACGGCCTGCCGCGCGCGACCGGCGACCTCGACATCTGGGTTCGACCCTCGCGCGACAACGCGCGTCGAGTGCTCGATGCGCTGAGGGTCTTCCGGGCGCCGCTTCACGATCTCAGCGAAGACGATCTCGCCTGTCCGGGGACGGTCTTCCAGATCGGACTCGTCCCCAATCGGATCGACATCCTGACCGAGATCAGCGGAGTGACATTCGAGGAGGCGTGGCCGCGTCGGGTGTCGTTCGTCGTGGACGGCCAGCGCCTGCCGTTCCTGGGGCGCGCCGACCTGGCCGCCAACAAACGGGCCGCGGGCCGCCCGAAGGACCTCGCCGACCTCGCCGACCTCGCCGCCCTCGACGACGCCGGCGAAGACCGCCGCTGAACGTGCCGCGCCCGTCCCGACGGGCGTCGCCGATTCTCACGAGGGCCGCGCGGGCCGCGCGACGAACCGCAATGGCCGCTCAGGCGAACGGGTTCTCGATCGTCACGCCGCGGACGCGGCGGCCGTGCTGGAGGTCCTCGGTATAGAGGACGCGGGCGCCGGAGGCGGCGGCGCCGGCCAGGATCAGGCAGTCGTAGAAGCGGAAGCCCGTCTCCGTTTGCAGGGCGAGGGCGTCGCGGTACAACTCTGGCGCAGGGAAGACGCGGCACAGGGGCAGGAGCACCTCGTCGAGGTACTCCACCGCCTCGCGGCTCGTGAGGCGGCGCTCGAAGCGGTGGAGGGCGACGTTCAGGACCTCCTGGGCCACCTGCCAGCTGATGGCGCCCTCGCCGGTCTCGAGGGCGGCCCGGACGAGCTCGCGGGCGCGCTTCCGCTTGGCCGGGGCCGCCGCGTCGAACGTGTAGACGAGCACGTTCGAGTCGAGGAAGAACTCAGCGGGCATTCAGCTCGTCCCGGGTGAACGGGCCGCCGCTGCGTGCGCGCGCGAGCCGCTTCATCAGCTCGTCGTAGCGCTCGCCGCGGGAGCGGTCCGCCGTGAGCTCGGCCAGCCAGTCGCGGAACAGCTGGTTGAGGGTGGTGGACCGCTGGCGGGCCAGCTCCCTGGCCTTTTCCAGGACCCGCTCCTCGACGCTCAGGGTGACGTTCGTCATGGCGCCAGTTTACACGAGCCTCGTGTACACCATGGCCGTGTGAGGGCGGGAAGGGGAAGTGGTGGCTTGCAAATGATGCGATAGAGTCGCATCATTTGCAAGATGTGGATCGAGCGTCGGCTCGAACCCGTCCTCGCCGAGCGGGCGCGGACGCGTCCCGTCGTCGTGCTGACGGGCGCTCGCCAGACGGGGAAGACGGCTCTCGTGAAGCGGGTCTTCCCCAACCATGCATACGTGAGCCTCGACCTGCCGAGCGAGGCGGAGCAGGCGGAGCTCGACCCGACGGGGTTTCTCGACCGCCACCCCGAGCCGCTCGTGGTGGACGAGGTGCAGTACGCGCCGGCTCTCTTCCGCCACCTGAAGCACCGGGTCGACGCGCGCCGACGCGAGAACGGACGCTTCGTCCTCACCGGGTCCCAGACCTTCCCGCTCATGACCAGCGTCGCGGAATCCCTGGCCGGCCGCGCCGCGGTGCTCACCCTGGGCGGACTGAGCTTCGCCGAGATCGTCCGCGCCCGGCCGCGGATCACCGTCGAGGAGGTCCTGCTTCGCGGCGGCTATCCCGAGTTGCACGCCCGGCCCGAAGTCGACGCTCGCGGATTCTTCCAGTCGTACGTGGCCACCTACCTCGAGCGCGACCTGCGCGCTCAGCTCCAGGTGGGAAGCCTCCGCGACTTCGAGCGGTTCCTGCGCGCAGCGGCGCTGCGGACGGCTCAGCTCCTGAACCGCGCGGAGCTCTCGCGGGACGTCGGGATCAGCCCGTCGACGGCCGGTCAGTGGCTCTCCGTGCTGGAACGATCCGGGATCGTCGGCCTGCTCGAGCCGTGGTTCTCGAATCGCACGAAAGCCCTCGTCAAGACGCCGAAGCTGCACTTTCACGACACCGGCCTGTGCGCGTTCCTGATGGGTCTCGACGCCGTGGCCGACCTGCGCGGGTCTCCGCTCGCCGGGCCCCTGTGGGAGACGCTCGTCTTCTCCGAGCTCGACCGGCTCCTGTCGACCGGCGGAGGGTCGTGGCAGCTCTCCTTCTGGCGTGACCGGACGAAAGAGGCGGACTTCCTGCTGCACAAGGCCGGCCGGTTCCTGCTCGCCGACGCGAAGTGGGCCGAACATCCCGAGGGGCCGGGACGTCTCGAGCGGGTCCGGGCGGAGTTCCCCGCGCCACCGACCTCGGCGATTGTCTGCCGCGCACCGCATGCGTATCCCCTCGCCGCCGGAGTCACGGCGCTGCCGCTCTCGGCCCTGCCGGCGTGGCTGTCGGGCTGACGCTTCGCGCTGCCTCGCGCCCGCCGCTGGTCGGACCGGTTCTCTGGGCCTCCCGCGCTAGCATGGGACGAGGAGACTCCCATGAGCGAGATGCGCAGCCTGCCCCTCACCGACATCTCCGAGGACGAGAAGAGCTTCCGCGAGCTCGTCCGGGACTTCGCGGAGGAGAAGATCCGCCCGCTCGTGCGGAAGATGGACGAGGAGTCGAAGATCCCCCGCGAGCTGATCGACGCGCTCTTCCAGCTCGGGGTGATGGGGATCGAGATCCCCGAGGAGCACGGCGGGGCGGGGGCCACCTTCTTCATGTCGGTCCTCGCCATCGAGGAGCTCGCGCGGGTCGACCCGTCCGTCGCGGTGCTCGTCGACGTGCAGAACACCCTCTGCAACAACGCGATCCTGCGGTGGGGGAGCGACGCCCAGAAGGCGAAGTATTTCCCGAAGCTCGCGTCCTCGTGGGTCGGCGCCTACGCGCTCTCCGAGGCGGGCTCGGGTTCCGACGCGTTCGCCCTCGCCTGCCGCGCGGTCGACGCGGGCGACCACTGGGAGCTCACCGGCCGGAAGATGTGGATCACGAACGCCGCCGAGGCGGAGCTGTTCATCGTGATGGCCACCGTCGACCCGTCGAAGGGCTACAAGGGGATCACGAGCTTCCTCGTCGAGCGCTCGTTCCCCGGCTTCACCGTCGGCAAGAAGGAGGACAAGCTCGGGATCCGCGCCTCCTCCACGTGCGAGCTCGTCCTCGAGCGCTGCCGCGTGCCGAAGGAGAACGTCCTCGGCGAGGTCGGGAAGGGCTACAAGATCGCGATCGAGACGCTCAACGAGGGCCGCATCGGGATCGGCGCGCAGATGTCGGGGCTCGCCCAGGGGGCCTTCGAGCACGCGGTGCGCTACTCGCAGGAGCGCGAGCAGTTCGGGAAGGCCATCTCCGAGTTCCAGGGCGTCCAGTTCCTGCTCGCCGAGCTCGCCACCGAGATCGAGGCCTCGCGGCTCCTGACCTACAACGCCGCGCGGCTGCGCGACGTGGGGCTGCCGTTCGTCAAGGAGTCGGCGATGGCGAAGCTCTACGCCTCGCGCGCGGCGGAGAAGGTGGCCTCGAAGGTGATCGAGGTCCACGGCGGGTACGGCTTCACCCGCGAGTACCCCGTCGAGAAGTACTTCCGCGACCAGAAGGTCGGGCAGATCTACGAGGGGACGACGAACATGCAGCTCCTCGTGATCGCGAAGCAGCTGCTCGGGAAGATGTAACTATCGGGCCAAGGGACCGACTGTTGCCCTTTCTGCTTGGGACAACGGAGCAGAAGGAAACGGACAACGGAAACGGCAACGAGGGACGGACGACAGAAGCGTGGTCCTTGGGCGATGCGTTCCGGTCGGATCTCGACCTCACGCCGACGACCGGTGCCGTCGAGATCCGACCGGGGCCTAGATCAGCGGCTGGTCCGCCGTGAAGTCGAACTTGAAGTTCTTCTTGTAGCCCGGGAGGACTTCGGTCTCGCGCTCGTAGTACAGGCGGATCGTGCGGTTGTGGTCCGTCGTCTGGATCTCGAAGCTCTCCGGGCCGATCCACGGTGACAGACGCCGGGCCGAGACCTCGTCCATCAGCATCTTCTTGATGTCGTCGTCGCCGTTGCGGATGCGGTACTTCGGGGTCCGGCAGATCTCGTTGACCTTGTCGACGAAGTCGTAGTGGTCGTAGTACACCGGCACCACGTGCCAGGACGCGAGCCCCGCCGCCAGAAGAAGGACCAGCAGGATGAGGCCGCCGAGCCTCCCCTCGCCACGCTCTGTCAACCGCCTCATGCCACCCTCCGGGCTCCGCCGCTTCACCGGATCACGTGGAAGAAGCGGTTCCACCGTGTCCGGGCCAGGGCGGAGAACGTGTCCTTGAGCCACTCACCCAGGCCGCTCGGACGGTATTCGTCGTCCCGCGCCTCGTACGACCAGTAGACGAGCAGGGCCCGGCCCTTGACCTGGTCCGCGGGCAGGAAGCCCCAGAACCGGCTGTCGCGGCTGTTGTCCCGGTTGTCGCCGAGCACCAGGAGTTGGCCCTCCGGCACCGTGTGCGGGCCCCAGTTGTCCTTGATCGAGTCGCCGCGCAGGCCGTACTCGGGATCGTCGGGCCGCAGCGGCTGCTCGAGGAAGTGGACGTACGGCTCCTCGAGCGGCTTGCCGCCGACGAAGACCTGCTTGTTGCGGATCTCGATCGTCTCGCCCGGCAGCCCGATGACGCGCTTGATGAAGTCGCGCGTCGGGTCCTCGGGGAACTTGAAGACGACGACGTCGCCGCGCCGGATCGGCCGCTTGCCCATGATCCGGTCCTCGAGCGGGCCGAAGGACGGCGAGTAGACGAGCTTGTTGACGAGCAGGTGGTCCCCGATGAGGAGGTTCTCCTTCATCGAGCCGGTCGGGATCTTGAAGGCCTGGACGGCGAACGTGCGGATGAAGAGGGCGAGGATGACCGCGACGATGATGGACTCGAGGTACTCGCGGCCGACGGACTTCTTGAAGGCGGGCGGCGCCCCCTGGGACTCGGGCATCGGGCCATTCTAGCCGATCCCTCCCCGGGCCACGGCGGCGCGGGGAGGGCCGGCGCGGGGCTACTTGCCGAGGGCCCCGAGGAGCGACCCCAGCGTGCTCTCGAGCGAGGGCGCGGCGGGCACCTGGCCGTTCGGGGTCAGGTGGTTGATGAGCTCGGGCAGGATCGTGGCGAGGCCGCCCGCGGCGTCGGTGGGGCTCACGCCGGCGTGCTGCGCCACCTGGCCGAGGATGTCCGGGCCGAGGGCGCTCGCGAGCTGGCCGGGGTCGACCGGCAGGTTCGGCCCGCCGCCGACCCACGACGACATCACGCTCCCGAGGCCGCCCTTCTCGAAGGCGCCGATCAGGCTGCCGAGGCCGCCCGGCCCGCCGATCGTGCCCTGGTTGTGGCTGAGCAGCGAGAGCGCCGCCTGGATGAGCTGAGGGTTCTGGGCGGCCAGCTTGGCGAGGGCCGCGAGGCCCTGGCCGCCGCCGCCCTGGTTCAGCAGCGAGTCGAGAAGACCCATGGTCGAAATCCTCCAGGGCGCCGCGGCGCCCGTCCGCGAACGGTCGTTTGGTCCCAGCCGAAGCAGGTTATTGGAACCCGCCGGCGGTGTCCACAACGGAAAGTGGCCGTTCGCTATGCGCCCCGGAGGCGGCCGGCACCGGCCTACCGGCCCGCGGGCATCCGGCGCGCGCTCGCCCAGGACCACCCGTAGAGGGCCGCGACGAGCAGCATCGGCCCGGCCATCAGCGCCAGCACGGACCACGGGAAGCGCGGGGCGGCCCACGACACGTACCAGGCCGCGAGGCCGAGGCAGGCGAGCCCGCCGGCCCAGGGCCGCCGCCACGCGAGCGCGACGACGAGGAGCAGCAGGAACGTCGGCAGCAGGTGCATGACGAGCGCCGCCGCCGTCGGCCAGAACCCGCGGCCCTCCCCGAACACGTCGAGCGCGAAGACGCTGACGAACGCCGCGAACGCCGTCAGCAGGACACGGGGGCTCCACAACGCCAGTCTCGCCTTCATGACTCTCCTCCCTGGCGTCCCGAATGTGGCGCCGGCGGCGCTCTTCTTCCAGCGGCACGGAGCGGCAGCGGCGCCGTGTCGCGCCTTGCCGCACCCCCGCCGGCGTGCTACACGGGAGCCGGTGATGGCCACGAACGACGAGCGTCGGCTGGACTCCTGGAAGGAGATCGCGGCCTACCTCAAGCGCGACGTGCGGACCGTCCAGCGCTGGGAGCGGAACGAGGGCCTGCCCGTCCACCGCAAGCAGCACGGCACCCTCGGGTCGGTCTTCGCGTTCGCGCACGAGCTCGACGCCTGGTGGAACCGGGATCGCGCCGCGGCCCCGCCGCCCCCCGCCGAGCCCGGGCTCGCCCGCTGGCGCCTGGCCGTCCTGCCGCTGCGCAACCTCTCCGGGGACCCCGAGCAGGACTACTTCGCGGAGGGCCTGACGGAGGAGATCTCGGCCCAGCTCAGCCGCTGCGACCCGCAGAGGATCGCCGTCCTCGCCCGGCGGTCGGTCGGCCGGGCCCTCGCGAAGGCCGAGGCCTCCCTCGTGCAGGAGCTCGGGGCGACCCACGTCCTCGACGGCAGCGTGCGCCGCTCGGGCGGCCGGGTGCGCCTCTCGGTGCAGCTCTCGCAGGCCCGCGACCACGCGCACGTCTTCGCCCAGAGCTACGACCGCGACCTGCACGAGATCCTCGCCCTCCAGGACGAGCTCGCCCGCGAGGTCACGGCCGGCATCACGGCGACGGCGCGGGCGCCGTCGCTCGGCCGCTTCGCCGTGGTCGACCCGGAGGCCTACAGCGCGTGCCTCATGGGCCGGCAGCTCTGGGCCCGGCGCTCGGCGGAGGCCGTGACGCGCGCCGTCGCGCAGTTCGAGCGGGCGGCCACCCTCTCGCCCGGTTACGCGCCGGCCCACGCCGGGCTCGCCGACTGCTACGCCGTGCTCGCGAACCCCGAGCTCGGCTGGCTGCCGCCGGTCGAGGCGATGCCGAGGGCCCGCGCGGCCGCCGAGCGCGCCCTCGCCCTCGACCCCGCCCTCGGCGAGGGCCACGCGTCGCTCGGGTTCGTCCGCTTCTGGTACGACTGGGACGCGGCGGGCGCCGCGCGGGAGTTCGCCCGCGCGCTCGACCTGCACCCCGCCCACGCGAGCGCCCGGCAGTGGCGGGCCGCCCTCCTCGCGACCGTCGATCGCGTCGACGAGGCGATGGCGGAGCTCGACCGGGCCCTCGAGCTCGACCCGCTGTCGAACGTGCTGCGCGTCGAGCGCTCGTCGATCCTCTACTTCGAGCGCGACTACGACGGCGCCGCCCGCCAGGCCCGCGCCGCTCTCGCCCTCGACGAGCAGATGGTCGTCGGCCACCTCGACCTCGCCCGCGCCCTCGGGCCGCAGGGCGCGCACGCGGAGGCGCTCGCCGCGCTCGAGCGCGCGCGGGCGCTGGCCCCGGGCCTCCCGGCGGTGACGATGGCCCTCGGCCGCGCCCACGGCCTCGCCGGCGACGCCGCCGCGGCCCGCCGCGCCCTCGACGAGCTGCGGGCGTTGGGCCGCGACCGCTACGTGCCCGCCTTCCACCGCGCGGCCGTCCACGCCGCGCTCGGCGAGCGCGAGGAGACGCTCGCGGCCCTCGAGGCGGCGCGCGACGAGCGCTGCGCCTACGTGGTGCACCTCGCGAAGGAGCCGGCCGCCGACGCGCTGCGCGGCGACCCGCGCTTCGAGGCGCTGCTGCCGCCCTGGGCCGTGCGGGCGCGCTGACGCCTACTCGTCGACGCGCAGCACCGCGAGGAAGGCCTCCTGCGGGATGTCCACGGTGCCGACCCGCTTCATCCGCTTCTTGCCTTCCTTCTGCTTCTCGAGGAGCTTCCTCTTCCGCGTGATGTCACCGCCGTAGCACTTCGCGAGGACGTTCTTGCGGATGGCCGGGACCGTCTCGCGGGCGATGACCCTCGAGCCGATCGCCGCCTGGATCGCCACCTCGAACATCTGGCGCGGGATGATCTTCCGCATCTTCTCGACGAGCGACTTGCCCCGCGGGTAGGCGGTGTCCTGGTGGACGATCAGCGAGAGCGCGTCGACGGCGTCGCCGTTCACCAGGACATCGAGCTTCACGAGCGGCGAGACCCAGCGGCCGGTGAGCTCGTAGTCGAGCGAGGCGTAGCCCTTCGAGACGGACTTCAGCCGGTCGTAGAAGTCGAGGAGGATCTCGGCGAGCGGCAGCTCGTACTGGATCATCACGCGCGTCGGCGTAAGGTAGGTGAGCGCCTTCTGGACGCCGCGCTTGTCCTGGCAGAGCTTGAGGATCGGGCCGACGAACTCGTCGCCCGTCAGGATCGTCGCGGTGATGACCGGCTCCTCGATCGCGTCGATCTTCCCCGGGTCGGGAAGGCGCGCCGGCGAATCGATGTCGAGCGCCTCGCCGTCCGTCTTCGTGACGCGGTAGCGCACCGAGGGCGCGGTGACGAGGAGGTCGAGGTCGAACTCGCGCTCGAGCCTTTCCTGGACGATGTCCATGTGGAGGAGGCCGAGGAAGCCGCAGCGGAAGCCGAAGCCGAGGGCGGCCGAGCTCTCCGGCTCGTAGAAGAAGGACGAGTCGTTGAGCCGCAGCTTCTCGAGCGCGTCGCGCAGCTCCGCGTACTGGTCGGCGTCCACGGGGTAGAGCCCCGCGAACACCATCGGCTTGATCTCCTTGAAGCCCGGCAGCGGCTCCTTCGCGGGCCGTCGGTCGTCGGTCATCGTGTCGCCGATCGCGACGTCGGCGACCTTCTTGATCCCGGCGATCACGAAGCCGACCTCGCCGGCGGCGAGGGCCGGCACCGGCACCGCCTTCGGCGTGAAGACGCCGAGCTGCTCGACCTCGTAGGCGCCGCCCGTCGCCACGAGCCGCACCCGCATCCCCGGCTCGAGCTTCCCGTCGACGACGTGCACGAGCACCACGACGCCGCGGTACTGGTCGAACCACGAGTCGAAGACGAGCGCGCGCAGGGGGCCGTCCGGATCGCCCTGCGGCGGCGGGATGCGCTCGACGATCGCCTCGAGGATCTCGTCGATCCCGAGCCCCATCTTCGCGGAGGCGGGGATCGCGTGCGAGGCGTCGAGGCCGATGACCTGCTCGATCTGCTCCTTCGCCCGCTCGGGGTCCGCTCCCGGCAGGTCGATCTTGTTGATGACGGGGACGATCTCGAGGTTCGCGTCGGCCGCGAGGTGCGCGTTCGCGAGCGTCTGCGCCTCGACCCCCTGGCTCGCGTCGACGACGAGGAGGGCGCCCTGGCAGGCCGCGAGCGAGCGCGAGACCTCGTAGGCGAAGTCCACGTGGCCGGGGGTGTCGATCAGGTTGAGGACGTAGTCCTGGCCGTCCTTCGCCTTGTACTCGAGCCGCACCGAGTGCTGCTTGATCGTGATCCCGCGCTCGCGCTCGAGGTCCATCGCGTCGAGGAACTGCTCGGTCATCTCCCGCTGGCTGAGCGCCCCCGTCCGCTCCATCAGCCGGTCGGAGAGGGTCGTCTTGCCGTGGTCGATGTGCGCGATGATCGAGAAGTTCCGGATGTTCCGCATGGCCCCTGGCCCGCCCCTCCGGGGGCGCGGCAAACGACCATTCTAGCGGACTCTAGGCCTCCGACCGGCCGATCGCCACGGTGTCGAGCCGGGGCCTTCCGAAGAAGATCCCGCGGCCCTTCTCGTCCGTCCGCCAGCCGGGGTTGAGGCGCAGGAGCCGGTCGACGAGCGCGCGGAGCAGCTCCCCCGAGTCGTCTTCGAGGCGCTTCGCGTCGGGGCAGGCGACGAGGAGGCCGACGCGGCCGTTGACGAAGGCCAGGAAGAACTCGTCGTCCTCCCAGCCGGCGAAGGAGTCGTCCATCGCCTGGTCGGGGTCGTGGAGGGCCGCCGGTATTCCGAAGAGCGCCTCGGCGTGCTTCTGGACGAGGTCGCGGAGGGCCCACTCGCCCTCGCCTCCGTCCGCCGGCGTCTCCAGGAGGAGCCCCTTCTTGTCGAAGAGAGCGGCGTAGCGGCCCTCACCGAGCGTCCGGACGGCGTCGACGAGGCCCCGGACCTCCTCGTGGAGCCTCCCGCTGGACTCGAACATGGCGCCCCGCACTATAGCGCGCGGGCCGGGCCGCGTAGCTGGTTGTACGGTCGGGGGTTTCGGTGCTACAACCAACCCGCCGCCCGGAGGCTGGCGCGCGAACCCGGGGCCCGGAGGGCCGGGGCACCGCGGCCGCGGCGCGGCGCAGGAGAGGGGAATGCTGCGGAAGATCCTCGCCGTCGACGACTCGGCGCTGATTCACCAGATGTACAAGCTCTTCCTCTCCCGCTACAAGAACTGCAAGCTCGTCTCGGCGATGAACGGGCTCGAGGCGCTGGAGAAGCTCGGCCAGGAGGAGGGGATCGACCTCATCCTCCTCGACATCAACATGCCGGTGATGAACGGCCTCGAGTTCCTCCAGCGGGTGCAGAAGGAAGCGGCGTACAAGGACATCCCGGTCATCATCATCTCCACCGAAGGGAAGGAAGAGGACACGATCCGCGGCCTCAAGATGGGCGCCCGCGGGTACGTGAAGAAGCCCTTCCAGGCCTCCGAGCTTCACGGGCTGATCGAGAAGATCACCTCGCCGTGAGGGCGCCGCTAGCGCCCGGTCCCTTCTGATGGAGTTCGAGGTCTCCGCCGAGCTCGTCGCCATCTACCTCGAGGACGCGCGGGAGCACCTCGCGGTCCTCGACCGCGCGCTCCTCGCGCTCGAGAAGGACGGCCACGACGGGGAGACCGCCGCGTCGCTCCTCGGCCCGCTGCACACCCTCAAGGGCAACAGCGGCATGATGGGCTTCACCCGCGTCAAGGAGTACGTCCACCGGCTCGAGGAGGTGCTCTCCCGCGCCCGCGACGGCGCGCTGCGCCTCGACGGGCCGGCCGTCGACCGACTGCTCGCGGGAGCGGCCGCCCTGCGCGACGCGGTCGAGTCGGCCTGCTCCGCGGGGAGCGAGGCGAGGGACCTCGAGGCCGAGAAGGCTTCGCTCGCGGAGCTGCTCGACGGGACGGCCCCGGCCCGTCCCGCCGCGCCCGCGAAGCCGGCGGCTGCCGCGCCGGCGAGGCCGGCGGCTGCCGCGCCGGCCCGTCGGGCCGCGTCCCCCGCCGCCGACGCGCCGCCCGCCGCCGGGGCCGTGCCGTCGACCGCGGCGCCCTCGGCTTCCTCCGCCGCCGCCACCGCGCGCTCCCGCATGGTGCGGGTCGACTTCGCCAAGCTCGACCAGCTCCTGAACCTCGTCGGCGAGCTGATCGTCCACCGCACCAAGCTCGCCGACCTCGGCCGGCAGATCGCGGCCACGGCACCCGAGGCCGGCCCCGCCCTCCTCGAGGCCGTCCACCAGGTCGCCTCCGTCTCGACCCAGCTCCAGGAGACGATCATGGACGTGCGGATGCTGCCGATCCGCCACGTCTTCGAGCGCTTCCCGCGCCTCGTCCGCGACCTCGCCCGCCAGCAGGGCAAGAGCATCGAGCTCGTCGTGCAGGGCGAGTCGACCCGCGTCGACAAGGCGATCATCGACGAGATCGGCGAGCCGCTCGTGCACCTCATCAGGAACGCCGTCGACCACGGCATCGAGCCGCCCGAGGTGCGCCGGGCCCGCGGCAAGTCGCCGACCGGCACGATCCTCCTCTCGGCGGCGCAGGAGTCGAACCACGTCGTCATCACCCTCGTCGACGACGGGGGCGGCATCGACGCGGCCGAGGTCAGGAAGCGCGCGATCGAGCGGGGCATCCTCCGCCCCGAGGAGTCGGTCAGCGACCGCGAGGTGATCCAGCTCATCTTCACCGAGGGCTTCTCGACGGCGCGCACGGTGACCGACGTCTCCGGCCGCGGCGTCGGCCTCGACGTGGTCGTGCAGAGCATGGAGCGGCTGAACGCCCTCATCGAGGCCGAGACGTTGCCGGGGGCGGGCACCAAGTTCACCCTGCAGCTGCCCCTCACCCTCGCCATCATCACGGTGCTGATGGTCGAGGTCGGCGGCAGCGTCTACGCGCTGCCCTCGGGGGCGGTGCTCGAGAGCCTGCGCTACCGCTCCGCGGACGTCGTCCGCATGAACGGGCGCGACACTCTGCGCGTGCGTGACCGCATCGTCCCCCTCCTCCACCTGGCCGAGCTCTTCGGGGCGGAGCGCGCCGAGGCCGCCGAGCAGTACCTGGTGATCGTCGGCCGCGGCGAGAAGCGCCTCGGCCTCACCGTGCGGCGGCTCCTCGGCCAGCAGGACGTCGTCATCAAGGCGCTCGATCCCGTCGTGTCGGAGGCGACGATCGGCGTCGCCGGCGCGACGATTCTCGGCGACGGGCGCGTCGTGCTCATCCTCGACGTGGCCTCGCTGTTCGAGGGGCGGCGCCGGGCCCGCGCGGCCGGAGCGGAGGCGTAGTCCCGTGTTCGAGGGGTACTGGGGCCTGCGCGAGAAGCCGTTCCGGAAGACCCCCGACCCGCGGTACCTCTTCCTGAACGACGCGTACGAGGAGGCGCTCGAGCGGCTCGCGTACGCGGTCGAGGAGATGGAGCTCGCCCTCCTCACGGGCGAGGTCGGCGCGGGCAAGACGCTCCTCACCCGCGCCCTCGTCGACCGCGTCGGCGAGCGCTACGAGGTCGGGATGGTCCTGAACCCCCGCCTCTCGCCGCGCCAGTTCCTGCGCACGGCGGCGGCCGAGCTCGGGGTCGCGCAGCCGCGCTTCCACTCGAACGACCTCCTCGACCAGATCCAGGAGCGCCTGCTCGAGCTCGACGAGGCGAAGCGGCCGGCCCTCCTGATCGTCGACGAGGCGCACCTCATCCCGGGCAAGCCGACGTTCGAGGAGATCCGCCTCCTCACGAACTTCCAGCTCGACGAGCGCAACCTCGTGGCGATCGTGCTGGTCGGCCAGCCGGAGCTGCGCGAGAGGCTGCGTCACCGCGCGTACCGCGCGCTGACCCAGCGCATCGGGGTGTCGTACCACCTCGAGCCGCTCGACGCGGCGGACACCGCGGCCTACGTCGGCCACCGCCTCGGGGTGGCCGGCGCGCCGCGGCCGCTCTTCACGGACGAGGCCGTCGCGCGGCTCCACGCGGCGGCGGGCGGGATCCCCCGCCTCGTGAACCAGCTCGCGACGCAGGCGCTCCTCGAGGGGATGGCGCGAGGCGCGCGGACGGTGGGAGCCGACGTCATCGACGCGGTCGCGGCGGAGCGGGACTTCGACGCGAGAGCGTCCGCGCAGGCGAGAGGGTAGCCGCCATGGGTCGAATGGCCGACGCACGGAAGAGAGCGAAGCGCGCGGAGGCGCCGCCGCCCGCGCCCGAGGCGGCGCCGGCCGCCGCCGCGGCCGATGCGGGAACGCCCCCGGCCGACCTCGTCTTCGACGACGAGGCGCCGGCGCCGGCTCCTCAGGATCCCGAGCCGACGGATTCCGGCGTCGGCCTCGAGCCGCCGCCGGGCGCGCCGGCCCGCATCGAGCTGCCGGCCTCCGGCCTCGCCGAGGACATCCTGGCCCGCCACGAGGCGGCGCTCGTCGCGGTGGCCGAGGCCGAGCCGGCCGCCCCGGCGCCCGTCCCCGCCGCCGCTCCCGCGGCCGCCGTCCCGGACGCGGCGCCGACGGCCGGCCACAGCCTTTCGTTCTTCGCCGCGCCGGTTCAGGACCAGCGGGCCGCGGCGGAGGCCACCGAGCACCTCGTGACCTTCTACCTCGACCGCGAGGAGTACGGCGTCGACGTGCGCCAGGTCCAGGAGATCCGGCGGGTCGGCGACATCACGAGCGTGCCCCGCGCTCCCGAGTTCGTGCGCGGCGTCATCAACCTGCGGGGCCGCATCCTGCCGGTGCTCGACCTCAAGCGGAAGCTGGCCCTCGGCGAGGTCGCCGCGAGCCGCAACTCGCGCATCGTGGTCGTCCGCGTGCGCGAGCGGCTGCTCGGCCTCCTCGTCGACGGCGCCTCGCAGGTGCCGAAGATCCCGGTGTCCCGGATCGAGGCCGCGCCCGAGGAGGTCGTGGAGCGCGGCGGGGACTACATCCGCGGCGTCGCGAAGCTCGACGACCGCCTGATCATCCTGGTCGACCTCGAGCGGCTGCTCGCGCAGGAGCTGCGCGCCGCGGCCGCGAACCGCCCCGTCGCGGGCGAGAGCGCCTGAGGAGGAGTGTCACGATGTCCCTCAACTTCCAGTCCGTCCGGGCGAAGCTCCTCGGGCTCCTCGTCGGCGTCGCCGTCCTCGTCGGCGTCACCGCCATCTACTGGGACGTCCGCACGTCGGGGACCATCCTCCGCGAGCAGGTCGCCAAGCGGGGCCGCTACATCGCGACGAACCTCGCGTTCAACGCGAAGTACGGCGTCCTCACCGAGGACACGCCGCTCCTCCTCCAGTTCCTGAAGGGCGCGACGTCGGCCGGCGGGGCGGAGGCGGGCAGCGACGTCGTCGGCGCGATCATCCGCGACGCGAAGGGCGCGACGCTGGCCCAGACAGGCAAGGGCCTCCGCGGCCTGCCCGACACCCTGCCGACGACGGTCGAGGAGCGCGAGGCGCGCACGGCGGACGGCGAGCCCGTCTTCCTCTACCGCGCGCCCGTCACCGCCGCCTCGGGCGACGACGAGTCGGCCGCGGCGTCCGGCGGCCCGGCCCGGGCCGAGGCCGTGAAGGGCGGGGTCGAGGTCGCGATCAGCCAGAACGCCCTCTCCGTCGTCCTGCGCCGCCGGGTCATCGAGGCCCTCCTCCTCGGCGGAGCGCTCGTCCTGCTCGGCTCCGCGTGCGGGTGGCTCCTCACCGGGCGCTGGCTGCGGCCGCTGCAGACGATGGCCCAGGCCTCGGAGACGGTCGCCAAGGGCGACCTCACCGTGAACATCGAGGCGACGAGCGCCGACGAGATCGGGACGCTCGGCCGCAGCCTCAACGAGATGGTCGCGAACCTGCGCCGCGTGGCCGACAACATCCAGGAGGCGTCGGTCCAGGTCGCCTCCTCGGCCGGCCAGATCTCCGCCAACGCGCGGCTCATCAACCAGGGCGCCTCGGGGCAGGCCCAGGCGGCCGAGGAGACGTCGACCTCGATGGAGGAGATGGCGGCCTCCATCCAGACGGTGGCGGCGAGCGCGCAGGGCCTCGCGAGCTACGTGGAGGAGACCTCGTCCTCCATCACCGAGATGGGCGCCTCGATCGAGGAGGTGGCCCGCTCGGGCGGGACGCTCGCCCAGACCGTCACCGAGGCCTCGGCCACGATCGAGCAGATGACCGTCTCCATCGACCAGATGGCCCGCGACCTCGAGAGCCTGGCCGGCACCGTCAACGAGACGACGGCGACCGTCGAGGAGATGGCGTCGTTCATCGCGTCGGTGGCCGAGAACGCCGAGTCGCTCGGCGAGGCGGCGGGCCGCGCGAGCGCCACCGTGTCCGGCATGGCCGGCGCGGTCGGCGACGTCGCCAAGATCGCGGCCGAGGCCGACCGCATCGCCTCGCGCGCCTCCGAGGACGCCCGCACCGGCGGCGAGGCGGTGTCGCGGACGGTCGACGGGATGAAGGCGATCTCCGAGAACATGGAGAACACCGCCCGCGTCATCAACGGCCTCGGCAAGCGCTCGCAGGAGATCGGCCGCATCCTCGAGGTGATCGAGGAGATCGCCGACCAGACGAACCTCCTCGCCCTGAACGCGGCGATCGAGGCGGCCCGCGCCGGCGAGGCCGGCCGCGGCTTCGCGGTCGTGGCCGACGAGGTGCGCAAGCTCGCCGAGCGGTCGGTCGAGGCGGCGAAGGAGATCGGCGAGGTCGTCCGCCAGGTGCAGCAGGAGACGACGGACGCCGTCGAGGTCGCCCGCGCCGGGGCCGGCGAGGCGAAGCAGGGCATCGCCCTCGCCGACAAGGCCGGCGCGGCGCTGCGCAACATCATCGAGTCCGTCTCCCGCTCGTCCGAGCTGATGGGCCAGATCGCCCTGGCCACCGGCAAGCAGTCGCAGGCCTCGAGCGAGGTCCTCGACACCGTCTCCCGCATGAACTCCGCGACGTCGCAGGTGACCCAGGCCGTGCGCGAGCAGGCCGAGGGCAGCAAGCAGATCCGGGCCGCGATGGAGAACATCAAGAAGGTGATGGCCCAGGCGGCCTACTCGACCCGCGAGCAGGCGGCCGGCGGGCGCCAGGTGCGCGTCGCGGTCGAGAACATCAACAAGATCGCGTCCCAGGTCGGCCTCGCCACCCGCGAGCAGGCCGAGGGCAGCCGCCAGATCATCAACGCCGTCGAGCGCATGAACGACATGACCCAGCAGGTCTCGCACGCCACCGCCGAGCAGAAGAAGGGCGGCGAGCTGGTCGTGAAGGCCATGGAGAACATCTCCGAGATCGCCCGCGACAACCTCGCGACGGTGCAGGAGATGTCGAAGGCCACCGCCAACCTGGCCCAGCAGGCGGAGAACCTCGCCCGGCTCGTGTCGGTCTTCAAGGTGCAGTGAGCCTCGACCGCGACGCGGCCATCGACGTCCTGCGGCGGGGCGAGGAGGCCGAGCGCCGCCGCACGGTGGCGGAGCTCGGCGGCTCGCTCCGGCCGGAGGCGATCTCGCCGCTGCTCGTCGCGGTGGGCGACGACAGCTGGGCGGTGCGCCAGGGCGCCATCGAGGCCCTCGCCGCCTTCCCCGCGCCTTCCCTCCTGCCCGTCCTCGAGGCGGCCCTCCGCGACGGCGCCGACGCGGGCCTGCGCAACGCGGCGATGGAGATCTACGTGCGGCTCGGGGCGGCCGCCGCGCCGGCCCTCCTCGCCCTCCTGAGCGACGCGGACGAGGAGGTGCGCCTCTTCGCGGCGGTCATGCTCGGGACGATGAAGGAGAAGTCCGCGGTCGCCGCCCTCGCCGACGCGCTCTCCGACCCCGACGTCAACGTGCGCCACGCCGCGGCCACGAGCCTCGGCCAGATCGGCTCGCCCGAGGCCGTGCCGCGCCTCATCGACGCCCTGCGCGGCGAGCCGTGGCTGCAGTACCCGGCCCTCCACGCTCTCGGCGAGATCGGCGACCCGCGGGCGTCGGCCGCCCTCGTCCTCCTTCTCGACGACGACGTGCTGCGGGCCCCGGCCCTCGAGGCCCTCGGCCGCGTGGCCGGCCGCGAGGCGCTGCCGAGGATCGCCCCTCACCTCCTCGACCCCGACCCCGGGCTCCGCAACGCCGCGATCCGCGCGGTCGTCGAGATCGAGCAGCGCGCGTCGACCTCGGGCGAGAGCCTCGACCCCCACGTCCAGGCCGCCCTGCGGCGCGAGGAGCTCGTCGCCCACCTGATCGGCATGCTCGCCGACGAGGACGATCGCAACCGCCGCACCGCGGCGGTCACCCTCGGGTGGCTCCGCGAGGGCCGCGCCACGAGGCCCCTCCTCGAGGCGCTCACCGACCCCGCGGTGCGCGAGTACGCGAGCCACGCCCTCGTGTCGGTCGGCTACCAGGACGAGGGGGCGTGGGCCGAGGGGCTCGCCCACCCGAACGACGCCGTGCGCCTCGGCGCGGTGCGCTGCCTGTCGTGGATCGCACCCCCCGAGGGCACGGCCCTCGTCGCGCCGCTCATCCACGACCCGGCGGCCGAGGTGCGGGCCGAGGCCGCGGCGGCGATCGGGCGGCTCGGCGACGAGGACGCGCCCATGCTCCTCTTCGAGCTGCTCGGCGACGAGAGCGAGCTCATCCAGGAGAGCGCCATGGAGGCGCTCGCCCGCATGAGCCCCGAGCGCGTCCGGCCGCTGCTCGTCCAGGCCCTCTCCGGCGAGGACCCGGAGGCGCAGGTGCGCGCGGCGCAGACGCTCGGCCTGATGCGGGACGCCGGGGCGAGCGCCGCCCTCGTCGCCGCCGCGTCCGGCCCGCGCGAGGCCGTGCGCGCGGCGGCGGTGCAGGCCCTCGGCGAGATCCCCGGGCCCGCCGTCCAGGACGTCCTGCGGCAGGCCCTGGCCGACGACAGCTCCGTCGTGCGCCGCCACGCGGTCCTCGCCCTCGGCCGCCTGCGCGAGCCCGAGTCCGCCCCGCTCCTTCTGCCGCTGCTGCAGGACGCCGACCCGCGCCTGCGCTTCGCCGCGGTGCGGGCCCTCGGCCAGATCCGAAACGCCGAGGCGGTGCCTCACCTGCTGCCGCTGCTCGGCGACCCGCGCAAGGAGCTGCGCTTCGCCGCCGTCGAGGCGCTCGGCCAGATCCGCGCGCCGATCGCGGTGCGGCCTCTCGTCGACGCCCTGCGCGACCCCGACCGCAACCTGCGCCGGGCCGCGGCCGAGGGCCTCGGCGAGATCGGCGATCCGCAGGCCGTCGCGGCGCTCCTCCTGGCTCTCGACGACGAGCACTGGAGCGTGCGCTGCGCCGCGGCCTCCGCCCTCGGCCGGCTGGGCAGCCCCAAGGCGACGGTCGCCCTCCTCGCCCGGCTCGACGACGCGGACGCGACCGTCCGCCGGGCCGCGGCCTCCGCCCTCGGCCAGGTCGGCGACCTCCGCGCGGCGGGCCGGCTCGTCGTCGCTCTCGGCGACCCGGGCCTGCAGGCCGCGGCCTTCGAGGCGCTGCGGCGCCTGGGCCCGCCGGCGCTCGTCGAGATGGAGCGCGCCTTCGCCTCCGAAGCGCGCGCTCCGGAGCTGCGGCGCCTCCTCGTCGACCTCGCCGGCCGCTTCGAGGACGAGGGCGCCCGCCGCCTGCTCCTGGCCGGGCTCTCCGACCCCTCGCCGGACGTGCGCGCCGAGGCGGCCTCCGCCCTCGGCGACGGCGGCTTCCGCGAGGCGCTGCGGCCGCTGCTCGCGCGCAAGAGCGACGATCCCTCGCCGAAGGTCCGCCAGGCCGCGGCCTCGGCGCTCAGAAAGCTCCAGCCGCGGTGACGAGGTGAGGTTCCCCCCGGTCGACCACGACGCCGAGCTCAGCGAGGAGGAGTTCCGCCTCCTCCGCGACTTCGTCCACGAGCGGTTCGGCCTCTTCTTCGACGAGTCGCAGCGGGGGAGCCTCCGCGGCCGCCTCGCCCCGCGCCTCGCCCTCCTCGGGCTGCTGTCCTTCGAGGACTACTACCGCTACCTGCGCTTCGCGCCCGACCGCGCCGAGGAGCAGCAGCGAATGGTCAGCCACCTCACGAACAACGAGACGTACTTCTTCCGCGAGCAGCCGCAGCTCAACGTGTTCGCGAACGAGGTCCTGCGCGCGATCAAGGAGCGCAAGGCGAGGACGAACGACAAGACGCTCGGCGTCCTCTCGGTGGGATGCTCGACCGGCGAGGAGCCGCTCACCCTCGCGATGATCCTCTTCGACTGCGGGCAGTTCGTCTGGGGCTGGGACGTGCGGGTCACGGGACTCGACGTCGACGAGGCGGCCCTCGAGAAGGCCCGCCGCGGCCTCTATCACCAGAACTCGCTGCGCGCGGTCACGCCCCCGCTCTTCGAGCGGCACTTCCTCCGCGCCGACGGCGGCGTCCGCGCCCGCGACTCCGTGCGCAAGAGCGTCGAGTTCCGGGCCGGGAACCTCCTCGACCCCGCGAGCTACGACGGCCTGCCGCCGCTCGACGCGATCTTCTGCCGCAACGTGCTCATCTACTTCTCGGACGCCGCCATCCAGCGGGCGATCGGCCTCTTCCACGACCGCCTCGGCCCCGGCGGGTACCTCTTCCTCGGCCACGCCGAGTCGCTCGCCCGCGTGACGAGCGCCTTCCGACCGATCCGGTTCCAGGGCGCGATCGTCTACCAGAAGCCGGAGGCCGTCGCATGAGCTCGCTCTCGGGCCGCATCCGCGTTCTCGTGGTCGACGACTCGGCTTTCGTCCGCAAGGCCGTCGAGCGGATGCTCTCGACCGCGCCCGACATCGAGGTGGTCGGCACCGCGGGCGACGGCGAGGAGGGCCTGCGCAAGGCCAAGGAGCTCCTGCCCGACGTCGTCACCCTCGACGTGAAGATGCCGAAGCTCGGCGGCCTCGAGACGCTCGAGCGCCTGATGCGCGAGCAGCCGGTCCCCGTCCTCCTGATGTCGACCCTCACCCAGGAGGGGGCCGAGGTGACGCTGCGCGGCCTCGAGCTCGGGGCGATGGACTTCGTCGACAAGTCGTCGGTCCAGCCGATGACGATGCTGAGCCTCGCCGAGGAGCTCGTGGCCAAGATCCGGGCCCTCGGCGGGGCGCAGGTGCGGGCGCGGCCCCACGGCGTGCCGCGCTCGGAGGCGGGCGCCGTCGCGGCCCCGGCCGAGATCGTGGCGATCGCGGCCTCGACCGGCGGGCCGACCGCGTTGCAGACCGTCGTCTCCGGGCTCCCGGCCGGCCTGCCGGCCGCCGTCGTCGTCGTCCAGCACATCCCCCGCGGCTTCACGAAGTCCCTCGCGGAGCGGCTCGACGCGCGCAGCGCGATCCCCGTGCGCGAGGCGCGCGACGGCGACATCGTCGCGCCGGGCACGATCCTCGTCGCCCCGGCCGGCATCCACACTCGCCTCGCGCGTCGCGCGGGCTCGGTCCTCGTCTGCCTCGACGAGGAGCCCCGCGAGGCGCTCCACCGCCCGTCGGCCGACGTGCTGATGGCCTCGGTGGCCGTCGTCTACGGCCGGCGCGCGGTCGGGGTCGTGCTCACCGGCATGGGCTCCGACGGCACCGAGGGCCTGCGGGCCATCCGGGCCTCGGGCGGCCGGACCCTCGCCGAGAGCGAGGAGACCTGTGTCATCTTCGGCATGCCCAAGGCCGCGATCGAGGCGGGCGTCGTCGACCGCGTCGTGCCCCTCGAGCGGGTCGCCGGCGAGATCCTGGCCGCGGTGTAAGATCCCCCGAGGAGACCCGAGACCTTGGGCCTGCAGGGCAACCTCGAGGACCTTCCGCTCCTCGACATCATCCAGATCGTCTCCTTCAGCCGGAAGACCGGCCATCTCGCGATCGAGATGGAGGGCGGCGACGGCGCGATCGTGTTCCGCGACGGCCTCGTCGTCTCCGCGTTCACCGCCGGCTCGCCTCCGGCCGATCCCCGCCTCGGCGCGCTGCCGCGCGAGGCGCGGGAGCGAGCCGTCCGGGCGCGGATCGGGTTCGCCCTCGAGCAGCTCGCGCGGCTGCGGGAAGGCGCGTTCGGCTTCGAGCTGAGCGACGACGTCCCTGTCCTCGTCGGCGGGCGCGACCTCCGCCACGAGACGCTCGAGGTCGGCATCAACCCGCAGGAGATGCTCCTCGACATCGCGGAGGGCATCGACGACGACCGCGCGCAGTCGGCCGCGGCCGTCGAGGCCTCGTTCGCCGCGCCCGAGGAGGCCGTCGTCTCCGAGGTGCCGATCGTGCCGGCCTCGGCCTTCGCGCGCGATCGCGCCTCCGACGACGACCCCGACGCCACGTCGCCGGGCGGCCTAGCCTCGCCGCCGCGCCCGGAGACGCCTTCCGCCGCGCCCGTGCCCGAGGAGGCGTCCGTCGAGGAGCCGTCCGTCGAGCCCGAGGCCGCGCGGACGGTGGCCCTCGCGCCTGGCCCGCCCGCCCACCCTGTGCGCGAGCCGTCCGCCGCGCCGGCGGCGCCCGCGCCGGCCACGCCCGAGCCGAAGCGCCCGGCCGCCGCCGCCGACGCCGAGCCCGTCCTGCCGGCGCCCTCGCGGACCCTCCTCCTCGTGGACGACGAGGAGGACGTGCGGCGCATCCTCGCCGGCCACTTCACCGCCGCCGGGTTCGGGGTCGAGGAGGCGTCCGACCCGGACACGGCGACGAAGGCGGCGGGCCGGCTGCGCGACAGCCGACTGCCCTTCGTGCTGGTCACCGACCTCGGCATGCCGGCGTCGGGGGGCGCGTCGTTCCAGGGCGGCTTCGAGGTCGTGAAGCGGCTGTGGAAGATGAACCTGCGCCCGCCCGTGCTGATGATGACGGAGAGCCTGAACCAGTCGCTGCGCCTGCGGGCGCGGCAGATGGGCGTCCAGAGCTTCGTCTTCAAGCCGACCCTCAGCAAGCTCAACCCGCGCCAGTTCGAGGCCGACCTCTCGGCCTTCGCCCGCAAGCTCGCGGCCGACGTGCTGCCGCGGCTCGCGGAGGTCGCCGTCCTGCGGCCGGCCGCCGCCCCGGCTCCCGCCCCGCGGAAGGCCGAGGCCGGGGGCAGCGGCGACGCCCCGGCCGGCGACACGCAGCCGTACGAGTTCCTGCGCCGCAGCCTCGACGAGCTCGCCCGCGGAGGCGACGCCAACCAGATCGCGGTCGTCGTGATGAAGGTGGCCCGCGAGTTCTTCGAGCGGGCGATCCTGTTCGTGGTCAAGAACGAGGAGGCCCGCGGCCTCGGCGGCTTCGGCCTCGCCCCCCGCGACGAGACGATCAACCTCGTCGCCCGCAGCGTCGCGATTCCGATCGGCGACGAGTCCGTCTTCCGCGACGTCGTGCGCAGCCGCCATCCCTTCTCCGGGCCCCTGCCCCGCGACCGGTGGGCCGGGCACCTCCTCGGCCGCATCGGCCGCTTCCAGTCGAAGGGCATCGCCATCCTGCCCCTCGTCTCCAACCGGGAGTCGATCGCCCTCCTCTTCGGCGACAACCCGGAGACGGGCCGGGATCCGGCCCGCCTCGACGCCCTCGAGGTCTTCCTCCGGCAGGCCGGGGTCGCCCTCGAGAACGTCTTCCTCCAGAGGAAACTCCAGTCCTTCCGGGACGAGGCGCGCCCCGGGGTGGGGTAGAATCCGGCCGAGGTCACGGGAATGTCGCAGGATGAGCTCGTCCGGAAGGGGCAGGACGTCCTTCAGATCGTCTCCAAGGCGAAGGAGTTCACCGAGGAGGTCCTGAAGGAGAACGAGCGGCTGCGCTTCAAGCTCGCTTCGCTCGAGGCGGGCGGCGGCGGCCAGGCCGCCGACGAGCGGGTGCAGTCGTTCCAGCGGCGCGTGCGGGAGCTGGAAGAGAAGCTCGCCGAGATCGAGGCCCGCTACCGCAAGGTCGAGGAGGAGAACAAGGAGTTCGCGGACCGCTACATCGAGATCGAGGAGCAGAACAACAACCTCGCGAATCTCTACGTGGCGTCCTACCAGCTCCACTCGACCCTCGACTACCGCGAGGTGGTGAGGATCGTCCAGGAGATCGTCATCAACCTCATCGGGGCCGAGGCGTTCCACATCCTCATCGCGAGCGAGAAGACCGGTCAGCTCGAGGTCGAGGCGTCCGAGGGCCAGGCTCCCGCCCGCACCTCGGTGCCTCTCGGCGACGGGTTCATCGGCAAGGCCGCGCAGACCGGCGACAACTTCTTCGCGGAGTCGGTGGCCCGGCGCGAGCCGTCGCCGTTCGAGGAGCCGATCGCGGTCATCCCGCTGAAGATCAAGGAGTCGACGATCGGCGTCATCTCGATCAACAAGCTCCTCGTCCAGAAGACGGCGTTCACGACGATGGACTACGAGCTGTTCACGCTCCTCGCCGGCCACGCCGCGACCGCGATCTTCTCCGCGAAGCTCTACTCGACCTCGGCCCGGAAGCTCACGACGCTGCAGGGCTTCCTGGACATGCTCAAGCAGAAGTAGGCTCGGCCGTCCTCCGGCCGCGCCGTCAGAGCGCGGCGAACGGCAGGGCTCGTACTCCCTCGGCCAGCGGCAGATCGACGTCTCCCCCGTGCACGACGTAGCCGTGTGAGACGCGCGCGCCGAGGTCCGCCCGGAGCGCGGTGAGGCCGGCGGCCATCGCCGGGCGCGGGGTTGCCGAGGCCTTCGCCTCGATCGCGACGAGCCGCGCGCCGTCCTCCACCAGCAGGTCGACCTCGACGCCGGCCGAGGTCCGCCAGAAGTGCAGACGCGGCTCGCGGCCCGCGTGAGTGATGGAGCGCAGCACCTCCGTGACCACGGCGGTCTCGAAGATCGCCCCCGCGAGCGGACCCTCGCGCGCTTCGCGTTCGCTCCGGATGCCCGTCAGGTAGCACATCAGCCCGACGTCGCCCATGTAGACCTTGGGTGACTTCACGAGCCGCTTGCCGACGTTGGCATGGTATGGCCGGAGGAGAAAGACCTGATAGGTCGCCTCCAGGACGGACAGCCAGGCCTTCGCCGTGTTGACGGCGATCCCCAGCTCGCGCCCGAGGTCGGACAGGTCGAGGATCTGCCCGCTGCGGGCCGCGACGGCGCGAAGGAAGCGCTGGAACTCCACGAGGTCCCCGATCTGGCGAAGCGATCGCACGTCGCGCTCCAGGTAGGTCTGGACGTAGCTGGCGTGCCACAGACCGCTGTCGCGCCGCGGCTGCGCGACGACCTCGGGGTAGGTGCCTCGCACGAAGCCCTTCCACAGCCGGGCGCCGGTCGTCGCGCGGCTGGCCGGCCTGCCTCCTTCCCACGGCAGCGGCCGGCCCGCCTCGCGCGCGGCCTCGCGCCAGGTCAGCGGCAGGAGCCGCAGCACCGCCGCGCGTCCCGCGAGCGACTCGGTCACGGCCGCCGCCATCGCCAGATTCTGCGAGCCGGTGAGCAGGTACTGCCCGCGGCGTGACCGCTGTGAGTCCACCCGGTCCTTCACGTAGGGCAGCAGCGCCGGAGCGTTCTGGATCTCGTCGAGGATCACGGGCGGGGGATGTGCCGCGAGGAAGCCACGAGGGTCTGAGTCGGCCGCGGCCCGGACGTCCGGCGTCTCCAGGCTCACGTAGCGGCATCGCCGCCCGAACGTTTCCCGGAAGAGCGTCGTCTTTCCGGACTGGCGGGGGCCGGTGAGGACCACGACGGGGAATTCCCGGGCCGCGCGCCGCAGGGCTGGCTCGAGGGACCGGGAAATGAGCGGGAAGGTCGGCATGCCGTCTGCACTTTTGCATTCAAAATGCAAAATTGCAAGCCGGGCCGGGCTCCGCCGCCGGCCCGTCAAGGTCCTAGAATGCGTCATGCGCGCCGACCGCCTGCCCCTCTCGTTCTCGGTGATGCTGGTTCTCGGCGGCCCGCCGGCCGTTCTCTCCGCCGAGACCCGCACCGTCGCGCTCGTCGTCACCGACGAGCAGGGCGCCTTCGTCCCCGACCTCCGCGCCGACGAGGTGCGCGTGCTGGAGAACGGAGCGGCCTGCGAGATTGCCTCCTTCGAGAAGGACGAGCGGCCGCTCTGCGTCGCTCTCGTCCTCGACGCGAGCGACGAGGCGGTGCGGATCTTCCGCGGCGAGGCCATCCCGGCGGTGCAGGCGTTCCTCGCCCGCCTGCCTCCCCGATCTCGCTGCACGCTGTGGACGACCGGCGACCGGGCCCGGAAGCTGGGCGAGCTCAAGGGCGACCCGGCGGCGATCGAGAAGACGGTCGCGCGCGGTTTCGCGGGCGGCAACAACATGCTCCTCGACACGCTCGTCGAGGCGGCGGACGCCCTCGGCGGCGAGTCCGACCGCCGGCGCGCGCTGGTCGCGGTCACCGGCCGCGCGCCGGGCCACACCTCCTGGTCGCCGGGCGACGTCACCTCGCGCGTCCGGCGCGCGGGGGCGCGGGTGTTCGGCGTCTTCTACCGCGAGGGCGCCCCGGGAGGCGTCGGCAGCCTCTCGGGGTTCGCGGTGCCCCGCGACGTCGTGAACCTCACCGCGGTCGGCGAGGGGGACCACCAGCGCATCCTGAACGGGCTGGCGCAGGGCACCGGCGGACGCTTCGAGCTCGTCGGCACCGCGACGGCGGTGTCCCGCCTCCTCGACGCCTTCGCCGCGGAGCTCGGCGGCCAGTACCGCGTGCGCTTCGCGGTGGCCGACGCGAAGGGGCCGAAGAAGATCGAGGCCCGGGTCACGCGGCCCGGCCTGCACTGGAGGGTGGCAATCGACAGCCCGTGACGGCGCGTCCGCGTCATCACTGCACCACGCGCACCGCGTCGGTCCCCTCGATCCGCTGACCGTCGTAGGTCGATCCTTCGAGAGTGGCCGTCGTGTCGGAGGCCGCCAGCACGAGAGCGCTCGTGCTCACCTGCACGACGAGGTCCTCGAGGCCGTCGCCGTCCACGTCGACCCGCGAAGCCATGGGCGTGCCGTTGCCGCGCAGCTTCACCTGCGCGCTCGCGAGGCTGACGGTCGTGGGGTCGACGCTCGCCGCGTCGAAGCCTTCGGCGCTCCGGATCGCGACCGGCACGACGCCGTTCGAGCCGAGATTGATCGGGTTCGTCGGCGAGCCGGGCCGGATGTCGATCGACACGCGTCGCACGGTGTCGGGCGCCAGCAGCTGGCCGAGGAATCGGTGTTCGTTCGCGGTGCCGTAGGGTGTGGGCACGTCGCGCGAGGTCTGCCACGCGACGACGAGCCGTCCGGCTCCGTCCGATGCGAGGAGGGGCGCACCCGCCGATCCGGTGGCGTCCATCGGGACGGCCAGGACCTCTTCGCCGAGAGGCGCGCCGTTCCGCTCGAATCGACGCACCAGACTCCCGGCCGCCCCGCTCCAGGCCGCCGCGAATCGCCCCTGAGCGTCGGCGGCGACCGAGGGCCGGACGCCCGAGCTCGACAGCGGGAAGGGAGCCGACAAGGTCCCGTCGGCGTGAATGACGCGCGCCGTCGGCGCGACCGTCGCCGAGCCGAAGCAGTTGCCGAGCGCCCAGGCGGCCACGAACTCGCCGTTCCCGAGCGGCGCGAGAGACACGAGCGGCAGGCGATAGGCACCGGGTTGAGGAGGCAAAGGGTAGAAAGGCGTCCCGATCGGCTCGCCCGACTCCGAGAAGAGCTGTCCGACGAGGTCGACCCCGAACCGGAAGTTCGTGCACGCCGGGTCCGCCGGGCTGGGTCCCTGGCGCGTGCGGCGGACGACGACGAAAGTCCCGCTCCCCGGGTCGATCGAGACCGTCGGCTCGAAGAAGTCGTAGGCGCCGACTCCCTCGATCGGAAGCGGATGGTCTCCCGCCAGCAACGTGTCGCCGGCCGGGTCGTAGCTCTGGAACCAGACGCCGCCATTCGTCCAGTCCGTCCAGGCCGCCACCGAGCGGCCGTCGGCGGCCATCGCGACGGTGGGTTCGTCCAGGAGCGCGCTCGTGGGAGCGTTCATCCGCCTTTCGGCGGACGCGGGCGCCCCGGTCGGGCTGTACCACCGCCCCCAGATGTTCCACGGATCGTTTCCCACCCGGCCAGACCAGGCGACGACGAAGCCCCCGGCCGCATCGGAGGCGACCTGAGCCGGCGCATACACGAACGTCGTCCCCGCGGGAGTGACCTCGAGGGGAGCGCTGTCGAGCGGCAGACCGCTCGGGCCGAACCGCCGAGCGCGCACGGTCCAGAAGCCGATCGGGCTCTCGTCCCACACGGCCACGAACGATCCGCTGTCGCGAGAGCGGCTCAGGGCGAGATAGTGCGGGTTGAAGTCCGTGAAGGCCGATCGGATCTCGAACGGACCGCCCACGAGCCGGAGGCGCTCGTCGGCCAGGCTCCAGCCCGGCACCGTCAGCGCCAGAAGCACCAAACACGCCAGAGCCGTCAGGTTGGCGGGCGCCCGGTCGGATCTCATGAATGCTCTCCTTGGCAGAGGACGCGGCGGAGACGACACCGGCAGGCGCTCAGCCGATGCGCACGGCCGGCTCTCCCAGAGTCCGCCGAGTCCCCTCATCGAGCCAAGTGACAACACGCGACGGCATGCGTCACGACGCGCGTGGAGTTCCCTCAGGAGGTGCGTCCGAGACGGTCACCGGGGCGGGCGGCAATGACATTGCTGCGGAGCGCCAGCCCGCCGTTCGCCCGTTGGCACATTGCGGGCTGAGCTGTGAGGTGACAAAGAGCCTTTCGCGCCAGGTCGAGGCTCGTCACATCGAGCCTTGCGTGACGCATGACGACGCTCGGCACTACAATCACCCGTCCGAGCGTCATCCATGGCTCCGTCGCGCCGACTCGACTCCTGGAAGGAAATCGCCGAATACCTGGGCCGTGACGTTCGAACGGCCCTGCGTTGGGAGCACGATCGCTGCCTGCCGGTGCACCGCGTGCCCGGCGGACGGCGAGGCGGAGTCTTCGCGCTCACGGACGAGATCGACGCGTGGCTGCTCGCTACGCTGGAGAACGGCGACTCGCGGGATCGGGGCGCCGCTCGTGAGCTGCCCTCGCCTCCGCCGACACTCGTTCCTGTCGAGGCCGCCCCGCCGCCCCCGCTCGTCGGATCTCCAGGACGTGTTCTCGCCTCGGCGGGCCTGCTCGCCCTCGGCGTCTGCCTGGGGCTCGCAGTCCTTCTCCTTTTCCGGCGGCCCGACGGAGCCTCGGCCGATCGCGGCGTCGTCGCCGCCTTTGCCCTGAAGGGCACCGAGCTCATCGCCTGCGACGCCGAGCGACGGGTCCTCTGGCGGCACGACTTCGGGCGGAGGGTCGTCGAGCGCGAGGATCCCCGGCTTCCCGGCCTCTTCTCGATTCGGCTGGTTCGGAGCCCGCACGGGGAGTCCACGGCGAGCCTGATCGTCAGCGTCACGTTCGCGAGCGCGCCGCCGTCCGCGGCGGCGTACGGCGAGCTCTTCGCGTTCGACGCAGGAGGCCGGCCGCTCTGGTCCTTCCGCTCGAGAGACACGCTCACGTTCGGCGCCGGAAGGTTCTCGCCGCCATGGATCAGCAGCCACACACCGGCCTTCCCGGGGCCGGAGGTTGCCGTCTTCACGACGCGTGGGCGGCCGCGGATCGCCTGGGCGCAGTCGCACCACACCTGGTGGCCGTCGATCCTCAGCGTCCTGGACGAGTCCGGGAAGCGGGTCTCGACGTGGGTGCACTCGGGCTGCATCTACTCGGTGACCGCCGTGTCGACGCCTCGAGGGCCCAGGCTCCTGGCCGCTGGCACGAGCAACTCGCGAGCGGCCGGCTTCTTCGCCGTGCTGGACGCCGAGCACGTTGACGGCGCGGGGCCCGAGGAGCCGAGCTCGCGGTTCGACTGTCACTCCTGCGGCCCGGGCCGCCCTCTTCGCTACCTCGTCGTCGAGCCGTCGGAGCTGACGCGGGCGTCGTCCCCCTACAACGCCCTCTTCGACGTGCGCCCGGACGAAGCCGGCGTGGAGGTGCGGACGAACGACGGATCTCCGTTGGGGCCGGTCGGTCAGGCCATCCTGCGGCTCTCGCCGGACCTCGCGGTCGAGACCGCCGACTGGTCGTCCGGCTGGGACTTCGGGCATCGGGAGCTGGAGCGGGCCGGCAAGCTCGACCATTCCCTCGACCGCTGCCCGGTGCGGAACGCGCCGCCCGCGTGCGCGAGTGGACGCCCGAAGGGGGGTGGCGCCCGTTCGTCCCGGCGCCGATCCGGTTCGCTTCGACGGCATCGGCCGAGCACCGGCCATGAGCGCCGCACCCGCGCCGACCTCTCCCAACCGGCTCGATTCCTGGAAGGAGATCGCGGAGTACGTCGGCCGCGACGTGCGCACCGCGATCCGCTGGGAGCGGAACCGCGGGCTGCCGGTGCACCGCGTGCCGGGCGGGCGTCGCGGGGCGGTGTTCGCGTACCGCGCCGAGATCGACGAGTGGCTGCGCGGTGCGGCCGTCGACGCGGAGGCCGGCGCCGAAGCCGCGGCGGTGCCGGCCGAGCCTGGGCCGACGCCCCCGGCCGCGGGCGCGAGTCCGGATGCGCGCTCGCCGAGCCGGTCGAGGCGCCGCGCCGCGCGGATCGCCGCCGCGGTCGCGGCGGCCGCGATCCTCGTTCTTGCCGGACTCGCGACGCGGTGGCGCTCGCCGTCGTCTCCGGACGTCGGCAGCAAGCGCGTGCCGGCGAAGCTCGACTACGGCGCGATCGAGATCGTCGCGCGAGCCGCGGACGGCGCTGCGCTATGGCAATTCCGGCCGCCGCTGGCCATCGATACTCCCGTGCTCGACGGTCTGACGTCCTGGTACGACGTCGCCGACATCGACGGCGACGGCTCTCCGGAGGTCCTCGCCAGCCTCCCCCTGACACCGGGCGGGGCGAGGCCGGGCGAAACCCAGGCGAGCGACGTGCTCTTCTGCTTCGGGAGTGACGGCCGCGTGCGCTGGCAGGCGCACCTCGACGACGTCGTGAATTTCCGCGCGGGCGAGTTCGGCCCCCCATGGCTGGCCGGCCGAATTGCGGCGTTCCGCGCGGCGAGCGGCTGGCACGTCGTGTGGACGCAGGCCCACCATACCTGGTGGCCCGGCCTCGCGGTCGTGTTCGACGCCTCGGGGCGACGCATCTCGACGTTCACCCACGCCGGCCAGATCCGTGCCCTGCGAGCGGTCGAGGTCGACGGGCGCGCGCTCGTTCTCCTCGGTGGGGTGGCAAACGCCTACCGGGCGGCGTTCGTCGCGGTCCTCGACGGAGATTCGCTCGGGGGCCAGGGCCCTGTGCCGGCCGGGTCGCCCTTCGAGTGCACCCAGTGCGCCGGCTCGCCGCCGCTTCGGTACTTCGTGTTTCCGCCGTCGGACATCAACCAGGCGACCGGCATGCCGTACAACACGACCGCGAGGATCCTGTCGTTCCCGCCGGCGTTCGAGGTCTTCACGGCCGAGTCCAATGGCGCGCAGTCTCCACTGGCGGAGATGAACTTCCGCTTCTCGAAGGCCTTCGAGCTGCTCGACGCGCGCGCCGGCGACAGCTTCCCGGCCCACGAGTTCTACGAACGCGCGGGCAAGCTGGACCACCCGGCCTCGCGCTGTCCGTGGTACCTGAAGCCGCCGCCGGTGCGCGAATGGACGCCCGGCGGCTGGCGGGACCTCGCGCCGGCCGCCTCGCGCTAGCCGCGCGGGGGCGACCGGTGGCGGAGGGGCGGTGCTATCATTCGCGCCCATGCCGGAAGAGGGGCGCACCGAAGAAACCTTCGCCCCGCTCCGGGCGAGGACGCCGCTCCTGCTCCTCGGCTTGGCGTCGGCGACGGCCAGCGTCCTCGCCTCTCAGCTCGTCCTGTCCCGGTTTCTCGGCGCGACGATCGGCTACTACTTCGCGTTCGTGCTCGTCTCGTTCGCGATGCTCGGCCTGGCCTTCGGGGCGCTTGCCGTCCACTTCCTGCTTCCCCGGATGGGCGTCGCTCGGGCGCCAGTGATCGCCAGCCTCGCCACCGCCGCCGGCGCGGTCTCGCTGCACTTCGGGATGCTGGCCGCGCTGCAGTACTACGTCGGTGTCCTGGGCCCGCACCGTGGCCAGGACCTCGCGGCCTCGGGGACGGCGCTGGTGTGGCTCTTCGTCAGCCTCCTGCCCTTCTACCTCTTCACGGGCTTCGCGGTATCTCTCATGCTGGCCGCTTCGGCGGACAGGTTCCACGCCTACTACGCGGTGGATCTCGTCGGGGCCGCGGCGGGCTGCGCCCTCGCCATTCTCGCGCTCTCCGGGGCGAGCCCGGTACGGGTGGCGTTCCTCGTCCTGGCACCCGCGACCGGCGTGTCGGCGGCGGTGTTCGCGCTCGCCTCCCGGGCGCGCGGCCTCGCGCTCGCCTCGTGCGCACTCAGCGCCCTTCTCCTCCTCGCGGGTCGGCAGCTCTGCGAATCCCCTCTGGTGGTCAACCCTCCGCACGCCGACTTCCTGTCGCGTCCCAGGCTGCTCACGGCCTGGAACAGTTTCACGAACGTCACCGTCCACCCGACCACCTTCTTTTCGTGGGCCCTCAGCCCGAGCTACCGGGGACCCGTCGTGCCCATGCTCGACCTGATGATCGACGGCCTTGGCGGGACCAAGATCGCCCGCTTCGACGGCGACGTCAGCTCGCTCCGTCAGTTCGAGTACCTGGACGCCGACCTGACCGCGCTCGTTGACCACCTGCCGAAGCCGCCGACCCGCCAGCTCGTCATCGGCCCCGGGGGCGGTGTCGACCTGCTGCAAGCGGCGCGGGCCGGCCGGAGCGACGTGACCGCGGTCGAGGTCAACCCCCTCGTGGTCTCGGTCGTCAACGAGGCGATGGCGGAGTTCTCGGGACGACCGTACGCGCTGCCGGGAGTCCGACTGTTCGTCGAGAACGGCCGGACGTTCGTGCGCCGGAGCCCAGATCGGTGGGACCTCGTCACCCTCACGTGGGTCGACGCCGGCGGGAGCGCGAGCGCCCTCGCGGCCAGCGAGAACTACCTCTACACCGTCGAAGCCTTCGAGGACTACCTGGCCCACCTCTCTCCCGTCGGGTACGTCGCGTTCACACGAGCCCTCGGCGTCGGGCAGCAAAGCCTGCCCATCGACACCCTGCGTGGCGTATCGGTCGCCGTCGCGGCCCTCGGCCGGAGAGGGGCGACGTCCCCCGGGGCCCACGTCCTCGTCGGGGCTGTCGAGAGTCCCTTCTTTCCACGGGCGATGTGCTACGTCCTGATCAAGGCCTCCCCATTCACCGTCGACGAGATCCGGGCGGCTCGCACCTTCTGCCGCGACAACGAGTTCACCCTGCTGTGGACGCCGGAAGGCCCCGCCGAGCCCGGCGGGCTCCCGCCCGCGTGGCGGCCCATCGCCGGGCTGATGGGCCGCATCCTGGTCGGCAACGAGGATCCGTCCCGGCTCCAGCGCGAGGCCGCCTACGACATCGCTCCCTCGACCGACGACAACCCCTTCTACTTCGTGGAGCGGGCGGGGCCGAACCGGCAGGCCGGACCCGGCCTCCGGGCGCTGGCGTGGTGCTGCGCCCTGCTGGCTGGTCTCGTCCTCGCGTTCGTCGGCCTCCCGCTGTGGCCCACGGCCCGAACCGTAGCGCCGCTCACGCCCTCGGATCGCGGGTTTCTCGTCTACTGCGGGCTGCTCGGGGCGGGGTTCATGCTGGTCGAGATCGATTTCTTCCACGCCTTCGGTCTGGTTCTCGGCAGCCCCACGTGGACCCTGGGCACGGTGTTGACCACGCTGCTGGTCGCAAGCGGCGCCGGGAGCATGGTGGCGTCGCGAGTGGCGGTTTCGCCGGTGAGGCTCGCCGGGACGTTCGGAGCGCTCATCCTCGCCTTGGGTGCCTTCGTGCTCGCCCGCGGTCGGATCCTTGAGTTCATCGTCGGATGGGACCTGCCGGCCCGGGTGCTCCTGACGTCCGCGGTGCTCGCGCCCGCCTCGTTCCTGATGGGGATACCGATGGCAGCCGGGATGTCCCGGATAGGAGACCGCCCGATCCTCAGGATGTGGGGCTGGGCGGCGAACGGGGCCCTCGCCGTGCTGGCCAGCGTGGCCGCGGTCTTGCTCGCGATCCACTTCGGGATCTCGGCTACGTTCCTGATCGGTCTGGCGGTCTACGCGCTCGCGGCTGGCGCCCTGGTGATCGTGATCTCACAGGAGAAGCCGCAGGCCGCGCGAGAGGGCGGCAGCCCGTCCTCCGGAGCGTGACCGCGCGACCAGCGGCGAAGTCTACGCCCCCACGCTCCCGCGGAGCTTCTCGAGGTCGATGAGGCGCTGGATCGCGTCGAGCTCGAGGGCGTCCTTCGACAGCTCCCGCAGGCGCGACCACTCGCGGCGGAGCTCCGGGGCGAGCGCGTCGGGGAGGCTGCGGAGCCAGCCCTCGATGCGCAGGTCGACGAACTCGCGCTTCTCCTCGAGAGTCAGCTCGCGGGCGAGGAGGAGGCGGGCCGCGTCCTCGGCGTCGACGAGCGACTGGAGGACCGGCCAGCGATTGCCGGGGCGCTCGGCGCAGAGGGCCGCGAAGGCGATGCTCGAGGTCTCGCGGACGAGCTCCTCCTCGCGCGTCGTCTGGCTCTCGTGCTCCTTCGTCTCGTCCCAGCTCTCGGAGTCCTCGGCCATGTAGCGGAGGTACTCCATCGCGAAGAGGCAGGTGGGCGCGACGAGCTCCTCGCGCGGCTTCGCGTCGACCCACAGCGCCGCCGCCGCGCGCTGGCAGCGGCGGGCGGTCGTGTCGGCGAGCTTCTTCCCGAAGACGAGGGCCGCCGCCTCCTTGACGAAGAGGGGCAGCTCGGCCGCGACGATCTCGCGGTAGCCCGGCGCGTGGCGGTCGAGCAGCACGGCCGCGCGCCGGTCGAGGACCTGAAGGTCGCTCGTCACCGCGGGCAGGCCGAGCGTCGTGCACGCGAGGTTGTAGACGATCGCGCGCGGGAGGGTGACGCCCTCGGGCCACGCGTCGCGCAGGTCGCGGTTGTCGGGCAGCGCGTGGCCGCCGCCCCACTCCTCGGGGTACGTGGGGATCGACCGGCCGTAGTTCACGGAGCCGGTCGCGCGGATGCGGACGCGCGTCTGGGGGACGAGGCTGCCGAAGGGCGCCAGGAGGGGCGCGATGCGCAGGAGCGTCTCGGTGTGGGCGCGGACGCCCACCTCGAGCAGCTTCCCGAGCGACTCGGCGTCGGAGGCGGGGAACGGTGAGCGCGGCTCCTTCGCGCGGGCGGCCACCTCGGCGCGGAAGGCGGCGGCGAGCGTCTCCGTCGCCTCCGGCGAGTCGGCGCGGATGCCCTGCACCGTGACGCCGTCGGCCTTCGCGAACTGGCGCAGGACACCCGGCCGCGACGGATCGAAGCCGCCGCGGAAGCCGGCGCGGCCGGCGCCGACGAGGAACGTCACCGACGGCGCGGGCTCGCCGCAGCGCGCGGCGTGGGCGGCCAGGCGGCGCTCGGCCTCCTCGCGGCCCGCGACCGCGAGCGTCAGCGCGGAGTCCGTCGCGATCTTGCCGCTCTGCTCCGCGGTGTCGGACATCGCGACGAACACGCGGACCGTGGCCTCCGCCTTCTCGAACGACGTGCGGAAGGTCGCCGGGGTCGGAAGGTCCTCCGCGCCCCTGCCGCGCTCGAGCGCGAGATAGAACGCCTCGAGGAGCTCGGGCAGGCGGGCGAGGGCGCCGACGTTCTCGCAGAGCGGGACGAGGCGCACGCGGTCGACCTTCTCGAGGAGGGCCGTCCGCCTCGCGGCGGGCACGCGGCGGGACAGGAACTCGTCGCGCATCTCGCCCTCCTCGAAGAGGGCGGCGGCGGCCTTGCGGTAGAGCGAGCCGATCTTCACGACCGCCCCGATCTCGGCCGACGAGTTGACCTGCGGGATCGTGAGCTCGTGGATCGCGTTCTGCGTCGGCTCCACGCCCACGCGCTCGCACGCGAGGAGGAAGAGCACGTTCGCCCGGGCGACGGACGCGAGGATCTTCGAGACCTTCTCCTCGTCCTGCTCGATGAACGGGTTCGGCACGCGGAAGAGGAGATGGCGGTCCTCGCCGGGCAGGACGCCGTGGCGCAGGAGGGCGAGGACGACCTTCTCCGGGACGTCGAGCCAGTCGGGGCTGATCTGCCGGCCCTCGAGGTCGAGCAGCACCTCGCTGCACGGGCCCATGAGGTCGCGGATCGACTCCTCGTACTCGAGGTGCGCCTCCATGAGAGGGTTCCACTCGAGGTGGGTGAGCGCGGCGCGCGGCTCGCCGCCCTCGCCGGCCGCGGCCAGGGCGCGCGCGAGCTGCTCGGCGCGGTGGGCCGTCGAGTCGGGGTGCTTCGTGCCGGTCAGGCGCAGCGCCTCGTGCCGCGGGTTCGCGAGGAAGCGCTTCCGCGCGGCGGCGAACGCCTTCGCGTCGAGGCCGTCGAGCGCGTCGTAGCGCTCCGCGCCGCAGACGCTGTCCCAGACGCCTTCGTGCGCGGTCGACAGCGGGCCGAGGTCGGCCGGGGCGCTCGAGCCGACGCGCGCGGCCTTCGAGAGGGTGGCGCGTACGCGGTCGATGAAGACCGCGAGCTCCTTCACGTCCTTCGAGCCGTACGAGAGCCGCTGCCAGGTGCCGTAGCGGGCGGCGCCCTTCTCGCCGCCGGTGAAGGCGACGAACGGGATGCCGCCGACGCCGCCGGCCAGCAGGTACTCGAACGCGTCGACCGAGTCCTTCACCACGGCCTTCTCGCGGACACCGTGGCGGAGCCGGTCGAAGGGCTCGCCGACGAGGCCGGGGAAGGCGAGCGGCGAGTAGAACGTGCCGCCGAAGTCGGTGCGCTCGACGCCGAGCGAGGCGAGCTCGTCGGCCGCCTTCGCCATGTAGTCGCGCCGCTCGCGCATGTAGGGCGACGGGCGGCGGAGGGTAGCGAGCGGGCTCTGGAGGGCGGCGACCGCCCAGTCCTGGGCGAGGGTCGACGGCGTCGCGACGAGCCAGGCCGAGAGGTTCGCCAGGATGTCGCGCGCCTTCACGCCGTTCTGGCGGATCTCGTCGGAGATGACGAGCCAGCAGGCACGGGCGCCGGTCGAGGCGCCGAACATGTCCATCTTCGACAGGCCCGAGAGCGACACGACCCAGTCGCGCCACTCCGGGTTCGCGAAGGCCGGGTTCACGAACCAGCCCACGTAGTCGAGGCGCTGGTAGACCGAGTCGTAGAGGACGTAGCAGCGGTGCTTCACCGCGACGCGCACGATCTCCTCGACGAGCTCGCGCGGGTACACGCGGCCGGTCGGGTTGTGCGGGTTGTTCAGGATGACCGACGAGATCCCGCCCTTCGCGAGGAGCTTGTCGAGCTCCTTCGGGTCGGGGAGGAACTCGGGCGGCGTCGACGGCAGCTCGACGACCTTCTTCCCGGCCCGCTCGATGAACCAGTCGTACTCCCAGCTCGGCCGCGGCACCACGACGCCGGAGCCGTCCTCGCCGAGGACCTCGAGCACGAACGCGAGGCCGGAGCGGGTGCCCGGGGTGAAGAGCACCTCGTCGGGGAGGAAGCGGACGTCGGAGTCGGGGTAGTCGAGAAGCCCGTCGCGGTTGAAGAACTCCGCGACCTCGCTCCGCACGTCCATGCGGCCGACCGCCGGGCCGTAGCTGTGGACCGTGTTGCGCGTGATCCGCTGCGCGGCGCGGACGACCTCCGGGTGCGGCTTGAAGTCCGCGTTCTTGTAGTCGCCCTGCGTCAGGTCGAGGGCACCCTCCTGCTGGACGCGGCGCGCGAAGTAGCGGACGTAGGGCTCGGGGGTCGAGAGCGCCCGGGCCGAAAGGGTCCGGGACGCGCGGGCGGGAGAGGTAGAGCTGGTCATCGGAACCCCGGATTTTCGCACGACGGGCCGGGGCGGACCATGCCCAGGCGCGCCGCTCATGGCTGTGCCCGGGCTCGTTCATGACCGCCAGGTGTCTGCTCACCAAGGACGACCGGGAACCTCCCTGTCTCGTCGTACAGGCCGAGGTTCGGCAGGTCGCCGCCGCCGGCGGGGCGGCTGGCGACCGAAGCCTGCAGCGCCGGCGGGCAGGTCAGCTCTTCACGCCCGGCGTCCACACGAGGGCGGCGACGTCATGGGCGCGGGCCGCGACTACTCGTATTTCAGCGCAAAGTAGACCGGGGCCGCCGGAAAGCAGAAGAGCAGCAGTATCGCGAACGTGGCCCAGCTTCCCCGGAAGCTCTTGTGGTAATTCCTCATGTCGTTTGCTTCCCGCAGGGCGGCGACCGCGAACTGCCCATCCGGCTCCAATTCCAGGCACCGCTCGAAGTGCTGGAGAGCGTCCTGGTTGTTCCGCGCAAACTCGCACGCAAGCCCTGCGAAGTAGTGCCCCATCGCGGTCTCGACGTGAGACAGCGACTCCGAGAAGAGACGTTGGGCTTCCGCCAATGTCCCGGAGATCATCTCGAGTTGTCCGCTACACATCAGAATGGCCGCGCGCAGTCCTTGCAGATGAAGTGGCCGGATTCGCAGGTTCTGCCGCCGCCGACGTCTCGTCCCTTGCCGCACGCGTCGCACGTTCTCTGAGCCATGCTTGGAGCACCTGACCTTTCAGGGAGGCGTCTGCTGAGCGGTGGCCTGGACTCGCAGGGCGACCCCGCTCGGTTCCACGTTGGCCGGTTGGCTTGGTGGCGGCAAGTGACAAGAAGCGTCGGGAGGCGACAGCAGCAGACGGGCAGTCTTCGCTCCTGGCGGGCGTCTAGAGGAGCCCGTGGGCGGTCGCCTGGGCTTCGCCTCCGGTTCGCGCGCCCCCCCCCTATAATCGAAAGCAGGGAGGTTCCCCCTCAATGTCTCGTCCCCGCACCCTCGGAGAGCTCCGGTCTTCGCGTCCCGCGGCGCGCGTCTCCGTCCGGGAGGAGATGCGCCGCAACCTCATGCGCAGGCTCCAGGCGAAGGAAGCGCTCTTCCCCGGCATCCTCGGCTACGAGGACTCCGTCATCCCGCAGGTCGCGAACGCGGTTCTCTCGCGGCACAACATGATCCTCCTCGGCCTGCGCGGCCAGGCGAAGAGCCGCATCCTCCGGGCCCTCACGACGCTCCTCGACGAGGCGGTCCCGGTCGTGGCCAGGTGCGAGATCAACGACGACCCCGAGGCGCCCCTGTGCAAGCGCTGCCGCGATCTCATCGCCGAGCAGGGCGAGGCGACGCCCGTCGCGTGGCTGGGTCGCGACGAGCGCTACGTCGAGAAGCTCGCGACGCCCGACGTGACGATCGCCGACATCATCGGCGACGTCGACCCGATCCGGGCCGCGCGCGGCGGCCTCGACCTCGCGAGCGAGCTGACGATGCACTACGGCCTGCTGCCGCGCGCGCACCGGGGATCTTCGCCCTCAACGAGCTGCCGACCTCGCCGGGCGGATCCAGGTGGGCCTCTTCAACATCCTCCAGGAGGGCGACGTCCAGATCAAGGCTATCCGGTGCGCCTGCCGATCGACCTCTGCATGGTCTTTACCGCGAACCCGAGGACTACACCGCCCGCGGCAAGATCATCACGCCGCTCAAGGACCGCATCGGCGAGATCCCACCCACTATCCGACGAGCCTCGAGCACGGCGTCGCGATCACCGCCCAGGAGGCGTGGACCGACCGCGAGCCGGGCCTCCTCGTCCCGCGCTACGTGCGCGAGGTGGTCGAGGGGATCGCCTTCGCCGCGCGGCGCGACGAGAAGATCGACCGCCGCAGCGGCGTCCTCGGCAGCGCCTGCCGATCAGCGCCCTCGAGAACACGGTCAGCAACGCCGAGCCACGCCCTCCTCACCAGGGCCCCGATCGTCCCGCGCATCTCCGACGTCTACGCGTCGCCTGCCGTCGCTCACCGGCAAGTTCGAGCTCGAGTACGAGGGCGAGCTGATGGGCGCGGAGAACGTGGCCTGGCTGATCGCGGGCGGTGGGCGGGCGTTCTCGACCTGCCTCGGCTCGGTCGCCTTCCGGCAGACCGTCCGTTTCTTCGAGAAGGGGCTCGCTGCGCATCCGGGAGGGCTCGCCGGCGAAGGCGTCCTCGACCAACCCGCCGCGTGCCCGGGTGCTCGACCACCTCGAGGGTCCTCGGCGCGCTTCCCGACGCGCCGGCAGCCGTGCGGCGGCCACGGAGTTCGTCCTCGAGGGCCTGTGGGCCCAGAAGAAGATCGGCCACAGCGACGACCGCGGCTTCGTCGCGCCCGGCGCCGGGGGCGAGAGCGAGCTCGACCTCGAGCGGCTCGAGCGGCTGCGGAAGCTGAAGAAGCAGGTCAGCCACGTGGCGTTCGTCCCGGCCTGCAAGTACATCGGGAGCTCTGGCAGGACCTCGACCTCGAGGACCTCGTCGACGAGCTCTCCGACTATCTAGTCCGGGTTCGGGCAGGACGTCAGGCAGTCGGTTGAGGACGGCCTCCGATCGCTCCACGACGCGATTCTCGTGCCGTCCTCCGCCGCGGGCTCCTCTCGGAGGAGGACCTGCGAGAAGCTGATGACGGAGCAGGAGACGCTCGACCAGTTCCTCCAGAAGGTGGTCGAGCGGCTCCTCCTGGCGAGCTACCTGCGCTCGAGCAGGAGCGCCCAGCCCTTCCACGACCCGACCGGCAGGGGCGGCGAGGGGCCGGGCGGAGGCCGGTGAAGTTCGAGCTGACCGAGAAGGCGGTCGACTTCCTCGGCTTCCGCGCGCTGCGCGGCTGTCCTCCAGCCGTGGGGCATCGTCCTTCGGCCGCCGACACCCGCGGGTCGCGACGGGCGTCGAGCTCGGGCCCGTCAAGGAATGGGAGTTCGGCGACACGATGAACCTCGACGTGTCCGGCACATCCTCAACGCCATCGCCCGCGGCTTCGCGGCCACCGCTCGACGTCGACTACCGCGACCTGCAAGGTGCGGCAGTCCGATGCCGATCCTCGTGCGCGACCGTCGTCATGCTCGACTGCTCGCGGCGTGATCCTCTACGGCGAGGACCGCTTCACCCCGGCGAAGCGCGTGGCCCTCGCGCTCTCGCACCTGCGCACCGCGCAGTACCCGGGCGACACCCTCGCCTCGTCCTCTTCCACGACTCCGCCGAGGAGGTGCCCCTCTCGCAGCTCGCGCGGGTGCGGGTCGGGCCGCACTACCGAACACCCGCGAGGGCCTTCGCGTGGCGCAGCGAATCCTCGCCCGCGAGCGCAGGACATGAAGCAGATCGTGATGATCACCGACGGCAAGCCGTCGTAGCTCACCGAGGACGACGGGCGGATCTACCGGAACCCCTTCGGCCTCGACGCGGGTCGTAAGCCCTCACGCTCTCAGATGGCGAACTGCCGGCAGCAGGGGATCCTCGTCAACACCTTCATGCTGGCCCGACGCGGCACAGAGAGGGCAGGCGCTCGTCAGAGGGCAGCCAGTGTGCCGCCAGGAAGGCCTGCTTCCACGAACCCGTACAGCCTCGGCCAGTACGTGCTCATGGACTTCCCTGAACAAGAAGATCCTGAGTGCACTGGGCGGCCAGGGTCAGTCTTGAATCCTCGTGCACTCTCATGGCAGTGGCACCCAGATCAAGTGGTCTGGCTTCCCAGGGATATCTGCCAGGCCGTATCTGATGAAAACCCTTGTGGAGAATGGCTGAGCTCTCATGTTGATGTACCCTCAGCATGGCCAGGCTTTTTTTTTTTTTTTTTTGGAGGCATTTTCTCCCAGGAAGCTGAGTTTCCCCAAACATCTACTTGCCCCGCCATCATGCCCCCCACCCCCACCGTCTGGAAAAAAGGAACAAAATGGCGCCTCGGGCGGACAGCGCACTTGGGCGTCCTCTGATGGCAGGCAAGCAGAGGCTCGCAAATCCCACTTCCAGCAGCGCACTTTGAGAAAACAAGCAGCAGCCCATGATGAAGAGGTCATGTCTCAGAGACACTAGTCAGTTCTTGTTATGATGTGCATTTACTCTTCTTGACTTACATATGCGGCTGCCCATTCGCCGGAAGCAGCGGCGGTGCCGTCCACCGCGGTGTTGCCTGGCGGCCACGAGGCCTGCTCGGGGCTTCCCCGACCGGTCGTGCCCCTGGCCGTTCCAGCGTCGAGCGCGCCGCCTGCGCCATGCCTGGAGAGGCCAAGCGCGCTGGCGCACATGCCCCTCGGCCGATCACGCCGCGATCGAGCCCGCCGTGTGCCCCGCCGACGCCGAGGCTTGGGGGGTTCCGGTGAGCTGCGGCTACGTGCCGGTGCCCCTCGACTGGGCGCACCCGGGGAAGATGGGGAAGATCAAGATCTACTTCGAGCTGTACACCCCGCCGCACGCCGGCCCGGCGGTGAGTGCCATCCTGCAGAACTACGGCGGCCCCGGCGGCACCACCGCCGGCAATCGCTGGCTCGCCTTCTACTTCTTCGGAAGCAACCTCGACGACCACGACCTGCTGCTCATCGACGACCGCGGTCGGGGGCTCTCCACGGCGATCGACTGCGACGGCCTCCAGCACGGAACGAAGCCCTTCGCAGAGGCCGAGGGAGAATGCGCCGCCCAGTTGGGTCTCGCGGCGAGCCGCTATGGGACGGGCGACGTCGCCCAGGACACGGACGCCGTCCGGGCGGCTCTCGGCTACGACAAGGTCGACTACTTCGCATGGTCCTATGGTGGGGCCGACGTCGAAGCCTACGCCACGCGCTTCGGCGACCACCTTCGCTCGATGGTGATCGACGCTCCGTTCGGCACGCCCGGCCTCGACCCTCTCTGGTTCAACCAGGCGAGGACGAAGGGCGACCGGCGCCTCGTGCGGCTCCAGTGCGAGCGGTCGGCGAGCTGTTCAGCCGATCACCCGTTCCCCGACGCCGAGCTCGCGCTCCTCGCGGAGTCGATCCGGAAACACCCGGTCGAGGGCGACGCCTACGACGCGTTCGGGAGCCTCAAGCACGTCCGCATCGACGAAGCGGCACTGCTCAACTTCCTCGTCGACAACCCGTCCGGGAACTTCGTCAACACCGGGGAGGTCCTCGCGGCGGGGGCGGCGCTGCGCCGGGGAGACCCCGCGCCGCTCCTGCGGCTCGGCGCCGAGAGGTACGGGGAGCTGGAGGTCGACTACGGCGACCCGACGGCCTTCTCGAACGGCGCCCTCTATGCGACTGCGTGCGTCGACTTCGCACAGCCCTGGGATTGGTCAGTGTCCTCGTCCGAACGCCAGGTCCAGTACCAGACGGCGGTCGATGCCCTGCGACCCTGGCACTTCTTCCCCTTCTCGCGGAGGGCGGCCTCCGAGGGGTTCTACGACTTCTTCGGCTGGCAGTGCCTGTGGTGGGAGAAGCCGACACCATCGGCGCCCATCGCGCCGCGCCACGCGCGGTACCCCGACGTTCCGACGCTCGTAGTGGCCGGAGACATCGACCAGAGGGTGCCGCTCGAGCTGACCTCGAAGGTCGCGCGCCTGTACCCGCACGCCACCTTCGTGCCGGTGGCCGAAGCCGGACACCCGTCGCTCGTCTGGTCCACCTGCTCGGCCCGGCTCGCATCGGAGTTCATCCGGACGCTGAGCGTCGAGGACGTGAGCTGCGCCGCCACGCCGGACGTCGTGTGGCCGGCGGTCGGGCGCTTCCCTCGTCTCGCCCGCGACGCCCGGCCGGCCGCAGTGGACCCGGCCGGCGGCAACCAGGTCGGCGTCGCCGAGCGGAGGGTGGCGACGGTCGGAGTAGCCGCCGCGACGGACGCGATGCAGCGGGTTCTCGTCTCGCTGGGCACCGGCGGAGGGATGGGCTTGCGAGGCGGGACGTTCACGGTCGACTACGGCGACTGGACGACGTTCACGGTCAGGCTCACGGACTACGCGTTCGCCGAGGACGTGGAGGTGAGCGGCGAGGTCCGGTGGACCCCCGGCAATCCGGCCATGATGGGGGCCCAGGGCGACGGCTCGTTCGCGGCGACGCTGACCCTCACCGGAGCGGGTACGCGGGGAGGGTCGCTGAACGTCGACGGCCACTGGCAGGCCCAGGGGCCAGCTGGCGTCCTCAAGGTCACGGGCACCCTTGGCGGCAGGACCGTGGCTCTGCTCGTACCGGAAGCC
>JAXLRD010000032.1:0-91250 GCA_046331285.1 Vicinamibacteria bacterium
CCTCCTCGGCAAGAATCTGGGCGCGATGGCGCTTCGCGTGCCCGGGACCCTCGTTCTCGCCCTCGCCACCGCGCTGGCGGTCGGCCCGCAGCTCCTGCCGGCGGTCCTCACGGTGATCGTGCTGACTCAGGTCGTGGCGTCGGCCGTCGACAACTACGTCTCCATCCTCGCGCCCGTGCCGGCGCCGCGGGCCGGCCGCGACCCGGGCGCCCCGTCGTCCGGCACGCGCGGGCTCGGCGCGGCCGCGCTCGCCTTCGCCGCTCTCCTCGCGAGCCTCCTCGTCTCGTCGCCCTTCGCCTTCCTCGTGTGGCTGCCGCACCTCCTCGGAGCGCCCCTGCTGTGGGCCGCGACCCTGCCGCTCGCGCTCGCCGGTGCGGCCGGCGCCTACTTCCTGCTCACCGCGCAGGCCGCGCGGCTCGTCCTGCGGCGGGAGCCGGAGCTCCTCGCCCGCGCGGCCGGGAGCGAGTGACGGTGGCCGCGCGGCGCCGGCCCACGGTCGCGATCGTCGGACTCGGCCTCGTCGGCGGCTCGTTCGCCCGGGCCCTCACCGACGCGGGCTACCGCGTCACCGGCATCGACTGGCCGCTCGTCGTGCGCCGCGCGCTGCGCAGCGGCGCCGTCGCGGCGGGCGCGACCTACGCGGAGGCCGCCGCGGAGTGCGACGTCGTCGTCCTCGCCGCGCCTCCGGCTACGAACATCCGCCTGCTGCGGCGCCTCGCGAAGGTCGCGCGCCGGGGGCTCGTCCTCACCGACGTGTCGAGCGTGAAGGGCGAGATCGCGCGCGAGGCGGCCCGGCTCGGCCTCGCGGGCTTCGTGGGCGGCCACCCCATGGCCGGGACGGAGAAGCGGGGCTTCTCCGCCTCCTCGAAGAAGCTCTTCGAGGGTGCGACGTGGTGGATCGTGCCCGCGCGCGACGGCCGGGCCAACCGCGTCGTGCGCCAGCTGGTGCGCGCGGTGGGCGCCCGGCCCGTGACGACCGACGCCGCCACCCACGACCGCACGATGGCCTTCCTGAGCCACCTGCCGCAGGTGGTGGCGTGGGCGCTGCGCGACGCCGCCCGGCGCGACCCGGTCGCCCGCGCGCACCTGCGCCGCGCCGGCCCCGGCTTCCGCGGCATGACGCGCCTCGCCGGCAGTCCCCGGCCGCTGTGGCGGCAGATCCTGTCCGCGAACGCCGCCGAGGTCGCGCGCGCCCTCGCCGCGTTCGCGCGGCGGCTCGAGGCCGAGAAGCGCCGCTTCCGGGAGTAAGATCCGAGGCCGTCCCGCAGGAGGTTCTCTCGCCGGATGCGCCCTCTCTCCCGCACGCTCGCCGTGCTCCTGGCCGCCGTGGCGCTCGCCGCCGGCTGCAACGAGGGGCCGGCCGAGGCCGCCCTGAAGATCGCCGACGAGGAGCTCGCCGCGGCCCGGCCCGAGCTCGCCCGCTACGTGCCGCACGAGCTCGAGCGACTGGAAGGGGCGATCCGGGACGCCCGCGCCGAGGTCGGCAAGGGCCACTACACCGACGCGCTCAGGGCCGCGCAGGGCCTGCCGGCGCGGATCGCCGCCGCGTCGGCGACCGCGGAGGTGAAGAAGGAGGAGCTCGCTCGCGCCTGGTCCGCGCTCGCGCGAGCCCTCGATCCGGCCATCGAGGTCCTGGTGGCGAGGATGGCCGAGCCGGCCGCGGCGGACCGGACGCCGAAGGGGATGGACCCCGACGGGCTCGCGGCCGCCCAGGCCGAGCTCGGCGCGATCCGCGTCGAGTGGGCGCGGGCCGGCGAGGCCTTCCGCAGCGGCGACGTGCCCGAGGCCCTGCGGGCCGCGCAGGACGTGAAGGCCCGCGTCGAGGCCCTCGCGGCCACGGCGGGCCTCGCGAGGCCGGGCCCGAAGCCCGCCGCGACCCCCACCACAGCCCCCGCTCCGGCCCCAGCCCCGGCCGCCGCGCCGGCTCCCGAGGCGAGGTAGCCGCCGGAAGGGGCCGCCCGGATGCAGGAGACCTCTCCCGCCGACGCCCGCGCGTTCGTCATGAAGCTCGCGCGCGGGCTCCACGCGCACGGCTATCCCGCGCACCGGCTCGAGTCGGCGCTCGTCGCCGTCTCGCAGCAGCTCGGCCTCGAGGCGCAGTTCTTCTCGGCGCCGACGTCGCTCATCGCGTCGTTCGGCACCGGCGACGACGAACGAACGTTCCAGGCCCGCGTCGCGCCGGGGGACGTCGACCTCGGCCGCCTCGCGGAGTACGACGCCGTCGCGCAGGAGGTGGCCCGGGGCGAGCTCCCGCCCGCCGCCGCCGCCGCGCGGCTCGACGCCATCGCGGAGGAGCCCCCGCGCTACTCCCCGACCGCGCGTCTCCTGGCCTTCGGCGCCGCCTCCGCCGCGGCCGCGCGCTTCTTCGGCGGCGGCACGGCGGAGATCGCGGCCTCGGGCCTCATGGGCCTCGCCATCGGCCTCGCCGAGGCCGGGCTCGGCCGCTCGGCCGCGGGCCGCCAGGTCTTCCAGCCCCTGGCCGCGGCGATCGCCGCGTTCCTCGCGGCCCTCGTCGGCCGCTTCACGGGGGCCGTCTCCGGCTCGATCCTCACGCTCGCGGGCCTCATCGTCCTCGTGCCGGGCTTCCCGTTCACGGTCGCCCTCATCGAGCTCGCCACGCAGCACCTCGTCTCCGGCACCGTGCGGCTCGCCGGGGCGGCGATGGCCTTCCTCGGCCTCGGCTTCGGCGTCGCGGTGGGCGAAGCCCTCGGCGCGCGCGCGTTCGGACCGCCGCTGCCGCACGGCGCCGTCCAGGCGCCCGCCCCGTGGACGATGGCCCTCGCCGTGGTCGTGGCCGCCCTCGGCTTCACCGTGCTGCTGCGGGCCGAGCGGCGCGACGCGCCGTGGATCGTCGCGAGCGGCCTCGTGGCCTTCTCGGGCGCGCGGCTCGGGGCGGCCCTCCTCGGCCCGGAGCTCGGCGCCTTCCTCGGCGCGCTCGTGGCCGGCCTCTACGGCAACGTGTACAACCGCGCCGTCCGTCGCCCGGCCATGGTCGCCCTCGTGCCCGGCATCCTGCTGCTCGTGCCCGGATCGCTCGGCTTCGCGAGCGTGTCGTCGCTCATCGGCGACGAGACGCTCGTGGGCATCCAGACCGCCTTCCGCATGACGCTCGTGGCGGTGTCCCTCGCCACCGGCGTCGTCGCCTCGAACGCCCTCGTCCCGCCCCGCCTCCTGCACGCGGCGCGGCCGAGCGGTCCCGCCCCGCGGGAGGACCGACGCGAGTTGCTATGATCGGGCGTACCCGGCGCCAGCGGAGGGACACCCCATGGACAAGGTGGTGACGAGCGCGGCCGAGGCGGTGCGCGACGTGCGCGACGGCTCGACCGTGATGATCTCGGGCTTCGGCCTGTGCGGCATCCCCGAGAACCTGATCGCCGCCCTGCGCGACCAGGGGGCCCGCGGCCTCACCGTCGTCTCGAACAACGCGGGGGTCACCGACTTCGGGATCAGCTTCCTGCTCCGCTCGGGCCAGGTCCGGAAGATGGTCTCGACGTACGTCGGCGAGAACAAGGTCTTCGAGTCGATGTTCCTCGACGGCTCGCTCGAGGTGGAGCTCGTCCCCCAGGGGACGTTCGCCGAGCGCATCCGGGCCGGCGGCGCCGGCGTCCCCGCCTTCTTCACTCCCGCCGGATACGGCACGGTCGTCGGCGAGGGCAAGGAGGTGCGGTGGTTCGACGGCAAGCCCCACCTCCTCGAGACGGCCCTCCGGGCCGACTTCGCTCTCGTAAAGGCGTGGAAGGGGGACACCGCGGGCAACCTCGTCTTCCGGCGCACCGCCCGCAACTTCGCGCCGATGATGTGCGCGGCGGCGGCGACGACGATCGCGGAGGTCGAGGAGCTCGTGCCCGCGGGCTCGATCGATCCCGACCAGGTCCATACCCCGGGGATCTTCGTCCACCGCGTCTTCCAGGGCGCCGGGTGGGAGAAGCGCATCGAGCGGCGCACCCTGCGCGGCGAGGGCGCGGCCGATACCGACGCGAAGAGGGTCCGGATCGTCCGCCGCGCTGCGCAGGAGATGAAGGACGGCTTCTACGTGAACCTCGGGATCGGGATGCCGACGCTCGCCGCCAACTACGTGCCGGAGGGCGTCTCGATCGTCCTCCACTCCGAGAACGGCATGCTCGGCGTCGGCCCCTATCCCGCGGCGGGGGAGGAGGACGCCGACCTCATCAACGCCGGCAAGGAGACGGTCACCGCGCGGCCCGGCGCGTCCTACTTCTCGAGCGCCGACTCCTTCGCCATGGTTCGCGGCGGCCACATCGACCTCACGATCCTCGGCGCCCTGCAGGTCGACGCCGCCGGCAACCTCGCGAACTGGACGATCCCCGGCAAGATGGTGAAGGGGATGGGCGGCGCGATGGACCTCGTCGCCGGCGCGCGGCGCGTCGTGGTGACGATGGAGCACACCGCGAAGGACGGCAGCCCGAAGATCCTGACCCAGTGCACGCTGCCGCTGACCGGCCGCGGCTGCGTCAGCCTGGTGGTGACCGAGATGGCGGTGATCGAGCCGGTGCGGGAGGGGCTCCTCCTGCGCGAGATCGCCCCGGACACGACGCTCGACGAGGTGAAGAGAGCGACGGGGGCGCCGCTCATCGTGGCGCCCGACCTGCGGACGATGGCGTTCTGAGGCGGCGAACGGACGGGCCGCGGCCCGGGCCGGGACGGGGGAGGACGATACGGCGCGACAGGTCGCGATCGACTGGGACGGCCTCGAGCGGGCGCTGCTGCGCCGCGCGCCCGACTCCCAGGCCTTCCTCGACGCGCTCTCGGGCGACGTCGTGCACCTCACCCGCGGGTGGAGCGACGACCACGCCTTCACCGAGGACGAGCTCGACGAGGGGCTCGTCGCGCGGCGGCTCGTGCCGGTGCAGCCTCTGCCGGCCGAGACCGAGCTCGGCTGGATGACGGCGTTCGTCGAGGGGCTCGACGACGGCTGGGCGAAGGACGCCCTTCAGGCGGCCCTCGCCGGCGCCGAGCCGGCCCGGGCCTTCGCCGACGCGCTCGGCTTCCACCCGGCCGAGCGCCGGCTGTGGATCGATTGCCGCGACGGGCGGATGCGGGCGGTCGTCCGGGCGTGGCTCGAGGCCAACGACGTCGAGCCGACGAGCGAGCCGCCGGCCCGCTTCCGCCTGGGCTCCGACGCGTGATCGGGGTCGGCGCCGCGCCCTGCGCCTGAGCCATCGGGCGGGTTGACGTAGAATCGGGAACCCACTATCGTCAGGACCATCCGGCCCCACTGACCCCAGGCCACGCCTCTTTCCCTCTTCGTCCTCCCGTTCCTCCGTTCCAGGTAACCCGATATGTCCAACGACGAACCCGGTTCCACGCCGCCGGCCTCCGGTTCGAACGGAGGCGGAGCGCCCCGCCGGCCCGGCCGCGGGCCGCGCTCCGACGCGCCCCACCGCCGCGGGCCGCGGCTGCCCCAGCGCGACGTCGCCGAGGACGAGCCCGCGTCGGACTCGACGGTGGCCGTCGCCGAGGAGGCTTCCGGCGAGGCGGAGGACGCGCGACGGCTCGACCTCGCGGTCCTCAAGGAGATGAGCATCCAGAAGCTCATCGAGGTCGCGAAGGAGCTCGAGATCCCCGGCGCGTCGTCGATGAAGAAGCAGGAGCTGGTGTTCCAGATCCTGCGGGCCCAGGCCGAGAAGGAAGGCCTCATCTTCTCCGAGGGAGTCCTCGAGATCCTGCCCGACGGCTTCGGCTTCCTGCGGGCCCCCGAGTACTGCTACCTGCCCGGCCCGGACGACATCTACGTCTCGCCCTCGCAGATCCGGAAGTTCGACCTGCGCACCGGCGACACGATCAGCGGCCAGATCCGCCCGCCGAAAGAGGACGAGAGGTACTTCGCGCTCATCAAGGTCGACGCGGTCAACTTCGAGCCGCCCGACCGCGCGAAGGAGAAGATCTTCTTCGACAACCTCACGCCGCTCTACCCGCAGGACCGGATCCGGCTCGAGACGACGCCCGACCAGATCACGACCCGGGTGATGGACCTCCTGAACCCGCTCGGCAAGGGCCAGCGGGCGCTCGTCGTCGCCGCTCCCCGCACGGGCAAGACGATGATCCTGCAGGCGATCGCGAACGCGATCACCACGAACCACCCGGAGATCGTCCTCATCGTGCTGCTCATCGACGAGCGGCCGGAGGAGGTCACCGACATGCAGCGGTCGGTCCACGGCGAGGTCATCTCGTCGACGTTCGACGAGCCGGCCGACCGGCACGTGCAGGTCGCGGAGATGGTGCTCGAGAAGGCGAAGCGCCTCGTCGAGCACAGGAAGGACGTGGTGATCCTGCTCGACTCGATCACCCGCCTCGCCCGCGCCTACAACACGATCGTGCCGCCGTCGGGCAAGGTCCTCTCGGGCGGCGTCGACTCGAACGCCCTCCAGCGGCCGAAGCGCTTCTTCGGCGCGGCCAGGAACGTCGAGGAGGGCGGCTCGCTCACGATCATCGCGACGGCCCTCGTCGAGACCGGCTCGCGCATGGACGAGGTGATCTTCGAGGAGTTCAAGGGCACGGGCAACGCCGAGCTCGTCCTCGACCGCAAGCTCACCGACAAGCGCATCTTCCCGTCGCTCGACATCAACCGCTCGGGCACGCGCAAGGAGGAGCTGCTCGTCCCCGCGGCCGAGCTCAACCGCGCCTGGATCCTGCGCAAGGTCCTCTCGGCCCTGTCGCCCGTCGAGGCGATGGAGCTCCTCATCGAGCGGCTGTCCAAGACGAAGTCCAACAAGGAATTCCTGGACTCGATGTCGGGCGGGTAGGCCCCGAGTCCGATTCGACCCCGTCGTTGGCTGAGTCGAATCGGCTCGGAACGTGGGCTGCGTTCTAGGTCCGTCCCCCCTGATCCGTTTCCTTTTCTGTCTGGCAGAAAGGGAAACGACCGAGCAAAGAGAGAACGTCGGCGAAAGAGCCGACCGGGCAATGGAGCCAGCGTTCCGAGCTCATTTCGACACGAGCCCAAACGGTCGAAATGAGCTCGGGGCTATTCCCCCGGGTCGTCGTTCGGGTCGCCGAGGCCCGCGCGGACCGTCACCGAGAGCGTCTGTGTCATGAGGTCGTGGCCGGACTTGCGGAGCGTCACGCGCAGGAGGTAGGCGCCCGCGAACTTGTAGATGTGGCGCACCGTGAAGCGGCGCTCCATCTTCGTGGTCGCGGTCCAGGGCTCGCAGTCGGCCTCCTGCGTGCTCTTGTCCCCGTCACCGAACTCCCACTCGATCTCGGGGCAGTACAGCTCCTCCATGTCGTCGCCGTCCTTCAGCTCGGCGGTGAGCATCAGGTTGGCCGGAGAGAAGGCGAAGCGCGGCGTCGTCCGCAGCACGAGCGCGGGCCGCTTGCCCTTCTTCTCCTTGCCCTCGTCGCCCGCGCGGACGAGCCCCGGCGACGCGACGCAGAGCGCCGTCAGAAGAGCCGCGGTCTTCTTCAGCACGCCGTCACCCCTTTCGAGGAATCCCCCGGACCATTCTAGCCGCCCGCGGCGCGCCGTGCCGGCCGGCCCTTAGAATCGGACGATGCGCCTGCAGACGGCGGCGGGAGTGAAGGAGAAGCGGCTCGCGGCCCTGCTCGCGGAGAAGGGCCGTGGCCCGGACGACCCCGTGCTCGCCGCGATCGTCGAGGACGCCCAGCTCCTCGGCAGCCTCGAGCTGGCCGGCGTGCGCGCGACGTGGGCCGAGGTGCGGGCCTCGCGCTCGGGCGGGCTCGCCCCGGCCGAGGTCGCCGCCCTGCGCCGCGCGGCCGGCGCCGTGAGCCGCGACGCGCCCCTCACCGTGGCCGCGCTGCGCGCCTGGCACACGGCGATCGCGGGCCCGACGGGCTTCCGCCGGGGCCCTCGCGAGCGGGACGGCGCCCCGCCCGCGCCCCCGGAGGCGATCGAATCGCGCCTCGAGACGCTCGAGGAGTGGCTCGGCGCGCCGGGCTCGAGCGCCCTGCGGCCCGAGCAGGCGGCGGCCCTCGCCCTCGCCCGCATCGTCGAAGTGGCCCCGTTCGACGACGCCAACGGCCGCGTCGCCCGGCTCGCCGCGTCGCACGTCCTCGTGCGCGGCGGCCTGCGCCCGCCCGTCCTCGTGGCCGGCGACGGCCCCTATCTCGTCGCGTGCCTGCGCGCGGCCTTCCGCTTCGAGACGGAGCCCCTCGTCACGCTCCTCACGGACGCGAGCGGCCGCGCCCTCGACGTGATGATCCAGGCCCTCGAGCGGGGGGAGGCCTGACGGCTGGGGTCAGCGGGCGTCTTCGAGGCCCCCCGCGTACAGGTCGTCCACGGCGAAACGGGCGGCGAGCGCCTGGAGTTCGACCTCTTCGCCGGCTCGCGACGCGAGCATCGTCCAGCCATCGTCGCGCCGGCGGTGCAGCGTGACCTCGGCGTTCCGGTGCGACACCACGAGGATCTCACGGACGCTCGGCAGGCCCTTGTAGTGGCGCAGCTTCTCGCCCCGGTCGTAGTCCTCCGTCGAGGGGCTCGTCACCTCGACGAGGAGGACGGGGTTGGTCACCGCGAGCGGGTCTTCGCGTGACCTCTCCGTGCGACCGCAGACGACTGCGGCGTCGGGGTAGGTCGTGAGGCCGGTCGCCGCGATGCGGACCCGGAGATCGGAGGTGAAGGCGCGACATCCGGGCGGCAGTCGCGCGCCGACGAGTCGGATCACCGCCGCCGACAGCGCAGCGTGGTCGGGCGAGCCGCCGGCCATCGCGTAGATCTCGCCGTCGAGGAACTCGTGGCGAACCGAGCTCGATTCCTCGAGCGCGAGGTACTCCGCGTACGTGTAGTGCACGCGCCGGGCCGGGTCGACATCACTCGCTTCTCGCGAGAGTCTAGCACTCGCCCCGCAACGGTTCCGCCGGACGGACCTCGTGCCTCAGTCGAGCTTCAGCCGCTCCCCGGCCGGCGCGCCCGGACCGGCCACCACCTCACGCACGCCGGTCGTCGTGTCGATCCGGAGGACGCGGCCCTGCTCGTCCGTGAAGAACTGCACCGGGTCAGGAGGCAGAGCGGGAGCCTCGTGGCCCCAGTTGCCGGCGGCGAGTGGAGCCCCGCGAGCCGCTGCACGACGGCGCCCGTGCCGGTGTCGAACACCAGGCCGTCCCGGTCTCAGCCTGCGCCCGGCGAGCCGCGAGCGCGAGGATCACGCGTCCGCCGGGCAACTCCGGGCCCACCTCCAGGCCGGTGATCCCGGCGTCGATCGTCGCCTCGCGCCGCTTCGTGCCGTCCGGGCCGAAGATCGTGACACGTGGCCCCGGGCCCCGTCGAGCGGCGCGCCCTCCATCGTCACGACCTGGCCGTCGGAGAGGATGCGGGCGGCGAGCAGGCCGCCGCGTCGGGGGACATCGCTGCCGGTGTCGACGAGTTTGGCGACGAGCCGACCGTCCGCGGCGTCCCGAAGCTGGATCCCGGCGTCGAAGGTCAGCAGCCGCGTTCCGCTCGCGTCGACCGACACGTTGCTCGACGAGTAGCCGAACGGTCCCGCGGCGAAGGTTCGGCTCGACGACCGCCCGTCGAGGGCGAGATCGAACACGAGCAACTCGCGCCGTTGGAGGTTCTGGGGCACGAGCCAGGCTCGCGCGGTCGTCGCCCCCGTGAAGCGCGCGGCGGTCGGGCGGAATCCCGGCGGGACGGTGGCGGTCGCTACCCGCCGCCCGGACGGGAGTTCGAAGAACGACGCTCCGCTCGAGTGCACGTAAAGCAGCAGCTTCCCGGAGGGCGAGCGCGAAGTCGGCGCCCCAGCTTTCGAACGGCGGCGACTTCTCGAGGGCGACGAGCGTCGAGCGAGGGGTATCTCCTTCGAGGGAGAAGATCCGGACCGCCGTGCCGCGCTCGTCCTCGGTCCGGGTCGAAGCTGCACGGCGACGCGTCCGTCTTCCGAGAAGCGCAGCGGCCAGAAGGTCGTGCCGTCCGGCAGGCGGAGGTACCGATCCGTGTGGCTGTCGATCAGGTAGGCACTCTGCGGCCAGGAGCGCGGCACGTATGGGGTCCGTGGCACGCGCGCTGACCCGAGGACGTACCCAGCGCGCGCCGGCACTGCCCGTGGCCGTCCACGCCTGAGCTCGGGCGGAGTGGCCGCGCGCACCCACCAGACCGCCCCGACGACGCTGGCGAGCACCGTCCAGACGACGAGCCACGTGCCGTCGAGAGGGCGCGGTGCGCCCGGCGCAGGTCCGTCCGGCCCACGACGAGCTGCGCCGCGCTGCCGAGGAGCCCGGCGACAGCCAGGATCCAGACGGCGAGGCTCGGGAAGTGGACGATGTCGACCAGCGCATCGACCAGGCCGTACTGGGCGAACGGCGGGAAGTAGCGGCGAACGACAAGGACCGCCGTCACGAGCAGCGCCAGGTCCAGCGCGAGCCAGGCGGAGCGCGAACGGAACGCGGCCGCGTTGAAGTTGGCGAGGCCGACGGCCAGCACGGCGAGCCCGAGAAACAGCGGCGTTCCCGGCCCGTTCGCGAGCGCCGACAGCCACGAGCCGCCGTGCGCCTCCGGCGGTGTGGTGACCGCCATCCACGGCACGGCGGCAAGGAGCCCGCTGCCGAGGACGAGCACGAGCGCCGCGATCCACTTGCCGGCCCAGACGGACGCCAGGGAGACGGGTCGCGCGAGCAGGAACGCCAGGCGGCCCATGGCGGCGTCGCGGGCCAGCATCGTCGAGCCGACCACCACCGCGGCGGTGGCGCCGAGCACGACCGCGAACGCGACGCCGACGACGGGGGCGATGTCGCGGAAGTCCGGCCTGAACGCCGGCAGGACGATCGGAACGAACCCGAACGCGAGCGCCGCGGGGAACAGGATCCACCGCTCGCGCAGCTCGCGGGCGGCGATGGCCAGGGCCTGGGTCATGGCTGCACCTCCGCCGGCGCGAGGTCGTCCGGGCGCCGCCCGGCCGTCACCGCCGTGAAGATCTCCTCGAGGGGGCGGCCCCACTCGGCCTTCAGCCGCTCGAGCTCGCCCTGGAGCGCGACGCGGCCTCCGTGCAGGACCGCGACGCGGTCGGCGATGCCCTCGACCGCGCGCAGATCGTGGGTGGTCACGAAGACGGTCGTCCCGCGGTCGGCCAGCTCGCCGATCACCTCGCGGAAGACGGCGTCGCGGGCCACGACGTCGAGGCCGAGGGTGGGGTCGTCGAGCAGCAGCAGGCGCGGGCGGTGGCCGAGGGCCAGCGAGAGCATGACCGCGCCCTTCTGTCCCTTCGACAGCCGCCCGAACGGCCGGTCGACCGGCGCCTCGAACCGCGCGAGCCGCTCCTCGACCATGGCCGCGTCCCACTGCCGGTAGAGCCGCGAGCACAAGGCCGACAACTCTCGCGCGGTCATCTCCGGCGGCGCGCCCGGCTCCTCCGGCACGACGCCGACCTCGGCCATGAGCGCGGCGCGCTTCTTCCACGGGTCCTCGCCGAGGAGGCGCGCGCGGCCGGCCGACGGCGGCCGCTCGCCGAGGAGCACGCGCAGGAGCGACGACTTGCCGGAGCCGTTGCGGCCGAGGAGGGCGAAGACGCAGCCCGGCGGCACGGCGAGGCTCACGTCCTCGAGGACACGCGTCCGCCCGTAGCGGACGGCGAGGGCCTGTGTCTCGACGAGGGCGCCGGTTGCGGGCGCCGCCTGCGTGCTCATCGCCGTCCCCCCTTCACCGGCTGTCCGTCGGGCCAGGCCTGCTGCAGCGCCCCGAGCGCCTCCGCGCGCGTGGCGCCGACGGTGGACGCGAGCGAGGCGTACCGCGACGCCGCCTCGCGCAGCACGCGCTCCTTCTCTCCGGCCGGGAGCGCGGGCGGCCTCTCGGCCACGAAAGTGCCCTCGCCGCGCCGCGTCTCCAGGACGCCCGCGTCGACGAGCCGCTGGTAGGCCTTCGCCACCGTGTTCGGGTTGATCCGCTGCTCGCGCGCGAGGTCCCGCACCGACGGCAGCGCGTCCCCGGGCCGCAGCGCCCCGGAGGCGACCAGGTACCGGACCCCGTCCTCGATCTGGCTCCAGATCGGGACGGGCAGCGTCGCGTCGACCTTCAGCCTCGGCGTCGCCATACTGTATTAGTGTACTAGTACAGTGGGACGGTGTCAAGGGGCGGGAGAGAGCGGACAACGGACAACGGACAACGGACACGGACGACAAACAACGGACGACGGCCCTATGAGTTGGGGGACGGAACGAAGGAAACGTCATTCCGAGCGTTCTCGCGTTCTACTGGCGAGAACGCTCGGGGCCTGGCGAGAACGCACGGGGCCGGGGCCAGTGCTAGTCTGACCGGCGATGCTGCTCGTGCTCCCCGATGAGGTCCTGCGTCTCCTTGCTTCCCTGCGGGCTGCGGGTGGGCGGCCCTACGTCGTCGGGGGGGCGGTGCGGGATGCCTTTCTCGGGGAGCCGACCAAGGACTGGGACGTCGAGGTGTTCGGCCTGTCGGCGGACAGGCTCGAGGAGGTCCTGCGCGGGCACGGGCGGATCGACGCGGTCGGCCAGGCGTTTCGCGTCTACAAGCTGAGCGGCGTGCCCGGGGTCGAGGGCGCCGTCGACGTGGCGCTGCCGCGGCGCGACTCGAAGACCGGGCCCGGCCATCGCGGCATCGGCGTCCAGGGCGATCCCTCGATGAGCGTCGAGGAGGCCGCGCGCCGCCGCGACTTCACGATCAACGCGATGCTCTACGACCCCGCGGCCGACGCGATCGTGGACCCGCACGGGGGGCGCCCCGACCTCGACGCGCGCGTGCTGCGGGCCGTCGACGCCGCCACCTTCGGCGAGGACCCGCTGCGGGCGCTTCGCGCCGTGCAGTTCGCGGCGCGTTACGAGCTGGCCGTCGATCCCGCGACGGCGGCCCTCTGCGCGTCCATGCCGATCGCGGAGCTTCCGGCCGAGCGCGTGTTCGGCGAGATCGAGAAGCTGCTGCTGAAGGCGCGGCAGCCGAGCCGCGGCGTCGCGCTTCTCGCGGAGTGGGGCATGCTGCCGGTCGTGGCGCCCGAGCTCGTGGCGCTCGCCGCGACGCCGCAGGATCCCGGCTGGCACCCCGAGGGCGACGTGTGGGTCCACACGCTCCAGGTCGTCGACGAGGCCGCGCCTCTCGCCGCGGCCCTCGCTCCGGACCGCCCCCGCCAGCTCACGGTGATGCTGGGCGCGCTCTGCCACGACCTCGGCAAGCCGGGGACGACGCGCCTCGAGGACGGCCGCATCCGCTCCCGCGGCCACGAGGAGGCGGGCCTCCCGCCGACGACGGCGCTCCTCGACCGGTGGAACGTCCACACCCTCCTCGGCTACGACGTGCGCGCCCAGGTGCTGGCCCTCGTCGGCCAGCACCTCAAGCCGGGTCAGCTCTACGACGACCGCGAGCGCGTCTCCGACGGCGCCATCCGGCGCCTCGCCGCGAAGTGCGAACCCGACCTTCTCTACCGCGTGGCGCGGGCCGACTGCCTCGGTCGCCGCCCCGGAGCCTTCGAGCCCGTGGCGATGGAGTGGTTCCGCGAGCGCGTGCGGGCGCTCGACGTCGCTCGCCGCGCGCCGGAGCCGATCCTCAAGGGGCGCGACATCCTCGCCCTCGGAGTCTCTCCGGGGCCCCTCGTCGGGCAGGTCGTCCGCGCCGTCTACGAGCGCCAGCTCGACGGGGCGGTCTCGACGGCCGAGGAGGCCCGCGAGGAAGCCCGTCGCATCCTCGCTTCGGGCGCAGTAGATTAGGCGCAACCCGCCCGGGCCCGGCCCGGCGGTCAGCGAAAAGGGGGAACCGTGGTGCGCGCCGTGACTCGTGCCGTCCTCGTGTCGCTGGTCGGGAGCCTCGCCCTTCCCGGCGCCCTCGTCGCGGGTGTCCGGAAGGAAGAGCGGGTCCACGTGCAGTTCAGCGGCCTCGTCGGCGGGCTGATGAGCCACTTCGGCGGCAAGGCCGCGAAGGAGGGGCTCGTCAACAGCGTGGCCGTCTCGGGGGACCGTCGCCTCACGCTCAACGAGGAGACGGGCGAGCTCGTGGACCTCGCCGAGGAGAAGGTCTACGAGCTGAACGTGAAGGACCGGACGTACGAGGTCGCGACGTTCGCGGAGATCAAGCAGAAGTTCGAGGAGGAGCGCGAGAAGGCGCAGAAGGAAGCGGAGAAGGCGGCGAAGGAGCAGGCCAAACAGGCGAAGCAGGACCCGCCCAAGGAGGGCGAGGTCCCCGAGCTCGAGTTCGACGTGCGCACGAGCCGCACGGGCGAGAAGCGGACGATCGCGGGGCGCGAGGCCGCGCAGTGGATCATGCGCGTCTCGGTCTACCCGAAGGGCTCCAACATGATGCAGTCGGGCGGCCTCGGGATCGTGAACGAGCTGTGGGTGGCCCCCGAGGTGCCGGAGCTCAAGGAGCTCGCGGACTTCGACCTGCGCTACGCGAAGAAGATGGCGGAGGTGTTCGGCTTCGACCCCGGCCGCATGAAGGCCTCGGCCGAGCAGATGGCCCAGATGATGGCGGCCCACCCCGGCCTCGTGCAGGCGATCCAGAAGATGCGCGAGGAGACCGCGAAGATCGAGGGCACGCCGCTCTCCACCATCCTCGCCGTCAACCTCATCCGCAGCGCCGAGCAGGTGGCGAAGGCCGAGAAGGGCGACTCCCAGATCACGGGCGTGAGCGGCTTTCTCGCCCGCAAGCTCATGAAGAAGGCGGCGGGGGACCCCACGGACCCGAAGCAGGCGCTCATGACCTCCACGATCGAGACGCTGAAGCTCTCGACGGAGGTGACGCCGGCCGACGTCGCGCTTCCCGCCGGCTACAAGGCGAAGTAGGCGCGGGCGAAAGGGGCCGGCGCGGCGCCGCGACGCGGCCGGCCCCCGGCTCGCGACGAACCCTTCAGGCGACGGGCTTCTGACCGGCGAGGAAGCGGTCGACCCGCGTCCCGAGGTCCTTCAGGTACGCCGCGTCGCCGCCCTCCACCTCGCACGTGACCCAGCCCGCGTAGCCGACGTCGGCCATCGCCTTGCGGACGGCCGGCCAGTCGATGTCGCCCTCGCCGAGGTTCTTCCACGCGAACTTCCCGCCCGAGCGCTCGAGCTTGAAGTCCTTCAGGTGCATGCGCCAGATCCGCTTGCCGAGCGTGCGCACCCAGTCCTGCGGGTAGCCGTAGAAGAGCATGTTGCCGACGTCGAGGTACGCCTTCACGTAGGGCGACTTGAACTCGTCCACGTAGCGCGCGAGCTCGAGCGGGCTCAGGAGGAACTTGTTCCAGACCTCCTCCATCCCGACCGTGACCTTGAGCTCGGTGGCGAGGGGCAGGATCTTCTCTCGCACCACCTTCTGCGAGCGCGTCCACGCGTCCTGGTAGCCCGTCTCCGGGTTCACGACCGCGGGCACGAGGAGGACCGAGTCGCAGCCGAAGAACTTCGCGTTCCGGAGGGACGTCTCCATCCCGGCAACGCTCTTCGCCACGACCTCCGGGTCCGCGCTCGAGAGCGGGTACTTCCAGTGGTCCGAGTTCATGATCGAGTGCACGGTGATCCCGCTGCCCTCGAGGGCGGCCTTGATCGCGTCCGCCTCCTTCGGGTCGGTGACCGTGTGCAGCTCGACGCCCTCGAATCCGGCGTCGCGGGCGACCTTGAAGCGGTCGGCCCAGGCGAGCTTGTCGGAGATCATCGAGACGACGAGGGCCTTGCGCGGGCCGCCGCCGGCCGCGGCGCGGGCCGGGGCGGGCCGCAGGGCGGTCGCGGCCGAGGCGGCCGCCGTCGCGGCGAGGAAGCTCCGGCGATCGATGGTGGGCATGGTGCTCTCCTTCCGGGCCGAGACTACCCCGGGCTTGCGCCTCGCCTCAAGCCCTCTTTCGCCTGCTTGCGTTTGCCTTCTGTTCCTTGAACGAACGAAAGGCGGAGGACTAGAATCGACCCGGCCCCGACCGCCGACAGCGACCGAAACCCCGGTCGATCGAACCCTGCCGCCGACCGGAGGGGCCCTCACGTGAGGAGACAGACGACATGAGCGACCAGAAGACCTCGGTCGGCCGCCGCGAGTTCATCGGCGCGGCCGCCGCCGCCGGCGTGACGATCCTGAAGCCGAGCCTCGTGTTCGGCACCCAGGCCAACTCGGCGGTGCGCCTCGCCCTCCTCGGCTGCGGCGGCCGCGGGACGAACGTCACCGCGTCCTTCATCGAGAACACCGGCGCGGTTGTGACCGCTCTCGGCGACCTGTTCGCCGACCAGCTCGAGAAGGGCAAGGCCGAGCTCGACGCGGCCGCGGCCAAGGCCGGCAAGCCCGCGATCGACCCCAAGAACCTCTTCCGCGGCCCCGACGCCTACCAGAAGCTCTTCGCGAGCTCCGACGTCGACGCCGTCTACATCGCCACCCCGCCCTACTACCACCCGATGCACCTCGAGGCCGCCCTCGCGGCCGGCAAGCACACCTACGTCGAGAAGCCGGTTGCGGTCGACGTCCCGGGGGCCAAGAAGGTGATGGCGATCGGCAAGCAGTACGACGGCAAGAGGAGCCTCGCCGTCGGCTTCCAGATCCGCCACGCCTCGCCCTACGTCGAGCTCGCGAAGCGGGTCCACGGCGGCGAGATCGGCGCGCCGGTGTGCGGGCAGATCCACTACTTCGCCTCCGCCCTCCAGCGGCCCGACTTCGCGGGGAAGTCGCCCGTCGAGCAGCGCCTGCGCAACTGGGTCTGGGACCGCACCCTCTCCGGCGACACGATCGTCGAGCAGAACGTCCACATCATCGACGTCACGAACTGGATGTTCCGGGCCCACCCGATCGAGGCGACCGGCCACGGCGGCCGCGCCGGCCGCACCGACAAGGGCGACTGCTACTCGCACTTCAACTGCGTCTTCATGTACCCGAACGACGTGCACGTGAGCTTCGCCTCGACCCAGTTCGGCGTCGCGGCGTGGGGCGTCGGGATGCAGTACTACGGTACGAAGGGCTGCGCCGAGGCGCGCTACGACGCGCCCGTCCGCATCTCCGGCGAGACGAAGTGGGAGTACCCGGGCCTCGGCAAGCCGCAGGTCGTCGACGCCGCGACCGCGGCCACCGGCCGCTTCAACGGCGCCCTCGACGACGCGGACCCGAACAAGCAGAAGGCCTTCATCGAGAGCATCACCAGCGGCAAGCTCATCAACGAGGCGCAGCAGGGCGCCGAGTCCGCCCTCAGCGGCGTCCTCGGCCGCATGGCCGCCTACACCGGCCGCAAGGTGACGTGGGACGAGATGATGAAGTCGACCGAGGTCTACGACCCGAAGATCGACCTGAAGCAGTTCGCGTAGCCCCGAGCGGGTCGCGCCCCGGCTCGTTCGGGCGCGATCCGCTCGGACCTATCTCCCGTACGTCGTCTCGCGGTCGAGGACCTCGAGAGTGTGGGCGTAGAGCTCGTCCACCTGGGCCGGGCTGTTGGCGATCGCCGTGAGCCCGAGCTTGCCGAACTCCGACAGCGCGCCGATCAGGTGGAAGAGGACGCCGGACTCCTTGCCGTGGCTGTAGTGCAGCTTGTTTACGGTCAGGATGTCGATGAGGTCCTCCGGCAGGAGGCCCCGGTACTGCTCGGCGTAGAGGTTGTCGGTCGCCTTGTAGTACTTCGCGTGACCCGACGGCGAGAGAAAGAGGCCGCTCGTCGGGTCGAGGGCCCCTCCGGTCAGGAACTGGAGGGCCAGGTACGGGTGCGTCGTGCCGCCCATGCGCAGGTTGATCTCGAGCGCGGAGACCTTCCACTCGTGTGAGGGGTGGTCGCGGTGGACGAGGAAGTCCACCGCGAAGCGGCTCACGACGCCGTGCGCGGCGAGGGCGGCGCCGACCTTCTGGCCCGCCTCCTGGACGCGCAGGCGGTAGTCGTCGCGGGCGGGGAAGCGGCAGCCGAGGAACACCTGGCCGCTCGGGCCCCCGAGGATCTGGTCGTGGGTCGAGATCGGCAGCACGTCGCCGCGCGGGCTCACCCGCACCTGCGCGCTCGGCGAGAGCTTCTCCTCGGCCTCGATGAACTCCTCGACGATCCCGCCCATCCGCGAGAACTTGTCGAAGAACGACTCCGGCGTCTCCCACGGCACCGAGAACTCGACCTGGCGCATCGCTTCCTGAAGCGCCGCGCGCGCGGGCGCGTCCGGGAAGCGGAAGAGGGCGTTGCCCTCGCCGGAGAAGCTGTCGTTCAGCTTCACGACGGCGCGGCGGATCCCCGGCCGCTCGGCCCGCAGCGCGCCGAGGGCCTCCTCGACCTCCTTGTGGGTGTGCAGGTCCTCGAAGCCGAGCGGCAGGTCGACCCCGGCCTCGCGGAAGAGCTTCCGCGAGCCCGACTTCGTGCCGAGCGGGGCGAGCTGCGGGTCGCAGCCGTTCAGCGGCACGCCGAGGAGGACGGCCAGCTTCCGCTCGTGGGGCGTCGAGTTGAAGACGGTGAGGTACGCCTTCGACGGGTCGTGGATCCCGGCCCGGATCCGCTCGATGAGCCGCGGCCGCTCCAGGATCTTCTCGGTGAGCGAGCGCGGCGAGGCGTCGTCCGCGCAGAGGAGGGTGAGGCGCGAGCGGGCGTGGCTCGCCGGGATGCCGGCGAGGAACTGCAGGTAGTACTCGAGGATGATCGGGTGGATCGGCTGCGACGTGACGTAGACCATCCGCGCGCGGGGGTTGCGCAGGCGGATGAGGAGGAAGAGCAGGCGCTCCTCGTAGAAGCTCGCGCCCGAGATCTTCCGCAGCTCGCTCTGGTCGAGGGTGAGCGACGGCACCACGACCGAGGTGTGCGGCTCCTCTTCGCGCATCACGAGGGAGTCCCACACCTCCGCGAGGCGGGGCTGCAGCCGCTGGAACTCGGCGATCTCCCGTTCCGGCGTGAGGTCCTTGAGGAACGGAGGCTTCGGGATCATGGCCCCGCGCCTAGAAGACCTCGCCCCGCGCGGCCCCGACCGGCTCGCCGAGGACGGCGTGGAGAATCCGGTCCTCGTGGAAGCCGCGGGCGCGGCCGAGGGGCTCGGCCCGCTCGCGGATCAGCCGGAAGAGGTGGAAGCGCAGCGGGCCGAGGAGGGTGAAGTCCGAGGTGAGGTGCAGCCGCTGGTCGACGTCCTCCCGCGGGAAGGTCCGGGTCAGGATGTCGAGGCGCTCGCGGTACCACTCCTCGGTGACCTCTCCGCGCGAGCGCTTCTGGTCGAGGATCATCTTCTGCCGTCCGCGGTCGACGATCTCGGGGTGGTGGTTCACCGCGAACATCCGGGGGACGATCCCCCCGCGGTCGCGGCCGAACTCGACCATCGTCACCGCGTCGCCCGGCGCGCCGCCGACTCCGAGCGTCTCGAAGCCGATCGCGGTGGCCCACGGCGGCCACGCCCCGGCGTCCGGCAGGAGGTCGAAGAGCCGGTTCTCGACGACGCGCAGCCGGGCCGTGTCGCCGAGGAGCTCCGCGAAGCGGCGGAACCACGGGTGCTCGCCGGCGTGCCACGTCAGCACGTTCTCGAGGACGCCGGTGCACTTGCCCTTCTCCGCGCCGCGCAGCACCGGCCGCGCCGCTCCGGACCACCGGCACAGGACACCGAAGGTGTGGCAGACCGCGAGGAGGGCCGATCGCGGGTCGTCCCGGATCGCGTCGAAGAGCCGGAAGGCCGGCTCCTCCCAGGCCGGGTTCTCGAGGACGCCCTGGGCCCACGGGGCCTTCCCGTCGTTCTCGCGCGGGTCGATGTGGCCCGGCCCGCCGGTGCCGAGGTACAGGCGGTGGCGCCCGCCCGGGCCCGCGGGCAGGACCCCGCTGCGGCGCACGTCGTAGGAGACGACGCGCACCCGCAGGCCCGCGTCCTCGAGCGCCGGGATCGCCTCGCAGGCCGCGTCGAGGACCGCGTGCACGAGCGAGTCGTGCCCCAGGTTCGGCCACCCGTGGTTCATGTCGAGCACGGCGACGTCGATCGCCCGCGGGTCCTCCGGCGGCAGGTCCTCCGGCCGCTCCACCCGCACGTACTCGAAGGCCCCGCACGGCGCGCTCGCCGGGCAGTCGGTCTCGCAGAACTGCCCGCCGTGGCGGCGCTTGTAGTCGCAGACGAGGGGCATGGTCCGGAGAGTCTAAAGGCCGCGCCCGCCGCCGTCCACCGCGCGGGCTTGCCCGTCCGGCGCCCGCGGAGTCAGACTCTGGCCGGTCCCGCCGGCGGGAGAAGGAGCGGAGCATGGAGCTGAAGATCGTCGCCGTCGAGAAGCCCGCCGAGGTGAACCTGATCCTCGGCCAGACCCACTTCATCAAGACGGTCGAGGACCTCTACGAGGCCGTCGTCGGCTCCGTGCCCGGCGCGCAGTTCGGCCTCGCCTTCTGCGAGGCGTCGGGCCACTGCCTCGTCCGCGCCGACGGGACGGACGCCGCGATGAAGGCCCTGGCCGTGCGCATCGCGCAGTCGATCGGCGCGGGCCACAGCTTCGTGATCGCGCTCGCCAACGTCTTCCCGATCAACGTCCTGAACGCGGTGAAGGCGTGCCCGGAGGTGTGCCGGATCTACTGCGCCACCGCGAACCCGCTGCAGGTCGTCGTGGCCGAGACGGAGCAGGGCCGCGGCATCCTGGGCGTCGTCGACGGCTCCTCGCCGAAGGGCGTCGAGGACGAGGCGGGCGTCGCGTGGCGGCAGGAGCTGCTGCAGAAGTTCGGCTACAAGAGGTAGGACCATGGGACTGAGCCTGAGCTCGCCCGCGTTCGTCGCGGGGGGCGAGATTCCCGAGCTGTTCACGTGCGAGGGGCAGGACCTCTCGCCCGCGCTCGCGTGGACGGGCGTGCCCGAAGGGGCGAAGAGCCTCGTCCTGATCGTCGACGATCCCGATGCCCCGGACCCGAAGGCGCCGAAGATGACCTGGGTCCACTGGGTGCTCTACAACCTGCCGCCGACGGCGCAGGGGCTGCCGCAGGCCGTGAGCCCGCGCGACCTTCCGGCTGGCACCCGGCAGGGCACGAACGACTGGAAGCGTACCGGCTACGGCGGCCCCTGCCCGCCGATCGGCCGGCACCGCTACTACCACAAGCTCTACGCCCTCGACGCGGTGCTCCCGGACCTCGGTGCCGCGACGAAACCGGAGGTCGAGGCCGCCATGACGGGCCACGTCCTCGCCCGCGCCGAGGTGATGGGCACGTACGAAAAGCAGAAGCGCTGAGAGGGCGACCGCCGGCGCGCCGCGTGCTCAGCGGGCCTTCGCGAGGTCGACGAACAGCGCCATCGACGGGTTGCCTACCGGCGTGTAGGCGCCGGTGAAGGCGAGCCGGCCGCTCGCGCGGTCGACCCGGAACGTCGTCACCGCATCCGCCCGCTGGTTGCAGCAGTAGAGGAAGGCGCCCGTCGGGTCGAAGGCGAAGCTGCGCGGGTAGTCGCCGCGGGTCCACTCCTCGCCCACGTACGAGAGCGTCCCCGCCGCGCCGACCGCGAAGACCGCGATGCTGTCGTGCAGGCGGTTGCCCGCGTAGACGAACCGGCCGTCGGCCGAGACGAGCACCTCCGACGTGAAGTTGCTGCCGGCGAACCCCGGCGGCAGCGTCGAGACCGTCTGCCGGGGCGTGAGCCGTCCCGTGCCGCCGTCGTAGTCGAACGCGACGAGCGTCGAGCCTTCCTCCTGGATCGAGTAGAGGCGGCGGCCGTCCGGGTGAAAGGCGAAGTGCCGCGGCCCGTCGCCCGGCGGCAGCGGGACGAAGGCCGGATCGGCCGGGGAGAGGGCACCCGTCGTCGCGTCGAACCGCCACACGCCGATCCGATCGAGCGCCAGGTCGACGTGCAGCACGAAGCGGCCGCCGGGGTCGGCCTGGATCATGTGCGCGTGCGTGCGGTCGTGGCCGCTCACCGCGAAGCTGCCGGGAGGCGCGCTCGCCGCCTTCGTCGGACCGATGGGGCCCTCGTCCTTCTTCACGTCGACGGGCTCGCCGACGCTTCCGTCCGGACGCACGGGCAGCACCGCCACCGAGCCGCCGAAGTAGTTCGCGACGAGGAGGAAGCGGCCCGTCGGGTGGAGGCTCACGTAGGTGGGGCCGGCGCCGCCCGAGCGCACAGAGCCGAGGAGGCTCAGCGCGCCCGTCGCGCGGTCGATCGAGAAGGCGCTGACCGTGCCCTCCTTCTCGTCCCCGACGCGGTCGGTCTCGTTCGCGGAGTAGAGCCGGTCGCCCGCGGCGTTCGCGGCCAGGCAGCTCGGGCTCGTCCCCGCCTCGTGCACGCCGGCGGGCGAGAGCGCGGCCGTCGCGCGATCGACGTGGAAGACGTGGATGCCCCGGCCGTTGCCGGGCGGCAGGTCGACCTGCGTCTTCAGCACGTCCCGCAGCGGCGAGCTGAACGTGCCGACGTAGGCGACGAGGGGCGCGGAGCCTTTCCCCTGCGCCGCCGCCTCGCCGGCGGCGAGAGCCGTCGTCCCCGCGAACGCGGCGGAGGACCGGAGGAAGGAGCGGCGGGAGCGGTCAGCGGTCATGGCGGCACCTCGCGACGATTGTAGCGACCGGGCGATGCGTCGGCTCTCTCGCGTGGGAGCCGAGCCGCTACCGGATCGAGTAGCGGAAGGCGACGGCGCCGTTCGTCCTGCCCGCTCCCTCGTCGGCCGGCAGATAGGTGCGCACGTAGGCCACGTCCACCGCGGACGGCGAGACGCTCACGCGCGTGTACCCGGTGTTCGGAAGCTTGTCGCCGCTTCGGTAGGCGTCGGCGTTGTAGAGCGTGTAGTGGGGATCGGCCGGCTCCGAGAGCGTCTGGTAGACGACTCCGTCGGCTTCCTGGCGCACCCAGACGTGATCGTGGCCCTGGAAGAAGACCGTCACGCGGCTCGCGGCCAGCAGCGCGTGGATGGGCGCGGCCCAGCCCGGCCGGTTCGCCGCGAAGCCCCAGCTTCCGTTGCCGCCGCGGCCGCCCCACTCGTAGCCGTCCGCGAGCTCGACTCCGCCCCGACCGGTCCCGAGCACGTGATGCGCGAAGACGAACTTCCAGCGGGCTCGGCTCTGCTCGAGCGTCGACCTCAGCCACTGGTACTGGGCCTCACCGTGCGTCACGTCCCACAGGTTGCTCCGCTTCGGCCCCCCGCCGAAGGGCTCGTCGATGCAGACCGGCGACGACCAGTACGGGTCGATCACCACGAACAGGGCGTCGCCCCAGGTCCAGGCGAAGTAGTTCCGGAGAAGGCCGACGTGCGGGACCGACTCGGCGTCGCCCGTGTAGAAGCCGTCCGGGGCCGGCTGGGAGTAGAGCGCGTTCCTCGCGTTCTGGGCCCAGACGGCGACGTTGTTCGGTGTGCCGTCGAGCAGATAGCGCGCCGCCTGCTCGTGGTTGCCGTTCACGAGGAACAGCGGCGCCGCGCGGCCCACGATCGAAAGGAACGGGCGTTGCAGGGTGTAGCGCTCGGCCACCCGCGAGGCGTCGATCGTCGCGGGATCGAGCGTGTCGACGCTGAAGTCGTCGCCCATCGTCAGGTAGAAGTCCGGCTGATCGGCCGCGGCCGTCTGGAGCGTGCGACGGTACAGCTCGGCGTCGAACTGGGTCTTCTCACGCTCGGGATGCGAGTCGCCCTGGAGACAGAAGGTGAAGGTGCTGCCCGGCGCCCGGGGGGTGCGGAAGGACGCCTCGTCGGTCGCGCTCACCCGCCCGTCGGTCGCCTGCAGCCGGACCCGGTAGTAGTACGCGGTGTCGGCCTTCAGCCCTTCGAGGAGGATCTCGAGAGGAGCGCCGGCCGCGAGCGGGCGCGGGCCCGTCTGCTCGGCGTACGCGCCGCGGCTCGTGCCGTACAGGACCGATGCCGTGCCGCCCGGTCCGCTCGCGAGCACGTTGACCCGGATCGAGCTCGCGGTCGGCGAGCCGAGGACGACGGTTCCGGCGAACGCCTCGGTGCCGGACGGCAGGGAGGCGGACGCGTCGAGCGTGGCGCCCGACGGAGACGCGCCCGACCCGCCCGCGCCGCCGCACGCACCGAGCGGCAGGACCGAGGCCAGAACGGCCACTGCGGCGAGCCGACCTCGGCGCGTCATCGACGCCCCACGCTCCAGGAGTCGTCGACCTGGCCGTTTCTCCGCACCGTGGTCTCGTTCGCCGCGAGCCAGGCGCGCACGTACTCGCACGTCAGCCGCTCCGGCGAGACGGTGACCCGGAGGTGGCCCGAGCTGCTCAGGATCGTGCCGGAGGTGTAGTGGTACTGCGCGGCGAGGCTGGAGCCGCTCGACGTGTTGCGCGCGCTCGGCTGGGGCACCTCCTGGTAGACGACCCCGTCGAGCTCCTGCCGGGCGTAGAGGTGATCGTGGCCGTGGAACACCGCCGTCACCCCGTAGCGCACGAGAAGGGCGTGGATGGGACGCCCCCATCCCGGCCGTCGCGCGGCGAAGGAGTCCCTCCCGTCCGCGCCGCGCCCGCCCCACTCGAAATAAGGCGCGGCCTCGACCCCGCCCCGCATCTGGCCGTCGAGGCCCCCGACGAGGCTGTGAACGAAGACGAGCTTGAAGGCCGCTCCGCTCGACGCGAGCGTCCGCTCGAGCCAGCGGTACTGCGCCTCGCCGAGGGTGAGGCCCCACGGGTCCTGGTTGTCCTTCGTCCGGCTCGCCCAGTACGGGTCGAGGACGACGAGGAGCGCGTCCCCCCAGTGCCAGGCATAGCAGGAGGCGCGCTGGCCGACGAACGGCTCGCTCGTCGCGTCGCCGTCGTAGAAGACGTCGGGCGGCGGGTTCAGGTAGAACCTCTGGCGCGCCTTCGTCGCCCACACCGCGAGGTTCTCGGACGTGCCGTTCGCGAACCAGCCCGCTTCGCCCTCGTGGTTTCCGTTCACGAGGAAGAGCGGCACGCCGACGAGCCCGAAGTTCGCCCGCTCGTAGGCGTACCGCGCGTCGACCGTCGCCTGGTCGCCCGCGGTCTGCTGCGTCGCGGTGAGCGGCGCCGTGTGCTTCTCGCACATGAACGTGTCCCCGAGGTCCACGTGGAAGTCCCCCGCGTCGGCGCGCACGTTCGAGAGGGTGCGACGGTAGAGCTCGAGGTCGGAGTTCTCGTCCAGGTGCGAGTCCGCCTGGACGGTGAAGGCGAACGTGGAGCCGGACGGGCGCGCGGTATGGAACGAACGCTCCTCGGTCGTGGCCGAGCCGCCGCCGGTCGTCCGCCACGCGAGCCGGTAGTAGTAGCGGGTGTCGGGCTGCAACCCGACGACGGACACCGCCTGTGGCTGGCCGGCCGCGATCGTGACGGCCGCCGTCTCGCGGTCGTAGACGCCGGGAGAGGTTCCGATCTGGAAGGAGAAGCTCCCGCCCTGGTCGGCCGAGTAGACGCTGGCCCGGATCGTCGTGCCGGTCGGCGACCCGAGGACGACGCTGCCCTGGAAGCTCGAGGGCCCGCCGGCCGCCGACGTGGCTCCGGCCGGAGAGGAGCCGCCGCCGCAGGCGTCGGCGAGCACGGAGGAACAGGCGAGGGCGAGAAGGCGGAGCGAGCGGCCGGTCATCTCGGCTCGAAGAACAGGTGGTCCGCCGCGACATAGGGCGCCAGCGAGCGGCGGTCGCTGATCGGGCTCGAGTAGAGGAAGGGCGTCGTGCAGACGGAGTAGTCGAAGCGCGTCCCGTCGGCGTAGGTGCCCGACATGATCGAGCGGCGCAGCCCGGCCAGCTTCTCCTTCTGCTCGGCGCTCAGCGAGCGGTAGAGCTGGGCGAAGGTCGTCGCGTAGGCGTGGTTCATCTCCCCGTCGAGCTCGCCGTAGGTGGCCGAGAGGGCCAGGACCTGCGTGCGCACGCTCTCGCTCCCCGCCGTGGACGCCATCAGGCCGCGCAGCAGCGTCGCGATGTCGGTCCGCACCTTCACGATGCTCGCGGTGGACGACGCGTAGAGGGAGTTGCGCTGGCGGTCGACGAGGCTCGACACGAGCGCCGCCTGCTCGGCGGTCACGTAGCCCTTCGAGCTGTCGCAGAGGGCCGCGCCGGCCGTGGCCGTGAGCTGCTCGTCGATCGCGTAGCCCTCGTGGCCGATGGCCGGCGCGTCCTTGATGTAGAAGCCGCCGTAATAGGTGCCGTGGCGCTCCGGGCAGAAGTAGACGTCGGCCTCGACGCTCCCCGCGTACCAGCTGAAGAGGTCGCCGGCGTAGGTCATCACCGCCACGGCGCCACCCGCGGGGAGGCCCGCCAGCTTCCCGCGGACCTGGTCGTCCCGCACGTCCGGCCACGACCGCCAGCCTTTGCCTTTCATCGCGTCGAGCGCGGCCCTCTGCGCGGGATCGAGCGACGCGAGCACCCGCGCGTAGAGGAGGGCCCGGTCGAAGCTGATCTGGCCGTCGACGAGGTACAGCTCGCGCGAGGCGCTCTTGACCGCCGCGAGGCTCAGGCCCGTGGAGCCCGCGGGGACGTCGCCGTTCAGGAGGCGACGGAAGGCGTTCATCAGCGGGAAGCGGCGGTAGCCGTACTCGTCGATCTGAGCCTGCTGGCTCACGGCGAGCGACTTCAGCTGGGCGAGCTGCGCGTCGTCGAGGACGTAGAGGACGTCGTTCGCGACCCGCGTCAGGAAGCTCGTGTTGTGGCCCATGTCATCGGGGTCGTTGTCCCGCAGGTACTGGAAGCCGGTGTAGTCGGCCACCTTGCCCGGCGGGAAGAAGGACTGCGCCTCCAGGCTTCCGGTGACCATGGCGAGGCCCGAGAAGGCGATCGTGGTTCGCTGGGCGCCGTCGGTGAGGCTCTGGGCCGTCGTGAAGCGGGCGGCCGCGGTCGAGGACGAGGTGGCCGCGGCCGCAGCGGACGTCGAGCTGCCGGTGGGGCTCGCGCCGCCGCCGCAGCCGAGGGCGCCGGCCGCTGCGATCACGATCAGGGAGCGGGCGATGTCGCGCATGCGATTCCTTCGACCGTGCGAGGTCCGTTCGAGTTCGATCGACGACGGAGGGAACTGGTCACGACGACTCCGCGGGGGGATCGGCCGCCGTGCCGGGGGCGAGGGGGAGCCGGACCGTGAACACGCTCCCCTGGCCGGGCGTGCTCGCCGCCCGGACACTGCCGCCCCGCGACTCCACGATGGCCTTCACGATCGCCAGCCCGAGCCCCACGCGACCGCCCGCCCCGGAGCGGGCGGAGTCGACGCGGTAGAAGCGCTCGAAGATGTGCGGCAGGTGCTCCGCCGGGATCCCCGCGCCCGTGTCGCGAACGGACAGCATCGCCGCGTTCTTCTCCGCCGACACCGCGACCGTCACCCGTCCGCCCGGAGGCTCGTGCTGGATCGCGTTCGTGACGAGGTTGGTGACGACCTGGCCGAGCGGCTCGGGGTCTCCGACACAGCAAACCGGCTCGACTTCCGCCGCGAGCGTCACGCCCCTTTCCGCGGCGACAGGGGAGAGGAGCTCGACTGTCTCGCGCGCGACCCGGTCGAGCTCGCAGGCGGACCCCGGCGGGTCGCCGTGGCCGCCGTCGAGCCGCGCGAGAGTGAGCAGGCCTTCGAGGAGGTGGCGCATGCGCTGCGCGGCGTTGCGGCAGGCGACGAAGCTCTCGCGGTAGTCCGCGGCCGGCCGCTCCCGCGCGAGGGCAGCCTGGGCGTGGGTCAGGATGACCGCGAGTGGCGTCCGCAGCTCGTGCGACGCGTCCGCGGTGAAGCGCTTCTGCCGCTCCAGGGCCGAATGGAGTCGGTCGAACGTCTCGTTCAGCACGCGCGCGAGCTCGTCGAGCTCGCTCCCCTCGGCGTCCACCGGCACCCGCCGGTCGAGCTCGCCGGCCGCGATGCGGGCCGCCGTGGCGCCGATGGTCCCGATCGGGCGCAACGCCTCCCGCGTGATCCACCACCCCACGGCGCAGCCGACCACGAAGACGACCGCCCCGGCGGAGGCCAGGAACCACGCTGCCCGGCGCACGTCCGCCAGCTCCTCCCGCGCGTCGTGTCCGATCAGGATGCACGCCTGCTGCGACGGCTCGCAGTGGCAGTACTCGCGCGCGGTGCCGCGCGAGCGCCACGAGCGCCGCTCGCGGCCGGGCGCGGGCCACGGCACGTCCGAGGGCGCCGACGCGGAGCGGGCGACCTCGAGTCCGTCCCCGTCCCACGCGACGAAGTAGAAAGCGTCGCCCGGCCCGCCCGTGAAGACGGCGTCGTCGCGGGGCGGCAGTCGGACCTCGCCGCGGCGCAGCGCGTCGGCGACGACCGCGACCCGCCGCTCGAGCTCCTGGTCCAGGCGGCGCAGCTGGGTGTCCCGCTCCAGTCGCCATGCGGTCCCGCCGAAGCCGGCGAGCACCATCGCGAGGAGGGCCGCGTGCCACAGCTGCAGCCTCCAGCCGATCGAGCGCGTGAGGCGGGTCATTCGACGCCGTACCCGTGGCCGCGGTGGGTGACGACGAAGCCCGCGCCGAGCTTCTTGCGCAGGTTCGAGACGTGGACGTCGACGAGGTTGGAGAGCGTGTCCTCTTCCTGGTCGAACAGGTGGTCGTAGAGCTCGGTTCGGCTGACGACGCGCCCGCGGTGCAGCACGAGGTACTCGAGGACGGCATACTCGCGCGGGGTGAGGGGCACGGGGCGGCCGCCGCGCAGGACGCGCCGCGCGGTTCGGTCGAGGACGACTTCGCCGAGGTCGACCAGGTCGTGCGCTTCCCCGGCTGCGCGGCGGATGAGGGCCCGGAGCCGGGCCAGGAGCTCGTCGAGGTCGAACGGCTTCACCACGTAGTCGTCGGCCCCGCCGTCGAGGCCTCGCACGCGGTCGGGCGGCGCGTCGCGCGCGGTGAGCATCAACACCGGCGACTTCTTCCTCTCGCGCAGCCGGCGCAGCAGCTCCCACCCGTCGAGGCGCGGGAGCATCACGTCGAGGAGGATCGCGTCGTAGTCCCAGGCGAGCGCCTTGTCGAGGCCGTCCTCGCCGTCGGCCGCCGTGTCGACGGCGTAGCCCTCCTCGCGCAGGGTCCGCGCGAGGCCTGCGAGCAGCTCCTCCTCGTCCTCGACGACCAGCAGCCTCACGGGGAGCTCCTCCGCGCTCCCGGAGCGCCCGCGAAGAGGGCGTCGACGCCCGCGATCTCGGGCATCGCGATCGGCGTCGAGTACAGGTACGGACCGCGCGGCCCGGACGCCGGACCCCGCAGCGCGGCGAGAGCCCGCCTCTGCGCCGCGGTCAGCGAACCCCCGACGCTGGCGAAGGCCGTCGCGTAGAGGTACGACATCTCGCCGTCGAGCGCCCCGTAGCGGCGGGAGAGCGCGGTCACAGTGCTCTCGTCGGCGAGGTCCGCGGTCTGCAGCCGGCGCAGCTCCGTGGCGATGGCTCTGCGCACGCGCACGATCTCGTCGAGCGCGGGGCGCTGCTGCTCGACGAGCGCCGTGATCGTCCGCCGCTGGGTCCCGTCGAGCGCCGCGAGGAGGCCCTCTCCGCGATCGCCGGTCAGCGTGGTGCTGATCGAGTAGTCGCGGCGACCCATGGCGGGAGCCGTCTTCATCCCGAAGCCGCCGAAGTACATCCCGTGCCGCTCGGGGCAGAAGTAGGTGTCGGCCTCGAGTGAGCCGTTCCGCCAGGAGAACATCTCGCTCGCGTAGGTCATGACGGCCACGTGGACTTCGTGGGGCAGCGTACGCCGGTCGAGAGCCTCCGGCGCGTCCGGCCAGCTCGCGGAGTCGCCGAACTTCAGGCGGTCGAGCGCGGCCCTCTGTCCGGCGCCGAGCCCCCGCAGGACGCGCCCCATGACCCGGGCCCGGCCGACGGCCAGCCGGCCGTCGACCGCGTAGAGCTCGGCGGAGCGGCGGATCACGGCGCTTCGGTCGAGGCCGGGCCGCCCTTCGAGGGTCCGCCGAAAGGCCGCGATCAGGGGGAAACGCATCTCGGCGAAGCGGTGGATGTCGCCCTGCTGGTCTCGCGCGAGAGCGACCAGCTCGGCGCGCTGCCCGTCGTCGAGGATGGCCAGCACGTTGGTCGCGATGCGCGTCAGGAAGGAGGTGTTGTGCCCGCCCTCGCGCGCATCGACGTCGCGCATGTACTGGAAGCCGAAGTAGTCCGAGACCTTGCCGGGCGGGAGGAACGTGTCGTCGGCGAAGGTGCCGGTCAGGAACGCCAGGCCGTCGAAGGCGATCGTGTCGAGCTGCGCGCGGTCGGAAACCGCCTGCTCGATGGAGTAGCGCGGCGCCGGATCGCCGGCCTCCCGGGCGGACGGCGTCCCGCGGCCGCCGGCCGGCTGCGGCCGCGCGACGAGGCCCCCCGGCGACTCCACGCAGGTCGCGGAGACCCGGCCCTCGCGGGTCGCGTGCGAGACGACGTCGCCGGCGACGTGGCCGCGGCAGTCCTCGTACGCCGCGGGAGGTGGCGTGCGGGCGGCGTCCGTCCGTCCGTCCGCCGGCGGAGGCGTCTGAGGCCGCTCGTCGGCATCCGCCGACCCGGCCCGCGCGCCGAGCGCGAGCGCGAGCGCAAGGCCAGCCGCCGGGACCCACCGCTTCGTGTTCTCGTGTCCGCGCACCGGCCGACCTCCCGCGCGTCCCGCTCCGGAGACGCTGACGGCGCCACGATAGCGGATCGGCGATTAAGGCATCGTTAAGGAACGAGCCTCCGGATCAGGAGTAGACGCGCGCGTCGACGCCGGCCGCCCTTCGCGCGGCGGCGGCGATCGCCTCGAGTCTCTCGGCCGGCAGGGCCGAGACCCGCGGGTCGGCCGGGGCGCGGGCGACCGTGTAGACCTGCACGTGGTCGATGGTGCCGCCGCCCCCGACGACGTCGCGCAGGCGGCCCGCCCACGCGGCGATCTCGTCGTCGCCCGGCCCCTCACCGCTCATCGCGAGGAACAGGCTCTGCACCACGATCGGGCGCTCGCGCGCGACCGCGAGCAGGTTGTCGAGGATCCGGCCCAGCGGCAGCTTCGTCCCGTCGACGAGCCGGAAGTACGGCTCGGTGCCGGCGTCGAGCTTGCACCACAGCTCGTCGAAGCACGCGAGGGCCGCGCGCACCCGCGGCTTGTCGAGGAGCGTCGCGTTCGTGAGGAGGCGCAGCGGGACGCCGGGCGCGAGGCGGTCGCGCGCGGCCTTCGCGGCGGCGGCGGCAGGGGGGAACTCGGGCGGCGTCGTGGGCTCGCCGTCGCCGGCGAAGCGGTCGTCGGCCACGCGCCGCAGCTCCGGGGCCACGGTGTCGAACGGCGGGTGCGACCACAGGTCGGAGGACGTGCGCGCGAGGAGGTCGTCGAGCTCCTCGCGCAGCGCGTCGACGTCGACGCGCGAGGGCCCGCCCGGCGTCGTGCGGTCGACCTGGCAGTAGGGGCAGTCGAAGTTGCAGCGCTTGTCGGGGTTCATGTTGACCCCGACCGAGAGGCCGCGGGCCCGCCGCGACACCACCGCGTAGACGTAGCGGTTCCCGTCGAGGTCGCGGCGGTGGTCGCGGAAGTCGAGCGCGCGCGCCATCGACGCTAGCGCACCTCGCTGCGCAGCTCCCTCCGGAAGCGCGCCCGCATGTCCCCGAGCCAGGGGTCGGTGTAGCGGCGCGAGAGGTCGAGCGTGGCGAGCGCGACCGCTCCGTCCGTCGTCGCGCGGGCGAGGGTCCGCCCGTCGGGGTCGATCACCTCCGTCGCGATGTCGTACCCGGAGGTCGCGACGAACACGCGGTTCTCGATGGCGCGCGCCCGGACCAGCGTGTCGTTGCCGCCGGCGATCGGGACGAGGAGGACCTCGGCCCCGGCGAGGGCGAGGGCCCGCGCGGGGTCGGCGAAGTTCGTGTCCCAGCAGATCGCGAGGCCGACGGTCCCGAAGTCGGTGGAGAACACCGGGTACGAGGAGCCGGCCGTGAGCCCACCCTCGACCTCTTCGCGCGGCAGGTAGACCTTGTGGTACCGGCCCGCGACCTTTCCCTCGCGGTCGATCAGGACGGCCGTATTGAAGACGGTCGTGCCCTGCCGCTCGTAGACGCCCGCCACCACCCACGCGTGCTTCCGCCGCGCGAGCGCCCCGAGGGCATCGGTCGTCGGCCCGGGCACCGGCTCCGAGACCTCCACGTAGGACTTTCCGGTCCCGACCATCGGGATGCCCTCGGAGAGCAGGATCACGTCGACGCCCTCGGGCACGCCGGCGTTGGCGGCCGCGACCCACGCCCGGACGCTGTCCGCCGCGGAGGCCGTGTCCCGCGGGCGCAGGTTCACCGCGGCGATCGTCACCTTCCTCGGCGCGGGCGGAGCGATCTCCTCGAGCCTGACGTCGTCCCAGTAGACGACGCCGCGACCGCCCTCGCGGAGCTGCAGCTGCACGACGGCGCCCGTCGCACCCTCCGGGGCCGGCGCCTCGACCGCGAGCCGCTGCCAGTCCCCGTCCTTCGCGAGGCGCCACGCGTACTCGGGCTGCCCCGCGCGCGAACCGTCGGCCCCGCGCCAGTCGAGCCGCGCGAGCACCTGCCAGCTCTCGTGCGGCACGTCCTGCGCCCGGTAGTGGGCGGTGAGCCGGTACCAGCGGCCGGGCGTCACGCCCCCGACCTCCCGCTCCCAGCCGCCGAGGGCGTCGGCCCGGCCGTCGGCGGCGAGGGCGTGGGCGCCCGCCTCGCCCCGGCTCGGCGCCTCCGCGACGACCGCCCGCGGCGCGAGCTCGGGGCGCGGGGCCTCGGCCGTCCACCCCGGCGCGCCCGCGGCGACGCGCGACTGGGCGAACGGCAGCGCCGCGGGCGCCGCGGCGGCCGCGGCGAGGAGCAGGGCGGCGGCGTTCATTCTGGCCTCCTCAGGCGGAGAGCGGCTCGAAGACGGCGGTGAAGTGGCGCAGCACGGCCGGGGCCTTGGCGATGCGGTAGCCGCGGAGGCGGTCCTTCATGCCGGCGACGCCGATCACCGCCTCGGCCACGTAGTCGACGTGCGACTGCGTGTAGACGCGGCGCGGGATGGCGAGCCGCACGAGGTCCATCGCCCCCGGCTTCTCGCTGCCGTCCGGCTGGCGCCCGAACATCACGGTGCCGATCTCGACCCCGCGGATGCCGGCCTCGACGTAGAGCGCGTTCGCGAGGGCGATGCCGGGGTACTGGAGCGGCGGCACGTGGGGGAGGAGCGCCCGGGCGTCGATGTACACCGCGTGCCCCCCGGCCGGCTGGATGCAGGGCACGCCCGCCGCGACGAGCCGCTCGTGCAGGTACTCCGTCGAGCGGATCCGGTAGCGCAGGTACGGCTCCTCGAGCACCTCCTCGAGCCCGCGCGCGACCGCCTCGAGGTCGTAGCCGGCGAGGCCGCCGTAGGTCGGGAAGCCCTCGGTGAGGATCAGGAGGTTGCGGCAGCGCTCGGCCCAGTCGTCGTCGTGGAGCGCGAGGAAGCCGCCGATGTTCGCGAGGCCGTCCTTCTTCGCCGACATCGTGCAGCCGTCGGCGAGCGAGAACATCTCCCGCGCGATCTCGCGCGGCGCGCGACCCTCCTGGCCGGCCTCGCGCTTCTTCACGAAGTAGGCGTTCTCCGCGAAGCGGCACGCGTCGAGGAAGAAGGGCTTCCGGTACCGGTCGCACAGGGCGCGCACGCCGCGAAGGTTCTCGAGCGAGACCGGCTGGCCGCCGCCCGTGTTGTTCGTGACCGTGACCATGACGAGCGGCACCCGGTCGCCGTCGGTGGCGAGGGTGCGCTCGAGGGCGGCGAGGTCCATGTTGCCCTTGAACGGGTGGACGACCGACGGCACGCGGCCCTCCGGGATCACGAGGTCCCGCGCCTCCGCCTCCTCGACCTCGACGTTCGCCCGCGTCGTGTCGAAGTGGTTGTTGTTCGGGACGACCATGCCCGGCTTCAGCGTGGTGTGAAAGAGGATGCGCTCGGCCGCCCGGCCCTGGTGGGTCGGGATGACGTGGCGATAGCCCGTGAGCGACTGCACGACGTCGCGGAAGCGGTAGTAGGAGCGCGAGCCCGCGTACGACTCGTCGCCCTGCATCAGGGCGCCCCACTGCGCGGAGGACATGGCCCCCGTGCCCGAGTCGGTCAGCAGGTCGACGAGCACGTCCTCGGCGTGCAGCCGGAAGACGTTGTAGCCGGCCTCGGCGAGGGCGGCCACGCGGTCCTCGCGGTGGGTGAACTTCACCGCTTCCACGGACTTGATGCGGAACGGCTCGATGATCGTCTTGAAGTGGAGCATGCGTCCTCTCGGCGGCCAGTATAGACCCCGGCCGAGACACGAACGGCCCGCGGCTCAGGCCGGAGAAGCCGGGACGGGCCGCGGGCGCGCGAGGCGCAGCAGGCCGAGGCCGAGGAGCACCGCGACCGTCGCCACGAGGCCCTCGCGCGCGGTGGCGCCGGTCGCGACCAGCACCGCCGCGACGGCCAGCGTGGGCGCGGCCGGCCAGGCGTCGCGCGGCCGCAGCCCGCGCTCGCGGCGCCGGGCGAGGACGACGAGGGCGAGGGCGCTCGTGCCGAACTGCATGAGGACGGCGATGCTCGAGAGGGCGAAGAGCTCGCCGAGCTCGCCGAGGCTCACGAGGACGGAGACGACGAGCCACGTGACCGCGACGGACCGCAGCGGCACCGCGCCCCGCGAGAGCCGGTCGAGTCCGACGAGCTCGCGCCCGCCGGCGGCGAGCGCGGAGAGGTAGCGGGGCGTCGTCACCATCATCCCGAAGGAGATGCCGAGAGCGGAGACGCTCGTCCCGGCCGCGACGACCCGCCGGAGCCCGTCGCCCGAGAGGACGGCCGCCGCCTCCGCGAGCGGCGCGGACGCCGAGGCGAGCCCGGGCAGCGCGCTCACGCAGGCGAGGACGAGGGCGGCGTAGAGCAGGATCGCGATCGCGAGCGAGCCGGTCGTCGCGAGCGGCACCGCGCGGGCCGAGGCGCGGACCTGGCCGGCGATCACCGGCACGATCTCGAATCCCTGGCAGGCGAACACGACGACGAGGGCCGCGCGCAGCCAGCCGGCGCCGGGAGGGCCCGCCGGCGGCACGGGGAAGCGCCCCCACGCGGCGGCGAAGGCGCCGACGAGCAGCAGCAGCGGCAGCAGCTTGAGGGCGGTGAGCGTCGTCCAGACGCGCGCCGAGAGGCGCAGGCCGGAGGCGACGATCGCGGCGAAGACGGTGACGAGGAGCGCGGGGGCGGCGCGGGCGAAGACGCCGCCCTCGAGGCCGAGGGCGGGGAGGGTCGCGCGCACGAGCCCGACCGTGACCGCGGCCGTCGAGAAGAGCGCCGAGACGTACGCCACCCAGCCGACCACGAACGACACGCCGTCGCCGAACGCGGCCCGCGCGAACACGACCGGCCCGCCGTCCTCGTCGAAGCGCCGGCCGAGGGTCGCGAACGTGAGCGCCGCCGGCAGCAGGCACAGGCCGGTGCCCGCGAAGACGAGGACCGCGCCGAGGCCCGGCGCGCTCGCCGCCACCGCGGCGGGGATGAAGAAGATGCCGACGCCCACGATGCCGTTCAGCCCGAGGGCGAGGAGCTGCAGCGCCGAGACGGGCCGCGTCGTATCTGCAGGGGGCGGGGGCATGCGGGTGCCGAGTTCACCACAGCCGGAACGCGAACTCAAAGAGGCGTTGCCGGCGGCGGCGTCGCGGCCCTATCATCGACTCCACAAGCATCAAGGGCGCAGCAGTGGGCGGCGCCGTGGCCCGGAGCCCGGCGCGGGAGGTCGTCATGCGACGTCTCGGTCCCGTTCTCGCACTCGTCCTCCTGGGCGTCGGGCTCTCCGCCCGACCGGCCTCGCCGGCCGATCGCCCCGGCCAGGCCCCGCCGCCGGCCCTCTCGCCGGCCCAGCCGTCGCCGGTCGCCGGCGTGGCCGGCGCCTACACCTTCCGGACGCACTGCGCGAGCTGCCACGGCGCCGACGGCCGCGGCGAGGGCCCGATGGCGGCGAGCCTGCGCTTCCAGCCGCCCGACCTGACGCTCATCGCGAAGCGCAACGGCGGCGCCTTCCCGGCCGATCGCGTCGAGCGCATCGTCGACGGCCGCAGCCCGCTCGAGGGCCACGGCGGGCCGGACATGCCGATCTGGGGCGACGCCTTCAAGAACGCGGAGACCGGGTACGACGAGGCGCAGGTCCGGGCGAAGATCCGCGCGGTCGTCGAGCACCTGAGGACCCTGCAGTCGCACTGACCCCCGGCTGAAGCGGCTGCTATGATCGCGGCGGAGGCCGTGCCGCCTCCAGCATGGCCGACCCCCGCGCTCCCGACGTCCCGCGCGCTCCCGCCGAAGCCGTCCTCGACCTGAGGACGAGGTGGCGGATCGGGCAGGTCTGGCTCGCCCTCGCCGCCGCGCTGACGCTCGTCGCCCTGGCGCGGCCCCTCTGGCCCGCCGCGCCCTCGTGGCTCAAGGGTGGCTATGCCCTCGCGCTCGCGATGGGCGTGACGGGCGCCGCGCTCCTCGCCAGCCTCCGCGGCAGCAAGCGGCCGGAGGCGCTCGCCCTGCAGGGCTGCCTCGTCCTCGCCGTCGACGCCGCCGGCCAGCTCGCGGGACCCGTGGGGCTGCCCGTGTGGCCGCTGATGGCGCTCCTCGTGGCCTCGCAGGCGGTCGCCTGGGATCTGCGCACCGCCGCCGCCTTCGCCCTCCAGGCCGGCCTCCTGTCCTTCGCCGACGCGGCGTGGACGCGGCCCTTCGAGGTCCGCCTCGCCGCCGCCTCGACCTTCGGCTACCTCGCCCTCGCCCTCGCGGTCGACCGCGCCCTCGCCGGCGAGAAGCGGCGGCTCTCGGCGACGCTCGCCGAGCTCGCGCGCCTGCGCCACGGCATCGACCAGCTCGAGGACGAGCCCGGGCAGGCGCCGGCGGGCCCGGCCAGCGCGGCCGAGGCCCTGCGCCAGGTCACGGGCGAGGGCCGGCGGGCCCGCCAGCTCGACCGCGCGAGCGAGCTCGACCTGGCGCTCCGGAGCATCGTGGAGCTCGCGCGGGAAGCGGTCTCGGCCCACTCGGTCCTCTACTTCGACCTCGACCGGCGAAGCGAGCTCGCGCACCTGCGCGCCGCCTCCGGCCCGCAGACGCTGCTCCCCGACTGCGCGGCGCCGCTCGGCGCCGACCCCTTCTCGTTCCTCGTGCAGCGCGACCAGCCCTTCTACGCCACCGACTTCAAGCGGGTGCTGTGGGAGCTGCCGTGGTACCGCGGCCAGACGAAGGTCGGCTCGCTCCTCGCCGTGCCGGTGCGCCTCGGCGAGACCACCGTCGGCGCCCTCGTCGCGGACCGGCTCGAGGTGCAGGCCTTCACCGGCCGCGAGCCGCAGCTCGTCGCCGGCTTCGCCGCGCTCGCGGGGGAGGCCATCCGCCGCGCCCGCGCGGCGCTCGGGCGCGAGGAGCTCGACGCCGAGTTCAAGGCGGTCTACCCGATCTCGCAGCGGCTCGCGACCCTGTCGCGCGAGGCGGACGTGCGCGAGCTCCTCCTGCGCTCGGCCCGCCACGTGGCCGCTCTCGACGGCGCGGCGGTCGTGATGACGGACGAGCTCGACACGCGCTACGTCGTCGAGGCCGCCGCGGGCTGGCCGGCCGACTACCTGAAGCGCGAGGTCGCGCTCGACGAGCGCACGTGGGCGGCGTGGGTGCTGCGCAGCGCCGAGGAGGCCTACCTCCTCGACCACGTCGCCGGCCACGAGCGCCGCATGCCGGTCCTCGTCCTCGACGAGGCGGCCGGTAGTGCCGAGTCGCTCCTCGCGGTGCCCCTCCGCGCGCGCAACCGCACGCTCGGCGCGCTCGTGCTCACCGGGCCGCTCGGGGCCTTCGACGCGTCCGCCCGACGCGTCCTCGAGATCCTCGCGAACCAGGCGGCGGCCACCATCTCGCTCATCAAGGACCGCGAGCAGCAGCGGCAGCTCGCGGTGCGCGACGGTCTCACCGGCCTCTACAACCGCCGCGCGTTCAACGAGATCTTCGCGGCGGCGATCGCGAACGAGGACCGCCGCGACGGCCGCCTCGGCCTCGTCATCCTCGACATCGACCACTTCAAGAAGCTCAACGACACGTACGGCCACCCCGCGGGCGACGCGGCCCTGCGCTCGCTCGCCCGCCTGCTCGCCCAGCAGCTGCGCAAGGGCGACCAGGCCGCGCGCTACGGCGGCGAGGAGTTCGTCGTGATCCTGCCGGGCTCCGACCAGGAGCGCTCGGCGCAGGCCGCCGAGCGGCTCCGGGCGGCCATCGCGCGCCACCGCTTCGTGCACGACGGCTCGCGCATTCCGCTCTCCGCGAGCCTCGGCGTCGCGGTGTGGCCCGAGGACGCGCGGGACCCCGACGCCCTCCTCGGCGCCGCCGACCGCGGCCTCTACGCCGCGAAGCAGGGCGGCCGCAACCGCGTGGTGGCCGCCGCCTCCCTCCCCCCCGTCCCCGCCCCCGGAGCCCCATGAGCGACGACGACACCTTCGACGAACCCCTGGACTACGAAGCCGTCGGCCTCGTCTGCGGGCTCGAGGTCCACCAGCAGCTGCTCACCGAGCGCAAGCTCTTCTGCCACTGCCCGGCCGGGCGCTACACCCGCGCCCACGACGGCACGGTGCTGCGGCACATGCGGCCGACCCTCTCCGAGCTCGGCGTCTACGACGGCACCGCGCTCATGGAGTTCAAGACCCGCAAGCACATCGTCTACCTGCTGAACCGCGAGAACACGTGCACGTACGAGATGGACGACACCCCGCCCTTCCCGGTGAACCAGCGGGCGATCGACGTCGCGATCGAGCAGTGCCTGATGCTCGGCTGCGACATCGTCGACGAGGTGCACATCGCGCGGAAGCAGTACCTCGACGGCTCCATCCCGACGGGCTTCCAGCGGACGGCGATCGTCGGGGTGAACGGCAAGCTCCCCTTCCGCGGGCGCACGCTGTCGATCACCCAGGTCTCGGTCGAGGAGGACTCCTGCCGCGAGGTCTCGGACCGCGGCCACCTCATCGTCTGGCGCACCGACCGCCTCGGCATGCCGCTCATCGAGACCGTCACCGGCCCCGACCTCCGGACGCCCGAGGAGGCGGAGGAGGCGATCCTGCTGGTCGGCCGCGTCTGCCGCTCGACCGGCCACGTCCGCGTCGGGATGGGCGCGAGCCGGCAGGACGTGAACGTGTCGGTGCGCGGGGGGCGGCGCGTGGAGATCAAGGGCGTGCCCCAGGCGGGCTGGGCGCGCCGCCTCGTCCACGGAGAGGCGTGGCGCCAGGTGAACCTGCTGCGCCTGCGCGACGAGCTCCGCGCGCGCGGCGTGCGCACGGCGGAGGACGTGCGGACGGAGGCGGCCGACGTGACCGCGCTCGCCGCGCGGTCGTCGCTCGCGCCGCTGCGGGCCGACGCCTGGGAGCGCTTCGTCCGCGAGGAGGGGCGCCGGCCGCGCTTCGAGCTCGGGGCCGGTCCCTTCCGCGTCCTGGCCGTGCGCCTCGCCGGCCTGCGCGGCACGCTCGCGTGGCCCACCCAGCCGGGCCGCACGTTCGCCGACGAGCTCCGCGGCCGGGTCCGGGTGATCGCCGGCCTCGACCAGCCGCCCGTCCTCTACTCCTCCGAGGCGTGGCCGGAAGCCGCGGCCGGCGAGCAGGGCGACCTGCGCGAGGCGGCCGGCTGCCGCGAGGAGGACGCGCTCGTCGTGGTGTGGGGGCCGGAGCGCGACGCGCGGACCGCGGCGGAGGAGGTGCGCCTGCGGTACGTCGACGCGACGGACGGCGTCCCGCACGAGACGCGCCAGCCGTTCGCCGACGGCCACACCGACTTCGAGCGGATCCTGCCCGGGCCCGACCGCATGTACCCGGACACCGACTCGCCGCCCACGCGGGTCACCCGCGAGCGCGTGGACGCGCTCGGCGCCACGCTGCCCGAGCGGCCGTGGGAGCGCGAGGCGCGCTACGAGGCGAAAGGCGTCCCGCGGCCGGTCGTGCGCTTCCTCGTGCGGCGGGGCGGCGCGGCGCTCGTCGACCGCGCGGTCGACGAGGCCGGCGCCGACCTGCGCGCGGCCGCCTTCTTCTTCGGCGAGCGCCTCAAGGGCCTCCGTCGCAGGGGCGTCGCCGTCGAGCGCGTGGGCGCCGAGCGGTGGGTGGAGCTCTTCCGGGCCTTCGCCGCGCGGCCGGCGCTGCGCGACGCGTGGGAGGCGCTCGTCCGGCGGCTGGCCGTCCACCCGGACGAGCCGGCCGCGGCGACGATCCGCGCCCTCGGCCTCGACCGGGAGCCGCGCGGCTGGTCGGACGGGCTGCCGCGCTGGATCGACGCGGCGCGCGCCGAGGCCTACGACGGCGACCGCGGGCGCCTGCGGCGGCTCGCCGTCGGGCGCGCCATGGACGCGCTGCGCGGACGGGTGCCCGCGGCCGAGGTCGTCGCCGCGGTCGAGCGGTCGGCGGAGGTGGGGCGATGAGCGCCGCGGATCCCCTGAAGGGCTACAAGGGTCGGGCCCGGGCGAGGCTCGAGTCGTTCTCCGTGCGCGTCTGGAGCGACGTCGTGGCGACGAACGACGCCGGCAGCACGTTCGAGGGCGTCATCCTGCCCCGCAGCGAGACGCTCGACGACGAGCACGTGGTGCTCAAGCTGAAGACGGGCTACAACGTCGGCCTCCACGTGGACCGCCTGCGCGAGGTGAAGGAGGTCGGCTACAAGGAGGCCGTCTACCGCATCCCGGAGAAGGAGTTCCCGAGCCGCCCCGAGCTCCCCCGCGTCACCCTCCTCGGCACCGGCGGCACGATCGCCTCGCGGCTCGACTACCGCACGGGCGCCGTCATCCCCGCCTTCACGCCGGGCGAGCTCTACGGGGCCGTGCCGGAGCTCGCCGACGTCGCGAACCTCACCACCAAGAAGCTCTTCGGCGTCTTCTCCGAGAACATGGCGAAGGAGCAGTACGTCGCCCTCGCCGCGGCCATCGGCGAGGAGATCGAGAGCGGCGTCGACGGGATCGTCGTCGGCCACGGCACCGACACCATGGGCCACACCGCGGCCATCCTCTCGTTCATGGTCCAGGACCCGCCGGTGCCGATCGTCATGGTCGGCTCCCAGCGCTCGAGCGACCGCCCGTCGAGCGACGCCGCCCTCAACCTGATCCACGCGGTCCACGCGGCCGGCCGCGGCGACGTCGCCGAGGTCGTGATCTGCATGTTCGGCCCGACCTCCGACCAGTACGCGCTCCTCCACCGCGGGACGCGGTGCCGCAAGATGCACAGCTCGTACCGCTCGACCTTCCGCACGGTCGGCGACACGCCGCTCGCGATGGTCGGCGACGACTTCACCTACCTCACCGACCGCTTCCGCCGGCGCGACCGGTCGCGGAAGGCGACGGTCAACCCGGCCTACGAGGACCGCACCACGATCCTCTACTACTACCCGGGCATGAAGCCGGACCTCGTCGACGCGCTCGTCGAGAAGGGCTATCGCGGGATCGTCATCGCCGGGACCGGCCTCGGGCACATCAACAAGCCGCTCTACCCGGCGATGCAGCGGGCCGTGCGGAAGGGCGTCCACGTCGTGATGACCGTGCAGACGCTCTGGGGCTACGCGCAGATGTACGTCTACGACACCGGGCGCGACCTCCTCGACCTCGGCATCGTCCCGCTCGACAACATGCTGCCGGAGACGGCGCTCATGAAGCTCGGCTGGGTCCTCGGGCAGACGGACGAGCACGCGGAGGTGCTCCGCCTCATGCGGCATCCGTTCGCGGGCGAGACGACGGAGCGCGAGCCGCACAACGGCTACCTGATCCTGCAGGGCGGGCTGCCGGAGACAGACGAGTTCGTCTCGTCGCACTGGAAGTAGCGCCGCCGGGCTCAGCTCTCCGCGTCGCCCGCGCGGAGGGCCTCGCGCGTCGCGCGCTCGGCCGCGCGGTGCTCCTCGTACGGCCGTCGCTCGGGGCGCAGCAGGTGCACGGGCAGGACGAACCGCAGGACGCTCGGCGCGTAGCGGCCCGCGCGGGAGGCGGCGAAGCGGACGGCCCCGTCGCCGACGAGGGCGAGGCCGCAGACGAAGGCCGCCGGCGCGACGGGATCGGCGGCCGGGCCGCCCGGCAGGAAGCTCAGGAGGTACGCGCCGAGCAGGGCCTCGACCGCGGCGGTCGCCCGCGTCGCGCGGGCCGCGGCGGCCGGGCCTCCGTGGTGGTCGAAGGCCCGGCCCTGGACGTCCCGCGCGAACAGCGTGGTGAGCCACCCGAAGCCGCGGTTGAAGTCGTCCCAGTCGTCACGGATGCCGGCGAGGACCTCGTCGGCGTAGGCGGTCGGCGCGGGAGGCCGCGGCGGCCCGCTGCCCTCGGCCGCCTCGTCGCCCTGCGGCTCGAGGACGTAGACGTAGCTCACCCGGCCCTGCTCGACCGCCGCCTCCTCCGAGACGACCTTCCAGTAGTCCGCGCCGGCGAGGAGCGTGCGGTTCGGCGTCCAGCCGATGTGGGGAAGCAGTCCGCGATGGACCCGCGACGACCCCCGATCCTCGACCGCGTCGGGCCGCGCGAGCCGCTCCCAGAAGGTGCGCCGGGTGAGCGGCAGGACGGCCGCGTCGTGCCGGGGTCGGGCCTCGCGGAAGGCGTCGAGCGTCCCGGCCAGGTGGCCGAGGAGAGGCGAGCCCGCCGTCTCGCGGAAGAGGGCCGCGCCGGCGGCCCGCCCCAGGCCCGGCAGCATCAGGAGCATGAGGCCGGGGGCGCCGACGACGAGCAGGATCTGCAGCCCCGGGTCCGCGTGCGGCGCCACGAGCGCGACGAGGACGAGGACGCCGAGCCCCTCGCAGAGGCCGGAGACGAGCGTGGCGCTCACCGAGTAGAGGCCGAGCCGCTCGCACACGCGCTCCTGCTGCTCCTCCGGCAGCAGGCCCACGATCGGGTAGAGGAGGTGCCGCCACGGCCGCACCCGGGCGCGCAGGCGCTCCCGCGCGCGCTCCTCCTCCGCCGCCCGCACGAAGGCGGGGCCGTACACCACGCGGCCGCGCGTCACCTCGCCCTCCGGCCACGGGCGCAGCGCGTAGACGAACCGGCCCTCGTCCGGGCGCTCGGTCTCGGAGACGACCTCGTACGTCGCGTCCCGCACGACGACGGCGGTGCCGGGGAACTCGGGGCGGGCGTGGTGCCGCGATTCGGTGCGGACGCGCAGGGGAAGCCGGCCGCGGCTCCACAGCTCGGCCGCGCCGGGAGAGCCCGCGGAGAAGCGCACCTCCTCGCCCTCCGCGACGCGCAGGCTCGAAGGCCCCGCCATGCGGGGCGATCTTACGCCGGGCCGAGGGCCCCGGTCAGCGCTTCTTGTCGGAGAAGAGCGCGTCGAACGCGTCGCGCGCGCTTCCGCCGCCGCCCGCCCCGGCCGCGGGCGACTTCGCCTCGCGGAACTCGAAGAACTCGCAGAAGTTCGCCTTGTCCCGGTCGGTCTGCCACTCCGCCTGGGGCTCACGGCACTGGTTGTTCGCGGCGGGGTCGTGCAGCGCGCAGTTGCGGCACACCTTCAGGTCCGAGTGGCAGTACGGGCAGCCCTCGGTGCGGGCGACCTTCGCCGGCACCTGGAGCTCGCGTCCGCAGTGGTGGCAGCACCTCATGCCGGCACTCTACTCCACGGGCGCCGGCGGCGGCGCCGCCAGTCTCAGCGCGCGGCCGCCCAGGATCGCGGCCGCGAGGGCCAGGTACAGGACGCCGTCGACCCAGTAGATCCCCCGCAGGCCCGCGTGGGCGACGAGCCCGGCGAACGACGGCGAGACCGCACCCCCGAAGAGCGCGGCGCCCGAGAAGAAGCCGAAGGCCGTGGTCCGCACGTCGGCGGGGACCATGAGGCCGCCCATCGTGTAGCACAGCGTGAGCGACCCTCCGGCCACGAGGCCGAGGAGCACGGCCAGGCCGAGGAGCATGTCGAACCGCGGGACGAGGGCCATCGGCAGGACGGCGGCCGCGCCGCCGACGAGCGTCGCGATCAGCAGGCCGCGGGGGGGATGCGTCCGGCTGAGGCGGCCGAGGGTCGTGGCCGAGATCGCGGCCGCCACCGAGTACGCCGAGATGAGGACGCCCGTCGCCGACGCGAGCCGCGCGGGCGCCACGCCCAGCTCCTGCAGGTGGAGGGGAAGGATGGGCGTGAAGGAGCGGCCGATGAAGTTCACGACGAAGAGCACGCCGAGGAGCGCGACGACCCCCGGCCGGGCCGTCACGGCCGAGAAGGACGCCTGCGGGGCGGCCGTGGGCCGCTCGGGGCGTCCGCCCTCCTCGTAGAAGGCGGCGACGAGGACGAGCGCGAGCGCGCACAGCGCGGCCGTCACGAGGAACGTGCTCCGGGTGCCGATGGCGTCGGCGAGGAGCCCGCCCGCGAGGGGTCCGACCGCGGCGGAGAGAATCTGCGCCGCCTGCACGAGGCCGACCGCGCGGCCGGTGTCCTCCCGCCGGGCCTGGGCGGTCGCCATCGCCAAGCCGAGCGGGCCGATGCCGCCGAAGAGGCCGATGCCGACGCGCAGGACGAGGAGCTGGCCGACCGACGACACGGCCGACGTGAGGGCCAGCAGGACGACGTAGGAGGCGAGCGCCTTCATCGCGACGCCCTTGTGCCCGTGGCGGTCCGCGAGGCGCCCCCAGACCGGGGCGAGGAGGCCGGCGAGGAGCGGGGAGACGCCGATGAGGACGCCGGCCCACAGCGCGGCGCTCTCCGGCTCGGCGACCCCGAGGTCGCGGACGAAGAGCGGCAGGAACGGGAGGACGAAGGCGAAGCCCGTGAAGACGGAGAACACCATCGCCACGGTGACGAGGAGGTTCCTCCGCGCGCGAGCCGGGGAGACGGTCACGAGAGGAGGAGCGCCTCCGCCACGGCCATGGCGCCGTCTCGGTAGACGCGGGCGCGGACGCGGCCGGTCGAGCCCAGGGCCCGCGCCACCTCCGCCGCGCGCCCGCCGAGGGTGATCGCGGCCGGCGGCCCGGGCGAGACCACGACCTGCCGCCACGCGACCCCGTTCGACCAGCCCGTGCCGAGGGCCTTGCTCGCCGCTTCCTTGCCCGCGACGGCGAGGGCCATGGCGAGAGCCTTCGTCGCGGGGTCGGCGGGGAGGCCGCGCGCCTCCTCGTCGTCCATGATCCGGCGGACGAAGCGCTCCCCGTGGCGGCGCAGCGCGCTCTCGACGCGCTCGATCTCGACGATGTCCAGCCCGATGCCGATGACCACGCGCCAGCTCCCCCGTCCACCTTACCTCAAGCCACCTCGACTAGAATCGCGGGAACGGCCACCTCCCGTGCAGAATCCCTCCTCCTTCGGCGCGTTCGAGGTTCGCGAAGAGAGGGGCCGCGGGACGAGCGGCATCCTCTACGACGCGCGCGACGCCGAGGGGCGCCCCGCGGTGGTGAAGCTCTACACCGCCGTGTCGCCCCGCGCCACGGCGGAGATCGCCCGCCTCCTGCGCGACGCCGTCGCGGCCGGCGACCTCGGCGACCCGAACATCGCGCCGGTGCTCGCGACGGGGCTCCACGAGGGGCGCCCGTGGGTCGCGACCGAGGCCGTCGACGGGGTGAGCCTGCGCCAGGTGTGCCACGGGCGCGCGCCGTGGCCCATCGAGCGGGTCCTCGACATCTGGCGCCAGCTCTGCGAGGGCCTCGCTCACGCTCACCGCGAGGGCGTCCTCCACCTCGACCTCAAGCCGGCCGACGTGATGGTGACGCCGGCCGGCGAGGTGCGCGTCCTCGACTTCGGCGGCTGGCACCTGAAGGCCGCCGCGTCGCAGGGCCCGGGCGAGCCCGACGCCGCGCTGCACTACCGCGCGCCCGAGGTGATCGCCGGGCGGAGGCCCGACCGGCGCGCCGACGTCTTCGCGGTCGGCGCGATCGTCTACGAGCTCGTGGCGCGCCGCCGCGCGTTCCCCGGCGACACCTCGACCGACGTCATCCGCGGGATCACGCGGGGCGAGCCCGACCTCGCCTGTCTGCCCTCGACGCCCTTCTCGCCCGGGCTCGAGCGCGTTCTCGCGCGGTCCCTCGCGCACGGCCTGGAAGAGCGCCACGGCTCCTTCGAGGAGGTGCACGACGACCTCGTCCAGCTCGTGCGCGCGGCCGCGCCGCGGCTGCGCGAGTCGGCCGCGGCGCACGCGGCGACGGGCGAGGGCCCCGCCCGCCGGGAGGCGCTCGTGACCGAGCTCGCGCAGGCCCGAGCCGCGGACCGGCTCGAGGACGCCCTCGAGGCCGGGCGGCGACTCGCCGATCTCGATCCCGCCGACGAGTGGGCGCACCGCGCGGTCTCCGAGATCGAGACGGTGCTGCGCGAGCGGGAGGTCGACGAGCTCGTCGGACTGGCCCTCTCCCACGCCGCCGACGGGGAGATCGAGCTCGCCACGCGCCTCGCCGAGAGGATCGAGCGGCTCGCGCCGTGGAGCCCGCGCTACCTGCAGCTTCAGGTCTATCTCGACGAGGAGGGGGCGCGGCAGGCGGCCGAGCGGATCGTCGCGGCCGGGCGCGAGCACCTCGCGGCGGGCCGTCGCGACGAGGCGCGGGCGAAGGCGGACGAGGCCCTCACGACGATGCCGGAGTACCCGCCCGCGGTGAAGCTGCTGGCGCTCGTCGAGGCCGGGCCCTCCGGGCCGGAGCCGGCCGTGACCCCGCCGGACGGGCCCGAGGCCGAGCCGGCGACGGTGGCCGCCGAGCCTTCTCCCCCGTCGTCGCGCCCGCCCCGGCGGTCGTCTCGCCGTCGCCCGTCACCCCGCGCTGGCCCCCGCGGGAGGTGCTGAGCTTCGATCCCGAGCCGGATGCCGGGGACGAGCCGACGGGGCCGACCGATCCCGACCCGAAGCGGACCAAGGCGGCCCTCTACGCGGCAGCCGCCCTGCGCCACCTCCTCGACGACGAGCCGGCGAGCGCCCGCCAGGCCGTCGAGCGGGCCCTCTCCCTCGACCCGGAGAACCCCCGGGCCCTGGAGCTGCAGCGGGTCCTCGGCGCCGCGGGCTGAGCGCGCCTATAATCGGCGGAACCGCAGGGGAGGGACGAATGCGAGTGGTGAAGTGCGCCGGGCTCGCCGTCGCGGCGCTGCTCCTGGCTTCGGTCGCTTCCGCCCAGGGCCTCGGCGACGCCGCGGCACGGGAGAAGGAGAAGAGAAAGGCGGCGCCGTCGCCCAAGCCCGCCAAGACCTACACGGAGTCCGACCTCGGCTCGGCGTCGAGGACGCCGCCCGCTCCGGCGGTCGAGACCGCAGCCCCGGCCGAGGGCGCCAAGCCCGCCGGGGCGCCGGCGGGGGAGGCCAAGCCCGGCGACGCGGAGAAGGCCGCCGCCGAGGCTGCCGCGAAGGCCCAGGAGGACTGGAAGAACCGGATCGACCAGGCCCGCACCGAGCAGACCAACATCCAGGCCAACATCGACCGCCTGCAGGGGATCCTCAACGGCGGGTCCGGCATGTACAGCTCCGGATGGTCCGCCGCGATGGCCAACCTCGACGAGGCGAAGAAGAAGCTCGTCGACGTGCAGGCGCGGATCGCCGCGCTCGAGGCCGAGGGCCGGAAGAACGGCTATCGCTGAGGCCCGCGCTCGATCCGGGCGAGCAGGCCGCGGTCGTCGTTCAGCAGCACGCGCCGCGGCCGCTCGCTCGCCTCGAGCAGCACCGTGCCGCCGGCCGGGCCGACGACCGCCCGGTGGGCGTCCCGGCTCGCCGACCCGACGAGCGTGACGCCGATCGGCACCTCGCCCGGCAGCCCCTCGGCCGCGATGTCCACCCTCACGCGGTAGCGTCCGCCGGCTATCGGCTCCGTGCGCGTCTCGTAGCGCAGCCGCGGCAGCCCGGTCGAGTAGATCCACCGGTCGAAGTAGGCGCGGAGGTCCCGCCCGCTCGCCGCCTCGAGCGCCTCGCGGAAGTCCTCGGTTCCCGCCTTCGCGAAGCGGTGGGCCTCGAGGAAGGCCCGCGCCCCCCGGAAGAACGCCTCGTCGCCCACGACGCCGCGCAGCATGTGCAGCACCCACGCGCCCTTGTCGTAGACGACGGCCCGGAAGATGCGCGGGTCGCCGCGCAGGATCCCGAGCCGCTGGCCGAGGTGGATCGGCCCCGCCGCGTCGTGGGTGAAGGCCCAGCGCCCCATCCGGTCGAGCATCGAGCGGAAGGCGCCCTCGCCGCTCATCTCGCGCACCCACAGGGCCGCCGAGTACTGGGCCCACGCCTCGGACAGCCAGCGTTCGCGGTAGCTCGACGGCGCCGTGCCCTGCCCCCACCACTGGTGGGCCACCTCGTGGGCCGCGAAGTAGCCGGCGAGGTCCGAGAAGTTCGCGGGGTCGTCGCCGAGGGAACGCATCCGCAGCATGGGCGGCCGCTGCTGGAGGTAGACGAGGCCGGGCGGGCTGTGGCCGCCCGGCGTCTCCGCCTCGACCATCACGAGGCCGAGGAAGGGGTACGGGCAGGGGCCGAACCGCTTCTCGTAGAAGGCGACGATCCTCTGCACGAGCGGCATCGCGTCCTGCGCCTCGCCCTTCGTGCGCACGGTCGAGAAGCCGCGGACCGCGACGTCGCCCTCCTGGCGCAGGCCGAGCTCGGACAGGCGGCCCACGATCGCCGACACGACCTTGCCCGGCTGCGCGTTGCGGTAGGCGCTGCGCGTGCGCCGGCCGTCGGAGCGGGAGGACACGAGCTCGCCCCCGGTGACCGCGAGCCAGCCCTCCGGGGTGTCGAACGTGGCGGTCACCGGCGAGAAGTCCTCGTACGGGGGGCGCGGGTACCACGCCGTGCGGTTGCTGTAGACGAGGGGCGGCTGCTCGACGAAGGAGTCCTCGTCGCGCTCGCGGACGATCGCCGGCGCCTGGACGAGCTCCTGGTCGACCGGGGCCGGGTCGTGGCGGCCCGCGTAGCGGGTGACGAGCGTGAACGGCTTGCCGTCGGCCCCGAGGGCGCCGAGCGAGACCACGAGGCTGTTCTGCTCGCGCACGCGGAAGAACAGCAGGCTCGCGCCGTCCTCCGTCGTCACCGACGACACCCGGAAGTCGTCGTCGAGGCGGAAGCGCACGGTCGGGTTCGGCTGCAGCATCGCGATCGTCATGCGGTGCTCGGCCGAGAACGAGAGGCGGTCGGGGTCGAAGCGCACCGCGAGGTCCTGGTCGAGCACGTCGACGAGGCGGCGGCCCTCGTCGTCGTCGCGCGCCGGCCGGCCCGCCGAGGGGTAGACGCAGATCTGGAGCTGGCGGTCGCGGTCGAAGAGGTTGAGGTCCTCGCTCTCGCCGGAGGACATCGCGAAGGTGAGGACCCGCTTGCGGCCCTGCGGGAAGTCCACGATCGCGTCGCCGAGGCTCGGCAGCAGCCACCACGGCGAGCGGGGCAGCTCCGCGTCGAGGGCGAAGCTGCGGGGCGCCCGCGAGCGGAAGATCGCCTCGGCCTCGGCCCTCCGCGCGTGGGGGGCCGGCTCGGGCTCGAGGCGGGCGACGCTCACGAACCGCTGGAAGTCGGCGGGGTGCACGCGCGCGAACGCCCAGCTCACCGGCTGCTCGAGCGTCGTGCGCCCCGCGTACTGCCGCAGCTGCTCGCGCTCGGACTCGGGCCGCGGGGTGAACACGACGTGCCCCTTGCCGAGGAACACCAGACCGGTCGGGCCGATCGCGGCCGCCGTCTGGTAGAGCGTGCCGCTCTCCATCCGCAGCTCGAAGTCCTCGAGCTTGAGCGTCGCTCCCCGCACCCGGTAGGCGGCCTCGTCGAGCGAGAGGTGGACGAGCCCGTCGACGCTCCCGGCATCGGTTCTCCCGACGAGGACGAAGCGGCCGTCGCGCCGCTCGGCGCGCAGCCGGGCGTAGGCGACCCGGCCGCGGGGCTCGTCCGCCACGAACACCTGGGCGTCGAGGGAGAGGCGGTCCGGGCCCGGGCTCGACCGCGGGGCGCGCAGGAGGCTGAAGCGCGTCTCGGTCGCCTCGAAGGCCGTCCGGGCGAAGCTCTCCTCGTCGCGTCGCGCGGCGTCGTCCGGGAAGGCCCACAGCCCGAGCCAGCCGTCGAGGTCGCGGGCGTTCCACGCGGCGGCCAGCCGGTCGGCGAACTCCCGCGCCTCGTTCCGCGCGGCGTCGACGGCGGCCTGCGCCGGCGCCGCCGGGTGGGCGGAGGCCGGGCGCGGGCCGGCCGCGGCGACCGCGGCGAGGCAGGCCGCGGCGGTCACCAGGCGTCTTAGCGCGCGCGATTCGGAAGCCATGGGGAGGGGGGCCTCGCCCCTCGGACAGTTAACCACGGTCCCGCACGCCGGTGCGCGTCGGGCGGTCGCTATAATGACGGACGGTGTCCGTTCCCTCGAGGTTCCCCCGATGAGCTCCTCCGTATCGCTGGCGGCCGCGTTTCTCGCCGGCCTCGTGTCCTTCATCTCGCCCTGCGTGCTGCCGATCGTTCCGGGCTATCTGTCCTTCATCAGCGGCGTGAACGTCGCGCAGTTCAAGGGCGGCAACGCGCCCTCCGACCTCGTCCGGCGCGTCGTGCTCACCAGCCTGGCCTTCGTCCTCGGCTTCTCGACCGTCTTCGTCGCCCTCGGCGCCGCGGCCACCCTGATCGGCGCGCTCCTGCAGGAGCACAAGCGCACGTTCGGCATGGTCGGCGGCATCCTCATCATCGTCCTCGGCCTCCACACGGCCGGCGTCTTCAAGATCCCCTTCCTGCTCTCCGAGAAGAGGGCCAGCGTCAGCTCGAAGCCGCTCGGCCTCCTCGGCGCGTACGTCGTCGGCCTCGCCTTCGCCTTCGGCTGGACGCCGTGCATCGGTCCGATCCTGGGGGCGATCCTCCTCTACGCTTCGCAGCAGGAAACGGTGACGCAGGGAGTCGTCCTCCTCTCGGCCTACTCGGCCGGCCTCGGGATCCCGTTCCTCCTCTCGGCTCTCGCTGTGAACTTGTTCTTCAAAGCGTCCTCCGGGTTACGGCGTTCGATGAGGGCGGTGGAGATCGTCTCCGGCGTCCTCCTCGTCGGGATCGGCCTCCTGCTCGTCACCGACCGTATGACGCTGATTTCACAGTACTTCTCGAAGCTCTTCCCCGGTCTCGCGGCCCTCGGCTAGGGCCGGCTATACTGGTCGGATGATGAGCCGCACCGCCCCCTTCGCCTGCGCGCTCGCGCTTCTCGTCGCCTGCGGGGCCGCCCCGAAGGCGGCCCAGACGAAGCCGGCGCCCCCGTTCGACCTCCAGAGCCTCGACGGCAGCCGCGCCACCCTCGACACCCTCAAGGGCAAGGTCGTGGTCGTCGACTTCTGGGCCACGTGGTGCGGCCCCTGCATCAAGGAGATCCCCGAGTACGCGGAGTTCTACCGGAAGAACCTGCCCCGCGGGATCGACGTCGTCGGCATCGTGATGGACTCGGGCTCGCCGCAGGAGATCAACGACTTCGTGCGCGAGTACAAGATCCCCTACCGGCAGCTCGTGGGGGACGACAAGACGGGGGAGGCGTGGGGCGTCACCCAGGGCTACCCCACGACCTTCGTGATCGACGGCAAGGGCGTCATCCGCACGAAGGTCCTCGGCAGCCCGCCGAACAAGTTCGAGAAGCTGCAGGAAGTCGTGGACGCGGCCCTCGCGTCCTGACGGGCGCCCCGCATCCCGGAGAGGTGAAGAACGTGAGCGTCGACAAGGACCAGGTGCTGTCCGCCCTGCGCGGCGTCGTGGACCCGGACCTCCACAAGGACATCGTGACCCTCGGTTTCGTCAAGGAGGTCGCGATCGCGGGCGGTGAGGTCGACTTCACGATCGAGCTGACGACGCCCGCCTGCCCGGTGAAGGACGACATGAAGGCTCAGGCCGAGGCCCTCGTCCGCGCCCTGCCGGGCGTCACCGCGGCGCGGGCGAAGATGACGGCCAACGTCTCGACCCGGGGCGGCATGGGCCGGCAGCAGGTGCCCGGCATCCGCAACATCGTGGCGGTCGGCGCCGGCAAGGGCGGCGTCGGCAAGTCGACGACCTCCGTGAACCTCGCGGTCGCGCTCGCGCAGAAGGGCGCCCGCGTCGGCCTCATCGACGGCGACGTGTACGGCCCGAACATCCCGCAGATGCTCGGCCTCACCGAGGCGCCCGAGGTCTCGCCGGAGAAGCGGATCCTCCCGCCGCAGGCGATGGGCATCAAGGTCATCTCGATGGGCATGCTCGTCCCGCCCGACCAGCCGATCATCTGGCGGGGGCCCATGCTCCACGGCGCGGTGCAGCAGTTCATGCGCGACGTGGAGTGGGGCGAGCTCGACTACCTCGTCGTCGACCTGCCGCCCGGCACCGGCGACGTCGCGCTCTCGATGGCGCAGAGCGTGCCGATGGCCGGCGCCGTGGTCGTGACGACGCCGCAGGGTGTCTCGGTTTCCGACGTGCGCAAGGCCGTCGGGATGTTCCGGCAGCTGAGCATCCCGGTGCTCGGCGTCATCGAGAACATGAGCTACTTCGTCTGCGGCCACTGCAGCGAAAGGACCGAGATCTTCGGCAACGGCGGCGGCAGGAAGATGGCCGAGGAGCTCCAGATCCCGTTCCTCGGCGAGGTGCCGATCGACACCCGCGTCCGCTCGGGCGGCGACGAGGGCCGCCCGATCGTGGCCGAGGCCCCGGACGCCCCCGCCGCCCAGGCCTTCCAGTCCCTGGCCAGCCGCGTCGCGGCCCAGGTCTCGATCCAGAACGCCAGGGTCCTGAGGGTCATTCAAACGGCTTAGTCATTGGACGAGCGCACCCCGGACGCGCTCGTCCAGTCTGTCCCGCTCCAAGGTGGCGCCCCCTCTGTCCCACCGGGTTGCTCTTGTCCGTTTCCGTTTCCTCCTGATCCGTTCCCAACCCACAAGGCCGGCTCCGTCCGCCGCCGGCGCTATCATTCGGTCGTGGACGCCTCGACGATCGGCGCGGCTGTGCAGGCGTTCTTCGAGGAGGACCCTCGAGGAGCCCTCGCCGTGTATCTCTTCGGCAGCGTCGCGCGCGGCGAGGCGCGGTCCGACAGCGACGTCGACGTAGGGGTCCTCTTCGAGCAGGATCCGCCGGCGTCGCTCGACGCGCCCCCGTTCGCGATCGAGGCCGAGCTCGAGCGGCGCCTGCGTCGCGAGGTCCAGGTCGTCGCCCTGAATCGCGCGTCGGCGGACCTGGTCCACCGCGTCCTGCGCGACGGCCGGCTCGTGCTCGATCGCGACCCCGCCTCTCGCATCCGCTTCGAGGTGCGCCGCCGGAACGAGTACTTCGACATGGCGCCGATCCGTCGGCTCTATCGGAGGTACCCGTCGCCGGCCGGTGCTTCCGTGGCGGCGGAGCGCATCCGGTGACGGACCCGGCGCTCGTCGCGAAGAACCTCCTCGCGAAGGCTGGTGCGGTGGAGGCTTCCCTGGCCGCGCGCCAACCATCTCGGCGACCTGCGCGAGCTCGTCGAGGCGGTCCGTCACCGGCTCTAGCCGGTTCGGCGATCAGTCGGTCTCGTCCTCACGCGTCGCAGCCGACCGCGATGGCGAGGGCCCGGCAGACGGCCCGCATCTTCTCGGCGCCCAGGCTGCCCACGAATCCCACCAGTCGCGCCTTCTCCACGGTCTGCACGTGATCGAGGTTGACGGCGGACTCGTGCTTCAATCCCTCGGGCACTCCCACCGGAACTTCTCCGGGGGCGCCGCGAAGCGTCGACGTCACGGGCGCGACCATGACTGTGTGCAGGAGGCCGATCACCTCGGGGCGACTCAGCACGACGACCGGCCGCAGCTTGTCGGGGGCCTCGAAGCGATAGCGCCAGATCTCGCCGCGCCTCACTTCTCGGGCCACGAGCCCTCCTCCTCCCAGCCCGCCCAGTCATCGCCCAGGCCGCCGGCCTCGCCATACGCCTGGCGGTAGGCCTCGCCGATCGCGCGGGAGCGGGATCGGCGCAGGTAGTCCCGCGCTGCCCGCCGGAGCACCTCGGATCGGCCGACGCGCTTGACCTCCGGATGGCGGTCGAGCTGCTTCAGGAGGGGCTCGTCCACCAGCAGCTGTATGGGTTTCATATGGAGACCATACCATGATGGTCGAGCGGCCTCTCGGCCGCCTATCGCTCGTCGGCCCCGCGCCGATAGAAGATGACGTGCTCCCCGTCGTCCGGCGCGTCGGAGAACACGACCGTCTTGTACCCCGCGGAGCGCATCGCTCCTCCCGGCAGCTCAAGCAGCAGCGTGTTTGTCAGGAAGAGGCCGCCCGGTGCGGTCATCCGCGCGACGTTGGCGAGCGCGAGGCACTGCTCGAAGGTGTCGTAGTACACGAGGATGTTCGTGGCCACGACGAGGTCGAACCGCTCGCTCTCCGGCCGCTCGAAGCGCGAGTAGACGACGTTCAGGTCCACCGGCCGCACCGCCGCGGCCACTGACGGGCGCACCCGCAGCGCGCGTGCCTCGATCGGCCCCGCGTTCGCGGGAGGACGGAGGGCCTCGGCCGGCTCGCCGATCGCTTCGCCGAACCGCTGCCAGTAGTCGACGAGCGGCGCGCCCCAGCCCTCGCGGGGCCGCGGCAGCTGCAGGACGTAGCCGTCGCCCGCGGCGGCGCGTGCGCCGGCCCGCCGCAGGTGGTCGAGCACGAGCGGGCTGATGTCGAGCGCGGCGATCTCGAGCCCGGGCGGCGAGGCGAGAGCCTCCTCGATCGCGAACGCCGGCCGCAGCGACGTGTCGAGGGCGATGCCGCGGTCCTGGAAGAGCGTCGAGCGCGCGACCACCTGGTCGGTGGGCGCGACGAGCGCCGTCGTCTGCAGCCGAGCCTGGAACGCGGCCTGCTCCTTCTGCACCCGTGCGACGTTCTCGAGCAGGAAGACCGCGGCCCGCTCCCGTCCCCCGGGCGCGCCCGGCCGGATGCCGTGGTGGGCGAGCAGGGCGCGCGCGAGCGCGATCCTCTCGCTGTGATCGCCCCTCGTCAGGGCCGCGAGGAGGTCGTCGAGCCGCCGCTGGAGCGCGCCCTCGACGGTCTTCGGGTCGCTCCCGCGCATCGTCGCCGCGGTCAGCCGCGGTGCGGCGGTGAAGGACGTGCCGAAGAAGAGCAGGTTCACGAGCGAGTCGGCCTCGCCGAGAACCAGGCGCCCCCGCACGAGCCGGTCCCGGCCCGCGATCCACGACGGCCAGAGGCGGGCGAGCTCGGCGTCCGTCCGCCCGGAGAGGCCCTTCGGCAGGCGCTCGCGCAGCGCGGCGGCGACCGGGCGCGCCTCCTGGTACGTGATCGGCCGCGCGGCACGAGCCTCCTTGCCCGCGGCGGACCCGGACAGGAGCACGGCCGTCCCGACACGTCCACGCGGTGCAGCAAGAGGGCCTCCTGTGGCGTCGGCGTTCGGCGGCGAAGACGGCTCAGGCTCGTGCGGTGGGGGGGCGCGGGAAGGAAACCACGGTCGGGGCGGCGGGAAAGGGCCGGGGCCGCAAGAGAAAGCGGGGGGAGCCTTTCGGCTCCCCCCGCTGAACGATCCGCCGAAACGAAGCGGAGTCGCTAGCCGGTCAGGCTAGAACTCGAACTTCGCCCCGAGCTGGATGCGGCGGTTGCCGTCCTTGTAGCCCGTGAGCTCGGTGTAGCTGCTCACGTCGGCGTTGCTCGTGTAGACGAACATGTTCGCGTGGTTGAACACGTTGTACGCCTCCACGCGGAACTGCAGAGCGTAGCGCTCGCCCACGCGGAAGCGCTTCGACAGCGTCAGGTCGAGGTTCCAGGCACCGGGGCCGCGGAACGCGTCACGCTTCGTCATGTCCGCCGGCCACGGACCGAACTCGGAGTTGCCGGTCAGCGGGTTCACGTACGCACCAGCCGAACCCAGGATCGGCGTGAGGTCGAGCAGCTTGAACTCGTTCGGGTTGCCCGTACCGGAGCCGCCCGTCGCGTTCTTGTCGATGCCGACGGGGTCCTCGGCGCGCATGCAGACGGCGAACTGCGCGTTCGTGCAGTCGAACACGCTGAACGGCCGCCCGCTGCGGGCCGTGAACAGGCCGGCCAGCTGCCAGCCACCAAGGATGGTGCGAACGGCGCCCTCGGAATTCCGGAACAGCGGCAGCTCCCAGATGAACGACCCGACGAACCGGTGCCGCACGTCGAACTCGGCGTATCCGTAGTCGAGCATCGGGTCGAACGCATCGAGGTAGCCCACGTTGAACCCGCCGTTGTTGCCGTCCGAGAACGTCGAGCTCAGGTTGTCCTTGACCTGCGACAGGGTGTACTTGGCCGTGAGCTGGAGACCCGAGTTGCCGAGGCGACGAGACTCGACGCCGAGCGTCAGGCCGTGGTACTGCGACTTGCCCCGGTTGCCGCGGGTGTTGAAGGCGCCGTACTGCGGCAGCGGCCGGGAGCTCGCCGTGCCCGTCCCGGTGTAGACCAGCGCGGCTCCACGCTTGTTCGGGTCCGCGAGGTCGTACAGGTCGCGGCCGGTCGATCCCGTGTACTCGATCGTTCCCACCGTGTTCGAGAACAGCTCGTGCTGGAGCGACAGGCTGTAGAAGTGGGTGTAGGCCGTCTTGATGTTCTGGTCGACGTGGCGCAGGCTGCCCGCCGGGATCGTCTTGGTGACGCCCGCGACGCCGCCGAACGGGCCCTGGTTGTCGGCGTAGATCGGAAGGACCGCGACATCCGTCGGCGCGTCGATCTGGGTCACGAGGTAGTCCGGCGGGTTGAAGAGCACGTTGTACGTCACGTTGCCGAAGTTCCGCTCGTAGGCCATGCCGTAGCCGCCGCGCAGCGAGGTCTTGCCGTTCCCGCTGACGTCCCACGCGAAGCCGATGCGCGGAGCGAGGTTGTTCCAGTCGGACTTCCAGAGCTGACCGACCGGGCTCTCGTTCGACGGGAACACCTTGCCGCCGGCGATGCAGCCGACGATCTCGGCCGGGCTGCTCGTGTTCACCGAGCAGTTGTTGTCGCTGTAGTAGAAGTTGGAGTCGTACTTCGGCTCGCTCTTCTTCTGCGGCCCGTAGTACTCGTAGCGAAGGCCCAGGTTCAGCTTGAGGCGGTCGGTGACGCTCCACGTGTCGTTCCCGTAGACCGCGAACTCGTCGTAGCGGTTGTTGCTCGTGAAGCTCGGGAATCCGACGGGCGTCGTGTACGTTCCGCCCGGGTAGCCCTTCGGGTTGATCGCGCTCTGGAACCGGGAGATCCGGCCGAGCACGAAGTTGTTGAGCGAGGGCAGGCCGCTCGACGTCGAGTTGAGCGCCTCGACCGCGTTGGCGTACGCGCCGAAGGTGCGGTCGTCCGCGATGTGGTTGTACGACCCGCCGAAGCGGAGGTCGTGCCGGCCCTTCACCCAGTTGAAGTCCTGGTAGGCCTGGAAGAGCTGCTGCGGCCCGCCGAAGGGGATCGCGGTGCCGGGTCCCCACGGGAGGTAGCCCGGGAAGGTGATCCGGTAGCCCTGGAGCCGCAGGACGCCGCTCGGGTTCATGTACAGCGTCGGCTGGGGCTCGCCGTTCAGGGGCTGTTCGTTGAGCAGGCGGTTCCACACGAACTTCGTCTGGCTGGTCAGCGTCGGCGAGAACACGTGCGTCAGCGAGCCGAGGACGTTGTGGTTCTTGCTGACGTAGTTCGTGTCATAGCCGGAGTACGGGCTCGAGGAGTTGGTGCCAGGCTCGGACTGCTGGTCCTGCCACGCGTACCTCAAGTAGGCCTGCGTCGAGGCGGACAGGCTGAAGTCCAGTCGACCCACCAGCTGGTAGTTGTTCTGCGGGTCGCCGCCGCCGGCGTCGATTGGAAGGCTCTTGCGGACCTGCCCGAAGACCGGAAGGCCGGCCGGCAGGCTGTTGAAAGCGCCGGCGCCGGTTCCGAGGATCGCCGAAACGTCCGCCCGAGTGAGGACGGGACCGTTGATCGCGGTGTTGCCGCCGTAGGCCTGGAAGAAGGCCTGAGTCGCGGGCGCGCTCGCCGCGATGAACTCCGGGGTCGGAATCCAGGAGATCTGGGTGTCCGTGGAGCGGACCCGGATGTACTCGCCGCTGGCGAAGAAGTGGACCTTGTCCTTCACGACCGGCCCGCCGATGCTGAAGCCCATCTGGTGGCGATCGAAGGAGCCCTTCTCGATCTCGTTCGCCTTGTTGTCGAACGTGTTCGTGGCGAGAGCGTCGTTGCGGAAGAAGTCGTAGACCGTCCCCCGGAACTGATTCGTCCCGGACTTCGTCGCGACGTTCACGACTCCGCCGGTGGCGCGGCCGTACTGGGCCGAGAAGTTCGACGTGAGGACCGAGAACTCCTGCACGGAGTCGAGCGGAACCTGCTGGCCGACCGTGGCGGAGAACTCGTCGTTGTTCGCCGAGCCGTCGAGGAGGATGTTCGTGCTCGCCGAGCGTGCGCCGTTGATCGAGAAGCCCGCGCCGCGGTTCGACTCGGGATCGGACACCGCCTGGCCGGAGAGCTGGACGAGGTCGTAGGGGTTCCGCGTCAGAGTCGGCAGCTCTCGGAGCTGAGTCTCGTTGACGGTCGTCGCGATGTCCTGCGTGGAGGTGTTGATCTGCGCGGCGGTCTCGCCGACGACCGTCACGACCTCGGTCTGCTGGCCGACGGACATGCCGATGTTGACGGCGACGGTGGCGCCGACGGCGACCGTCGTCTTGGTCTGCTTCGTGGCGAAGCCGGACAGCTCGGCCGTGACTTCGTACTGGCCGGGGACGAGGCTGGCGAAGACGTACTCGCCCTGGGCGTTGGTGACGGTGGAGCGGACGGTGGCACGCTCGACCGACTTGGCAGTGACGTTGACGCCGGGCAGGACCGCGCCGCTCTGGTCGGTCACGGTGCCGCTGATCTTGCCCGACTCCGTCTGGGCGGCGGCGAGAGCCGGGATCAGGACGACGATCGCCAGTGCCGCGAGCCAACGGACGTTCAATCGCATTGTGACGCTTCCTCCGAAAATTGATTTTGTGTGGGGAGGGCGCCCCCGAAGGGACACCACCCCGTGCGAACTGATTTCTTGGATGAGCAAGCGGCGTACCGCTGAGCGCGCGAACAGCCGATTCTCGTCAAGGTCAGAAAGACGTTGCACTTATGAGTCAGGCTCGTCGAGACATGCCTGGGCGCGCCCGGAGAATCCGGTCAAGGGTTTGAATCGGATGCAGATCCTTGAATCCGCGGGCTCGCGAAGCACCCAAGATATTGGATGCAAGGGGTTTGTAGCGACCCCAAGTTCCCGTTCTGGCTGCGCCGGATGGACCGCTTCGCGGCGCCGCGAGCGACGCGCGGGCCCGGCCGCATCGGCCGGGCCCGAAGGCGAACGGTCAGTCCGTCTGGAAGCAGCCGCGGTGGCCCTGGCAGGTCTCGGGGCTGCACGGCAGCGAGTCGGGGCCCATCACCGTGGCGGTGAGAGAGCACCAGTACTGCGCGCTCGGCGAGGAGACGCGCATGTTCACGTGCTCGCGGCCGACGACGTAGTACATCTTGGTCCGGAGCCGGTTGCAGACCGGGACGTGGGCGTTCTCGTTCGCGTCCATGCTCGACCTCACGCGAGAGAGGCCACGATGCGCCGCACGAGCGTCGTGACCAGCTCGACCTTGTAGCCGTTGTCGCTCATCGGCTGGGCGCCCTCGACCGCGGCCCGGCCCGCGGCCTCGGCCGCCGCCGCGTCGAGTCGCTTCCCGACGAGGGCCTTCTCGGCCGACGCGGACCGCCAGGGAACAGTCGCGACCTGCCCGAGGACGACGCGAGCGTCCTTCACGACGCCGGCCTCGACCTTCACGCCGATCGCCGCGGCGACGAGCGGCCAGTCGAACGCCGCGCGCTCCCGCACCTCGTAGTAGGCCGACTTCCATCCCGTCGCGGCCGGCACGTGGATCGACGTGAGGATCTCGCCCGGCTGGAGGACGTTCTCGCGCGTCGGGTCCTTCTCGGGGAGGACGAAGAACTCGGCCGCGGGCACGGTCCGGGGGCCCTTCGGACCGTCGAGGACGAACGTCGCGCCGTAGGCGACGAGCGGCACCGCGGCGTTCGACGGGTGCGGCGGGTAGGCCGGGCCGCCCCCGAAGAGCACGTGGTAGCGGTTCTCGCCCGCCACCGCGTAGCAGAGGTCGCCGCCCTTCTTCACGCACTTGTACTGCTCGAGGCGGTAGTACCAGCAGCGCGGCCGCTGCAGGACGTTGCCGCCGATCGTCGCCACGTTGCGGATCTGCGGCGAGGCGGCCTCGCCGCAGGCGCGGGCGAGGGCCGGGTGCGTGGCCTTCACGCCGGCGTGGGCCGCGACCTTCGCGAGCGTCGCGAGCGCGCCGATCTTCAGCGAGCCGTCCTTCTCGACCGTGATCGCGTCGAGGCCGGGGATGCGCTTGATGTCGACGACGCGCGGCGGCTCGAGGAGGTGCTCCTTCAGGTGGTCGAGGACGTCGATGCCGCCGGCCTTGAGGACGGAGCCGGGCTTCTCGGCGGCGAGGTCGCGCGCCTCCGCGGTCGACGTGGCCCGGGCGAGCTCGAAGCGGTTCATGGCTAGCCCCTCCTCGCCTGGACGAGGGCCGCGAGGACCCGGTCCGGCGTCATCGGCAGCTCGCGGACGCGGACGCCGATGGCGTTGTAGACGGCGTTCGCGATGGCCGCGAGCGTCGGCACGATCGGCGGCTCGCCGATGCCCGCGACGGAGGTGTTGTTCCCGAGGTTCGCGAGCGGGGTGAGGATCGACTCGGCCTCGAACATGTCGGCGGGCGAGAGGATCTTGTACCACTCGAGGTTGGGGTTGACCATCGTGCCCACGTTCGGGTCGAGGATTCGGTTCTCGAGGAGCGCCCAGGAGGCGCCCTGGATCATCGCGCCGATCACCTGGTTCTTCGTGGTGAGCGGGTTGACGGGGATGCCGCAGTCGTTCACCGACACCATCTTGATCACCCGGACCTCGCCCGTCTCGACGTCGACCTCCACCTCCGCGAACTGGGTGCCGGCGAGGTCGCCGCGGAAGGTCTTGTACTGCGCCTTCCGTGTCGCCGTGCAGTCGATCGTCTCCCCGGACATCTTCGCGGCGGCCTGCTTGAAGGTGACCGACTTCTGCGGGTCCTTCGCGACGAAGATCTTCCGGTGCGCGGCGTCGAGCGCCTCGGGCGCCACGCCGAGGAGGCCCGCGGCGAGGGCGAAGAGCTTCGTGCGCGCCTCGTTCGCGGCGAGGCGCACGACCGGAGCCATCGTGTTCGTGGTGACGCTGCCGCCGGAGCCCGGGCCCTCGGGGTAGGCGGTGTCGCCGATCCGCATCGTCACGTCGGCCGGCTCGATGCCGAGCTCCTCGGCGGCGACCATGGCCATCGCCGTGCGGTAGCCGGAGCCGATGTCCTGGCAGCCGCTGACGAGCTCGACCGAGCCGTCGCGGTGGACCTTGACCTGCGCGCCCATGTTCTCGGCCGCGAACACGTACCAGTTGCCATTGGCCACGCCGATACCGCGTTTGCGGTGCGGCTTCACCGCCGCGCCCCACTGCCCGGTCGAAGTGTCGCCGGCCTTCTTGTTGCGGCGCTCCCAGCCGATGGCCTTCGCCCCGGGCTCGTACTGGGCGAGGCGGACGGGGCTCGACTCGTTCTTCTTCCGGAACTCGAGGGGGTCCATCCCGAGCTTGTCGGCCATCTCGTCGATCGCCGACTCGAGGCCGAAGGCGCCCTGCGAGTGGCCGGGGGCGCGCAGCGGCGCCGCCGGGCCCGCGTTCGTGAAGACGTCGTACTCCTCGGCCTTGAAGTTCGGGTTGTTGCGGTAGAGCGACCCCGCCGGCCCGGCGGTGCCCGCGCCCGCCGCGACGCCGGCCGACCCGTACGACACGTAGTGGACCGCGGTCAGCGTGCCGTCCTTCTTCGCCCCGACCTTCACGGTCATGAGGGCACTCGGCGCGTTGCCGGTCGAGAGGTGCTCGAGCTTGCGGTCCATCATCAGCTTGACCGGCGCGCCCGCCATCTTCGCGAGGCGGCACGCGACGACCGCGACCGCGCTGCCGGTGGCAGAGGGACCGAGCTTGCTGCCGAAGCCGCCGCCCATGTGCTCGCAGAGCACGCGCACGTTCTTGCGGTCGATGCCGAGCGCCTCGGCGAGGCCCTCGCGCACCGCGAAGATCGCCTGGGTCGAGGCGTGGACCGTGAGCTGGTCGCCCTCCCACGCCGCGACGACACCGTGGGTCTCGAGCGGCGAGTGCGTGTGGACGGGGCAGTAGTACGCCGCCTCGACCGTGGCGTCGGCCTCGGCGAATCCCTTCTCGACGTCGCCGCGGCCGCCGCCGCGCCGCCCGCTCGTCGGCCCCGCGACGTTGCCCTTGAACTCGATGTCCTTGCCGACGGGCGACTCGCTCGCGGCGAACACCGCCGGCGCGTCCGGCTTCATCGCCGCCCGCAGCTCGTGGGCGAAGGGCTTCTCCTTGTACGTGACGACCACGAGGCGGGCGGCGTCCTCGGCGATCTCCGGCGTCGTGGCGGCGACGGCGGCCACGTCCTGGCCGGCGAAGCGGACGACCTTCGACTCCGCGGTCCACACCGCCTTCACGCCCGGCAGCGCCTCGGCCTTCTTCGTGTCGATCGACACGATCTCGCCGGCGGGGATCGCCGCGCCGATCATCCGGCCGTGCAGCATCCCCGGCAGCTTCACGTCGTAGGTGTACCTGGCCTTGCCGGTGACCTTGAGCGGGGCCTCCATGCGCGGTCGCGGCTTGCCGACGTGCTCGAAGTGCGGGATCGAGTCGACGTCCCAGGGCTTGACGTCGCCCTGCGGGATCTCGATCTCCATCGTCTGCGGGCTCGCGGGGAAGCCCGCCTTCACCGTGACCTTCACGGTGGGCTCGGCGGCCTTCGGCTGCTCCTGTGCCATGGCCCTACCCCCTCTTCGCCTTGGCGGCCGACTGCACCGCCTCGAAGATCCGGCCGTACGTGCCGCAGCGGCAGAGGTTGCCGGAGAGGCCGTGCTTGATCTGGTCGAGCGTCGGGTCGGGGTGCTTCGCGAGGAACGCGGTGGCGGCGACCACGAAGCCCGGCGTGCAGAAGCCGCACTGCAGCGCGTCCTTCTCGACGAAGGCCGCCTGCACGGGGCTCATCTTCTCTGGCGTGCCGAGGCCCTCGACGGTCGTGACCTCGTGGCCCTCGGCGTCGACCGCGAGCATCATGCAGGACTTCACCGGCTCCCCGTCGAGGAGGACGGTGCAGCCGCCGCAGCCGCCGCGGTCGCAGACCTGCTTTGCGCCCGTGAGGTCGAGGTGGTTGCGGAGCGCGTCGAGGAGCGTCACGCGCGGCTCGACGGTCACCGGGTGGGCGGCGCCGTTCACCTTCAGGGTGATCGTCACCGCGTCGGGGCCGAGGACGACCGGAGCGCTCTGGCTCGTCGCGGCCACCCCCGCGACGGTCGTGGCGGCCGCCCCGACGCCGGCGGTCTTCAGGAAGGATCGGCGGGAGAACGCCGGAGTCGCGCTCTCGTCGTCGGGAGGCGAGGGTCTGCGAGCCATGGGCACCTCGGAAGGACAGGGAACGCAGGATTGTGGTTCCCGCCGTCACGAGGCGTCAAGCGCAGAAGGCTGGATCGGGACGACCGGTCCAAGGGCATGGGCCGTGCCGGCACCAGCAACCCGGGGGGTTGAAGGGGGGCGGAGCCCCCCTACCTCGAAGAACGCCGACAGCAGCAGCAGGCGAGGGCTTCGGCTGACCCTGCTGGCTTGTCGGCAGGGCTCGCTCCCTCCAGGCGCGGGCGGGACGTGTTCGGGCGCGTGGACGCAGCGAGCCGATGACGCCGACAGGACGAACGACGGCGTGGCCTTTTCTGCTTGAGACGGACGACGGATTCAAGAGGAAGCCGGGCGGCGAGATCCAAGTCGGGGCAATGCAAACCTTTGTTACGACCTGGATCGTTCCGTGTACCCCGAGCGTCATAATCTGCGTCATGCCCGAGATCCAGCCGGACCGCGGCCTCGTCGGCCGGACGCTCGGGGCCTACCGGGTGACGGAGTCGCTCGGGTCGGGCGGGATGGGCGAGGTCTACCTCGCCGAGCACCTGCAGCTCGGGCGCAGGGTCGCCCTGAAGGTGCTTCCGCCCGAGATGGCGGAGCACAAGGAGAAGCTCGCGCGGTTCGAGCGCGAGGCACGCGCGGCCGCCGCGCTGAACCACCCCGGCATCGTCGTCCTCCACACGATCGAGGAGGTCGAGGGGCTCCGCTTCATCACGATGGAGCACGTCGAGGGCACGACGCTCTCGCAGGCGATCCCCCAGCGCGGCCTGCCGCTCGACCGCTTCCTGCCGGTGGCGATCGCGCTCGGCGACGCGGTGGCCGCGGCGCACGGCAAGGGGATCCTCCACCGCGACCTCAAGCCCGAGAACGTGATGCTGACCGCCGAGGGCCGGGTGAAGGTCCTCGACTTCGGCCTCGCGAAGCTCCGCTTCGACGAGCCGGCCGAGGGCGACCGGACGACCCGCGAGACCCAGTCGGTGACCCAGGACGGCCGGATCGTCGGCACGGTCGCCTACATGTCGCCGGAGCAGGCGCAGGGCCTCCCGGTCGACCACCGCTCCGACATCTTCTCGCTCGGCATCCTTCTCTACGAGATGGCGAGCGGCGAGCGGCCGTTCAAGGGCAACACGAACCTCTCGGTGCTCTCGGCCATCCTCAAGGACACGCCGCGGCCGGTGTCCGAGCTGCGCGACGACGTGCCGCGCCCGCTCGCGCGCATGATCCAGCGCGCGCTCGAGAAGCGGCCGGAGGACCGCTACCAGTCGGCGAGCGACCTGCGGCGCGACCTCGAGGACCTCAAGCGCGACCTCGACACCGGCGAGCTCCTCATGGCCACGACCTCGGGCCGGAAGAAGCTCCTCGCCGCGGCCGCGAGCCGCCGCCGGCGGTGGGCGATCCCGGCCGCGCTCGGCGCCGTGGTCCTCCTCGCCGTGGCCGGCCTCGGCTTCTGGCTCCGCGGCGGCGCGACGCCCGGCTCCGAGGACGGACGGCGCTCGCTCGCCGTCTTCTACTTCGACAACCTGACCGGCGACCCGAAGCTCGACTGGCTGCGCACCGGGCTCACCGACATGCTGGTGACGAACCTCTCGCAGTCCCCCGGCCTGCGCGTCCTCAGCACGGCGCGGCTCTACCAGCTGCTCGAGGACCTCGGCCACCGCGACGACCGCTCGACCTCGGCCGGCGTCGTCGCGCGCGTCGCCCAGCGCGCCCAGGCGACGACCGCGATCGTCGGCAGCTACGTGCGCGCGGGCTCGCAGATCCGCATCCAGGCCTCGCTCCAGGACGCGCGCACGGGCGAGGTGATCGCGTCGGAGCGGGTCGAGGGGGACGCGGAGAACGGCCTGTTCCCGCTGGTCGACGAGCTGACCGGCCGGCTCCGCGGCCGGCTCGAGACGCGCACCGCCCGGCTCATGAGCCACGGCCGGAAGATCGAGGACGTCACGACGACCTCGATCGAGGCGTACAAGGCCTACGCCGAGGGGAGCCGTCTCCACGAGCGGCTGCAGGAGCGCGACGCCCAGGCCTACTTCGAGAAGGCCGTGCGGTTCGACCCCGGCTTCGCCATGGCCCTCGCGAAGCTCTCGGTCGTCCACGCGAACCTCGGGAACATGGACGAGGCCCGCGGCTACTCCGCGCGGGCCCTCGACAAGGCCGGCAGCCTGCCGCCGGCCGAGCGCCACTACATCGAGGGGCGACATCTCTCGCTCGACCCCGCCACGCTCGACCAGGCGATCGCCGCCTACGGCCGGGCGGTCGACGAGGCGCCGGACCACACCTCCGCCCGCAACAACCTGGCGCAGCTGCTCATCGAGCGCCGCCGCTACCCGGAGGCGCTCGCTCACCTCGAGGAGCTCCGCCGGCGCGGGATGACCTTTCCCGGGACGTGGATGAGCCTCGCCGAGGCCTACGTCGCGACCGGCCAGCCCGACCGCGGCCGCGAGGCCCTCGAGAGCTACGCGCGCGAGCACCCGGACCGCTCCGCGGCGTACGAGAACCTCGGCCTCTTCGAGCTCGTGCAGGGCCGGCTCGACCCGGCCCTCGCGGCGTTCGACCGCGCGGCGGCGCTCGGCCCCGACCAGCGCTCCAAGATCGAGTTCGGCCGTTTCGTGGTCGCCGCTCTGCGCGACCGCTGGAAGGACGCCGAGGCCGCGGCCGAGTCCCTCGCGAAGAGCGACGATCCCCGCGACCGGTGGGCCGGCGGGGAAGGGCGCGCGATCGCGTGCCTCTACCGCGGCGACGTGGCCGGCGCGCGCCGCATCGCCGAGGAGGGCGTCGCGAGCGCGGGCACGAGCGACGAGCGCGCGGGGGCGCGGATCTTCCGGGCCCGTCTCGAGATGGACCTCGGCGGGTACCGCGAGGCGGCCGGCGAGGCCGAGCGCCTGATCGCCGACGTCGGGGCCGCGAACCGCAAGGCCGCGGCCGAGGGCCAGGGGCTGCGCGCGATCTGCCTCTCGAAGCTCGGCCGCCATGCGGAGGCGGAGAAGAGCGCGGCCGAGGCCGAGAGCTTCCTCGCGACCGCCCCCCGCCCCGAGTCCGAGCGGTCCGCCCTCCAGCTGCGGGCCGAGATGGCCCTCGCGCGCGGGGACCACGCCGCGGCGCGGGCGCTCCTCGAGAAGGCGGCGGCGCTGCCCCCGAAGATGAAGATCGACCTCGCCGCGCAGCCGGTCGAGATCCAGTACGCCCTCGCGCGGGCCGCTCTCGCCGCCGGCGACACCACCACCGCCCGTCGCAGCCTGCAGGCGGTGGTCTCGGCCGGGCCCGCGCGCGTCCTCACCCCGATCGCGTACGTGCGGAGCCTCTCTCTCCTCGCGTCGATCGAGGACCAGGCCGGCCGGCACGACGAGGCGCGGAAGCTCTACGAGGAGTACCTGCGCCACTGGAAGACGGGCGAGGTCGACCGCGCCGACGTCGCGCGCGCGGGGCAGCGGCTCGCCGCCCTCGGCCGGCGCGCGGCGGCCTGAGGGCCCTCGAGTGAGGTCCACCGCCCTCGCGGTGCTCGCCGCGGTGGCCGCGTCAGCGCCCGGCCAGGGCGTCGCGCCCCCGCCGGCCGGCGGGCGGACGATCCTGCGCTACGACCTGCGCCCCGGCGACCGCATCGTCTACCGCGAGTCCCTGAACCGCAAGGTGCGGACCGCTCGGGACGAGCAGGAAGCCGCGCTCGTCTGGGACGCCCACGTCGTCGTCACCGACGCCGCCGAGGGGAGCGTGCGCGTCGGCATCCAGCGCACGCGGGCGCGGGGCGATCTCGTGCGCTACGTCGAGAACGGCCGCGAGGCCCTCGCCGAGGGGCGCAAGGTCTTCGCGGAGCAGCTGGCGGCGCGCGGGCCGTCCTTCGCGGAGGCGAACTGGATCACGCCGCGGGGCACGGCGCTCCTCCCGTGGAGCGCCGTGCGCGAGGCGTCGAGCGAGCGCCTGCCGCTCTTCCACGAGCTCGAGCCGCTGCCCGAGGGACCGGTCGGCCCCGGCGACTCCTTCCCCGGAGTGGGGCTCCTCTCGATGGCGATGAAGGCCGTGGCGACGGAGGCGGTGGCCGGCGAACCGTGCCTGCGGCTCGAGGGCGCCGCCGGCGACGGCGCCCTCCGCCTGCGCGAGTGGCATTGCCCGGCGAGCGGGACGCTGGGCCGGCTCGAGTACGACGCGCGCTACGGCGCACCGGGCGGCGGCGAGGTGACGGAGAGCTACCGCGTCGAGCGCACCTCGATCGCCCGCGGGGAGCCCGTGGCCGACTGGCTGCGCGGGAAGGACACGGCCCAGGCCGCGCTCGCGGCCCTCGCCGTCTCCACCCGCCTGCCCGTGGACGCGCCGCAGCTCTACGCCGCGCTCGACGGCTCGGCCCCGCCGGGCGAGCGGCTCGCCCTCGCGGTCGCCTGGCGCCACCGCCTTCCCCCGCCGCCGGCCGGCGCGCTCGCGCGCCTCGCGGCGAGTCCCGACGTTCGCGTGCGCGCCCTCGCCGCGCGCCACCTCCGGCTCGCGGGCGATCCCGCCTCCGCCGCGCTGCGCGAGCGCCTCGCGGGCGACGCCGACCCGTACGTGCGGGCGGCGGCTGTCCCGCCGCCCGCGCCGGAGGAGGGACTGGTGCGCGCGGCGCGGGCCGTGCGCGGGACGGATCCGCTGCCGGCGTGGGCGGGGCCCGTCGACGCCGGCGTCGGCCGGCGGGCCCTCGCCGCCCAGCGCGTCGCCGGCCAGCCGCCGGGCGCCACCCTGCGCTTCATGCGCTCGCGGCCCGGCTGGCCGTACGTGCTGCACGTGCCCGAGGAGTACCGCGGCGACGAGCCCTTCCCGCTCGTCTTCGTCCTCGGCGGAGGGCCCGGCCGCGCGATCCCCACGGCCCAGACGGCGCGGAGCAGCGTCGACGCGCGCGGGGCGATCGCCGTCTTCCCGCAGGCGAACGGCATGTGGTGGGACGACGCGTCGGCCGACGCCCTCGACGATCTCTTCACGGAGCTCGTCCGCGAGCTGAACGTCGACACCGACCGGGTGTCGGTCACCGGCTTCAGCAACGGCGGCACGGGCTCGCTCCTGCACGCCGCGCGGCACCCCGACCGCTTCGCCGCCGTCGCGCCCCTCATGGGCGCGGGCCTGCCGTTCTTCCAGGAGCTCCGGCCGATCGACGTCGACGCGGTCGCGCGCCTCCCGTTCCTCTTCGTCCACGGCACGAGCGACGAGACGATCCCGTCGTGGGCGAGCGAGCGGACCGCGAAGGCGATCCTGAAGGCGAACCCGGCGGCCGAGGCCGAGCTGCGCCTGCTGCCGGGCCGCGGCCACGACGTCGTCTTCGGCCGCGACGAAGGCCTGACGTTCCCGTTCCTCGAGCGGCACGCGCGCGACCCCTTCCCGAAGACGGTCGCGCTCCGGGGCCGGGGCGGCGCCACGCCGCGCGCGTTCTGGATCGAGGTGACCGAGAAGACGGGCGGCGCGCCGCAGGTCGACGGCGCGATCGAGGGGCAGGTCATCCGCCTGCGGACGCGGGGCGTCCGGCGGCTGCGCCTGCTCCTGCGTCCCGAGCACCTCGACCTCGCCCGGCCGGTGCGCGTCACGGTCGACGGCCGGGCCGCCTTCGACGGCGCGCTCGCTCCCGATCCCGCGCTCTTCCTGCGGACCTGGCGCGAGACGCTCGACCCGCAGCTCGCGGCCGCGGCGGAGATCCTCCTCGACGTGAAGTAGTCCCGCGCCGCGGCCGTCCGGCCCCTTGCGGGTAAACTCGCCGGATGCCCGACGCCCGCGCGCGCCGCCGACGCCTGCTGCCGTGGGCGTCGCTCGTCGTCGTGTGGATCGTGTGGGGCTCGACCTACCTCGGCATGCGGATCGTCGTGCACGAGATGCCGCCGCTGCCCGCGGCCGCCACGCGCTTTCTCGTCGCGGGGACGATCATGGGCCTCGTGGCCCTGCGCGTCGACCGCGCCCACGGCTGGCCGAGCCGGCGGCAGTGGCTCGACTACGCGGCGGTCGGCGTCCTGCTGCTGTCGATCGGCAACTCGCTCGTCATGTGGGCGGAGCGCACGGTGCCGAGCGGGATCGCCGCCCTCATCGTCGCGACCGTCCCGGTCTGGATCCTCCTCCTCGACGGCCTGCGGCCCGGCGGGAGGCCGTGGACGCTCCGCCTGTGGCTCGGCACCGCGATCGGCCTCGCCGGAGTCTTCTTCGTCGCGCGGCCGGAGGGCGCGGTCGACGCGGAGCACTGGCGCTCGATCCTCGCCCTCCAGACGGCCTGCCTGTCGTGGACGGTCGGCTCGCTCTACGCGCAGTCGGTGCCGAAGCGCCTTCCCCTCGCCTCGGCCGCCGCGGTCGAGATGCTCGCGGCGGGGCTCGTCATCGCTGTCGCCTCGCGCGTCTTCGGCAGCGACTGGGGCCTCGTCGCCTCCGCCTCGCCGCGGGCGTGGGGCGGCCTGCTCTACCTCGTGGTCTTCGGCTCGCTCGTCGGCTTCACCGCCTTCGCCTACTGCCTGAACGAGCTGCCGGCGAGCACGGTCGGCACCTACGCCTACGTCAACCCGGTCGTGGCGGTGCTCCTCGGCTGGCTGGTGCTGCGGGAGCCGGTGACACCCGGCCTCGTGACGGGAGGCCTGCTGATCGTGGCGTCGGTCGTCACGACGACCTGGCCCCGGGGCGAGTCCCGGCGCTAGTCCGCTCGCCGAGGAGGGACTCGCACCGGAATGCAGGCCGTTCTGCTCCGTTGTTCGTTTCCTCCGCTCCGTTGTCCGTGTCCAACCCACAGGGCCGGGACGGCGTTGCCTTGTGGGTTGGGTACGGACGTAGGGAAACGGACAACGGACAACGGACGAAGAGCAACGGATTGATGGCGAACGGATACCTGGGGGCTCCGCCCCCAGACCCCGGGACCTAGAGCTTCCGGAGCCTCACCTCCTGCACCGCGTGATCCTCGCCCTTTCGGAGGACGAGATGGGCCCGGTCGCGGGTGGGGAGGATGTTGCGGACGAGGTTCTCCTCGTTGATGTCCCGCCAGATGCGGCCGGCCGTCTCGACCGCCTGCTCGTCGGTGAGCGACGCGTAGCGGTGGAAGTAGGACGCGGGGTCGCGGAAGGCGGTGTCGCGCAGGCGCAGGAAGCGCTCGACGTACCACTGGCGGATGAGCTCGGTCGGGGCGTCGACGTAGATCGTGAAGTCGAAGAAGTCCGACACGAACAGGCGCGGCTGGCCCTCCACCGCGGGGCCGGTCTGGAGGACGTTCAGGCCCTCGACGATCAGCACGTCCGGCTTGTCGACGACGAGCGCCTCGCCCGGCACGATGTCGTACGACAGGTGCGAGTAGACGGGCGCCTTCGCTTCGGGCTCGCCGGCCTTCACGTCGCGCACGAACGCGAAGAGGGCGCGGGCGTCGTAGCTCTCCGGGAAGCCCTTCCGCCCGAGGAGCCCGCGCTCCTCGAGGGCGCGCGTCGGGAAGAGGAAGCCGTCGGTCGTCACGAGGTCGACGTGCGGGTGCCCCGGCCAGCGGGCGAGCAGCTCCTTCAGCACGCGGGCGGTCGTGCTCTTGCCGACCGCGACGGAGCCGGCGAGGCCGATCACGAACGGCACCTTCGCTTCGTGGTGTCCGAGGAAGGTCGCGGTCGCGCGGTAGAGGCCCTGCGTCGCGTCGACGTAGAGGCTCAGCAGGCGCGAGAGCGGCAGGTAGATCTCCTCGACCTCGGTCGTCGACACGCGGTCGATGAGACCGGCCAGCCGCTCCACCTCCTGCGGGGCGAGGGTCATCGGCGTGTCGGCGCGCAGCGCCGCCCACTCGGCGCGCGAGAAGCGCAGGTGCGGCGAGAGGCTCGGCGGGCGCACGAGGCGGGGAGCGGCGGTCAGTAGAGCAGGTGCTTGCGGCGGCGCCGGCGGAAGGCCGAGGCCTCCTTCGCCCAGCCGGCGGCGAGGCTCCTCGGCGACGCGCCCTTCTCGATCGCCCGGCGGATCGCGTCCGTGCCGCAGAGGATGTCGAACGGCAGCTTCACCTTCTCGTACTCGTAGGGCGGCTCGCGCCACGCGAAGCGCTTCGGGTCCTGCCGCCGCGCGTGGTGGACGAGGAGCAGGTAGGCGAGGAACGAGGGGAAGCGGGAGCGGTCCGTCACGTGGAGCTGCACCCCGTGGCACAGGAGGCCGGCGTGCTTCTGGAAGGTCGGCGTGAACGCGGCGGCCCGGAAGCCGACGCCCGGGACGCGCTCGCGCTCGAGGTCGCGGGCGAGCGCCTGGCCGTCGAGCCACGGCGCCCCGACGAGCTCGAAGGGCTTCGTCGTGCCGCGGCCCTCGGACAGGTTCGTGCCCTCGACGAGGCAGCCGCCCGGGTACACGACGGCCGTGTCGACGGTCGGGACGTTCGGGGAGGGCAGGACCCACGGCAGCCCCGTGTCCTCCCAGTACATCGCCCGCTTCCACCCCTTCATGCGCACGACGTGGAGGTCGGCGTCGATGCCGCGCTCCTCGGCGAAGAGGAGGGCGAGCTCGCCCGCCGTCATCCCGTGGCGGACGGCCAGCGGGTGGAGGCCGACGAAGGAGAGATAGCGGGGGTCGATGACGTTGCCCTCGACGGCGTCGCCGCCGATCGGGTTCGGCCGGTCGAGCACGACGACGCGCTTTCTCTCCCGCGCGCACGCCTCCATCACGTAGAGCATCGTGTAGACGAAGGTGTAGTACCGCGCGCCGACGTCCTGCACGTCGTAGACCATGGCGTCGACGTGCGACAGCATCTCCGGGGTCGGCACGCGCGTCTCGCCGTAGAGGCTGAAGACCGGGAGGCCCGTCTCGCGGTCGCGCGAGTGGCCGACCTCGACGAGGTCCTGCGCGTCGGCGGCGATGCCGTGCTCGGGGCCGAAGAGCGCGGTCACCTTCACCCCGCGTCGGCCGGCGAGGGCGGTCGAGGCGTGCTCGAGCTCGGGGGTGATCGACGAGGGGTTCACGACGAGCCCGACCCGCATCCCGCGCAGCGGCGCGGGATTCTCGAGGAGGGACTCGAGGCCGACCTTCACGCGCCGGGGCATGGCGTCACTCCGCGTACTGCAGCGTGAACTTCGCGGGCGGCTTCCCGGCGCGGTCGATCGTGCCGCTGACGGCGTTGCCCTCGATCGTGCCCTTGAAGCGGTAAGCCGTTCCCTGCAGGTCGGCCGTGAACCGGACGCTGCCCCGGTCGAAGCCGACGTCGCGCAGGGGGGCCCGGAGCTGTACGGCGCCCTGCCCCGTGGTGATCGTCCCGCCGAGGCGCCCGCCCTCGGAGCGGATCTCGATCGAGATCGGCCGGTCGCCGAGCTCGGGGTCCTGGACGGTCCCCGTCCAGTGTCCCTCGACCGCGACCGCGCTGCGCCCGCCCTCGGTCGAGACGACGAGGGCCATGAGGCGCAGGTCGCGCGCGAGGGTGCTCGACACGGGGAAGACGAGGTTGGCGGGGATGCCGGTCCCGTTCGGCGAGCGGCGCGCCGCCTCCGCGTACAGGTCCGCGAGGACCTTGCCGCGCGACGACAGCGAGAGCACCTTCAGCGGTCGCTGCCGGTAGAGGAAGAGGCCGAGGTAGTCCTGCAGCACGGCGGCCCAGTAGCGCACGAGCTGCGCCTGCGTCACGCGTCGCCCGCCGCCCCGGCCCTCCCAGGGACGCGAGTACGCCTCGACGTCCTCGGGCGTCGCGACGAGGAGCGGACGGACCTGCCCCACGACCCCCACCGCCGCCTGCGGCGCCTCGCGGGCCTCGAGGGCGAGGGGACGAGAGGCCGCCTCGGAGACGAGGGCGTTCAGCTGGTCGGCGAGGGTCGCCGCGCGATCGGCCGTGCTCGCGGCGTCGGCGGCCCCCCCGAGGAGGACGACCGGCCCGAGCTCGGTCGAGACGAAGGCGAGCCCGTCGGCCGGGAAATCGGGCACCGGCGCGCCGTAGAAGCGCGGCACGAAGGTGCCCGTGCCGGCGTGCGCGATCCGGAACGTCGCGTTCGCGCTCGACGTGCGGCCGTTCGCCGTCACCACGACCGGCAGGTCGGGCTGGACGTCGTTCGCCGGCGTCGCGGGGGCGACGACCGTCAGCTGCGTCTCGGAGGCCTTCAGCACGAGGGCCGGCTCGCCGCCGAACGTCACCGCGTTCGACGCGGGCTGGGCGGAGAAGCCGCGGCCCTGGACCACGACGCGGTCTCCGGCCGCCCCCGCGTTCGGCTCGAGCTTCGTGACGAGAGGAAGCCGGCCGACGAGCAGCTCGAAGCTGCGCGGCGGCTTGCCGGCGACGGTGACGACCACCGGCGTCGTCGAGCCCTCCGGCAGGCCGAGGGCCGGCACCACCGCGCGCACGCCCTCGGGTGTCGTCTCGATCGAGGTGGCGGCGAGGCCGCCCATCTGGACGCTCACCTGCTGGCCGACGAACCCCTCGCCGCGGACGAGGATCGTCTGGCCCGGCATCGCCACGCCCGGGACGATCGCCTCCGCCTTCACCGGGGCCGTGACGGTGAGCATCACCGGGGCCGAGCGTCCGCCGCCCGTCTCGACGACGACGGGGAGGTTCGCCGCGAGGCCGGCGGGCACGACCGCCCGGATCTCGGTCGGGCTCGCGGAGCTCACGACGCCACGCTGCGTTCCGAAGAGCACGACGTTCGCCTGTGCGTCCTTCGCGAAGTTCCGCCCGGCGAGCGTCACCGGCTGACCGGCCTCGACCTGCGCCGGCGTGATCCCCGCGACCTCCGGCGGCTTCGCCCGCAGGAGGAAGAACCAGGCCAGGCCGCCGAGGACGGCGACGGCGGCCAGCCCGCCGAGCGCCGGCACGAGCGGAACGGGCGGCAGGGCCAGGGCGCGCTTGCGCCTCGAGGCCGGCCGACCCTTGCCGCCGGCCGCCTTGCGCGGGCGCAGCGCCGGGAACGGAGACGGGGGGGCCTCGCCCGCCTCGCCCTCGGCCGTCGGCATCGGGAACGCCGGCAGGTCCGTCTGGTAGTCCGGGCCTCCGGGCTTGGTCGCCGCCTCAGCCGGAGGCTCGGCCGGCCGCTCGATCTTCGGCGACGAGGGCGGGGGCGGGGGCGGCGCGGTCAGCCTCGAGGACGGCGGAGGCGGCGGGGGAGCCGCGCCTTTGGGCGCCTGAGAAGGAGGCGGCGGGGGCGGCGCGGCCGGAGGCGGCGGAGCAGCGCTGGGCTGCGACCGGGGGGGAGGCGGGGGCGGCGCGGCGTAGACCGGCGCGGGCGCCAGTCCGGCCGGGGGCGCCGCCGGGCTCGGCGGCGCGAAGGCCGTCGGCGCCGGCTCCTCGGCGGGCGTCGCCGCCGGGATCGGCAGCGGCGCGGAGAAGAGGTCCTCCCCGTCGTCCGCGGACACCTGGACGGCGGTCGCGGCTCCGTCGAACACGGCCGACGCGGCCTCGCCGAGCTCCAGGCCGAAGTCCCGCAGGTTCCCGGAGGTCGTGGCCCCCGGCTGGTCGCCGGGCAGGCAGACCAGCATCTTCGCGCTGCCCTTGGCGCCCGGCGGGCCGAGGCAGATGCGGTCGCCCTCGCGCAGCGGGTGCTCGCCCTCGACGCGCTCGCCGTTCACGAAGGTCCCGGTCGCGCTGCCCGCGTCCGCGATCGTGACCGAGCCGACGGCGTCGATCGCGACGCGCGCGTGGAAGGGCTCGACGTTGCCGAGCAGGATCTGGACGTTGGCGTCCATGCTCGAGCCGATGACGCAGTCGCCGGATGCCGGCAGCTCGTACGTCGTCCCGTCGAGCGGGCCTCCCGTCACGACGAGAGTGGGGACGCTCACGCGATCGGGGCGCTGCTCGGCCACGGCCCAACCTCCCAAAAGCACAGAGGGAAAAGAAGATCCCCCCGCGGCGCGCGATTGCACCATACGGGTCCGGTGCTGTCAACGAGCGTTGACACCCGTGGGGGCCGGTGCTACGGTCCTCGACGGAACAAGGAATCTCATGTCGGACGCGCGAACCAGCGGAACCGAACCGCAGCCGCCCGACGACATCCTCCGGCAGCTGCGCATCCCCTTCGTGCGCAAGGCCACCCTGGCCTGGCGCGGCGGCGAGGAGGAGACCTTCCTCATCGACATCGGCATGGAGGGGGTCTTCGTCGAGCGGCACGACCCGCTGCCGAACCAGGAGCAGATCGACATCACCTTCCCGTGGCCGGGGAGCGAGATCCCGTTCCGCTCCCGCTGCCGCGTCGCGTGGTGGCACCCCGAGGGCGCGCCGCTCGCCTCGAAGTCGCTGCCGCCGGGGGCGGGCCTGCAGTTCACGGAGATGTCGGAGCACGATCGCGAGCGCCTGCGGACGTACCTGCTCGACTACTGCCGCCAGCACCCGCGGGTGAGGCGCTTCCTGCGCCACTGGCCCGACTCCTCGCGGCTCGGCGACGACCCGACGTCCGGCTAGCGGTTCGTGCCGCGCGTCCGGCTGGTGCTCGTCCGTCCCGAGACGGCGGCGAACGTGGGCGCCTGCGCCCGCGTCGCGCGCAACACCGGCTGCGCCGGTCTCGACCTCGTGGCGCCCGGCGACTGGCGCACGGTCGAGTGCTGGCGCAGCGCCTGGGGCGCTCACGAGCTGCTCGAGGAGGCGCGCGTCTTCCCGGACCTCGAGGCGGCCCTCGCGGGAACGGCGCTCGCCGTCGCCCTCACCGGCCGTCGCCCGTCCGGGCCGCCCGTCCGGGACGTGCGCGACGCGGCGGCCGCGGTGGCCGCCCTCGGCCGCGAGGAGACGGCGGCCCTCGTCTTCGGCCCCGAGACGAGCGGCCTCACGAACGCGGAGATCGCGGGCTGCGGCCGCGCCGCCTTCATCCCGTCGCACCCCGGGCAGCCGTCCTACAACCTCTCCCACGCGGTCGCGATCGCGGCGTACGAGGTGTACCGGGCGGCGCCCCGCCCGGCCCCGACCGCGCGCCGCCTCGCCACTCACGACGAGAAGGAGGCCCTCCTCGCGCTCCTGCGGGAGGGGCTCCTCGCGATCGGCGCGCTGCCGCCCGCGAACACCGACGGCTACTTCGAGGACTGGCGCGCGCTCGTCCAGCGGACCCAGACCCCTCACGCCGAAGGAGAAGAAGATCCTCGAGCACCTGGCCCGCAAGGCGATCCAGCGGGGAGCGCGCTGATGGCCGACGAGCAGCTGCCGTTCGCCGACGTGCGGCGCGAGGAGGGCGCGGTGTCGATCCCGGACCCCGCGGCGCGAGCTCCTCTTCATCGGCGCCCCGGCCCTCGTCGAGGCCGGGGACCTACGAGCGGGACGCCTCGCGGCCGATGCTCCCCCTTCCGGGACGGCGAGCTCTTCCCGGAGGGCGTCCGCTTCCGGGCGGAGCGGGACGGCCGGGCGAGTCCTCCTGCGGCGAATATAATCACCTCGTGGAGGTCACCCTGCCCGAGCACAACGCCCCGCATCCTCTCGCGGTCGGAGCACAACGTCTCCCGCAAGAACATCGACCCCGACGCGCTGCGGGTCCTTTACCGCCTGAAGGGCGCCGGCTTCGTCGCCTACTCCTCGTCGGGGGCGGCGCGACCTGCTCCCAGCGGCAGCGCCGAAGGACTTCGACATCGGCACGACCGCGCACCCGCAGCAGGTGCGCAAGCTCTTCCTCCGCAACTGCTTCATCGTCGGCCGCTTTCCGCCCGCGCACGTGCGCTTCGGGCGCAAGGTGGTCGAGGTGAGCATGTCCAAGGTCTGCTGCCCGACGAGGGCGAGACCCTCGTGCGCCGCGACAACACCTTCGACGCCGGAGGAGGACGCCTGCCGCGACTTCACGGTGAACGCGCCCTTCTACGACATCGCGACCTTCTCCGTGATCGACTGGGTGGGCGGCCCCGAGGACCTGACGGCCCGGGTCATCCAAGGACCGGCGACCCCGGACGTGCGCTTCCGCGAGGACCCCGTGCGGATGCTGCGCGCGGTCGCCATCGCGGCTGGCCAGGCTTCACGATCGACCCGCACACCGCCGAGTCGATCCGGGCGATGCGCGGCGAGATCGTGCGCAGCTCGCCCGCGCGGATCCTCGAGGAGATCTACAAGATCCTCCGCCAGGGCCGCCTGCGCGAGACGTTCGAGACGCTCCAGCCTGCGGCTTGCTCGCCTACCTCCTCCCGCAGGCGGACCGCGCCCTGGCCGAGGGCGGCTCGGCTCGTCGGCAGCCTCAGCCGGCCGACGAGCACCGCCGCGCGGGCCTCGCCACCGCCGAGGACCTGACGAACGCGCTCCTCATGGGCTCGCTCCTCCAGCCGCTCGGCGTGCCGCTCAAGCGCATCGCCGCGGTGCCGCCGCCGCGCCGCGAGGGGCGCGGAGGCGGCGACCGAAGGCGCCGAGCCACCGGCCGGAGCGCGACGTCGTCGAGGCGGAGATGGAGGCGCTCGGCGTCGGCGAGGACGAGGGGGCCGGAGGCCTTGCCCGGCCGGGATTCTGCCCTTCGCGCGCCGCGACCTCGAGCGGCTGCGGCTCGTGCTGATGGCCCGGGCGGCGGCTGCGCGAGGCGCACGCGCCCGCTTCGGCCCGCCGCGCGCTCGCCGCCCGCGCCTACTTCGACGAGGCCGTCCGCTGGCTCGAGATCCACGGCGGCGACGGCGGCCGCGACCTCGCCGCCCACTGGCGGCCTGGGGCCGGGCCCCGTCGACCCCGGGAGCCGGCCGGGTGGCCGGCCGGGGCCGCCGGGGCCGGGACCGACGTGCTCCATCCCGCGCGCCGCGCGACCCTGACGCGCCGTCGAAGCGCCGCCGCCGTCGTCGCCGTCGCCGCCCGCCCGCGGAGCCGAACGGCAACGCCTGAGCCTCGAGGAGGTCCGCGATGGCCGACCGACTGAGCGACGAAGAGATCGACCGCCGCCTGCGCGGCCTGCCGGGAGCGCCACGGGACGAGATCCGCCGCACCTTCGCCTTCGCGGACTTCGTACTGCTCGCCTTCGTCAACCACGCGCTCGCCGAGGCGGAGACCACCACCCCGACATCGACGTCCGCTACGCGAAGGTCACGCTCGCCCTCTCGACGCACGACGCGGAGGCTCACGGCCCTCGACTTCGACCTCGCCGGGAAGATCGGCGGATGAGGGCCCTTCGTCGCCGGCTCGCTCGGATGCTCGGCCGCGAGCTCGTGGCGCGACTCGGCCCCGAGGTCGCCTGGGCCGGCGACCTCGGCGAGGTCGACGTCACGGACGGCGCGGCCGTCGCGGCCTCGTCGCGCGCGTCCGGCCGGACGTCGCCTGGAACGCGACGGCCTGGAACAAGGTATCGACGCCGCCGCCGAGCCGGGCCCGGTTTTCGCCGTGAACGCCGCGGCGCCGCACCACCTCGCCGCGCCGCGCGCGAGGCGGGGCCGCGATCGTCCACTTCTCGACGGACTACGTTTTCGACGGCGCTCGACCGGCCGTACACGGAGGAGGACGCCGCGGCCGCTCGGCGTCTACGGCGCGTCGAAGTTGCCGGGCGAGGCGCTCGTCGCCGCGAGCGGCGCCGACCACCTGATCGTCCGGACGAGCGGCCTTCGGCCGGGGCGGCAGCGAGTAGAAGGGCGGCTCCTTCGTCGACCGCATCGTCGCGCGGGCGCGCGCCGGCGAGCCGCTCCGGTCGTCGCCGACCAGGTCTTCGCGCCGACCTGCGCGGAGGACCTCGCGCGGGCGGCGATCGCCCCTCGTCCGCGCGAGGGCGCGCGGCCTCTTCCACGTCGCGAACGAGGGCTCGTGCTCGTGGCACGAGCTCGCCCTGGCCGCCCTCGCCGCCGCCGGCGCCTCGGCGCAGGTCGAGCCGATCGCGCTCGCCGAGCTCGCCCTGCCCGCGCCGCGCCCCCTGCGGTCCGTTCTCTCCTGCGCGCTACCGCGCGCTCGGCCTGCCGCCGCTGCGCCACTGGCGGGACGCCCTGCCCGACTGCCTCGGCGCCGCCACGGCGTAGCCGCCCGCCGCGCGCGGTTCCCGACCGGCCGATTTGACGCGTCCCTTCCCTTGCGATAGTGTTTGCGATTGTCCGCCTGGGCGGTTAGCTCAGCGGTAGAGCACTGGTCTTACACGCCGGGTGTCACAGGTTCGAATCCTGTACCGCCCACCAGGATTCCCCGAAGGAAACCCGGCGCCACCCGAGCGGGGTGGTAGTTCAGTCGGTTAGAACGCCGGCCTGTCACGTCGGAGGTCGCGGGTTCGAGTCCCGTCCACCCCGCCAACTTCTCCCCCCAGGGAGAAGTCGAGTTCGCCCACCTTTCGCTCCACGAACCACTCGTCGCCCGGCCGAGGCCAGACGCCGCGCGCCTGCAGGACGCGCACGGCGTGGAGCTTGTGGAGAGCGGCGAGGCCGTCGGCCACTGCCGTCTCGCCGACGAGGCGCAGCGCGTCGGCGATCGCCTCGAGCGTCGAGCGCCCCTCCGGCAGCGCGGACTGGCGCAGCCGCAGCACCGGTTCCGCCTTGGCGGGGAGCCAGAGCCGCGGGAGCGAGGCGAGCGAGCCGAGGCGCCGGGCCATCCGCCGGGTGCGGCGCCAGGTCGCGTCGAGGAACACGAGTTGGCGGGGAGGACTCGTCGGCCACTCCGCGCGGGGCTCGGCGGGGTAGACGAGGTAGCTTCCCTCGCCGGCCACGAGAGGGGCGAGCGCCTCGTTCACGAGGTGCGGCTGGTCGCCGTAGCCGACGAGAGTGAGTCGCGGCAGCGCCAGCGCTGCGATGCGCGCGGTGGCCGTGGCCTTCCGCAGCTCGTCGTCGTGGCGCACGACGACGAGCTCGGTCCGCGTGTCGAAGGGGCGCACGTCGGCGCAGAGGCAGTGCTCCGTCCGCACCCAGCAGCGCGGGCAGCGCATCCGGCCCCGGTTCGCCGCGTTCCTCGGCAGGGGTCAGCTCCAGCGGAAGCGGCGCACCGCGAGCAGGAACGCGACGACCGCCCACGCGGCCACGAGGGCGAGCCCGAAGGTGTGCTCGCCGAGGCCCGTACCGTCGTTGAACACGGCGCGGAGCGCCTTCAGGTAGGGCGACAGCGGCAGCGCGACGACGGCCTGCTGGACCCAGCGGGGCGCCGAGTCGAGGGTGAAGTAGACGCCCGAGAGCAGCATCATCGGAAAGAACGCCAGGTTGGAGATGGCGGCGTACGACTCGGCCGTCTCGGCGAATCCCGCGAGGGCGAAGCCCAGGGCCATGAAGCACGCGGTGCCGAGCGCGAGGACGAGAGCCAGTGCCAGGTAGCTGCCCTTGTTCGAGATGCCGAACGCGAAGTAGCCCACCGCGAGCATGAGAAGGGACTGGAGCACGACGACGGTGAGGCGGTGGAGCACCTGGCCGGCGAGGAAGACCCACTTGGGCAGCGGCGTCACCGCGAGCCGGCGGAACTTGCCCTTCTCGCGGTAGGACACGTTGACCATGCCGACGCTGAAGAGCCCCATCGTCAGGAGATTGAGGCCCATGAGCCCGGGCAGGAGGAAGGCTGCGTAGTTGGTCGCGCGGGCGTGGCCCGGGCTCTCGCTCTGAATCGGGATGAGCCGCGCCTCGACGCCCTCCTTCTTCGCCTGGAGGACCAGGCTCACCTGCTGGACGACCTGCGCCGCGGCCTGGCCCTGCGCCATGAGATACGCGTTCACCTTCAGGCGAGGCCCCTGTCCGTCCCACTCGAGCTGCGCGGCGGTCTCGCCGCGGCGCCAGCGTGCCTCGGCCTCCTCGGGAGACAGCTCGACCACCTTGACGGGGGTGTGGGCGAGGGCCTCGGCGAGGGCGGCCGCGTCAGGAGGGGCGTCGGCCGCGCGCACCGAGACGAGGGTCAGTGCCGGCCCCGAGCTCGGTCGGAAGATGACCCCGAAGAGGGCGAGCATCAGCACGGGGAACAGGAAGGTCCAGAACATCGCCATCCGGTCGCGACGGAACAGCAGCCACTCGAGCCGGAACTGCCGCCAGATCCTGTTCATCTCAGTCCCTCAGGCTGCGGCCGGTGCGGTGGAGGAAGACGTCCTCGAGCGTCGCGCGGCGGACGTGAATCTGCTCGAACGCGATGGCCTGCGACTCGGCGAGGTCGAGGAGCCGCGGAAGCAGGGCCTTGGGATCCTGCGTCGGGATCTCCCAGAGATCGCCGCGGGCCGTGACCTCCTGGCCGAGGCCGGCGGCGAACGCCGAGGCCGGCGGGGCCGCGGCGCCGAAGGCCAGCTCCACGACGCTCGGGATCCGCAGCTCCTGGACGAGGCCGAGCGGAGAGCCGGACGTCAGGATGCGGCCGTGGTCCATGATGGCGAGGCGGTCGCAGAGCGCCTCGGCCTCCTCCATGTAGTGGGTGGTGAGGATCACCGTCCGGCCCTCGCTCTTCATCCGCCGCACGACCTCCCAGAGAGACCGGCGAGCCTGCGGGTCGAGCCCCGTCGTCGGCTCGTCGAGGAAGACGAGCTCGGGATCGTTCACGAGCGCCAGCGCGACCGCGAGCCTCTGCTGCTGTCCGCCCGAGAGCGTCACGTGGTAGGCGTCGGCCTTGTCCGAGAGCTGGACGAGGTCGAGCAGCTCCGCGGTGGGCCGTCGCCGCGCGTAGTAGCTCCCGTAGAGGTCGAGGGCCTCCCGGGGCGTGACCTTGTTGAAGAGGCTCGTGCTCTGGAGCTGCACCCCGAAGCGCGAGCGGATCTCGCGGCCGTGGTGGCTCAGGTCGAGACCGAGGATCTCGATCTGGCCCTCGTCGGCGGGCGTCAGGCCTTCGATCATCTCGAGGGTCGTGGTCTTCCCCGCGCCGTTCGGGCCCAGGAGGCCGAAGACCTCGCCCCGCCGGACGTCGAGGTCCAGCCCGTCGACGGCGGTCACCTTCGGGTAGCGCTTGCGCAGGCCGCGCACGCGCAACGCCAGGTCGGTCATCGAGCCTCCTCCTGGATCCGCGCGCGCACGAAGCCCGAGCCCCTCGCGCGCGGAGTGTGAGCCCCCAGTCTAGACGAGCCCCGGGAGCGGCCGGCGAACTTGACGCGACCTCCCGGTGTCCAATAGATACCGCCGGGAGAGGCGAGTCCGCGTCGGAACGCCGCCCGAGAAGAGACCTGGGGCCGACCATGAAGAGAGCCTTCGCCGTGCTCGCCGTGACCTTCGTCGCCGCCACCTCGCCCGCCGCGCAGTCGCGGCTCGACCAGGCCGTCGCGAAGGCCGAGGAGCAGCTGGCCAGGGGCAAGCCCGACGAGGCCGTCCGGACCCTGACTCGCGCCGCCTCGGAGAACGGGGCCGAGGGGCAGGTGGCTCTCGGCCGCCTCCACGAGCAGCTCGGCAACCTCGACGCGGCCGCGACCGCGTACGACAAGGCGAAGGCATCGGCGGCCGGCCCGGCCCGCGGGGACGTCCTCGCCGCGGTCGCCCACTTCACGCTGCGCCGCGGGCGGACGGCGGACGCGCTCGCGATCGCCAAGGAGGCGGTCGCGGCGGGCGAGACCCCGTCGACGCTCGCCGCGCTGGCCCGGGCGCAGGTCCGCGCGGGAGACGGCCGGGCAGCGCTCGCGACCGCGGAGAAGGCCGCGGCCGGGGCCTCGGGCGCGCTCGCCCAGGTCGCGCTCGGCGAGGCGCTCGTGGCGGCCGGACGCAGCGCCGACGCCGAGGCGGCGCTCCGACGGGCGATCGAGCTGGAGCCGCGCTCGGCGCTCGCCTACTCGCGCCTCGCGCGGGCCCAGCTCGCGCTCGGCCGGCCGGCCGACGCCGTGGCGTCGGCGAAGAAGGCCACGGAGCTCGATGACCACTTCAGCGAGGGCTTCGCCGCCCTCGGCGTGGCCACGATCGCCAGCGACCCGAGCCGGTGGGGCGAGGCGATCGGCCTCGCCCAGCAGGGAGCGTTCCTCGATCGCACGAACCCGGTCGTGCAGGAGGCCGTCGGAAAGGTCTTCGAGGCGAACGGGCAGCTCGAGCCCGCGGCCCTGGCCTACCGCCAGGCCCTCGAGGTCGACCCCGGCTTCCGGCCCGCCCGCATGGCTCTCGTCCAGGTCGAGCTCGCCCGCGGCAACCGCGAGGCGGCGATCGCCGAGGCCCGGAAGATGACCGCCGAAGGAGCCGGCAGTCCCGAGATCGACCGCATGATCGGCGAGGACGCCGTCCGTCACCGCGACGCCGCCGGAGCGGTCTCGTTCCTGGAGTCGGCGACGAAGGGCCTTCCGGGCAATCCCGACGGCTGGGTCCTGCTCGGCCGTGCGTACCACGCGCTCGGCCGCTACGACGAAGCAGCGGAGGCCTACGGGAAGGCCGTCGGGCTCGCTCCGCAGAACCTCGCCTATCGCTCGACGTACGGGCTCGTCCTCGGCCAGGCCGGGCGGCTCGACGCGGGGCTCGCCGAGCTGCAGCGCGTGACGGCCACTGCGGGCTACAAGGACGCGGCCGGCTGGACGAACCTCGGCTGGGTCTACCGCAACCTCGATCGGCCGCAGGAGTCGATCGCGGCCTACCGGAAGGCGCTCGAGCTCGACCCCAGGCAGGTGCAGGCGGCGCTCGGGCTCGGCTGGGCCTACTCCTACACGAGCGCCTACGACGACGCGATCGAGGCCTACGGCCTGGCGATGAGGATCGACGCCGAGAAGGCCGGCCCCGACGCGAACCTGGGCGCCGCGTGGGGCTACTTCTTCAAGGCGTCGCGGGACGCCTCGAAGGAGGACGCGGCGCGGGCCAAGGAGTTCGCGGCGAAGGCCGGCGCCGGCGGGCGCAACGTGACGCAGGTCAACCAGAAGATCGCCGAGCTCGAGGAGGCGCTCGCCCGAGGCCTGAAGATGAGCCGGGAGCAGATGGCGGCGGCGCGAAAGGCGGAGGAGGAGTCCGAGGCCCAGAAGCGCCGGATCGACGCGGCGAACCGCGACCTCGGCTCGAGGAGCGCCGCGAGCCGCATCCGCGGCATCGGCGCCCTCGTGGCCGCGGTGGGCGGCGGCGCCGTGCCGAACGTCACCGCCCTCATGCAGCAGGACGAGAGCTACGACGTGCGCATCGCCGCCTGCCAGGCGCTCGCCTCGCTCGGCGGCGCGGCCCGCGCCGCGCTGCCGAACATCGACGGCATCCTGCGCCAGGACCCGTACAACCCGGGCATCAACCCGGCGCCGGAGCAGCTCGAGCTGCAGATGAAGGACGGCGACTACCGACGCTGCCTGCGGGACGCGAGGGCGAAGATCGGCCGCTAGGGCGCGCTCGCGGGCGCGCCGGCCGCCGCGCGCGCCTCCTCCACCTCGCCGAGGGCCTGCTTCAGGATCGCGAAGACGAGGTACCAGCCGACCACCACGAGCCCGAAGAGCTTCAGGAAGGGGTGCAGGAAGAGGTTCGCGTCCCAGAGCCCGTGCAGCAGCACGGCGATGCCCCACCGGCGGCGGACGTCGCGGTGGAAGAACATCCCCGCGGCGAAGGGCCGGTCGCCCTTCACCCGCCAGAGGGCCGAGCCCACCATCGCGGTCCAGATCACGTGCCCGCCCGGGGAGAGCAGCGCGCGCAGCGTGACGCTGTCGACGGCCGCCCCGATCGAGTTCGCCCCCAGCGCGGCCCGCATCGCGTAGCCGGCCGACTCGAAGCCGGCGAAGCCGGCTCCGACCGCCGCGCCGAAGAGGAGGCCGTTCAGCTGCCAGCGATAGCGGCGGGAGCCGAGGACGATCAGGAGGGCGAGGGCCTTGCCCGTCTCCTCGGTGACGCCGGTGAGCAGGGCCGGCAGGAGCGAGCCGACCCCCGAGCCGGGGATCACGTCGAAGAGGAAGACCGTCGCGACGAGGCTCAGCGTGCCGCCGAGGAGCAGCATCTTGCCGACCTGGTAGACGGAGACGTTCCGCGGGGTGTTCAGCTCGAAGAAGAGCACCACGACCGAGAACGGCACGACGAAGGACCCCACGACGATCAGGCCGGGGAAGAAGTTGAAGTTCCTGAACTGCGCCACGCCGAGGTACAGGAGGAAGTAGGTGGCGAGCGCGCCGCCGAGGATGCGCCAGAAGATCCGCGGCATCGGCCAGCCCGACGGCACGTCGGCCAGCAGCGGCGTCGTCACCCGCGTGCCGACGGTCAGGAGCTCCTCGACGTCCTCCGTGCGCGTGGACTGGCCGAGGCCGCCGACGAGCATCCGCGCCACCGGCATGGCCGAGATCGTAGGCAGGTCCGAGGCGGCGCTGATCCTCGCCGCGATGCCGCCCAGGAACCCGCGGTCCGGCGCGGCCGTCGACGCGGGCGGGGCCACGGGCACCGGGAGCGGGGGCGGCGGCGGGGCGAGCGGCAGTCCCTCGACCGAGGCGGCGTCGACCCAGCCCGGCAGGCCGGGCGCCCAGACCATCACGCCCGGCGCGATCGTCCCCTCGCGCGCGAGCCGATCGAGGACCTCACGGGTCACCGGCCCTCGACGCTCGCCGCCGAGCGCGTAGTACCAGGCTTCGCTCATCGGTTCGCCGCGTCCCCTCAGGGCTCGCCGGCGCGGACGACGCGGTTCCGGCCGGCCGCCTTCGCGGAGTAGAGCGCCCGGTCGGCGAGCGCGATCAGGTCGGTGACCGAGCCCGCGGCCGCCACGTCGACGCCCGCGACCCCCGCGCTGATCGTCACCCGCACGGGCTCGGTGGCCCCGGCCATGCACATCGGGAGACGCTCGACGCGCTGCCGCAGCTGCTCCGCGAACTGCTCGGCCAGCTCGACGTTCGACGCGGAGGGGAAGGCGAGGAACTCCTCGCCGCCGTAGCGGGCGACGAAGTCGTCGGGCCGCCGCAGCGCCGCCCGCATCTCGGACGCCACCCGCTGCAGGCAGCGGTCGCCCTCGAGGTGGCCGTAGCGGTCGTTGAACTCCTTGAAGTGGTCGATGTCGATGAGGATGAGCGAGAACGGGAGCCGGTGGCGCACGGCGCGGCGCCACGCGACGTCGAGCATCTCGTCCATCGTCCGCCGGTTGACGACGCCGGTGAGGCCGTCGATGCGCGCGACCTGGCTGAGCGTCTCGTTCGCCGCCTCGAGCTCGGTCTTCGTGTGCAGGAGGTCGGCGTAGAGCCGCCCCTTCTCGACGACGAGCGACAGCTGGCCGGCGATCAGCGTCAGCAGCTCGACGTGGCGCTCGGAGTACGTGTTCGGCTGGTGGCTGCTGAAGAAGACGAAGCCGACGCGCTTGCCCTGCGCGACGAGCGGGCAGGTGAGGCTCGAGCGGACGCCGTCGGCGAGCGCGAGCCGGGTCGACTCCGACCGCGGGTGCTCGCGGAGGTACTCCTCGAGGTCGTTGATGATCCGCGGGCGCCCCGTCTCGATGATGCGGGCGAGGCTGCTGCCGGCGAGGGGGGCGCAGTAGCCGACGCCGAGCTTCGTCTCCTCGCGGACGGACCGCGCCCACACCGAGCGGACGAGGTGCCCGTCGTCCTCGAGCATCGAGCAGCCGATGCGGTCGTAGGGAAACACCGACCGGAACGAGTCGAACACCTGGTCGAGCACCTCGTCGAGGAGGAGGCCCGCGTTGACCTTCTCGCCGAGCCGCACGAGCGCCGTCGCCTCGGCGAAGCGCCGCTCGAGCTCGGCCCCGAGGCGCCACAGCGCCACCCCGAGCCGGTCGACCTCGTCGGCGTCCGCGCTGTCGGTGACCGCGGGCAGCGGCGGGCGCAGCTCGCCGCGGGCCATGGCCTCGGCCGCGGCCCGCAGGGCCGCGATCCGGCGGTCCGCGTCGGTACCGTGGAAGTCGGCGCTCACGCTCCCTCCGTGCGCAGGGACGGCTGGCTTGTTCAGGGACGGTTCCGCCATTCTAACCGCAGGCGATTCGCCGCCGCGCGCGGCGCCCGGCGGATGGCCGACCCCTCCCGCTCCGCCCGGCCGGTTTGCCTGCCCGCGCGTCTCCTGCTACAAGCCTGCCGTCCCCTGCCGCCCGCCACGGGCGGCGACCCGGGCGGCGCGGAGGCACGCGACATGAGCGAGCAGAAGAAGGGCATGTTCGTCACGCCCGACGGCCGGAACGTCTGGGTCACCTTCGCCCTCGTGAGCTCGCTCTTCCTGTTGTGGGGCTTCTGCAACGGGATGATCGACGTGATGGACAAGCACTTCCAGACCGAGCTGAAGCTCACGCTCGCGCAGTCGGCCTGGGTGCAGTTCGCGCACTACCTCGGCTACTTCCTGATGGCGCTGCCGGCGGGCTGGCTCGCGACGAAGCTCGGCTACAAGGGCGGCATCGTCGCCGGCCTCCTGATGGTGGCGCTCGGCGGCTTCTGGTTCATCCCGGCCACGCGCATCGCGTCCTTCTGGGCGTTCCTCCTCGGGGTGTGCGTGATCGCCGCCGGGCTCACCTTCCTCGAGACGATCGCGAACCCGTACACGACCGTCCTCGGCGACCCGCGCTACGCCGCGACCCGCATCAACCTCGCGCAGTCGATGAACGGCATCGGCTGGATCCTCGGCCCGCTCGCCGGGGCGGCGTTCTTCTACGGCAAGGACGAGACGGGCGCCTCGACCGGATCGCAGACGCTGTGGATCCCGTACGCGATCGTGGCGGTCGTGGTCGTGCTCCTGGTGCTCGTCTTCCTGAAGGCCGACGTGCCGGACATCCGGACCGAGGACGACTACCACCTCGACGACGCGGCGGCGCCGGGCGCGCACTCGATCTGGAGCCACCCGCACTTCTCCCTGGCGGTGCTGGCGCAGTTCCTCTACGTCGCGGCGCAGGCGGGCATCTTCAGCTTCTTCATCAACTACATGACGTCGCAGACGCCGCCGTTCCCCGACACGTGGCGCGAGGGTTTCCTGAAGAGCTGGATCGAGGGCGGCTCGGGCGGTGCTCTCCAGCTGACCGACCAGGGCGCGGCCAACCTCGCCTCGCTCGGCTTCGTCTTCTTCCTCGCCGGCCGCTTCAGCGGCGCCGGCATCCTGCGCCGGTACTCCGCCCACACGGTGCTGGGCGTCTACGGCCTCGTGAACACGGTGATGTGCTTCCTCGTCTTCCTGAAGCTCGGGTGGTTCTCGGTCGCCTGCGTCTTCCTGAGCTACTTCTTCATGTCGATCATGTTCCCGACGATCTTCGCGCTCGGCATCCACGGCCTCGGCGCGCGGGCGAAGCAGGCGTCCGCCTTCATCGTCATGGCGATCATGGGCGGCGCGCTGCTGCCCAAGCTCATGGGCTGGGTCGGCGACCACCACGGCATGTCGCGCGCCTTCGTCGTCCCGCTGGGCTGCTTCGCCTTCGTCGCCTTCTACGGCTTCGCCTGGCCGCGGCTGAGCGGCGCTGCGTCGCTGCACGAGGTGAAGACGACCGGCCACTGAAGGCCGGCCGCCGCGCCGTGCTCAGCGCAGGGCGGGCGGCGGAAGGCACTCGAGCTCGAGCCGCGCGCCCGTCGCCGGGTGGACGAGCGCGAGCCGGTGCGCGTGGAGCCAGTAGCCCGTCTCGCCGGGCGCCGCCTCCGGCGTGAAGCCGCCGCCCGGCGCGTAGAGGGGATCGCCGACGAGCGGATGGCCGGCCGCCGCGAGGTGGATGCGGATCTGGTGCGGGCGGCCCGTCGGGATCGCGACCGAGACGAGCGCGGCGCCGTCGCGCGGGCCGAGGACGTGCACGTGCGAGAGGGCCGGCCGTCCCGCGGCGGAGGCCGCGTGCACCGAGCCGAGCCGCGGGTGCGGCACGGGGCCGATCGGCGCGTCGACCGTGAAGCGATCCTCCCGCGGCTGGCCGGCGACGAGCGCGCGGTACTCCTTCTCGACTCGGCCGTCGCGCCACTGCGCCGCGACGTGCCGGCGGGCCGCCTCGGTGCGCGCGAAGAGCACGAGGCCGGACGTGCCGCGGCCGAGTCGGTGCAGCGGAGCGGCCTCGGGGAAGCGCCGCCGCACCCGCGCGAGCAGCGTGTGCTCCAGAAAGCCGCCGGCGGGGTTCGACGGCAGGCCTTGCGGCTTGGCGACGGCCAGCAGCTCGGGGTCGAGGAAGACGACCCCGAAGCCCAGCGGGACGACCGGCTCCTCCCACGGCGGCCGCCGCCACGCCAGCCACTGTCCGGCCGCGAGATGGTCGGCGGCGACGGCCACGCGGCCGTCGATCCACACCTCGCCGCGCGCGACGCGGTCCTGCCACGTCGCGGCGTCCGAGTGGCGGCGCGTGCGCGCGAGCCACTCGACCGCGGTGAGGCCGCGGGCGGCCGGCGGCAGCTGCTCGCGGTACTCGTAGCCGGAGTTCATCGCCACGCCATTGTGGCCCCGCGCGGCCCCGGCCGCGCCAGCCTCCGGAGCCGCCGCGCCGCCGCGCCCGGACGCGGCGGTCGTGAGAGGATGGACGACTGCATCGAGGAGAGAACCGCCTGCCCTTCGTCTACATGCTCGTCTGCCGCGACGGCTCGCTCTACGCCGGAGCCGCCAGGGATCTCGCGGCCCGCTTCCACCAGCACGAGAGGGGCACGGCTTCGCGCTACACGCGCGCGCGGCGACCCGTGCGCCTCGTTTGGTCGCGCCGGGTCCGGACGTGGAGCCACGCGCTGCGCACGGAGTTCCGCCTCAAGCAGCTCACGCGGGTGGAGAAGGAGCTCCTCGTGGCGGGCGCGGCCTGGCGGATCGACGGCCGGCCGAGGCCGGTTCGCTGATGGCCGACCTCCTCGTCTCGCTCCGTGGCGCGGCCGTGGCGTTCGGCGCCGCGCCTCTCTTCGAGGGCCTCTCGCCGGGGTCTACGAGGGCGACCACGTCGGCCTCGTCGGCCCGAACGGCTCGGGGAAGTCGACCCTGCTGAAGGTCCTCGCCGGCCTGGAGGAGCCCACCGCCGGCGAGCGCGCGGCCCGCAAGCGCCTGCGCGTCGGCTACGTCCCGCAGGATCCCGTCTTCGACGGCGGGTCGACCGTCGGCGGGGTGCTGGCCTCGGCCCTCGACGGCCTGGGGCTCGACCCGCACGAGGCCGAGGCCCGGGTGGCGGTGGCTCTCGGCAAGGCCGGCTTCACGGACGCCGCCCAGCGGGCGGCGGTCCTCTCCGGCGGCTGGAAGAAGAGGCTGGCCGTCGCGCGCGCGCTCGTCGGCGAGCCGGAGCTGCTGCTCCTCGACGAGCCGACGAACCACCTCGACGTCGAGGGCATCCTCTGGCTCGAGGACCTCCTCCCGCGCGAGCCGGAGGCGTTCGTCGCGGTGAGCCACGACCGCTACTTCCTCCAGGCGGTGGCCGGGCGGGTCGTCGAGCTGAACCGCGCGTTCGCCGCCGGCCTCCTGGAGGTGCGCGGGCGCTACAGCGACTACCTCGAGACGAAGGACGATCTCCTCGCCGGCCAGGCCGCGTACCAGGAGTCGCTGCGCAACCGCGTGCGGGGCGAGCTCGAGTGGCTCTCGCGCAAGGCGAAGGCGCGGACGCGGAAGGCGCAGGCGCGGATCGACGAGGCGCAGCGGCTCCAGGCGGAGCTCTCGGACCTCGACTCCCGCTCGCGCGGCGGCGCGGTGGCGATCGACTTCGCGGCGACGGAGAGGAAGACGAAGCGGCTCGTGGTCGCCGAGGGCCTCGGCAAGAGCTATGGGGCCCGCGAGATCGTGCGCGGCCTCGGCCTCGTCCTCTCGCCCGGGATGCGCGTCGGCCTCATGGGCGCGAACGGGACGGGCAAGAGCACCCTGCTGCGGCTCCTCGCCGGCCAGGAGGCGCCGGACGAGGGCGCCGTGGCGCACGCGGACGGCCTGCGCGTCGTGATGTTCGACCAGCACCGCTCGCGGCTCGACCCGGCGGTGTCGCTCAAGCGCACGCTCGCCCCGTTCGGCGACTCGGTCGTGTTCCAGGGCCGCTCCGTCCACGTCGCGGGGTGGGCGAGGCGGTTCCTCTTCCGCTCGGAGCAGCTCGAGACGCCCGTGGGTCGGCTCTCCGGCGGCGAGCAGGCGCGGGCGGTGCTCGCCCGCCTCGTGCTCGAACCGGCCGACCTGCTGCTGCTCGACGAGCCCACGAACGACCTCGACATCCCCACGCTGGAGGTGCTCGAGGAGAGCCTCCTCGAGTTCCCCGGCGCCCTCGTGCTCGTGACCCACGACCGCTACCTCCTCGACCGCGTCTCGACGCGCATCCTCGCGCTCGACGGGCGCGGCGGCGCGGTGCCGTTCGCCGACTACGACCAGTGGGAGGCCGCGCAGCGCGCGGCGACGAGCCCCTCGCCCGCGCGCCCGGCGAAGGCCGCCGAGCGGCCGGCCGCCGAGGCCGGCGCTTCCCCGGCGGCGAAGCCGAGGAAGCTCGGCTACCTCGAGCAGCGCGAGTGGGACGAGATGGAGGCGCGGATCCTCGACGCCGAGGGCCGTCTCGACGCCGCGCGCGAGGGCGCGGCCGACCCGGGTGTCGCGGCCGACCACCTCGAGCTGCAGCGGCGGCTCACGGCGCTCGCCGAGGCCCAGGCCGCGGTCGACGGCCTCTACGCGCGCTGGGCCGAGCTCGAGGCGAAGGTCCGCGGCGAGGGCTGAGGCCGCGCCGGCCGGGCGCTCTCAACGCACCAGGTGCGGCTCCCGGAGCGCCGGCAGGGTCAGCAGCTTCGCCCTCACGCGCTCGACGTCCCCCGGGCGGCCCGCCTGGCCGTACGCCTGGGCCAGGGCCAGGAGCACGTCGGGGTCCTCCGGCTTGAGCGCGTCCGCGCGCTCGAGCTGCGCGACGGCCTCGCCGGCCGACCCGGTCGCCGCCAGGACCCGCCCGAGCGCGTAGCGGCTCCAGACGGCGTCGGGCGCGAGGGAGACGGCCTTCTTCGCGGGCGAGAGGCCCTCCGCGGCCCGGTCGTGCTCCAGCGC